>NZ_JBITDP010000001.1:268775-749299 GCF_044454405.1 Streptomyces sp. NPDC051555 | reverse complement strand
GGCCGCCCGCCCCCGGGCGTGCGTTGTGACGTGGGACGTTGCCTCCTGGCCGGGTTGTGGCACCCTGTTTTGCGGTTTTTGTGTTGTCGGGTGGTGGGCCGGGGGGGCCGCGGCCCCCCGTGCCGACCCCGAGCACCTCCAGACATACCTCCGGGCTCCGCGAACCGACGGCCCGGAGGCGGACCACAGGAGCGACCATGCCCGACAGCGACACCCTCGGCCCCGTCATCGCCCACCGCACGCTGGAGGCGGTGCCCGAGAGCGGCGCACCCTTCACCGTCTCGCTCCAGCTCGGCACCCCGCGCCCGGAGGGCGATCCCGACGGGGACTGGATCTGCCCCTGTCGGATCGAGGGGATCGACGATTCGATCGTCTACGAGATCCACGGCGTGGACGGTCTGCAGGCCGCCAGCATCGCGATGAGCGTCCTGCAGAGCCAGCTCGAACACGCGGCGCGCGCGGGCGGGCTCACCTTCACCTGGGGCGGCGAGAGCGGCCTCACCGCCGCGCAGACGTCCCCTTAGGGGGTGCGGGTCCGCCGTCCTACGGCAGCGGGACGCCCCGGGCGGTGAGCCACAGGTCGTACCACTCGTCGTGGGAGAGGTCCGGCTCCCGTCGCGCGGCGTCGCGGCAGGCACGGATCCGCTCCGGGCGACCCGTGCCCACGACCGGGGCGATCCGGGCCGGGTGGCGTTGCAGCCACCAGAGCACGACGGTCTCCGGCGTGGTGCCCTTCGCCTCGGCGAGCGAGCGGACGAGGCGCGCCGTCGCGTGCTGCTCCTCGGTCTCCTGCCGCCCGCTGAAGCGGCCCTGGGCCAGCGCGCCCCACGCCTGGAGGCGGACGTCGTGGGCCCGGCAGTATTCGAGCGTTCCGGTGGGGAAGCCGTTCGCCGCGGCGGCGGCGGTGTTGACGAGGACGCCGTCCTCCACCCAGTCGCGCCGGTCCAGACTCATCTCCAGCTGGTTGACGACGAGGGGGAAGTCCAGGTGGGCCTGGAGGGCGGCGATCTGAGCGGCGCTCATGTTCGACACGCCGAAGCCGCGGACGAGCCCCTGCCGTCGGAGCGAGGTGAGCGCCCCCGCGACGTCCGCGGGATCGGCCAGGGGGTCGGGGCGGTGCAGGAGCAGTACGTCGATGACGTCGGTGCGCAGGCGGCCGAGGCTCTCCTCGACGCGCTGGAGGATGGTCGTGGCGCGCAGGTCGTAGCGGCCGGGGCGGTCCCCGTCGGCCAGCCGGATGCCGCACTTGGTCTGGAGGGTGACGCGTGCGCGCAGGCCCGGCGTGCGGCTCAGCACCTCGCCGAAGACGGCTTCCGCCTTCCCCTGCCGGTAGATGTCGGCGTGGTCGAAGACGCTGATCCCGCTCTCCAGCGCCGCCTCGATCACCGCCTCGGCCTCGTCGACGTCCGCGGGCCCGTAGGGGTCCGTGCCCCAACTGCCGCCGAGCGCCATGCACCCGTAGACGACCCGGGCGCTGTCCACGCCGTCGGGCGCGCCGACCCGTTGCGGCTCCCCGTCCGGTGCGGCTCCTGCGGCTCCTGCGACCCCTGTGTTCTCCGGCATGGCGCCCACCCTACGTCCGCCCGCCCCCGCGGCGGCCCGTGCGGCGGCCCGTGCGTCCGCCCACGCGTCAGCCCCCCTGCCCCGCGGGTGCGCCCCGGTCGTCGGGGGCGCCGTCCGCGAGGGTCCGCTCGATCGCGTCCACTCCGTGGATCAGTTCGCGGTTGAGTGCGTCGTCGGCGGCGAAGTCGCGGGTCATGTCGACGTAGTAGCCCTCGGGCAGGGTCGATTCGGCCAGGGAGAGGTCGGCTTCGAGGTTCCGCAACCGGCCGATCGACAGCCGGACCGGCAGCTCGGCCAGCTCCAACGCCCGGTAGAGGGCGCCGTCGTCGGGCGCGCCGGACGGGGACAGGGTGCGCAGCGCCCCGGCGAGGGCGCCGGCGCGGAACTCCGCCAGGGCGACGGCCAGCTCGATGCCCCCGTACGAGACCTCGATCGAGCCGGGCTCGTCGTGCGACAGCCACGACGCGAGGCCGCCGGCCCGGCGCGGGGCCGCGGCGCCGGGTCCGGACACGGCGTCGAAGGCGGCGCCGGCCCTGGTGACGTCACGGGTCAGCGCGTCGGCGAAGGCCCGGGCGTCGACGGCGGGGAAGTCGACCCCGGAGTCCCGGTACCAGGATGCCTCGGCGTCCTTGCGGAACCGGTCGGCGTGGAAGGCGAAGAGCGCGCCGAGGCGTACGGCGGCCAGCTCGGCCACGGGCAGGTGTCCGCGCACGGCGGCCCGGTGGGCCCCGTCGCGCCCGACCAGTTCCGCCAGTTCCGCGGCGTAGGCGCGCAGCGGCGCCTCGGGACCGCGGCCGGGTCCCGGAGCGGCGACGGGGGCGGGTGGCGCGGGGGCTGCCCAGGGCGGGACCGGGAGCCGCGGATCGAGCCCCCAGGCCCCGGGGAAGGCCCGGGCGAAATCGGCGCCGTACGGGCCCGCGTCACCGCGGCGTCCGAGTTCGGCCAGCCCCGCTTCCAGGTCGAGCACGCCGTCGAGTACGGCGACCAGCTCGTCCAGCGCGGCGGTGAGCCGGGCGGTCAGCGCGTCCTCGGTCGGCTCCCCCAGCAGCCGTGCCACGGACCGCAGCGTCCGGTGGACCTTGCCCGTCGGCAGGAGCAGCTCGTAGCCGATCTCGCCCGGCGCACATCCGTCCGCCGTCAGCGCGATCACCCGGCGACGGCGCGGTTCGAGACCGGCCAACCGGTCGGTGAGGGTCTTCCACCCGCCGTGGGCCGCCGCCTCCCGCGCTCCGGGAGCCAGCGGCCCACCGGTCGGGGGCGCGGACCCGGCCACCCCGGCGGGGTCCGCGGCCGCCGATCGCTCCAGCCCCGCGAGGGCGACCCGGTGGGTCCACGCCCGGGACTCCCCCGCGCGGTCACGACCCGGGGCGGGACCGCCCCGCGGCTCCGGTGCGGCGGCGTCGACGGCCGTCCAGTCCCTGGCCGCGGCCATCGCGTCCTGGGCGAGCCGCGCGGCGACGCCCGGGTCGGCGCCCCGCACCAGCAGGAACGCGACGAGGCGTGCGGTGTGCGTGCGGTAGAAGCCGGCGAACTCCGCCGTCGTGCCGTGGGCCGTGTCCACCACTGTCCTGCCCCCTCGTGCGCCGGAACCGGGGCCGCAAGCGAGCCCGGGTCAAGACCGGCACCACGCTATCCCCGGGGCGGCGGCCCGGGTTCCGATCCGGCCAAACCCGTTCGGTTGCCGAACACCTACTCACCGAAAGGTATAGACCACTGCTACGTTGGTTCAGCAGACCGCGCAGTCCTTGACCACCCGTCCGAGGAGAAGCCATGCCCTCCCCTTCGCGGGGTGACGGCCCCGCCGTCATGCCCAAGTACCAGCGGATCGCGGCAGCGCTGCGGCAGGAACTGGAGCGCACCGCCCGCACCCCCGGCGCCAAACTGCCCTCCGAGCGCGTCCTGGCCGCCCGCTACCAGGTGAACCGCCAGACCGTCCGGGCCGCCCTGCAACACCTGCGCGAGGACGGCCTGATCGTGACCGGCCGCCGCGGCACCCGGTCGGTGTCGGCCGTCCAGCCGCCCGCCCACCCCGCACGGCAGTCGACTCCCGCCGCCCCGAGCCAGAACTGGCTGACGCACGTGACGGTGGCGCCCTCGCTCGCCGCCCTGCTCTCCATGAGCGGCGGCGAACGCACCCTGGTGCACCACCACCGCACCCTCGGCCCCTCGGGCGAGACCCTGCACCACGCCGTGACGTACCTCTGTCCGGCCGTCGTCGCCGGGACCCCGGAGCTGGCGGGCTACCGCGACCGGGCGGCCACCGCGCCCCGCGACGAGGACCTGCGGCCGCTGCACCGGTGGTTGGAGCACGTCGCGACGACCGCCCGGACCGCCGAGACGATCACGATGACCCGCACCACGCACCCGTCGGCCACCACCGCGGCCAGCGGCCTGTCCGTGCGCCGTACCCTGCACGACGCCGCGGGACGGCTGTTGACGGTCACCGACCTCGCGTACCCCACGTGGGACCGCCTGATCTTCCACCGCGACCTCCCGACCCCGGGCTTCCTCATCAGCTGAGGCCCACGCCGGCCGCGCGGAGCGTCACGCCGCCCGGGTCTCGACGATCACGAGGGTGCCCCGGCTGCCGGGGCGGACCGCGTGGGGCGTGCCGGCCGGGACCACGTAGACCTCGCCGGGCGCCACCGTCACGGTGCGGCCGTCGACTTCGAGCGCGAGGTGCCCGTCGAGGACGAGCAGGGCCTCGGGCCCTTCGTGACGCTCCACCTCGACGGGCAGCTCGTCCATCCGCAGGACCTTCACGCAGGCGGTGCCCACCTCCCCGACGACGCGTGAACTCCACGCGTCGGGGAGGTCCGTCGCGGTGTCGATCAGGTTGATCAGGCTCACGGCACACTTCTCCTACCGGCCCGGTGAGGTCACCGGCCGTTTTCGTCACGGTCTTCGGATGTCCGCGACGTTATCCGGGGCGGGCCGGCCGCCGGTCGACCGTAAGGCAAAGGATCCGGGCGCCCCCTGCGGCTACGACCTACGCCGTCCCCGGCGCTTCGGCCCAGCCCGCGCGGAGCTCCGCGAAGGCGGTGTGGAACTCCGGGAAGGTCTTGCGCACGCAACCGGGGTCGTCGAAGGTGATGCCGGGCGTGCGCAGCGAGGTCACGGCGAAGGACATCACCATCCGGTGGTCCCCGTGGGTGGTGATCCGCGCGGGCCGGGGAGCGCCCGGGGTGATCTCGATCCAGTCCCGCCCGGTGGCGACGTCGATGCCCAGGCTCCGCAGGTTCTGCGCGCACGCCTCCAACCGGTCGCACTCCTTGACCCGGGTGTTGTAGACGTCCTCGATGCGCACCGGCCCCGAGGCGAAGGGCGCTATGGCCGCCAGCGTGGGCATCGTGTCGGAGATGTCCCTCATGTTGACGCTCAAGCCGCGCAGTTCACCGGTGCCGGCCACGGTCGTCCGGTCGCCCGCGATCCGCACGGTGGCGCCCATGCGCTCCAGGACCTCGACGAAGCGCAGGTCTCCCTGGAGGGCGTCGCGGCCGAGGCCGGGCACGGTGACCTCCCGGCCCGTGAGGGCGGCCGCCGCGAAGAAGTAGCTCGCGGTCGAGGCGTCCGGCTCGACGGGGTAGGCGGCGGCCCGGTACCCGCCGGGCGGCACGGTGTAGATCCTGCCCCCGGCGGTGTCCTCGCGCCCGACCTCCACCCCGAACGCCCGCATCATGGTCGTGGTGATGTCGACGTACGGCTCCGAGACCAGCCGGGTGACGGAGATCCGCAGGCCCGCCTCCGTCAGCGGGCCCAGCATCAGCAGGGCGGTGAGGTACTGCGACGACTCCCCTGCGTCCAGGGTGAGTTCACCGCCCTTGACCCCCTGCGCGGTGACGGTCAGCGGGTGGTGCCCCTCGACGTCACCGTGCCGTACGTCGACCCCCAGCTCCCGCAGCGCGCGGGTGAGCGGGGCCACGGGGCGGCGGCGCATCTGGGCGGAGGCGTCGAACCGGTACTCGCCCCGGGCGGCGGCGGCCACCAGCGTGGGCAGGAACCGGGCGGTGGTGGCGCCGTCGCGGCAGTACACGTCGGCCTCGGCCACCGCCGGTCCGTCGGGGCGCCCCTCGATGGTCCAGGCGCCCGGCTGCCGTTCGACGCGGTATCCCAGGGCCGTCAGGCCCTCCGCGAAGCCCTCGGTGTCGTCCGAGTGCAGCGGGCGCAGCAGGGTGGTGGTCCCTTCGGCGGCGGCGGCGAGGAACAGCGCCCTCGCGGTGATGGACTTGGAGCCGGGGACGTCGACGTTCGTCACGGGAGCCTCTCGGGTGCGGGTGCGGGAGCCGGTGCGGTGCGGTGCTCGTGGTGATGATCCTGCCCGGCCCGGCGCCCCGGCGACGGAGGCTTCCACCCGTTGGACGGCCCTGCGGACCGCCCCGATCGTTCGGCCACGCCCACCGCCGC
Source organism: Streptomyces sp. NPDC051555 (assembly GCF_044454405.1). Taxonomy (NCBI): domain Bacteria; kingdom Bacillati; phylum Actinomycetota; class Actinomycetes; order Kitasatosporales; family Streptomycetaceae; genus Streptomyces; species Streptomyces sp. NPDC051555. Next base: position 743,332 of record NZ_JBITDP010000001.1, on the reverse strand, counting down.
GCCGTCGCGCCCTCACCGCACCCCGCGGGTGCGGAACTGGATGCTGATCCGGGGGCCGACGGCGCGGGCGGTCTTGGGGATCGCGTGCTCCATCGTCCGCTGGCAGGAACCGCCCATGACCACGAGGTCACCGTGGCCCAGGGGCAACCGCAGCAGGGTCGGACCGCCGTCGCGCGGGCGGACGGCGAGGTCCCGCGGGTCGCCGACGGAGACGATCGCGACCATGGTGTCCTGGGTCGCGGAACGTCCCGTGCGGTCCCCGTGCCAGGCGACGCTGTCGCGCCCGTCCCGGTAGAGGCAGAGGCCGGCGGTGACGAAGGGTTCGCCGAGCTCGGTGGCGTAGTGCCGACCCAGCGCCTCCCGGGCCTCGATGAGGACGGGGTCGGGCAGCGGGTCGTCGGCCCGGTAGAAGGCGAGCAGCCGGGGCACCTCCACCTCGCGGTCGTACATCTGCCGCCGCTCGGCCTGCCAGGGCACGTCGGCGGCCAGCCGTTCGAACAGGGCGTCCGCCCCGGTCAGCCAGCCGGGCAGGTGGTCGACCCAGGCACCGGCCCCGAGCACGGTGCGCCGCAGGCCGGCGAGCGGGCCGAGCGCCGTTTCGTCGCTCTGGTCGAAGAGGGAACCCTGGAGTCCGTGGAGGCCGCGCATGGGTCGAGCGTACCGCGCCATCCGAACATCTGCTCGATTTACTGCGCCCCGAACGCGGGGGTGTCCGAACGCACGGCCACCGTTGCCCTGCGGGGTGCGGGGCGCCGCTGATCACGTACGCTCGGCGGATGGCGAAGTATTTCGATGTACACCCCGAAAACCCCCAGCAGCGCACGATCAGCAGCGTCGCCGACAGCATCCGCGCGGGCCAGCTCGTGGCGTACCCCACGGACTCCTGCTACGCGCTGGGCGTCCAGCTGGGCAACCAGGCCGGCGTCAGCCGGATCCGTACGATCCGCCAGCTCGACGACCGCCACCACTTCACCCTGGTGTGCCAGAACTTCGCGCAGCTGGGCCAGTTCGTCTACGTCGACAACGACGTCTTCCGCGCGATCAAGGCGGCCACTCCCGGTAGCTACACCTTCATCCTCCCCGCGACGAAGGAGGTGCCGCGCCAGCTCCAGCACCCCAAGAAGAAGACGGTCGGCGTGCGCATCCCCGACCACGTCGTCACCCAGGCACTGCTCGCCGAACTCGGCGAACCGCTGCTGTCGAGCACGCTGCTCCTGCCGGACGAGCCCGATCCGATGACCCAGGGTTGGGAGATCAAGGACCGTCTCGACCACGTCGTCGACATCGTCGTCGACTCGGGCGAATGCGGGACGCAGCCGACCACGGTCATCGACTTCTCCAGCGGCGAGGCCGAGATCGTGCGCCGCGGAGCGGGCGACCCCAGCCGCTTCGAGTGAGCGGGAGGGCGGCGGGCCCGGGCGTCGTGCCGGGCCCGACCGTCGGGCGGCCTCGCCGTCGGGGCCCGACCGTCAGGGCTCGCCGTCAGCCCGCCCCGCCGTCGATCAGCCGCTGGAGCCCGGGCGCGTACAGCTCCGCGAGCCGCTCCGGCGTCGTACGGGAGCCCGCGCCGTCGGGTCGGTGCAGGCTCAGGGTGGCGCCCAGCCCCAGCAACTGACCGGCGATCAGTTCGGCGCGCAGCTCCCGGTCCCGACCGGCGAGGGAGGCGGCCAGCCGACCGGTGACCTGCTCGCGGAAGCGGTCGCGCAGCAGGGTGCGCTCGTCGTCGTTCCCGAGGGAGAAGACCACCCGCAGCAGCGGGTCGCCGCGCAGCTCGTCGCGCAGCCGGACCATGGTCAGGACGAGGTGGCGGCCGAGCGCGTCCGGGGCCCCGGCGAAGAGGGCGTCGGCGGCGGGGCGGAAATCGGCGACCGTGTTGAACAGGCGCTCCTTGCTGCCGAACCGCTTGACGATCAGCGACGGACTGACCCCCGCGTCGGCGGCGATGCCGCGCAGGGTGACCTCGGCGTACGGACGCAGCGTGAAGGCGCGGCGGGCTGCCCGCACGATGGCGTCACGACCCGTCTCCGCCCCGGCGCCCTCGCCCTCGCCCTCGGCCCCCGTGACGGGTGCCGCGGCGGGGTCCTCGATCGCGCTCATGTCATGGTCTCCCGGGCGGCGGGCGCAGCAGTCGTCACCGCGACGTTACCCGCCGGGCCGCCGGGGCGCGCCGAGGGGAGGAGGAGGGTCACCACCAGGGCGGCGAGGGCGGCGCCGGCCGCGATGAGGAAGATCAGCAGGTAGGCGTGCAGGGTGGGGGCACTGCGCCCGCCGACGGTGAAGGTGACGTGCGCCAGTACCGCGGCCACGACCGCGCTGCAGCACGCCTGCCCGACCGAACGCATCAGGGTGTTCAGCCCGTTCGCGGCGCCGGTCTCGGTCACCGGCACGGCCCGCATGACCAGCGCGGGGAGCGCGGAGTACGCGATCGCGGTGCCGGAGGCGACCACTGTGGCGCCGGCCACGATCAGCCCGAGACTGTGGCTGGTGAAGAAGCGGACGACGTATCCGAGCGCCATGACGGCGGCGGCCAGCGCGAGGGCCGTCCGGGGGCCGTACGTGGCGGAGATCCGCGCCGAGACGGGGGACAGGGCCACCATGGCCAGGCCGCCGGGCAGCAGGCACATTCCGCTGACCACGATGGAGGCGCCCAGGCCGTAGCCCGTGCTCGTGGGCTCCTGCACCAGCTGGGCGGTGACCAGGGAGTTCGCGTAGAAGGCGAAGCCGATGAGCAGCCCGGCCACGTTGGTCAGCAGCACCGCCGGCCGGGCCGAGACCCGCAGGTCCACCACCGGGGAAGCGGTGCGCAGCTCGTAGCGCGCCCACAGGAGCCCGACCAGCAGCGAGCCGCCGAGCAGCCCGAGCGTGCGCGCCGAGGCCCAACCCCACTGCGCCCCCTGGGTGATCGCGAGCAGCGTCCCCACCAGGGTGGCCGCGAGCCCGAGGGTGCCGATGACGTCGAAGCGACCCGGTGTGCGCAGGGGGGACTCCGACACGAAGCACAGGACGAGGACCACGTCGAGCACGCCCAGGGCGGCGGAGGCCCAGAACATGGTGTGCCAGTCGAAGTTCTCGACGACGACGGCCGCCACGGGGAGCCCGATCGCGGCGCCGATGCCGAGGGTCGAGCTCATGAGGGCGATGGACGGCAGGACCCGCTCGGGCGGGAGTGCGTCGCGGATGATGCTGATGCCGAGCGGGATGACGGCGAGCGCGGCCCCCTGGAGGGCCCGGCCCGCGATCAGGACGCCGATGGCGGAGGTGAGCGCGCACAGCACGGATCCGGCGGTGAGCACGCCGAGCGAGGCGAGGAGCACGCGCCGCTTCCCGTACATGTCACCGGCCCGACCGAGTACGGGCGTGCAGACCGCCCCGGTCAGGAGGGTGACCGTGACGAGCCAGCCGGCCGCGCCGGGAGTGGCTCCGGTGAGGTCGGGGACGTGCGGGAGGAGCGGCACCACCAGGGTCTGCATGACCGCGACGACCGCGCCGCAGAAGGCGAGCACGGGGACGGTCAGGCGCGACACGGGTCGGGGGCCCGATGCGGACTCCGACGCGGACTCGGGGTCGGGTTCGAGGTCGGGTTCGAGGTCGCGTTCGGAGTCGGGTTCGGACTCGGGTTCGGACTCGGGGTCGGGTTCGGGGTCGGGTTCGGGTCGCACGGCGGGCACGGGGCTCCAGACACTGGTCCCCGAAGCGGGGTGCACAAGCGTTCACCCTCACGGTAAACGCTTGTGCACCCCCTTGTCTCCCCCGCGGCGGGCAGCCGAGCGGACCCGCCGGGTGTCCGCCCGCTGAAGCTCCGGGGACGCTTGCGCCCCGACCGTCGCCCTACCGGTGAACAGGCGTGGAAATCAAGGGAGTTGATGTTGACGACGGTATCCGCGCGAGCGCCACGATGGGCACATGAGAATCCCCCCGCGCCTGGCCGCCCTCGGTGGCGTCGCCGCCGTCTCCCTCGCCCTGTTCGTCGCGCCGACCGCCTCGGCCGTCTCCACCGCGTCGCCCGCGTCCGTCGGGTCCGCCGCGCCCCGCTCCGTCTCCGCCGCCTCCGTCACGGCGGTCGGCACCGTCTGCTACTCGGCCCTGCCGTCCCAGGCCCACGACACCCTCGACCTCATCGACGCGGGCGGTCCGTTCCCGTACTCCCAGGACGGTGTCGTCTTCCAGAACCGGGAGCGGCTGCTGCCGAGCCACACCACCGGGTACTACCACGAGTACACGGTCGTCACCCCGGGCGCGCCGACCCGCGGCGCCCGACGGATCATCACCGGACAGCGGACGGACGAGGACTACTACACCGCGGACCACTACGCGAGCTTCCGCCTCGTCACGTTCACCTGCTGACGTACTCCGCGGGGAGTACGCCCGCCCGCACCGCCCGGCGGACGACGCGGGGCCCCGGGGCCCTCTAGCGTGGCCGCATGGAGGAACGGCGGGAGCGCGGGGCGCGGCGGGAGCACGGGGCACGACGGACCAGGACCAGGACCCGGATGCGGCTCGGTCCGCCCTGGCGGACCGCCCTGCTGGTCGCCGTGGTCGCGCAGGTGGGCACGGGCTGGGTGGAGCACCTGCAACCGGACCGGGAACCACTCGGCTGGCCCGGCCGGATCCTGTTGCTCCTCGGTCCGCTCCTGCTCGTCCTGCGCCGCCGGTACCCGGCGGCCGTGGTGGGCGGGGTCTGCGCGGTCACGCTCGGCTACCTGGCGGGCGGATACCCCTACGGTCCGGTCTTCTTCAGCGTGGCCGTCGCCTGCCTGTCCGCCGTGGTCGCAGGGCGCCGGTACGCCGCCTGGACCTCCGTCGGGCTGCTCTGGGCGGGGCACCTGGCGATCGCGCACTGGCTCTACCGGTGGCTGCCGCCCGCAGGGGACGGGCCCGCGTCGTGGGCGGCCGAGGGCCCGGTCATCGCCTGGGTGCTCGCCCTGCTCGCCGCGTCCGAGGTGGTGCGCGTGCGCCGGGAGCAGCGGGCCCGCGAACGGGCCGAACGGGCGGTCGCCGAGCGGCGCCGGGCGGACGAGGAGCGGCTGCGGATCGCCCGCGAACTGCACGACGTACTGGCCCACAGCATCTCCGTGATCAACGTGCAGGCCGGGGTGGGGCTGGCGCTGTTGGATTCCGATCCCGAGCAGGCCCGTACCGCGCTGCGCACCATCAAGGCCGCCAGCAAGGAGGCCCTGGGCGAGGTCCGCCAGGTACTGGACACGTTGCGCGCCCCGGGCGCGGCACCCCGTACGCCCGCTCCCGGACTCGACCGGCTCCCCGAGCTCTTCGCCCAGGCCGCGTCCGCCGGGCTCACGGTCTCCCTGGAGGGCGCCGCGGACGGTCGCGGCCTGTCACCGGGCACGGACCTGGCCGCGTTCCGGATCGTCCAGGAGGCGCTGACCAACGTGGTGCGGCATTCCGGTTCCCGTACGGCGCGGGTCCGCGTCACCCGCCCGCCCGGCGCATTGGAGCTCCGGATCGACGACGACGGACCGGCCACGGGCGGCGACCCGGGCGGCAGCGGCAACGGGCTGACCGGCATGCGCGAACGGGCCGCGGACCGGGGCGGCTCCATCGAGGCCGGACCGCGACCGGACGGCGGCTTCCGGGTCGTGGCCCGGCTGCCACGGGACACCGGCGCCGACGCGGGAGCGGACGCGCACGGGGAGCGGGCGTGAGCGGGGGCGTCCCGGGAGGCGGGCGCCCGAGCCGTAGCCTGGGGCCCATGAACGGGACGACCGAGGACCACCGGCCGCCGCCGGTGCGGGTGCTGCTCGCCGACGACCAACAGCTCGTGCGGGCCGGCTTCCGGGCGCTGCTCGACGCACAGCCGGACATCGAGGTGGTCGGCGAGGCGTCCGACGGGGCCGAGGCCGTCGCCCTGGCGCGCGCCCTGCGTCCCGACATCGCCCTGATGGACATCCGGATGCCGGTGCTCGACGGACTGGCCGCCACCCGTGCGATCACCGGGGACCCCGCGCTGGCCGCCGTCAAGGTGGTCATGCTGACCACCTTCGAGCTGGACGAGTACGTCTTCGAGGCGATCCGCGGCGGGGCCTGCGGGTTCCTGGTCAAGGACACCGAGCCGGAGGAACTGCTGCGCGCCGTACGGTCGGTGGTGGCGGGCGACGCCCTGCTCTCCCCCGGCGTGACGCGCCGCCTGATCGCGGAGTTCGCGGCCCGCTCGAAGGCTCCGCGGGACCCGGCCGTGGCCGGGGAACTGCACCGGCTGACCCAGCGGGAGCGGGAGGTGGTGGCCCTGGTGGGCATGGGGCTCTCCAACGAGGAGATCGCCCGCCGCCTGGTGGTCAGTCCCCTGACGGCCAAGACGCACGTCAGCCGGGCGATGGTGAAGGTGGGCGCCCGCGACCGGGCGCAACTGGTCGTACTGGCCTACGAGTCGGGGCTGGTCCGACCCGGCTGGCTCGGCTGACCCCGGCTGACCCCGGCAGGGAACCGACCGGGCCCCCCGCGTCCGGCGGGGGCGCTCGGCCCGCCCGGGTACTCCCCCGGGGGTACGCGCGGTGCCGCCGGGGGTACGACGACCGGGGCGCCCTCCCGGGGCGAGGCTCGGGGTGACGGATCAACCCCTTTCCGAGGAGCGCAGTCGTGATGAACACCCTGGCGTACGACGGGCCCGGCCCGTGGATCCTGTTCTTCCCGCTGGTCTGGGCGGCCGTGATCTTCACCGTGGTCACGGTGCTGCGCCGCACCGTCTGGCGCGGCCGGCGCGGTGGCCGCGCGCCGTGGGCGGCGGCCGGCCGCGTCCCCTACGGCGAGAACTCCCCCATCGTGATCATCGGCCGGCGGTTCGCCACCGGCGAGATCGACGAGGACGAGTACTGGCGTCGGCTGTCGGTGCTGGACGAGCAGTTCGGCCGGGCCGGTGTCGAAGGCCCCGGGCGCGGCCGGGACATGTCCGTCTGACCAGCCGGGCCGCCCGGCCCGCCTCGACCGCACCGACCGGGCCGCCCGGCCCGACCGGTGGTCCGGTGCACCGACGAGGTGCGCCGGACCGCCCGCGAGGGGGCCGGGCGGTGCGGATCAGCGCTCGCGCTCGACCCCGGGGTGGGTCCTGGCCAGGGCGGTGAAGGTCAGCAGCCAGGCGGCCAGCGCGATCCAGAGCAGGATCTCGCCGAGGGGGCGCAGCCACCCCACGCCGGTCGGACCGGCCGCCGAGAGGCAGGACGCGGCGGTCATGCCGAGCGGGAACACGGTGGCCCAGCGCCGGATGTCGTAGCGCGGGCGCGGCCGGACCGCCTCGGCGACCAGCAGGACGACGTACCAGCCGAGCGAGAGGCCGAGCGTCACCAGAGTGGCGGTACGCAAGGCGGCGTGCGCCCCGCCTCCCCATACGGGTGACGCCGTGAGTGCGGAACCGGCGAGGGCGCAGATGGCGAGCGCGCCGCCCGCCACCCACTGGTCGCCCGCACCGTGCAGCACCTCGCGGAGGTCGAACCGCACCAGGGCCTCGACGTAGAGCAGCAGCCCGAGGCAGAACGCGACGAGCGCCACCCGAGCGAGCCAGCCCTGACCGCTGTCGGCGGCGACCACGGCCGCCAGGACGGCCACTCCCTGGGTGGCGACGCAGACGAGGAACGCCACCCCCGTCTCACCCCGGCGCCGGTGCCGCAGGACCGCGAGCATCAGCCCGGGCCAGAGCAGCACGGCCAGCGCCAACAGGACGACGGCGGCCGGCCGCCAGCCCAGCATGGACAGCCGGGCGCCGAGCACCGTGGTGGCGGCGACGGCGGTGAGCGCCGCCGGAGTGTCGGCCTCGGACCGGAAGCGGCCACGGTCGGCGAGCAGCCGGACCGCGAAGTCGGCGGCCAGTACGCACCACAGGGCTCCGGCGACGGCCAGTGCCACGAGCGACGGCACGCCGTGGCCGGTCAGGTGCAGGCCGATCGAGATGATGCCGGCGGCCATGACGGCGGCGCCCGCCGCCGGGGGCAGGTCGGCCCACCAGCGGGCACCGGGTGTGCGGTTCACCCTTCCAGCGGACACCGCGGCCGTGCGGCGCGCGAGCGTAGGGGGCCATTGGGGCCAACGGCCGGACCCGCCCGTGAGGCGGAGGCGGGGCGCCGGCCCTTTGATGACCTCATGGCGGATCAACGGCAGCGGCAGCCCAGCGCGACCAGGCGCAGCACGGCGCGCTCGGCGCGCACGCCCCGCCGTGCCACCGGACGGCGCGGGCGGCCACGGATGTCCGCGGTGCCCGCGCGGTACCGGACGTACCCGGCGGGGGCGGCGCGCGTGTCGCCCGTGCTGCGCACGGCCGCCGCCTACGCGTGGCGGCTGCTGGTCGTGGCCGCCGTGGCCTACGGCGTCTTCGTGGTGCTCGGACGCTTCCACGAGATCGGGCTCGCCGTCTTCCTCGGGCTCGTCGCGACGGCGCTCCTGCGGCCGCCCGCCGACCTGCTGGCCCGGTGGATACCGCGGCCGCTGGCGGTGGCGTGCGCCCTGATCGGCTCCATCGTGCTGGTCCTCGGCGCGCTGGCGTTCGTCGGCGAGACGGTGGCCAGCCAGTGGACCGATCTGATCGCGGAGTTCCGGGACGGGCTGGCGCGGATCGAACCGTGGCTGGAGCGCGCACCGTTCCGGCTGGATCCGCATGCGCTCAGCGACCTGCAGGCCCGGATCGGCTCGTACCTCTCCAGCCATCGATCCACGCTGCTCGACACCGCCGTGACCGGCGCGGGGAGGCTGGTGCAGGCGCTGACGGTCATCGCCCTGGCCCTCTTCTGCTCGGTCTTCTTCATCCACTCGGGCGACCGGCAGTGGGCGTGGTTCTGCGCCCAGTTCCCCACCGACGCGCGGCAACGGCTCGCGGACGCGGGCCGGGCCGCGTGGCGGACCTTCACCGGCTACACGCACGGCATCATGCTGGTGGCCGCCACCAACGCCGTGCTCGTGTGCGTCGCGCTGCTCCTGCTCGGAGTGCCGCTCGCGGTGCCGCTCGCCCTGCTGGAGTTCTTCGCCGCCTTCATCCCGCTGATCGGGTCCCCGGTGGCGCTGGCGGTGGCCGCCGTCGTGGCGCTGGCCGTCAAGGGGCCGCTGGTCGCCGCCCTGGTGGTCGTGCTGATCGTGGTCATCGGGCAGATCGAGGGGCACCTGCTGCATCCCCTGGTGATGAGCTGGGCCGTGAGCCTGCATCCGGTGGTGGTGGCGCTGTCGGTGATCGCGGGGGCCATCGCCGCGGGGGTGGTGGGCGCGGTGGTGGCGGTGCCGCTGGTCTCGGTCCTGTGGTCGGTCCGCCAGACCCTCCGCGCCCCCGCCTCCCCGTCCCCCACCCCCGGCCCGTGACCCGGCCCGCGACCCGGGCCGTGCACCGGCGCTCCGGCGCGGGGTCACGTGCCCGGCAGGCTCACTTGCCCAGGCGGGCGCCCATCCACTCCATCGCCGGCGGGATCTCCCGGCGCCAGGTGTTGAAGCCGTGCCCGCCGCTGTCGAGGGTGATCGACGAGACGTTCGCGCGGTCCTTCACCTTCTCGACGAACTCCCGCGTCGGCTTGAGGTTCGACTCGCCGATGAGCGAGGTGGTGACCAGGAATGAGGACTTGCCCTTCGGCAGCTTCTCCAGGTTCGTCATCAGGTCGGAGCGCTTCTCCAGCTTCTTGTCCCCGTGGAAGAGGTCGCCGGACTGGGCGTCCACCTCGGGCTTGTAGTCGGCCGACAGACCGATCGCCACGGAGTAGGTCTCCTGGTGCTGGAGACCCATCTTCAATGCGCAGTACCCGCCGGTGGAGTCGCCCATGATGCCCCAGTCGCGCGCCTGGGTGCCGGTCCGGTAGGCCCCCGCGATCGTCTTGGGAAGATCGGTCCCGAAGAAGGTCTCCGTCGCCGGACCGCCCGGGATGTCGATGCACTGCGAGTTGAAGGGCACGACGGTCGGCCGCATCATCACCAGGATCGTCGGCGGCATCTTCTTCTCCTTGGCCAGCGTCCACGCCGTCCTCGGGTACTTCAGGTTGCGCACCAGGTTCTCGGCCATGCCCGGGTAGCCGGTGAGGACGACCGCCGCGGGGAACTTCCGGTGCTCGTTGCCCTTCTGGAAGTACTCCGGGGGCAGGTAGACGTACGCCTCGCCGCCCTGCCGGGACCGCTCGCCCTTCAGCATGACCTTCTCGACCACCCCGGCCGACCGGGGCTCGGCGCTGCCGGGCACCTCGGGCTTCTGCCGCCCGAGGACCTTGACCGCGACGCCGCCGGGCAGGTCGTCGCCCTGCTGGGAGGCCTCCGTCTTCTGTCCGGCGAACAGGTCGCCCCACGAGGCGTACAGCAGGAAGGTCCGGTTCGCCACCAACCCGACAGAGGCCAGCACGAGCACCTGCGCGGTGAGGATCAGGCCGACGCGACCGAGCACGGCCCGCCAGCTGCGCCGCGCGAGCCGCGGCCACAGCCACACACCGGCCGCGAACACCAGCACCGTACCCAGCAGGATGGTCACCAGGAACGCGTTACTCATCAGACTCACGGATCAGAACTGCTCTCTGCGATGTTCCGGGCCGGACCCCCGGGTCCGGGGCGCACCGCTTCAGGTGCGCGTCAGGGTAGACAGTCACGCCGGACGATCCGTTCCACCTCGACACCCCTCATGTCACCCGGGCGGGTCACACGGGCGCCCAGATCCGCCCGCACGCCGCATGAAGTAAAGAAACATTGACATGAGGTCAAGCAGATCTTACGTTCATCGTGTCAAAGATGCTTTACACGGGAACACGGGAACGGAGGGTGCACGTGTCGTTCGAAGAGAAGCGCGCCTGGACCATGGGGCTGGTGGCCGTCGCGGCGTACGCGGTGTACCTCTCCCTGGTGCTGGGCCGGGCGGCGGGCGGCTCTCCCGCGGACGTGGCGTACGTCCCGCTGATGCTGTGGTCGATCGGCGGCTCGATCGCCGCGACGATCGCGGTCAACATCGCCCTGGGCATCGGCTCCCCCGGGAGCGGCCGGCGCACGGACCAACGCGACCGGGAGATCAGCCGGTTCGGCGAGCACATCGGGCAGTCGTTCGTCGCCATCGGCGGGGTGGCGGCGCTCCTGATGGCGATGGCCCAGCTGGACTACTTCTGGATCGCCAACGCCGTCTACCTGGCCTTCGTCCTATCGGCGGCTCTCGGCTCCATGGCCAGGATCGCCGCCTACCGGTGGGGCTTCCAGGCATGGTGAAGCCCACGGAGGTCACCAACAGCATCCGCGCCCTGCGCTTCGCCCACGGGGAGATGACCCAGGCGGAGCTCGCGGACCGGATCGGCGTGACGCGACAGACCGTCATCGCCATCGAGAAGGGGCGCTACTCCCCCTCGCTCCAGATGGCGTTCCAGATCGCCCGCGCCTTCCGGGTCCCGCTCGATACGGTCTTCCAGTACCCGGACGACGACGCGTCCGAGAGCAGCAGGGACACCGACACCGACACCACCACCGACGAGGGAAGCGAGGGGCCATGAGGGCCATCGTCCAGGACGCGTACGGCTCGGCCGACGCGATGAGGTTCGACGCCGACGTCGAGCGGCCCGTCCCAGGGGACGACGACGTCCTCGTACGGGTGCACGCGGCCGGGGTGGACGCCGGGGTCTGGCACCTGATGACGGGAACGCCGTACCTGGTCCGGCTGATGGGCTACGGGCTACGACGGCCCAAGTACCGCATACCCGGCATGGACATGGCGGGCACGGTCGAGGCGGTCGGCGCGAACGTGACGCGATTGCGGCCGGGCGACGAGGTGTTCGGCATGGGCAAGGGCGCCTTCGCCGAGTACGCGTGCGCGCCGCAGGCCAAACTCGCCCTGAAGCCGCCCTCCTTGAGCTTCGAGCAGGCCGCCGCGCTGCCGGTGTCCGGGCTTACCGCCCTGCAGGCCCTGCGCGACAGCGGTGGTATCCGCGCGGGACAGAAGGTGCTGGTCATCGGGGCTTCCGGGGGCGTGGGGTCGTACGCCGTGCAGCTCGCCAAGGCGTACGGCGCGGAGGTCACCGGGGTGTGCGGGACCGCCAAGTCCGACCTGGTCCGCTCGCTCGGCGCGGACCACGTCATCGACTACACGCGCACGGAGATCGGCGCCGGCGCGGGGACGGCCACGGGTACGGCCGGCGGGGCGCCGGACCGTTACGACCTCGTCCTCGACATCGCGGGCGGCAGGCCCCTGTCCCGGCTGCGGCGGGCGCTCACGCCCCGGGGGACGCTCGTCCTGGTGGGCAACGAGGCCGGGGGCCGCTGGTCGGGCGGGATGGGCCGGCTGCTCCGGGCCGTGCTGCTCTCGCCCTTCGTCGGCCAGCGGCTGCGCCCGATGGCCGCGGTGGAACGGTACGAGGACCTCGACGTGCTCGCCGACTTCGTCGGAACCGGCCGACTGACACCGGCCCTGGACCGGACGTACCCGCTGAGCGAGGCGCCCGAAGCCGTGCGGAGCCTGGCGGAACACCGCGTCCGCGGCAAGTCCGCCGTCACCGTCTGACGCCGACCGGTCCGGACCTGCGCAACCCTGCCGCCGCCCGTCGGTCGGCCAGAAGCACGCGCGGTGCGTGACGCACCCGAGTTCGCGTGGAGCGACCGGGCCGCCGGACCCCCGCAACCCCCGACCGTCAGGCCGTCACGCCGTCACGCCGTCAGCCGCCGGACCGCGTCGACCAGGGCCGCGCGCTGCGCGGCGGCGCCCCCGTCCGCGACGCCGGGGACGAGCATCCGGGAGAGCTGGGGCAGGTTGAACCAGGAGACGGTCAGCGAGATCACGGTGTGCATGATCTGGCCGGGCGCGAGGTCACTGGTGACCGACCCGGCACGCTGCGCGGCGGCGATGGTCGCGATCTTCTCGTCGTAGTGGTCGGTGCGCTCGCACTGGGCGGCCACCCGGTCCTGACACTGGAGCCCCTCCCAGGCCAGCAGGCGGACGAAGTGCGGGTGCTGCTGGTGGTAGTCGAAGACCCGGCCCGCGTAGTCCCCGAGGTCCGCGGCCTGCTCCGGCGCCAGCGGTACCGCGGCGGCGAGCTTCTGCAGCTCGGCCTCCAGGACGGCGACGAACAGCTTCTCCTTGCCGCCGAAGTACTGGTAGATGCGCTCTTTGTTGACGCCCGCCCGGGTCGCGACGCGGGCGATCCGGGCACCCTCGGGACCGTGTTCGGCGAACTCCTCGACCGCGGCGTCGAGCAGGAGCTGTTTCGTGCGTGCGGTGTCCCAGGCCATGGGCCGCATCCTAACCCATCTCCAACCTCCTGGTTGGAGATGGAATGGATCATGTGCAAGACTCCAACCAGTTGGTTGGACATCAGGATTCCAGCCACTCGGCACCGCCACGACCAGGAGACCGCCATGCCCGAATCCCCCGCGCCCGAAGCCGTCGCACCCGACACCACGACCGCCCCGACCGGCCCCTCCGCGCACCGCCGGGCGCTGATCACCTGGCTGGCCGTCTACCCCACGATCACCCTCACCCTCGGCCTGCTCGGCCCGGCAATGACCGACCTCCCCCTCCCCCTGCGGACCTTGATCCTCACCGCGGTGGTCGTCCCCGTGGCCGCCTACGCGCTGATCCCGCTCCTCATGAAGGCCAACGCCGCCGCCGGTCGCCGCGCGAGGGGAACCATTCGGCCAATTGCTTGACATGGGCCTGACATTTCAAGGTCCTTGTGGGACGTTCCACGGCGCGTCGGTCCACCCCCACGAGGACATGACAATGAGGAGCACATGATGAGCATCAGGAAATGGACGGGCCTGACCGCCCTGGCCGCCGCCGCGGTCCTCGCCGGATCATCGGCGGCGATCGCCCTCGGCCCCACCGCGGACCAGCGGGCCGACGGCGTCATCGTGGTCGCGGGCAACACCTGCACCTGGACCAACGCCAGGACGAGCGCGAATCCCCCCGCCGCGCTGACGGTCGACCGCACCACCATCAACACGCCCGGCGGCAACCTGTCCTGTACGGGCGGCATCACCGCGAGCCTCAACAACAATCCCGCCTTCGCCTTCGACGACGCGAGCGGCGTCGCGAAGACCGACGCGATCGACATCACCGGCAAGCAGAGCTTCATCTCCTGCCGCTACAAGGCCACCAACATCGTGTGGAACCGCGACGGCGCCACCCGCAAGTACCTCAACCAGGCCTTCACCGCGACCAAGACCTCGGGGAGCTTCCTGTGCCCCGGATCGGTCACCACGGCCGCCGGCGGCGCCTCCATGCTGTTCCACTGAGCCCCGCTCCGCCGTGCGCCGCGACCCCCGCCCGGGGGGCCGCGGCGCACCGCGCGATCAGCTCAGGTCGAAGCTGACGGAAGAGGCCTGGTCGTTCATGCCGTCACCGACGTAGGCGTTGTAGCCGTAGTACGTCTGGTGAGCGCCCCGGAAGTCCGCGTGCTCCCACAGGGTGATCGGGCAGGTGATGCCCTGGACCGAGCTGACGGTGTCGTTCCACCCCCACTTGCTCAGGGCGTTGAACTCCGGGTAGCGCCAGTTGCAGCCCACGCTGCCGCGGAAGGTGAATTCGCTGCCGCCGGAGTTGGAGTCGCTCCAGATCTTGCCGAGGTCCTTGTATTCGGCGCTCGCGCCCAACTCGGCGGCCTGCGCCCTGGTCCCGAAACAACCGCCCTGGCCGGTGTCGACGACGTAGGCGCAGAACTTCGCGGGCTTGGGCGCCGCGCCCGGGTCCGCCGCCGCCGATGCCGGAGTGACGAGCGCCGCCGTGACCGCGAACGCGGCCGCACCGAGGGCGAAAGCAGATCGAACCGTGCTCATGAATGCTCCTCAAGTAGATCAACAGCTGGGCGGCACGACTCAACAAGGTGCGCTCTGCACCCGTCGAGGGCCGGCAGCTGCCCGTGGCACATTCCCGACGGTCGGGCCCGGTCCACGGTCCGCGGCCCGACTGGCGCGAACGGATCGACGTACCCGCGCCCGAGCGGCCGGGCGCTGCCGCATCCCGCTCGACGCCCCCGCGGCGCCCCCCGACGACAGCAGGGACATGGCCGAAGTAATGGCCATGCCCCTGCATTCCGGCTGTGGCGCCGAATGTCCTGATATCAGCGACAGATGCCCTGCTCGTAGTCGACCGTGGCGGTCGCCCTGGAGTACTGCCACTGCGGCGCGAGGAGCTGCGTGCGCAACTGCTCGGCCGCGGCCGGGCTCTCCACCACGTAGCCGAAGTCCTGGAGCCAGGCGGGGTAGAGGTTCTTCGACCCGATGTAGAAGGCGGCGTCGTCGACCGAGACGAGCTTGTGGTGCAGGGCGTACGGGCGCCCGTCCGCCCAGGTCGGGTTGGCCGAGCTGCGGAAGGTGGCGAGCTGGAGCCCGGAGCACATCACGGTCCGGGCAGCCGCCTGGTCACCGGTGATCCGTGCGAGGCGGTCGCGGAGCGTGTCGCTGATCTCGGAGAGGGACTTGATCTGCGAGTAACCACCGCTGCCCACGGCGCCGCGGTTGGCGGGGTCGCTCACGACGATCCGGACCTTGACGCCCGCGGCCAGGCGCGCGGCGAGGGCGTCGTAGGTCCGGACGTCGTAGCGGGGCAGGGGCGGGCAGGTCGCGTTGAGGTCCTGCTGCGAGATCTCGATGTGCGCGCCCGCGCTGGAGATGAGCGTGCGCAGCGCGCTCTCCTCCGGGTTGACCGTGTCGTAGTCGCGGTCGGCGTTGGTGCTGTCGTGCAGGCCGACGACGCACTTGGTGTCGGCGGCGGTGGGCAGGGTCGGTTGGAAGGACGAGGTCGGGTCGTTGCGCCGGATCCCCACGCCGAGTCCACCGACGGCGATCACCGGGACGTCACCGCCCGCGGGCGTACGCGGCTCCGGTCGCGCCAGCGCGGGCAGGCACCCGGCGCCGTTGGAGGAGGCGAACCAGACGCTGGCGATGTTGCCCTTGTTCTGGCAGGTCCAGGACCACAGCTCGTCCAGGTACTTCCCGGCGGACGCGGCGGCGGGGCCGCTCAGCGCGAGGTCGACGTCGGTCACCGGGTGGGCGGTGTCGAGGTAGTCGTCCTTCCACCCGTTGATGCCACCGGTGACGACCGACTGTCCGTCGACCACGAGGAGTTTGGAGTGGTTCCAGGACAACCCGGTCTTGGAGGTGGTCATCGAGGCGACGTTGAGCGTGACGTTCGGTGCGTCGGCGCCGAGCTTGCCCACCAGGTCGTCGCGGTACTTCGACGGCACGACGTTGAGGTGGTAGACCGGGGCCGCGCCGACCAGCACGCGGACGGTGAGCTTGTTCCCGGCGGCGGCCGAGGCCTTGAGGCCGGCGACGACGGCGTCCTGGAAGGCCCCGTTGGGGAACGGCGCCAAGGTGGATATGTCCACGGTGTGCTGGGCTCGGGAGATGTTCTCGGTCATCTTGTCGAGCAGCCGCCGGGTCCCGGGGCGCTCGGTGCAGGTGGCGTCGCCCCAGCAGCCGGGGGTCTGCAGGAGCCAGTCCCCGCCGCCCGGGGTGGACGCGTCGAGGCTGTTGCCCGCGGTGCGCTCCCACACGCGGCCTTCGAGGCCGGGGCTGACCTGGCGGAGCGTCCGTTCGACGGAGTCCAGGTGCGGCGTCTCGGCGGCGGCCGCCGGGAGCGCGGGCACCAGGGCCAGCAGGAGCGCGGGCAGGACGGACAGCGCGACGCGGGTGGACGACGCGGCATGACGGTGTGACGGCTGGCGGACCAATGTGGGTTTCCTTGCACGAGGGGATCGCCGGTGCCACGCGGGGGCGACCGGCAAGATCAACTCGCGGAACGTATCAGTCCGATATGGGAAGTTGACACTCCGGAAATCGGATCAGGCCATTTTCGGCATTCCGGGATCGATACGGGCAG
This sequence comes from Streptomyces sp. NPDC051555, assembly GCF_044454405.1. Classification (NCBI taxonomy): domain Bacteria; kingdom Bacillati; phylum Actinomycetota; class Actinomycetes; order Kitasatosporales; family Streptomycetaceae; genus Streptomyces; species Streptomyces sp. NPDC051555. Next base: position 726,582 of record NZ_JBITDP010000001.1, on the reverse strand, counting down.
GAGCGGCCCTGCCGGTGCCTACGCTGGCTATCCGGTGATCACGTCCGATGATCACATCCGACACACGAGGAAACGGGACACCCATGAAGGCTCTTGGCCGCGCCGCCGCGTCCGCGGCGCTCGTCCTCGCCCTGCTGCCCGCCGCAGGGCTGCTCGCCGCCGGGACCGCCGCCGCGGCGCCCGCCGGCTCCGTCGCCGCGGCGGCCGACGGCGGCCCTCGCACGGACTGGCCGGTGACCGGTGTGCAGTGCGGCTGGGACATCCGCACCACTCCCCCCACCGTCCAGCAGGGCAGCCGCGGCGCGACGGTCCGCGAGGCCCAGTGCCTGCTGGACTTCTGGGGCGTACCGGTGTCCTGGTCGGAGACCGAGACCGAGGGCGCCTTCGGCGCGGCGACCGCCGAGGCCACCCGGCGCTTCCAGCAGCAGCGGGGGCTGACCCCGGACGGGATCGTCGGCGCCGACACCTGGGCGCAGCTGCGTATGGGGCCCTTCTAGGCCCTGCGGCCCCCGCCGGCCGGACCGCGCGGACCGGGGCCGGCCACGCTCCGTTACCCCCCTGGCGTCCCGGGATGCGGATGCGCCGCGCTGCTGCTTCGCTGATTGCGCCCGCTCTCCCCACCGATCCGAGGAGTGATCATGAGCGTTGCAGGCGAGTCCGGCGGCCGGGCCGGGCAGATGCGCGCCAAGGCGCAGGAGCTGAACGAGGCGGCCGAGCGCGCCGCCGACCCGCAGGACCGCAAGCGGCTCCAGGACAAGGCGCGCCGGCTGCAGGAGCAGAGCGAGCAGGAGAGCCGTATCGACGACCCGGGCATGGACATGCGCTAGGCAGCGGTCCGGCGATGATTCCGGGCGGCCCCGGGAGTCCTCCCTCCGAGGGGCCGGCCGCGGGAGCGCGCCGCCGCTGATGCGCGCCTTCTGGGAGTACGCGGCGAACGGCTGAGCCCCCTCCCCCGCGGTCCGGCGGTCGTCCGTCAGCCGCGGGCCGCCGCGCGCCGCAGCAATTCCTCGTCCGGGCCGCGCAGGGCGTCCGGGTCGGGGGTGCGGGCGCCGGGTCCCGCTGCCGCGCCGCCGCACAGGGCCTCGTCGATGAAGACGCTCCTGGCCGCGTCGATGGCGTTCGGGAGCGGGTTGCCGCTCGCGTCCAGTCGCTCGTACTTCGACAGGGTGGAGCCGAGGGCCAGCTGGCGCCCGCCGTCCGCCGAGGACAGGGCCAGCGTGCCGCCGCCGAAGACGGCGCCGTCGTGGCCCCAGACCGGCCCGCACCGGGTCTCGACCCGCACGATGCCGAGGCCGTAGCGCATCGTCTCCCGGCCGGCCGCGTCCTTGACGGGCACGGTGGTCAGCAGCTGCCGGAGCTGTTCGGGGCGCAGCAAACGGCCCTGGAGCAGGGCGCGGTAGAAGGTGTTGACGTCGTCCATGGTGGCGACCAGGGCGCCCGCCGTGCCGCCCCACGACATGTCGTAGTCGCTGTAGTCGCGGGGCGGGTCGATGTGTCCGAAGAACGACTCGTAGAGCTTGGCGTGCGGGCCGCGCACCGTGGTCTCGGCGCCGGGGAAGTAGGTGTCGCGCAGGTGGGCGCGGTGGATCACGTCACGGGTGATGACGGTCTCCGGGTCCTCGCCGGCGGCGGCGCGCAGGAGTTCGCCGAGCAGGATGTAGTTGGTGTTGGAGTACGACCAGCGCGCGCCGGGCTCGAAGAGCTGCGGTGCGCCCACTCCGTACCCGATCAGCTCGGTCGGGGGGAAGTGGCGGTGGCGGTTGTCGTCCAGGCTCCGGGGGGAGCCCTGGAGGAGGGATGGGAAGGCCATCGGCAGGTAGTCCGCGATGCCGCTGGTCTGGTTGAGCAGCATGCGGACGGTGATCTTGCGGCCACGCTCGCCCGGGACGAGATCCGGCAGGTAGTCGCCGACGGGCCGGTCCAGCTCGATCCGGCCACGGGCCGCCTGTTGGAGCACGGCGACCGCGGTGAACGTCTTGGTGATGCTACCGATCCGGTGGCGCATGTCGGGACGGGTGGGCCGCCGCGTGTCGACGTCGGCGAAGCCGGTGGCGCCGCGCCACCGGTCGGCCCCGTCCCGCACGGCCGCGTAGGCGCCGTACAGGCCCGCCGCGTGCACGGCGTCGAGGTCCTGGTCGAGCCGCTGCCGGTCGAGGGAGGCGCCGGGCGCGTTCCGGGCCGGCCCCGGGGCCGGGCGGTCGGCGGCGGTCGCCGCCGGGGCCGCGCCGGCCAGGAGGGACAGCAGTACTGCGGCGGTGGCCGCGGTACTGCTGATGCCGATGCGGCGGCGGATGCGGTGGCGTCGGTCGAGGCGTGAGGAAGGCACCTGCGTCTCCCGTTCTCTGCGGTCCGCGGGCCCGGTCCGGCCGCGGACATCAGTGATCATCCTTGCCTTCCCGGGCTCCGGACCCACCCTTTTTCCCGCCTTTTCGGCCGGAGTTGACCGCAATGGCCGGACCGCTCCGTGGGTGCGCGCTACAGACGGACCTGCCACTCGACCGACGACCGCAGCTTGCGGGCGATCTCCGGGTCGCGCACCGAGGGCGTACGGTCCTCGACCGTGACCGTCAGCCGGTGCGCCCGCAGGTCGAAGAGCCACAGTTCGCCGACGTACACCTCCTTGCGGCCCTCGAACCGCTTCTGCTCGCGCCCGTCCAGGTACCAGCGCACCACCGGCTGCCGCCCGTCCGGGCCGGTCAGCCGGGGTACGGAGACCTTCGCGGCATCCCGCAGCCGCAGGGTGCGCCCGGTCGGGGCGAGCGGTGTGGCCAGACGCGCGTACTGGTGGAACCCCGCGATCATCGCCTCGACGCCGGGCAGGTTGAAGGGCTTGCCCAGGACCCGCATGATCGAGGCGTCGGTCGGTCGGTAGAGGCCGGTGACGAAGTACCCGCCGCCCTCGTAGGAGCCGACCGCACCGCCGTCGGGCGAGGTTTCGCCGAGCCAGCGGTACCACTTGGTGCGCTGTTCGCCCATCGGACCGGCCGCGAGGGTGGAGGTGTTGGAGTCGGCGGGCTCGGGACCGGTGTAGTGCTCGTACTCCGGGACCCCGGGGTAGAAGTACTCGTCGGCCAGCTTGCCCAGCGAGTGGCCGGTCTCGTGGACGGCGACCTGGCCGGACTTCGGGTGGCCCGCCGAGGCGGTCGATATGCCGGCGTAACCGAGGGTCGCGCTGGGCTCGTTGTATCCCGCGCCGCCGTACTTGGCGCTGTTGGCGAGGACGATCACCAGGTCGGCCGCGGGCGCCTTGGCCACGTAACCGTCCACCTTGGGCTGGTCGACGCAGAGCAGCCGCTCGATCTGCTCGCACCAGAAGTACGAACCGAGCGCGGTGTCGCGGACCGTCGCCGGGTCGGGGTCGCCGGAGACGCCGGACTCCCGGGAGACGGCGTCGACCGTCCAGACGTTGAAGAGGTTGCGGTAGCTCGCGTAGGGCTCGACCGCGGAGAGCTCGGCCCACTTCTCCTTGGCGTCGATGTGGAAGCGGTCCAGTTCCGCGGCGGTGTAGCCGTCGCCGACGACCACGATGTCGAGGCGGTCGGCCACCGCGCCGTTGTCGATCATCTTGGTGACGGCCCCGTCGGCCGCCCGCCCCGCCTCGGGCAGCCGTAGCCCGGGCTTCGCCCGGCCCGCCGCCGGTACCTCGACCGATCCGGACCCGGCTTCGCCGCCGTGCTCCGGCCCCGGCACCTCCACCGGCACGCGGGCGCCGCCGAGCGGTGCGGCGGTCGGGCGCGGCGCCGGGTCGGCGCTCGCGTCGCCCGGTCCCGCGGCCAGCAGCACGGCGGTGGCGCAGCACGCCACGGCGACCGCGCGCACGATCCGCCTCGGCGACCGCCCCCGCCCCGCGAAGTGCCCTGATCTCACGAAATGCGCTCGTCCCACGAAATGCCCCCTATGGCAAGGAAGTTGAGCAACGGAAGTACAGAAGTTAAGTGACCGATTAAGCGCAATGAATCGGTTGCTTAAATTAGGGGGCGCAGGAGGCGTGCGCAATGGTCCGCGCGCCCCAATACTGTTCCCTCGGCGGCGCGTTGACGTGATCAGGGAGCATTGATGGACGAACCGATCGAGATCGGGCACAGGGTTCAGCGACTGCGGGCAGAACGCGGTCTGACCCAGAAGCAGTTGGCCTATCCCGCCTACAGCGCCGCGTACGTCTCGACGCTGGAGGCCGGCAAGGTCCGCCCCTCCGAGACCGCCTTGCGCTTCCTCGCCGGGCGCCTGGACATCAGCTTCGAGGAGCTGGTCACCGGCCGGCCCGCCGCTCTGGCCACCGAGCTGCGGCTCGGCCTGACCGACGCGCAGCGGGCGCTCGCCACCGGCGCCGCCGACGAGGCCGCCGACCGCTACCGGCCGCTCCTGGCCGAGGCGGAGCGGCTCGGCCTGACCGCGGAGCGGACCGAGGCACTGCTGGGCCTCGGCGACTGCGCCCTGGAATCGGGTGAACTCACCGACGCCGTGGCCCGGTTCGAAGCGGCGGAGCGCCTGCTGGAAGGTGAACCGCTGCACCGCAGGGCCCGGCCGATCCGCGGCCGCGCGGTCGCACTGCTGCTGGCCGGCGAGCTGCGCTACGCCTGCTACCTGCTCGAATCCACCATCGACGAGCTCAACACGGGCGGGCTGCCCGATCCCGAGGCGCTGGTGCTGCTCTACGCGGCCGTCATCGGCCCCTACATCGACATGGGTGCGCACGCGCGGGCCGCGCACGCGGCCGAACTCGCGCTGGCGCTCGCGCCCCGGGTCGGGGATCCGGCCCTGGTCGCGGGCATGCACCGGCAGGTGGCCCGGACCTTCCTCGCCGAGGGCCGGCCCGCCGACGCCGATGCCTCGCTGGCCAAGGCGCAGGCGATCTACCGGCAGCTGCGCCTGGGCGCCGACCTGGCGCACTGCCACTGGATGCGGGGGTACGTACAGGCGCAGAACGGCGAACTACGCGCGGCCGAGGTCGAGTTGCGTACGGCGCGGGACATGCTGGCGGCGCGCCGGGCCGCGCTCTACACCGCGCAGGTCGAGGTGGAGCTGGCCGACGTACTGCGCCGGCTCGGCCGGTACGAGGAGGCGGCCGCGCTGCTGGCGGAGCTGCTGGAGCTGGGCGACCGGCACGGCGCGGTGCACGCGGGCGGGGCCCACCGGTTGCTGGGGCTGATCGCGCAGGAGCGCGGGGACACCGACGCGGCCGAGGAACACTACGTACGGGCGCTGGCCCTGTTGGAGCGCAGCGGGGCGTCGGGGGACCTCGCCGACCTGTGCCGGCTGCTGGGCGATCTGCTGCGGCAGGCGGGGCGCACCGAGGCGGCGTTGGACGCGTACCGCACGGGTCTGGGGCACCGCGCGGCGCCGGGAACCACGACCCTCGGCCCGGCGCCCGCGGCGCCGACCGGGGCTCTGCGGCTGTCCCGGTGACCCGAGCGGGCGGGCCGGGCAGCCGGACGGGCCGGGCCGGAGCGCCGCGCGGTGTGCGCCGCGGCGTCCGTCCCGGCCCGTGGGGCCGTGCGGGTGGGGAACCGGTCCGGCCCGCCCTCAGGCGGGACGTTCCCAGCGGTAGAACCGCTGGGCCATCGCGTCCTTCGGGCTGCGCCAGGTCTCGGGGTCGTGCGGGCTGATGTACCGCGTCAGGCTGTCGCTGAGGCTGCGGAACTCCGGATGGTCCGTGACCTCGGCGATGGCCGGGCCCGGCGGGGTGTCGGATTCGATCAGGTGCAGGTACACCTCGCCGAACTGGAACAGGCTGCGGCGCTTGACGCCGACCAGCTGGGGCAGCTCGCCCGCGTCCGAGGCCGCGAACAGGTCGGCGATGTCGGGTGCGGAGCCGGGTGCCATACGGGCCACGATGAGCGCTTGGTGCATGGGAGGGAGAGTGCCTTCCTGCTCGTGGTGACGGGTTTCAGCGGCCGCCGGCGACGGGAACGGGGCGCTCGGCCTTCTCCCGGCCGTGCCGCTCGATCTTGTCGCGGATCAGCTCCATCTGGATGCGGGAGTTGTGGTTGATCCGGTCGGTCATGCCCGCGTCGTCGATGGGGGCCTCGGGCTTCATCGCGAAGTCCTGCACCCACCTCATCCGGGTGCCGCCGGGGATCGGGGCGTACTCCCAGTGGATGTCCATGTGCGCGAACGGGCCCGTCTCGACGCGGCGGGCCCGGACGCTGAGGCCCGCGCGGTCGACGGTGCGCTCCGAGACCCAGCTCCACACGACGCCGTTCTCGTCCGGGTGCATCGCCAGCCGGAAGCGGGTGGTGTCACCGGCTCGGTCGAGGATCTCGATGGACGCGTACTCGCTGAAGAGGTCCGGCCAGTTGGGGAGGTCGTTGGTCATCTCCCACACGAGGTCGACGGGGGCCTTGACGGTGATCTCGTTGTCGGTGTGGCCGGCCATGTCAGGCTCCCGTCATCAGGCTGTTGTTGACCAGGTCGAGGAATTCCGCGGGGCTCTTGCAGCGGTCCGCGTCGGTGGGGAGCGCGCGGCCCCGCCGGTTCTCCAGCTCGCCGACGACGCCGAGGAGTCCCAGCGAGTCGAGGCCGTAGTCGTCGAACACGGCGTCCGGCCGGCTCGCCATCTCGGCGGGGTCGACGGTGATTCCGGCGGCCTTCATCAGGCCCGCGAGTTCTTCCATGGTGAGTCGGTCGGACATGGTGGGTGCCTTTCTCTCTGCGACTGCGACTGCGGCTACGGCTACGGCTACGGCTGAGGCCACGGCCACGTGCCGGTGGGTGCTGCCGATGTGGGCAGCGGCCCGTTACGGGTGCTGCCCGCGGACGACGAGCGCCGAGTTGGAGCCCATCAGGCCCCGGCTCAGCACGAGGGCGGTGCGCAGCTCCGCGGAGCGGGCGCCACCGGTGACCACGTCCAGGTCGTGACACACGTCGAAGACGTTCGGGGTGGGCGGGATGATGCCGTGTTCCAGCGCCAGGACGGCGGCGGCCACGTCCAAGGTGCCGGCCGCGCAATAGGCGCGCCCGGTACCGCTCTTGGGCGCGGTGACCGGTACGGTCCGACCGTGCGCGCCGAGGGCCTCGTGCAGGGCCCGGACCTCGGCCGCGTCGGCCTCCGGCGTGCCGAGGGCGTCCGCGAAGACGACGTCGATCTCCTCCGGGGCGCAGTCGGCCTCCCGCAGCGCGCCCCGGATCGCGTGGGCGAGTCCCTCGGCGGACTCCGCCCAGCGGCCGGGTCCGGTGAAGGTGGCCGCGTGTCCGGCGAGGGTGGCCCGTACGGGCGCACCGCGCTCCGCGGCGGCGTCCGCGTCCTCGACGACGAACATGGCGCCGCCCTCGGCCGGGACGAAGCCGCAGGCCTTCTCGGTGAAGGGGCGGTAGGCCCGTTCGGGGTCGTCGCTGACGCTCAGCCCCGGGTAGCCGAGCTGGCACACCACCGAGTACGGCGCGAGGGGTGCTTCCGTCGCCCCGACCAGCATGGCGCGGCTGCCCTGCCGGATGGCCCTGGCCGCGTGCGCGAAGGCGTCGAGCCCGCCGGCCTCGTCGCTGGCCAGTACCCCGCAGGGGCCCTTGAACCCGCGCCGGATGGAGACCTGGCCGGTGCTCGCCGCGTAGAACCAGGCGATGGACTGGTACGGGCCGACGTAGCGGGGTCCGCGGCCCCACAGGCGTTGCAGCTCGCGCTGTCCGAACTCGCCGCCGCCGGATCCCGCGGCGGTGACCACGCCCACCGCGTACGGGTCGCCCTCGTAGTCCGCGCGGCCGAGCCGGGCGTGTTCCAGGGCCAGGTCGGCCGCGGCGAGGGCGTGGTGGCTGAACCGGTCGGTCTGGACGAGGAACCGCTCCTCGACGAGCGTGGCCGGGTCGAAGCCGCGGACCTCGCCCGCGACGCGCAGCGAGAGGTGCTCGCAGCCCTGTCGGGTGATCCGGCCGATGACCGGGTCGCCCGCCTGGGTGGCCTTCCAGAAGGCGTCGGCGCCGATCCCGTTGGGGGCGACGACCCCGATGCCGGTGATGACGACCTTCGGGGGCCCGGACGGCCGACGGGCGGCGCCGGTAGGGGCGCTCCCCTGCTCATTCCCACGGGCGTTCACACGCGCACCTCCTTCGGCCGCGACATGACCACGGCGGACTGGAACCCACCGAATCCGCTGCCGACGGAGAGCACGCTGCGCAGCGGGTGTTCACGGGCGGTGCGCGGGACGTAGTCCAGGTCGCATTCGGGGTCGGGGGTCTCGTAGTTGGCGGTCGGGGGCACCACCTGGTGGCGGAGCGCCAGGACGCAGGCGGCGAGTTCGATGGCTCCGATGGCGCCGAGCGAGTGCCCGACCATGGATTTGATGGAGCTCATCGGGGTCTTGTAGGCGTGCTCGCCGAGGACCCGTTTGACCGCCGCCGTCTCGTGCCGGTCGTTCTGCTTGGTGCCGGAGCCGTGGGCGTTGACGTAGTCGATCCCGCTCGCGGCGATCTGCGCCTGGGCCAGGGCGGTTTCGATGGCGCGGGCCATTTCCAGGCCCTCCGTGGTGAGCCCCGTCATGTGGTGGGCGTTGCCGAAGGTGGCGTACCCGCCGATCTCGCAGTAGACGGTGGCGCCGCGGGCCCGGGCGTGTTCCAGCTCCTCCAGGACGAGGACGGCGCCGCCCTCGCCGAGCACGAATCCGTCGCGGTGCGCGTCGAAGGGCCGGGAGGCGTGGGCCGGGTCGTCGTTGTTCGGCGAGGTCGCCTTGATGGCGTCGAAGCAGGCGACCGTGATGGGGGACACGGGTGAGTCGGAGGCGCCGGCGATGCACACGTCCATCCGACCCTCCTGGATGGAGTGGACGGCGTACCCGATCGCGTCGAGTCCGGACGTGCAGCCGGTGGACACGGTCTGGACCGGGCCCCGTGCGCCCGTCTGCTCCGCCACGGCCGAGGCCAGGGTGGCGGGGGTGAACGCGCGGTGCAGGAAGGGCGAGGCGAGGCGCTGGTCCACGTCCCACCACTCGCCCTTCTGGCTCACGGCGACGTAGTCGTGCTCCAGGCGGGTGGTGCCGCCGACGGCGGTGCCCAGGGAGACCCCGGTGCGCCAGCTGCCGTCGGCGGTCAGGTCGAGGCCCGCGTCGGCCACCGCCTCCCGGGCGGCGACCAGGGCGAACTGGATGTACCGGTCCGCCCGGGCCGCCGTGTCCTCGTCCAGGCCGTGCGCGGCGGGGTCGAAGTCCACCTCCGCGGCGATCCGGGAGCGGAATCCGGCCGGGTCGAAGAGGGTGATGCCCCGGGTCGCCGTGCGGCCGTGGGACAGCAGGTCCCAGAAGGCGGCCGTGCCGATGCCGCCGGGCGCGACGACGCCGACTCCGGTGACGGCCACCCGGCGGCGGGTCACGACACCACTCCCGTGCGGTCCGGCGGACGATCCCATTCGACGGCCGTCGTATGGGCCGACGCGTGCGCCGACGCGTGCGGGGATTCCTCGGTGTCGACGTGGCCCAGCTCCGGCCGGGGGGCGAGCGGGCCGAGGTGGAAGACCATCCGGGCCTCGGTGTCGCCGACGTTGCGGAAGCGGTGGCGCACGTCGAGGGGAACGAGCAGCCCCTGGTCGGTGCGCAGCGGGTGGGTCTCGCCGTCGAGGTCGACCTCCAGGTGCCCGGCGACCACGTACACGAACTCCTCGGAGTACGGGTGGTAGTGCTCGGCGATGGATTCACCGGGGGCCATCACGGCCAGGCCCATGAAACCGCTGGTGCAGCCCACCGAGGTCGGTGTGAGCACGGCTCGCACATCTCCTCCCCGCCGGGTGTTGGGCTGCGTCTGGCTGAGGTCGACGATGCGTGGGCGTTCTCTGGTCATGGCGGACTTCCTCCGGGCGGAGACGGAGCCTGCACGAGGCTGTCGTCGCTGGGGGCGGGTGGGGTGGAGCCGTGGAGCGGGTGTGGCGGGGGAGCGGGGAGGTGGAGCCGGGGGTGGTGCGGGGTCGGCCTGGCGCGGGCGGCGCCCCGGCCGGATCAGGACCGCGCGGGTGCGTGCCGGTCCGTGATCAGCTTCATGGGGTGGGGCGCGGCCGGGAAGTGGCCGGCCGGGCCCGCGAGCAGCCGGGCGAGGACCGCCGCCTTGCGCGGCCCTTCGATGCCGACGGCCGCCGCGGGGCGGGCTTCGGGCGGTCCGCTCACGTCCAGGAGGCGTACCACGACGTCGTCGCGCTGGAAGATGCTGCTGCTGCGCACCGCTCCGCCGGGGCGCCGGGCCGCGGCCTCGTCCTGTTGGGAGAGGAACCGGGCCAGGGCGGGCCCGCAGCCCGGCTTGCCGGGGTAGAGGACGGCGTGCCGGTGGACCTCGGCCGGGCCGGCCTCCCCGTCGCGGGCGGCGATGTGGTGGACCGCGGGGAGAGCGGCGCGCATGAAGAACATCCGGGCCGATTCGGGGTCGGCCAGGTCCCGGTCCTGTTCCAGGTAGGGGTTCAGGGCCTCTTCCACGGCACGGACCTCGGGCTGTTCGGACACGTGGCGCAGCGCCGCCATGAGGTCGCCCTGGACCTCGACCGTACGCACCACCCGGTTGCCGTGCATGAAGAGGGAGGTGCGGCACAGCCGCGTGTGGTCGTCGACGCGGGCGGCCGGGGAGGCGTAGGAGGAGAGGATCTCCGCCACGGCCGCCTCGCTGCCCGGCTTGACCGTGAAGGTGAGGCCGTGGCGGACGATGCCGGCGCCGAGCCGGGGCGCGGGCTGGAGCCGGGCCCGGACCTCGGGGGCCGCGGGGGCGTCGTAGCGCTTGCCGGTCTCGCGCAGGACCGTGAACTTCAGCGGTCGCATGGCGCGGGCGCAGGCGCCCAGCGGGCGGACCTGTTCGGCGTGCTCCTCGCTGTTGACCCAGGCGAGGTACTGCGGTGCGCTCTCCCACTCGCTGGTGATGAGCCATTGGGAGGGGTTCTCGAAGGACTGGCACAGCTGGTCGCCGAGGTGGCCCGGGACGGACGCGATGTCGTGCCGGAGCTGTTCGTACGCCTCGAAGAACCGCTGCTGGGTGCCTTCGTGGAGGTCCATCAGCAGGACGACCCGGAGCATCGAGCCGTCGAAGGCGGACTGTGACACCCGTTCGGCCAGGGTGTGGGTCATCTACTCACTCCTTCGTGAGGGCGTGCGGGCCAACGCGTTTCCGATGCGGGGGGTCCGCTGTCCCTCATGGTCATCCGGACCGGGACGAATCGCCACAACTCACAATCAAGCGGGTGACAAGCGGCGAATCGCCCGGGCTCTGTGACCGATCGGGGGCATAAAGGAGTTCACTCCCCCGCACGATCCGCAGGATCCGCACAGAAACCAGGAGCCCCTTGCCGATGGAAGAGAACCCCGATGTCCGCGTACCGGTCCTCGTCGTGGGCGGCTCCCTCGTGGGCCTGTCCACCTCGCTGTTCCTGAGCCGCCACGGGATCAGGCACCTGCTCGTCGAGAAGCACGCCGGTACGTCCGAGCACCCGCGCGGACGCGGGATCAACGCCCGGACCATGGAGCTGTTCCGCACGGCCGGCGCGGAACCCGCCATCCGGCGGGCCGCGGCCGCCCTGGCGGGCAACAACGGCATCCTGCAGACGGAATCGCTCACCGGCGACCAGCACAACTGGCTGGTCAAGGAGGTCGACCCGGGTGGGGCTCTGGCCCGCTTCAGCCCCACCGGCTGGTGCCTGTGCAGCCAGAACAACATCGAGCCCGAACTCGCCGCGCAGAGCCGGGCGCAGGGCGCCGACGTGCGGTTCTCCACCGAGCTGATGAGCTTCGACCAGGACGAGAACGGCGTGGACGCCCTGGTGAAGGACCGGGAGACCGGCGAGCACATCCGGGTGCGCGCCGACTTCCTGATCGCGGCGGACGGCCCGCGCAGCCCCGTCCGGGAGGCCCTGCGCATCCCCCAGACGGGTGGCGGCGAGCTGTTCCACAACGTCAGCATCACCTTCCGGTCCCATCAGCTGACCGAGGTGCTGGGCGACCTGCGCTTCATCGTCTGCTACCTGATCCGCCCGGGCGCGGACGGTGCGCTGCTACCGGTGGACAACGACACGCTGTGGGTCTTCCACGCCCCGTGGCACCCGGACCAGGGCGAGACCCTGGAGGACTTCACCGACGAGCGGTGCGTGCGCCAGATCCGCGAGGCGATCGGCGTCCCGGACCTGGACGTCGCGATCGGCGGGAAGGCACCCTGGCACGCGGCCGAACGGGTGGCGGTGCGGTACTCCTCCGGACGGGTGTTCCTGGCCGGGGACGCCGCCCACGAGATGTGCCCGACGGGCGCCTTCGGCTCCAACACCGGCATCCAGGACGCCCACAACCTGGCGTGGAAGATCGCGGCGGTGCTCGACGGTTCGGCCGGCATCGAACTGCTGGACACCTACGAGGCCGAACGGCTCCCGGTGGCCAGGGCCACCAGTGAGCGGGCGTCGGCGCGTTCGGCCGAGCACAGCCACCCGGGCTTCGCGCCGCCGCCGACGATGGGCAGCGGCCCCAAGAGCGGGGTGCTGCCGACCGCCATGGGGTACTGCTACCCGGTCGGCGCGGTCGTCGGCGGCGACCAGGACCGTCCGGTCATCCCGGACGGTCTGCGCCTGAAGGGCGACGTCGGCACGCGGGCCCCGCACATGTGGGTGACCCGGGCCGGGCAGCGCCTCTCCACGCTGGACCTGTACGAGCGGTCCTTCGTGCTGCTGACCTCCCCGGGCACCCCGTGGGCGGCGGCCGCCGGGAAGGTGGCGCGGCGCAGCGGCGCGCGCCTGGACTCCTACACGGTCGGGTCAGCCGGGTCGGGGGCCGACCTGGTGCAGGCGGACGACGCCGACTGGACCGAGGTGCACGAGCTGCCCGCCGGGGGCGCCGTACTGGTCCGCCCGGACGGGTTCGTGGCCTGGCGCACGGACGGCGGCGCGGGGGCACCGGAGTCCGGCGCTCCGGAGGCGGTCCTGCTCGACGTGCTGTCGAAGGTGCTCCGCACCGGCTGAGGCGGGAGCGGTCCGGGACCGGTCCGCGGGACCGGTCCCGGGCCTGTCCACGGGCCTGCGGGTCAGCCGCAGGCCCAGCACCCCGCCCAGCATCCGTGGGCACGCGGCGCCTGATGCCGGTGGCGGGGTGCCCGGGCGGGCCGGGCGGGGCCCCGGGCTTCGCGGACGGCGTGCGAGGCACGGCCCACGAGGCAGGCCACCACGACCGCGATCGCGGCCAGCTCCTCGGGTTCGGCGGTGCCGCGGTGGACCCGCAGCAGGCTCGATATCGGCGCGTCTGACTGCATCGACATGGCCTCTCATCAGGAGAGTTCACCGTGTCGGGCCGAGTGGCCCTGACGCTCACGACGCTACGAGCACCCCATCGCCTTGTCGTGCCGGGCGGCCCCGTCCACACCCATCCGGGCGACACGCCCGACGCCGGGGGCGATCCGCCGCGGCGCCGGGCGGCGCGGCTCAGGAGAGGGTGCGCACCCGCTGGTCGCGCAGCTCGTAGCGGGCCGCGACCACGGCCAGCCTGCCGGTGGCCACCCGTCGGGCCAGGTCGGGTTCCGCCGCCAACCGCTGCCGGGTGCGCCGGGCCTGCGCGTCGATGGTCGCGTCGACGCGGGCGGCGCCCTCCCGGGTGCGGTCGATGGCGGGTCGGATCTGGTCGGCCAGGTACTGGATGTGCGTCGGCAGCGGCTCGCCGCTCTCGTCGGCGTGCACGGCGGCGCCGACGGCCCCGCACGACTGGTGCCCCAGCACCAGCACCAGGGGGACGTCCAGTTCGAGCACCCCGTAGGCGACGCTCCCGAGCACCGCCTCGTCCAGCACCTCGCCCGCCGAGCGCACGGTCAGCAGGTCGCCGAGGCCCTGGTCGAAGACCAGTTCCGGCGGAACCCGGGAGTCCACGCAGCCGAGGACCACGGCGAAGGGATGCTGGCCCGCCACGAGCTGGAGCCGCACGGAGGGCGTCTCGTGCGGGTGCTCCTGGCGCTGCGCGGCCCAGCGCCGGTTGCCGGCCGCCAGGCGGCGCAGCGCCTCCTGCGGGGTGGTGGGGCGGGGCCCGGCCTCGGAGCGGTCCCCGGTCGCGGGGGCGGCCGAGGCGGGGAAGGCGGAGCCCAGGGCGAGGACGGATCCGGCGGCGGCCGTTCCGGCCACGGCGGTGCGCAGCAGGGCACGGCGGCTCGGCGGGGCGGGAGCGGGGGCGGGTATGACCGGGGCGGATATGACCGGAGCGGGTGCGACCAGGGCGGACGCCCGTCTGTTCGAATGCATGGCGGGACGCTAAGCCGTGGTCCGCCGTACCGGACCGACTACCGGGCGGTATTGGCGTGATCAGCCCGGGACTCGGCGCGATCGAGACCGCCGTCCCAAGGGCTGGACGGCCCAACCCCCGTGCCGCGCGCGCGGCACGCCCAGCAGGACACCCGTTTTCTCCTACTATGGGCGGCGACTCGGCCCGAGGGTGCGGGAGATCACCCGGTGGCGTCCCCTCCCCTCTCGCGTCCAGGAGCCCCATGCCCCGCGCACACCGGTCCGCCGCACGCTCCGCCGCTTTGCCCTCCGCCGCCTCGCCGGCCGCCTCCACCACCGCACGTTCCACCACCGCACGTTCCGCCGCCGCGTCCGCCGCCCGGTCGGCCCGCGCGGGCCTGGTCGCCCTGTCCGCCGTCGCCGCCCTGGCCGCCACGGCGACGGCCCATGCCCCCGCCACGGCCGCTCCCCGGGGCGCCGGGACCCCGCCGGCCGTCGCCCACCGGCACGACGACGGCGCGGCGGACCCCGCCCGGTCCGGGCCGGTACCGGACGCCGGTGAGGTCGCCCTGCTCGGCGAGGAGCACGCCCGGGAGCACGCCCGCCGGCGCCTCGCCGTCGGGAACACCGGCGCCGCCGAGTACCCGCAGGCCAAGCGCACCGCGAGCCTGGAAGCGCTGCGCACCTCCCAACGGACGGCCAACGCCTCCTTCGACGCCGCCACGTCCGGCCGCTTCACCGACTACTTCCCCTCCCCCGACTTCGGGGTCCACGTCGCGCAGTTGCCGACGGGCAAGGTGCTCCTCTTCTCCTTCGAGCGCGTCGGCACCGACCCCACCAAGGAGACCGGTCCCACCGACCGGATCGGCCGGACGAACGCCGGCCGCGCCTACCTCTGGGACCCGGCCAAGGGCACCGGAGCCCGCGCCTTCAAGAAGGTCGAGCCGCCGACCGTCCTGATGCCCGACGGCACCTACGCGCCCCGGCCCGCCCCGTTCTTCTGCGCCGGGCACGCCTTCCTACCCAACGGCATGGTCGCCGTGTTCGGCGGCAACGTGGGCGGCAAGGGCGGCACCGGCGCCAAGCTGTCCTTCGTCTTCGACCCGTGGACCGAGACCTGGTTCCGCAACCGCGACATGTCCGTGGGGCGCTGGTACCCCTCGGTGGTGACGGGCGCGGACGGCCGCCAGCTCGTCATGTCCGGCCAGTCGGAGCGCGGTACGGGCACGCCCACCCCCGTCGTGGAGCGCTTCCCCGCGCGCTCGCGTCCCGTGCCGTGGCGCACGTACGACATCCCCACCGACCTGCCGGTGGAGCGGTTCGGGGCGGACGCGCCCTTCCGCAACGACTACCCGCACCTCTTCTCGCTGCGGGACGGCATGATCTACGGGCTCGGGCGCGACGCGGACCAGCAGTGGCTCTTCGACCCGGTCAAGGAGACCCGCGCCGACCTGGCCCGGCGGCCCGCCGACTTCCGCGGTTACGGCTCGGCCGTACCACTGCCCGCCGGCTTCCGCGGCCCCGACTCGGTCCTCGTGCTCGGCGGCGACCCGCACGACCCGAACACCTACCGGCTCGCGGGCGGCGCGTGGACCACCGAGGAGCCGCGGGCCTTCGGCCGGACCCAGGACGACACGCTGATCCTGCCCGACGCCACCCTCCTCACGGTCAACGGAGCCCTGGACACCCGGGACTACGGCCACGGGCCCTTCAACCCGGAGGCGGACCTCAAGTACCGGCAGATCGAGACCCGCGGGGCGGACGGCCGTTGGCGGCTCGGGCCGGCCCAGCGCCTCCCCCGCGGCTACCACTCCAACGCACTCGTGCTGCCGGACGGCCGGGTCATGGTCACCGGCGACGAACTCCAGCAGATCGCCAACGACCCGGACGTCCGCGACGGCATGGACGGCAGCATCGAACTCTACGAACCCGCCTACCTGCACCGGGGCGCACGGCCCGCGCTCGACCGGGTGCCGGCCGGGAACCTCGGCTACGACACGGAGTTCCGGGTGGGCACCAGCACGCCCGGCGAGGTCCGGCGCGCGGTGCTCCTCGCCCCCACGACCGTCACCCACTCCGTGAACACCAGCCAGCGCCACCTCGAACTGCGCATCGTCGAGGTCCGGGGCGACACGGTCCGCCTGCGCACGCCCCCCGGCGCCGCCGACGCCCCTCCCGGCCACTACATGCTCTTCGTGCTCAATGCCCGGGGCGTCCCGAGCACCGCCCGCTGGATCACCCTGGGCACCCGCTGACCGACGGACGTCCCCGTTCCGGGGTACCGCGATCTCACCCCCGGTCAGCCCGCTTAGCCCGTTGATCACGGGGGAACACGAATCGCGTGAACCAACGCATCGAGGACTACGCGCTGATCGGCGACCTGATGACCACGGCCCTGGTCGGCAGGGACGGATCCATCGACTGGCTGTGCCTGCCCCGCTTCGACTCTGGCGCCTGCTTCGCGGCGCTCCTGGGGGACGAGGAGAACGGCCACTGGCGGATCGCACCGGCCGTCGCACCGGCCGGGACCGGATGCACCCGCCGGAGCTACGTGGGCGACTCGCTCGTGCTCGAATCGATCTGGGAGACCGACGAGGGCACCGTCAAGGTCACCGACTTCATGCCGCAGCGCGATGTCGCCCCCGATGTCGTGCGCATCGTCGAGGGGCTCTCCGGCGCGGTGCCCATGGCGGCCACGATCCGGCTGCGCTTCGACTACGGCGCCGTCGTGCCCTGGGTGCGCCGCAGCGACGGCCACCGGGTCGCGGTGGCCGGACCCGACTCGACGTGGCTGCGCAGCGAGCCGCCGGTGGAGACCTGGGGCGAGGACAAGAGCACCCGCTCGGAGTTCACCGTAGAGGCCGGCGAACGGGTGGCCTTCGTGCTGACCTGGCACGCCTCGCACGAACCGCGCCCCGACCTCATCGACCCGTACGAGGCGCTGGAACAGAGCCTGGAGGACTGGCGGGCCTGGTCCGAGCAGTGCCTGTACGACGGCCCCTACCGCGAGGCCGTCATGCGCTCGCTGATCACGCTCAAGGCCCTGACCTACGCGCCCACCGGCGGGATCGTCGCCGCGCCCACCACCTCCCTGCCGGAGGAGATCGGCGGGGTGCGCAACTGGGACTACCGCTACTGCTGGCTGCGCGACTCGACCCTCACCCTCGGGTCGCTGCTCCAGACCGGCTTCCTCGACGAGGCGCGGGCCTGGCGCGAGTGGCTGCTGCGGGCGGTCGCGGGCGATCCGGCCGACCTCCAGATCATGTACGGGATCGCGGGCGAGCGCCGGATCCCGGAGACGGACCTGCCGTGGCTGGCCGGGTACGAGTCGTCCGCGCCGGTACGGGTCGGCAACGCGGCGGTCGACCAGCTCCAGCTCGACGTGTACGGGGAGGTCATCGACTCCCTCTACCTGGCCCGCACCGCGGGGCTGCCCGCGGAGCCGCACGCCTGGCAGATCAACGTGGCGCTGCTGCGCTTCGTGGCGGACAACTGGCACCGGCCCGACGAGGGCCTGTGGGAGGTGCGCGGTCCGCGCCGGCACTTCGTGCACTCCAAGGTGATGGCGTGGGTGGCCGCCGACCGGGCGGTGCGCACCCTGGAGGCGAACCCGGAGATCGAGGGCAACATCGAGCGCTGGCGCACGATGCGCGACGAGGTCCACCGCGACGTGTGCGAGAAGGGCTTCGATCCGGTGCGGGGCACCTTCACCCAGTCCTACGGCTCCACCGAGCTCGATGCGGCGACCCTGCTGATCCCGCGGGTCGGGTTCCTGCCGCCGGACGATCCGCGGGTCATCGGCACGGTGGACGCGGTCCGTCGCGAGCTGGGCCACGGCGGGCTCGTGCGGCGCTACTCGACGGAGGGACCGACCGTGGACGGGCTGCCGGGGGCCGAGGGGACCTTCCTGGCCTGCTCGTTCTGGCTGGCCGACGCCCTGCTGATGACGGGGCGGGAGAAGGAGGCGCGCGAACTCTTCGAGCGGCTGCTGGAACTGCGCAACGACGTGGGACTGCTGGCCGAGGAGTACGACCCGGTGGGCGGGCGCCAACTCGGCAACTTCCCACAGGCGTTCAGTCACATCGGGCTGGTGGGCACGGCCCTCGCCCTCGGCGGCAGTTGGCCGGTGACGGCCGGCGGGCAGTAGGGTCCGCTCGCGGTTTCACCGACGCGGGCCGCCGGGTTCCATCATCCGCTCGTGGTGGAACCCGGCCTGCCGGTCTCAGAAGGCCACCGGGCGAGGTAGGGCGACGCCCACGGTCAGGGCATCAGCCGACGTTCACCCAGAACGGGTCGGCGGACGGGCCCGACGGAGTCTGGGAACCGCCCCCGGACAGCGTGGGCTGGTACCGCAGGATGCGGTCGTTCACATAGAACTCACCCAGCCTGTTACCGGCCGAACCGTTGTGCGATTTGTCGACCCACCGTACCGAGAAGTCATGGTCGGGGTCCGCGGCACCCTCCCAGGTACTGCCGAAGGGGTACTCGTCGCACTCCTGGTCGGGTGCGATCGTCGCGGGTAGCCCGGTGGCGGGGGTGTAGTACAGCGCCCACGGGTTGCCCTGCGTGGTGTTCTGCCCGCAGCCGGACCTCTTCCAGCTCTCGTTCGACCTGCCGAACTGGCCGTCCCGGTCGACACGGTGCAACGGCTCGGCGCGGTTGGAAGGGTCGGCCGACCACTTGCCGGGGATGTTCTTGGGGTGCGACTCCTTGGGGTAGGTGGAGTCCGGGGTGTTCTGCGCGTCGCGGATGTGCCGTGCCACCTGCCCGTTCTTGCTGTCGTCGGCGTTGTAGGTGAGGAACGGCAGGGCGCCGCGGTAGATGCAGGCGTAGGGGTATCGGTAGTTGCGCAGGTTGAAGTAGTCGGCCGAGTCGCAGCGGATACCGATCGGGGGGCCCTCACCGCGCCCGGTGCCCTGCTCGTATCCCGGGCTCGCGCCGTTCATGTAGAGACGCCACTGGTGGAAGGCGACCTTGTCCGGGCCCTCGCCACCCATGGAGGAGACGTCCCAGTAGACCCAGTCGGGGAAGTTGCTCCACTGGGCCCATTCCATCTTCGCCGGAGACCGCCCGACGCCGCACGTGGCACTGGTGGGCTGATTGGCACCCGGCACGCATTCGGGGGTGACCTCCAGCTTCAGGTTCGGGGCGACGGTCCGCTTCTCCAAGGGGTTCCATCCCTCGTATTTGACCTGACCGGTTTTGGCGCGGAAGAAGACGCGGGTGGCGCGGGTGTCGTTGTAGCCGATGGCGGCGACCTGGAACTTGATCGAGTTGGTGCCCTTCAGGACGGGCTTGCCGTCCACCCTCTTGTAGTACATGTTCTTGAATTCGTATTCCTGGCACCACTTGAACCGGTTGTAGACGCGGCCGCGGGGTTCTTGGGCATCCGAGGAACCGAGACAGTCGTTCAGCCACTCGGTGCCCGCGGGGTTGTCGGGGGATATCGGCATCTCCGCCGTCCCCTTGCCGTCACTGCTGGGCCGAGCACCGTCGCCGGGCTTGGCCGTGTACTCGATGCCCGGGGCCGACGCGGGGGGCTCGGGGCTTGCGGCGGCGGCCGATAAGGAGCCCAGGGCGAGCAGGGCTGCGGTGAGGGCGAGTGCGGCTATAGCCGCCAGTATTCGACTGGCACGTTTCAAAGGTGGTCCCCCCTGTTTTTTCGGTGATATGTGAATCCAACGAGCTTCTGCTCTCCCATGGTTGATAAGCCCGTTCCCGCTGGCGCGCAATCATGCAAGGCGCCACGGCAGCCGAAGGCCCTCGTTTTCGGAATGCGCAAAATGGCCGAATACCGTGATGGCTCGGTGGCAGTCGGCCGCGCCGACGGACGATGAATCCGTTCTGGCAGCCGCTGGCCGTCGAGGCGGCCAGCGGAATCACGACCGAGACAGCCCATCTGTGCGACGGCGGTGGCGGATCATAGCTCCGCGGATGAAATCCTGATGAAATCCGGCAGGTCAAGACTGCCCAACAGTCAATGAAAGGCACTGAGTTCCGTCTCGGAACGGCTGGTTCCGTCATCGTCACCGCATCGCCGCCGACGCTAAATTCGCCTCAATCGACCACCGCTCCCCACCACATATCGGGCAGGGTTCCGACCCGGGGCTTCATCGCGCCCGGCCAACGAAAGGGCATGATGAGCCACTCAAGAATTTCCGGCCGCCGGGCCAAAGGGCTGATCGCCCTCATCACAACCGCCGCATCGACGCTCGCCGCCACAATTGCCGTGGCCGGCCCCGCCGCCGCCGCCCAGGGAGCCACCCCCGCCGCCAACGCCGGCGCCGTTCAGGCCGGGCAGTCCTGCACGGCGGCCGACCTGGGCAAGCGCCACCCGTTCATCAAGTCGACCGAAGTCGTCCCGACGATCACCCACTTCAAGGGCTGGTTCGTCACCGCGGGCTCGACCGGCTACCAGAACGTCACCACCAGCACCCAGACCACCATCTCGGTCTCCGTCGGCCTCAACGGCGAGATCAAGGGCGATTTCGCCGTCGAGGCCCTCGGCAGCGTCGGCGCGATGCTGGGCCTGAACGTACAGGTGAACTACTCCTCCACCAGCAGCGAGTCGACCTCGGTCAGCTGGAACTTCAACGACCCCGGCTACTACGGCGTCTACAAGGGCACCAAGAAGGTCACCGGCACCTACGGAAGCCTCAACTGCAACCGCGCCCAACAGGGCGACGGCAGCTGGGCGCTGAAGTGGATCGAGGGGCCCGACAGCGGCAGCTACACCACCTACACCACCCTCGAAGAGGGCGCGGTGCGCTGCGAGGACAAGGTGCCCGCCAACAGCATCATGCGCAAGGCGCAGGGTCTCCTGGACTGCGAGACCCCGCCCCGGGCCGGACACGCACCGGGGCCGGTGGCCTCCGCCAAGGCCACCGCGGCCAGGAACGCGGCAGCGAAGGACACGGCGAAGGGCGCAGCGGGCACGGCGGCCACCGCGCGGACCAGTGCGCCCGCCACGCGGGCCGCCCTGAACTGCCAGTCCGACGTCTACCGGATCCACGTCCCCGGCAAGGCCCTGAACTGGAGCGCACCGGCCCTGGCCAACGACGGCGTCCGGCTGCGCGAATCCAACTGGACCAGCGCCCACCTGGACAACTGGCGGCTGTGCAACGTGACGGAGCGCAACGGGGTGATCGAGGCGTCCCTGTGGAACTGGGGCAACGGCGGGTGCGCGACCATCCCGGCCAACATCGCCAACCAGGAGCAGGCCTACCTCACAACGGCCGCTTGCGGGGAGGACGACCTCCAGCGGTTCTACATCTATCGCGACGTACCTGGCGGCTCGAAGGTCGGCCTGCAGAACAAGTACACCGGCTCGATGCTGGGCCACGACCGGTACGCGGACGGGGAGTTGATCCGTCAGTACTCCAGCGGCAGGCCGGACGGTACGGGTACGTACGACCTGGTGAGGGTCTGACCCCTCCCCGCCGGAGGCGGTCCCTCTGACGGGGGGATCGTCGGGGGCGCACATACGCCGAAGCTGGTCTAGACCTTGACAGGTCCAGACCAGCTTCGCTTGAGTGGCAGTAGTCGCCCCCCACGGCAATTCCCCCCACCCAAGGAGCAGTTCCGTGATCCGTGCGCTACGTCGCCGCTCCCTCGCCCTGGCTTCCGCCGCGGCCGTGACCGCCGCCCTCGCCATCGCCCTGCCCGCCACCCCCGCCGCCGCGGCCGCCGCGTGCGCGGGTCCGTGGGCCTCCTCCGCCGTGTACACGAACGGGATGGCCACCTCGTACGGCGGTCACAACTGGCAGGCCAAGTGGTGGACGCAGGGCGAGACCCCCGGAACCACCGGCCAGTGGGGCGTCTGGTCCGACCAGGGCGCCTGCGGCGGCGGTCAGGACCCGGACCCGGGCCCCGGGCCGGGCCCGTCCGGATTCGTGGTCTCCGAGGCGCAGTTCAACCAGATGTTCCCGAACCGGAACCCGTTCTACACGTACAACGGCCTGGTCGCGGCGCTGTCGGCCTACCCGGGCTTCACGCACACCGGTGACGTCACCACCCAGCGCCGCGAAGCCGCCGCCTTCCTGGCCAACGTCGCCCACGAGACGGGCGGGCTGGTGTACATCGTCGAGCAGAACACGGCCAACTACCCGCACTACTGCGACGCGTCCCAGCCCTACGGCTGTCCGGCCGGACAGGCCGCCTACTACGGCCGCGGTCCCATCCAGCTCAGCTGGAACTTCAACTACAAGGCGGCGGGCGACGCCCTGGGCATCAACCTGCTCGCGAACCCGTACCTGGTCGAGCAGGACCCGGCGGTGGCCATGAAGACGGCCCTTTGGTACTGGAACACCCAGAATGGCCCGGGCACGATGACCGCCCACACCGCCATGGTCAACGGCGCGGGCTTCGGCGAGACGATCCGGTCCATCAACGGCTCGCTGGAGTGCAACGGGGGCAACCCCGCGCAGGTCCAGAGCCGCGTGGACAAATACCGTTCCTTCCCGCTCTCCGGGGGCGACCCCCGGGGCCACCCAGTCCCCGGCCCCCCGCGCCCCCCCCGCCGGGCGCCGGGGGGGGGGCCGCCCCCCCCCCGGGGGGGGCCCGCCCCGCGCGGCGGGCAGCGGGGCGGACCGACCGCTCACACGACTTCCGGCCAATCGCACCGGAGCGCTGTCCTCCCCCGGGGCGGGTGCTTACGATCACCGGCACCGAGCGGCCCCGGGGAGGCTGAGTCGATGTCAGGGCAGTGGCAGCAACACGGAGGGGGCCGGCAGCCCCACCACCCGGGCCGGCAGCCAGGCCAGCACCCCGGCCGGCACCCCGGCTGGCAGCCGCCCCCGCGATGGCCCCCGTCCTCCGGAACGTATCTGCGGGAGGCGTCGCGGATCCTGGCGAGCACCTGGCGCCCCCTGTTGGGGGCGCTGCTCCTGGCAGAGCTCGCGATGTTCGTCGTGGTCGTGGCCGGGTCCATCGGCGTCCGCGAACTGACCCACCTCCCGGCCAGCGGCATGAGCCGGCAGTCCGCCGACCTCGTATCGCTCACGATCAGCGTCTCGCTGATCCTCTACATGTTCACGGGCGTCCCCGACGCTCTGGCCGCCACCTTGTCCGAGCGGCGGACCCGAAACCAGCCGATCACCGTGCGCGGGCTCCTGCGAGAGGGCGTACCCCGGATGATCGGCTCGGGCAGTGGCTCGGTGCCGCCCGTGGTGCTCGCGTGCGTTCCGCCCCTGGCCGTCCTGCTCTGGGTCCTTTTCGTCTTCGTTCCGGCGGTCAAGACGTACGAGGGCCTCGGCGCGGTACGCGCCATGGGCCGTTCGGCGACCCTGGTCAAGGGAGCCTGGGGGCACGTGTTCAGGACGCGGGTGCTCGCCGTGGTGGTCACGTACGGCGTGTGGATGGCGGCCATGTCGGTCCTGACCCTGTCCGGTGCGCTGCTGGGCCTGGACGTGAGCGGCGACGTCGGCGAACTGTCGCCCCTGGGCATCGGATTCGTGGTCGTGGTGATGCTCGTGGGCTTCGTAACGCTCA
Source organism: Streptomyces sp. NPDC051555 (assembly GCF_044454405.1). Classification (NCBI taxonomy): domain Bacteria; kingdom Bacillati; phylum Actinomycetota; class Actinomycetes; order Kitasatosporales; family Streptomycetaceae; genus Streptomyces; species Streptomyces sp. NPDC051555. Next base: position 702,962 of record NZ_JBITDP010000001.1, on the reverse strand, counting down.
TGTTCCAGTCCGCCTACGCCGAGCTGGTCATCGTCGAGATGTACAAGGCACTGCGCAGCCGCCACCCGCCCGTGGCCTGACCCGCGACACCTCGACCCGGGGCACGCCGGCCGGCCCATCGCACCGGCCGCTCAGAAGGGCTTGGTGGGGAGGTACTTGCCGTCGAGGGTGATGACGGCGCGCTCGCCGCCGTCCGGGTCGGCGACCTTCTTGACGTCGAGCCGGAAGTTGATCGCGCTGATGATGCCGTCACCGAACTGCTCGTGCACCAGGGCCTTGAGGGTGGTGCCGTACACCTGGAGCATCTCGTGGAACCGGTAGATGGTCGGGTCGGTCGGGATGCCGCCCGGGATCGATCCGCGGGTCGGGACGGTCTGGAGCAGGCGCACGGCGTCGGCGTCCAGGTCGAGCAGCCCGGCGACGGCGACGGCCGCGTCGGCCGGCAGCGGGTGCTGGCCGAGCAGGGCGGCGGTGACGAAGGCGACCGAGAGGCCGGTCACGTCGGCGATCTCCTGCCAGGACAGGTCCTTGCGGGTCTTGGCGTCGACGGCCGTGATCGCGAGGGCCTGTCGGGCGGAGGGGTCGAACTGGGCGTGCAACATGGGGGCTTCTTCCTTCGGTAGGGGTGGTGGTGGAGGGGGAGAGATCAGGCCGCGGGGGCGAAGTCCTCGACGGTTCCGGTGGGGATGTCGTAGACCCAGCCGTGCAGCGCGAGCGTGCCCGCGGCCAGGGCGCGGGCCACCGACGGGTGGGTGGCCAGGTTGGCCAGTTGGGCGCTGACGTTGTCCCGGATCAGGGCCCCGACCCGGTCCGCGGCCGCGTCCCCGTCCGCACCTGCGCTACGGGCGCTACGGGCGCTACGGGCGCTACGGGCCAACGACGCGTCGGCATGGCGCAGCCAGCGTGCGACGGCGGGCAGGTCGGTCAGGTCGTGACCCTCGGCGAGCGCCGTCATGGCGCCGCAGGCGGAGTGTCCGCAGACCACGACGGAGCTCACGCCCAGGGCGGCGACGGCGTACTCGATGCTGGCCCCGACGCCCTCGTCCCCGGGGGCGTAGGCGGGCACCAGGTTCCCGGCGGTCCGGATGACGAACAGCTCCCCCGGCTCCTGCTGGGTGATCAGCTCGGGCACGACACGGGCGTCGGAGCATCCGATGAACAGCGTGTGCGGCCGGTGGGTGGTCGCCAGGCGTGCGAAGAGCCCGGCCTTTGCGGGAAAGACGTCCTGCTGGAAGTGCGCGACACCCGCTGCGAGATCGTGCATGGCCACTCCTTTCGGTGTGCGTCGGCCTCCGTCGATGGTGACGGGCTGACGAGATCCACCATGCATGACCTGCACCTATAGCGTCCAAGTCGTATCCGGCATGATCGATATTGCTGCCATCTATACCTCGGCCTATCCTGGGGTCCATGGCCCCGGAACTGCGTCACCTCCGCTATCTGCTCGCCGTCGCCGAGCAGGGCAGCTTCACCCGCGCCGCCGAAGAGCTGCGGGTCTCCCAGCCGACGCTGTCGCAGCAGATCAGACAGCTGGAGCGCAGTGTGGGCGTCCAGCTCCTGGACCGCAGCGGGCGTACCGTACGGGCCACCGACGCCGGGGCGGCCTACCTGCACTACGCCCGGCGCGCCCTGCGGGACCTGGCCGCGGCCGAGCGGGCCGTGCTCGACGTGGCGGACCTCTCCCGGGGCGCCCTGCGGCTCGCCATGACCCCGACCTTCACCGCGTACCTGCTGGGTCCGCTGGCGGCGCAACTGCACCGGCAGCACCCCGGGATCGGCCTGGACGTCAAGGAGATGACGCAGGCCCAGCTGGAGTCCGGGCTGCTCGCCGACGAGCTGGACCTCGCGATCGCCTTCGCCGGGCCGCACCTCGCGGGCATCGGGGCCACGGAGCTCTTCACCGAGCGCCTCGGCCTCGTCGTGGGCGACTCCCACCCGCTCGCCGGACGCACCGCGCCGCTGCCGGCCGCCGACCTCGCGCGGTGCGATCTCGCGCTGCTGAGCGGCGAGTTCGCGACGCGCTCGCACATCGACGGTTACTTCGCCGCGCAGCGCGTCGCGCCCCGGATCGCCGTGGAGGCGAACTCGCTGGGCGCCCTCACCGAGATCGTCCGGCGCACCCCCCTGGCCACCGTGCTGCCCGACGCCCTGGCCCGCGACCGGCCCGACCTGCACCCCGTGGACCTCGCCCCCGCCCTGCCCGTGCGCACCGTCGTACTGCTGCGCCGGGAGAGCGCGTACGAGAGCGCGGCGGCCCGCGCCTTCACCGCGCTCGCCCTCGCGTGGGGCGGAATCCCGGCCGCCGGAAATTCCGGTGCGGCGGCGCGGCAGACGTGATGGGGTCAGGACGGCCCCGCGCCGGCGCTCCGAGCGCTCCGAGGGCCCGAGCGTGATACGTCGTACCGCGTACGGGCCCCCTCCCCCACCCAAGGATCCGAGGACCACGTGCCCGACACCCCGCCCGACCGCATCGCCGCACTCACCACCGCGATGGCCGCCGCCGACCGGGACCGCGCGGTCCAGGAGGTGCAGACCCGGCACCGGGCGGAGCTGGTGCGGCACTGGGACATCGCGCCCGGCGCCCGGGTGCTGGAGGTCGGGTGCGGTCAGGGCGACATGACCGCCGTGCTCGCGGACGCCGTGGGGCCGCACGGCCACGTGCTCGCCGTCGACGTCGCCGAGCCCTCCTACGGCGCGCCGGTGACCGTCGGCGACTCCGCCGCCCGGCTCGCGGCCGGGCCGCTCGGCCCGCGCATCGACTTCCGCTTCGGTTTCGACGTGCTGGACGAGGAGGCGACGGCGGGCATCGCGGACGGTTCCTTCGACCACGTGGTGCTGGCGCACTGTTCCTGGTACTTCGGCTCGACCGGGCAGCTGGCCGACACCCTGGCCCGGGTGCGCCCGTGGGCCCGTACGCTCTGCTTCGCCGAATGGGACCTCACCCCGCGCTCGGCCGACCGGATCCCGCACCTGCTCGCCGTATTGGCCCAGGGTCAGGCGGCCGCGTACGGGCACGGCGAGGGGGCCAATGTACAGACGCCGATGTCCCGTGACGCGCTGCGCGCCCTGCTCGGCCCCGCGGGCTGGCGGACCGTGGCGGAGCAGGGTGTGGAGACCACCGGCCTCCAGGACGCGGACTGGGAGATCGCCATCTGCCGGGACATGTACGCCGCCCTCGCCCCGGACTCGGCGGTCGCCCGCGCCTTGCGGCCCACCCTGGACACCCTCGACGCGCTCGCCCGCCCCCGGGCCAACCCTCCCCTCGACGCTTACGTCCTGACCGCGCGCTGACGGCCGCCGGGAGCGGCCCGGGCCGCTCCCCGTGCGACCGGATCCGGCCAAGGAAGGGAGCGCCGGGGGCGAGGGCGGCCCGGGGCGGGGAGCGGTCGGAGGTGCTGGTCGGGTCGATGGGGGGTGCGGGCGGCGGCGCTGCGGGCCGTCGGTGGTGGGGGCACGCACGGCGGAATTCGGTCAGGCGTGCGGAAGCGGGACCCTTGCGGACACCAAGTCACAGAGTGTTTGCTCTGTTTCCGTCCGCGTCCCCACCGACGAAGAGCAGGACCCATGTCGACGACCCCGAAAGTCCACGAACTCCCCCAGACCAACCAGCTGCGCGCCCTGCACACGGTCATCCGGGACCGCGGCGCCACCCGCGCCGACTTCGTCCTGTACTCCCGCCGCGTGATCCGATTACTGCTCGAATCGGCCCTGGACCTGCTGCCCTTCGACAAGCACGAGGTGATCACGCCGGTCGGCGAGACCTACCACGGGCTCAAGTTCACCGGGAAGCTGTGCGCCGTCCCGGTGATCCGGGCGGGGGACGCGATGGCCGAGGCCCTGCGGGAGTTCATCCCCGGCATCCGGATCGGCAAGATCCTCATCCAGCGGGACAAGACCACCAAGCAACCGCACCTGCAGTACTGGCACCTGCCCGACGACATAGCCGAGCGGCACGTCCTGCTGCTGGAGCCGATGCTGGCCACCGGCGGCAGCGCGAACGCCGCGATCGGGGTGCTGACGGACGCCGGGGTGCGCGAGGAGAACATCGTCCTCGTCGACTTCCTCGCCGCGCCCGAGGGGATCGCCGCCGTCCACCGCGAGCACCCGGCCGTCACCATCATCACCTCGTCCATCGAGGAGTGCCTGAACCCGAACGCCTTCATGATCCCCGGCATCGGGGACTTCGGGGACCGCTTCTTCGGCACCACCGACTCGGCCGTGGCCGCGCGGTGAGCGGCCACCGGGTCGCGGCGGACTCCGCCGTCACCGCCCTCGCCCCCGCCGTGTGGGGGTCCACGTACCTGGTGACGACCGAATTCCTGCCCGCGGACCGCCCGTTGCTCGCGGCCACGGTCCGGGCGCTGCCCGCCGGATTGATCCTGCTGCTGATCGGGCGCACGCTGCCGCGCGGGATCTGGTGGGCCCGCGCGCTGGTCCTCGGCGTGCTGAACATCGGCGCGTTCTTCACCCTGCTCTTCCTGGCCGCCTACCACCTGCCCGGCGGGGTCGCCGCGCTGGTGGGTTCGGTGCAGCCGATGTTCGTGCTGATCCTCTCGGCCCTCCTGCTGGGGGACCGGATCAAGGGCGTGCACCTGGTGGCCTGCGCCCTGGGCGCCACCGGGGTCGGACTGCTCGTGCTCCAACCGAACGCCGGGCTCAACGCCACCGGCGTGACGGCCGGCCTGTTGGCCGCGGTCAGCATGGCCTGCGGCATCGTGCTCACCAAGCGCTGGGGCCGCCCCGAGGGGGTCGGCCTGCTCACCTTCACCGGCTGGCAGCTGACCGTCGGCGGGCTGGCCCTCGCCCCCGTCGCCCTGCTCGGCGAGGGTCTGCCGGACACGATCACCGGGCGGAACCTCGCCGGCTTCGGCTACCTCGGCTTCGTCGGCGCGCTGCTGGCCTACGCCGTCTGGTTCCGCGGGGTGGAGCGGCTGCCCGCGCTCGCCGTCTCCTTCCTCGGCTTCATCTCCCCCCTCGCCGCGACCGCGCTCGGCTACCTGGCCCTGGGCCAGACCCTGCGGCCGCTCCAACTGGCCGGTGCGGTCGCGGTCGTCGCGGCGGTCGTGGTCGCCCAGCCGCGCGGCGGGCGACGTGAGGCACCCCTGCCGTCGCCCGTCGAAGCTCCCCCCGTGTCCACCGGACCTCCGGCGCCCGCCGCGTCCCGCCCGTCCGGAGTGGCCAGATGACCGCACAGCAGATCAGCGAGCGAGCGGATCCGATCAGCGCGTGGGCCGCCCCTTCGACCGTCCTCTCCGACCTGCTCGCCGAGCAGGTCCGGGTCCGGCCCGGGGCGGTGGCCGTCCGCTGCGCCGATCACCAGCTGACCTACGCCGAACTGGGCTCGGCAGCAGCCCTGTTGGGGCGTCGACTGCGCCGGGCGGGGGCTAGGGCCGACGCCCCGGTGGGCCTGTACGCGGAGCCCTCCCTCGACCTGATGACCGCGGCGTGGGGCATCCTCGACTCCGGCGCGGCGTACCTGCCGCTGTCGCCGGACTACCCCGAGGACCGGCTGCGCTACATGATCGAGGACTCCGCCATGGAGATCGTCGTGACGCAGCGCCATCTCGTTTCCAAGGTGCGGGAGTTGGCACCGATCGGGACCACCGTCCTGGCCCTGGGCGGCGAACCGCCCCGGACCTCCGGCGAGCCGGAGCGCAGGGGCCGGCGCCCCGGGAGGCAGCCGGCCGCCCGCCCGGGCGACCTCGCGTACGTCATCTACACCTCCGGCTCGACGGGTCGCCCCAAGGGCGTGCTGATCGAGCAGCACAGCATCGTCTCCCAGTTGGGCTGGCTCCTGGACCAGGGCCACCTCGGCCCCGGCACCACCGTGCTCCAGAAGACGCCCATGAGCTTCGACGCCGCGCAGTGGGAGATCCTCGCGCCGGCGGCGGGCGGCCAGGTCGTCATGGGGGCGCCCGGCTGCTACCGGGACCCGGAGGACCTGGTCGACACGATCACGGCGCAGGGGGTGACCACCCTCCAGTGCGTGCCCACCTTGCTCCAGGCGCTCCTGGACACCGAACGCCTGGCCTCCTGCGCCTCCTTGCGGCGAGTGTTCTCGGGCGGTGAGGCCCTGACGGTGAAGCTGGCCCGCGCCTTCGCGGCGCAGCTGCCGGACACCCGACTGGTCAATCTGTACGGGCCCACCGAGTGCACCATCAACGCCACCGCCCACACGGTCGATCCCGCGGCCCTCGCCGGACAGGACGCCTCGGCGATCGTCCCCATCGGCGTACCGGTGGAGCGCACCCGGTGCTTCGTCCTCGACGGGGACCTGCGCCCGGTGGTCGGCGCCGACACGAAGGGCGAGCTGTACATCGGCGGGGTGCAGCTGGCACGGGGCTACCTGAACCTGCCCGAGCAGACCCGGGAGCGCTTCCTCACCGCTCCCTTCCTGCCGGACGAACGGCTCTACCGCACCGGTGACCTCGCCTCGTGGAACGAGGACGGCACGATCCGCTTCCACGGGCGCGCCGACACCCAGGTCAAACTGCGCGGATACCGCGTCGAGTTGGAGGAGATCACCTCGGCGATCGAGGAGCACGATTGGGTCCGGCGGGCCGCCGCGGTGGTCACCGACGATCCGCGCACCGGCTTCCAGCAGCTCATCGCGCTCGTCGAACTCAACCCGCGCGAGGCCTCCTTGATGGACCAGGGCGCGCACGGCGCGCACCACCAGTCCAAGGCGAGCAAGCTCCAGGTCAAGGCCCAGCTCTCCAACCCGGGCCTGCGTCCCGCCGCGGCCCTCGAAGGGCGCCCCGTGGCCCTGCTGCCCGGCCGGGAGGCCACGGGCAGCCAGCGGCAGGCCGCCTTCGCCCGCAAGACCTACCGCTTCTACGAGGGCGGCAAGGTCACCCGCGCCGACCTGCGCGAGCTGCTCGGCTCCCCCACCGCGGCCGACCGCGGGCAGGGGCACGAGCACGGAAGCGGGCCGGCGCGGGACCGCGGTCCCGCGCGCTCGGCCGCCGACCTCACGCCGGAGCAACTCGGCGCGCTGCTCCGCTGGTTCGGCCCCTTCGGCAGCGGCGAGCGGTTGCTTCCGAAGTACGCCTACGCCTCCCCCGGCGCGCTCTACGCCGTCCAGATGTACCTGGAGACCGGAGGAGGCGTCGCGGGACTCGCACCGGGGATCCACTACTTCCACCCCGTCGACCACACCCTCGTCCGGATCGGCGACGGTCCGGCGGGCGCCGCGGCGGCCGGCCGCGGCACCCTCCGGGTGCACTTCCTGGGACGCCGGTCCGCCATCGAGCCGGTGTACAGCACCAACATCGAGGAGGTGCTGGAGTTCGAGACCGGGCACATGCTGGGCGTGTTCGAGGAGGTGCTTCCGGAGTACGGGCTGACGGTGGCGCCCGCTCCGCACGGCGGGACGGCGGTGAAGTCCGCCCTGGACGCGGCCGACGAGGACCACTTCGTCGGGAGCTTCGAGCTGGTCCCCGACGACCGCCCGGCGCAGCCGGACCCGGTGGACCTCTTCGTCCAGGCGCACCCGGGCCGGGTCCTCGACCTGCCGGGCGGCCTCTACCGGCTCGACGGGGCGGAGTTCACCCCCGTCGCCACCGAGACCGTCGAGAAGCGGCACGTCATCGCCATCAACCAGGGCGTGTACGAGGCCGCGAGCTTCGGCGTCAGCGCCGTCAGCCGGATCGAGGACGAGCGGCTCGCCTACGTGGTCCTGGGCCGCACCCTGCACCGGCTCCAGCGCAACGGCCTGCGCCTGGGGCTGATGTCGTCCGGCTACTCCTCCCGGTCGGGCCATCCCCTGCCCTCCGCCCAGCGGATCGACGCGGTCCTGGCCGACGCGGGCATCCCCTCGGGTCCGTCGTACTTCTTCCTCGGCGGGAAGGTCAGCGAGGAGCAGGTCTCCTCCACCGGGATGCGCGAGGACTCCGTCCACATGCGGGGTCCGACGGAGATGATCCGGGACGATCTGGCCCGGCTGCTGCCCGACTACATGATTCCCAACCGGGTCCTGGTGCTGGACGCGCTGCCGCTCACCGCCAACGGGAAGATCGACTACGCGACCCTGTCCGCCCGTTCCGAACTCACCGCCCCCGCACGGGGTTCCGGCGCTCCGGTACCACCCCGGACCCGGACCGAGCGGCTGCTCGCCGGGGCCTGGGGCAAGGCGCTGAAGTACCGGGACGCGGACGGCGTGTCGATGACGGACAGCTTCTTCGCGTCCGGCGGCAACTCACTGATCGCGATGACCCTCACCCGCTGGGTCAACCGGGAGTTCGGGATCTCGCTGCCCATGCAGACCCTCTTCGGCCACCCCCGACTGGCGGACCTCGCCGACCGGATCGCCGACGCCGATCCCGAACCCGCCTCCCGGCTGGTGCTGTTGCACGACAGCGGCCCGTCGGACGGCCGGTACGCGCAGGGCCCGGGCTCGCCGGTGTTCTGCTGGCCCGGGCTCGGCGGCTACCCGATGAACCTGCGGCTGCTGGCCCGCGAGGCCCGTACTCGGGGCCCGTTCTACGGGGTCCAGGCGGCGGGCATCAACGCGGGCGAGGCGCCGTACCGGACCATCGGGGAGATGGCCGCCGCGGACGTGGCGGAGATCCGGCGGCTCCAGCCCGACGGCCCCTACACGCTGTGGGGCTACTCCTTCGGGGCCCGGGTGGCCTTCGAGAGCGCCTGGCAGCTCGAACGGTCCGGGCAGCGGGTCGCCGACCTCCTGCTGATCTGCCCGGGCAACCCGAAGCTGCGGGACCCGAACGGGCGGCCGTACCCGCGCGAGTCCTCCTACGCCAACCCCGGCTACGTGACCATCCTCTACTCGGTCTTCGCGGGCGCCATCGGCCACGGGCCGGACCTCGACGCGTGCCTGGCGGCGGCCCGGGACGAGGCCACCTTCGTGGAGTTCGTGGTCGGCCGGTTCCCGGAGCTGGACCCGGGGACGGTCGGGCGGATCACCCGGATCGTCGAGGAGACCTACGAGTTCGACTACACCTTCCACGAGATGGCCGAGCGGTGCCTGAGCGCACCGGTGACCATCGTCCGGGCCGCCGGCGACGACTACTCCTTCATCGAGGGCCGGTCGGGGTACTCCGCCGCCCCGCCGGTCGTCATCGACCTGCCCGCCGACCACTACCAGGTGCTGCGTCCCGAGGGCATCGACGCCCTCGCCGCAGCCGTCCTTACCCGGACCCCGCCCGACGCCTGAGGTCCGTCCGACGCGACGGGCTCCGCCCGCCGCCGTGCCCGTCCGGCTCCGCCCCCGTGCGAGGCCGACCGAAAGGAGGGGCTCCGTGCCCCACGTCCACGTCCGTCACTTCCCCAAGGACCTCACGCCCGAGCGGCTCGCCGCCTTCGACGCGGCGGTCACGGCAGCCGTGACCGCGACCTTCGCCGTCGACGAGGAGGTCGTGTCGATCTCCCTCGAACCGGTGGCGCCCGAGGACTGGGACGAGCGGGTCGTCACCGACATCGCCGCCCACCGCGAGCTGCTGCTGAAGGCGCCGGGCTACTGGGACGGCGCATGAGCACCGGCTCGGGGGTCCCCCTCGTGTACACGGAGGAGGTCCGCGAGGCCCTCCACGAGGGCCGGGCCGTCGTGGCCCTGGAGAGCAACGTCATCACGCACGGCCTGTCCTACCCGGACAACGCGGCCACGGCCCGCAAGGTCGAGGACGCGGTCCGGGCGGGCGGGTCGGTGCCCGCGACGATCTGCGTCGAGGACGGCGCGCTGCGGATCGGCATGACCGACGCCGACATCGAGCGGTTCGCCTCCCGCACGGGCATCCCCAAGGTCTCCAGCAGGGACCTCCCGGTGATCCTCGCCCGGGGCGGGCCGGGGGCCACCACCGTGGCATCGTCGCTGGTGGCGGCCGAGCTGGCGGGGATCCGCTGGTTCTCCTCGGCCGGGATCGGCGGGGTGCACCGCGGCGCCCAGCAGACCTTCGACGTCTCCTCGGACCTGATCCAGTTCACCCGGTCCCGGGTCGCGGTCGTGTCCGCGGGCGCGAAGATGATCCTGGACCTGGGCCTGACCCTGGAGTACCTGGAGACGCACTGCGTGCCGGTGGTGGCGTACGGCTCGGACGACTTCCCCGCCTTCTACTGCCGTACGAGCGGCCACCGCGCCCCGCACCGGATCGACGACCCGGAGGTCCTGGCGCGCGCCGTCGAGACGCACCGGGCGCTGGGCACCCCCACCGCCTTCCTGATCACCACCCCGGTCAGCGAGGCGGACGCCGTCGACTCGGCGGAGGTGGAGGCGGCCATCGCGCGGGCGGTGACCGCGGCCGAGCGGGACGGGGTCTCGGGGCAGGGGCTCACCAGCTACCTGATGCGCGCCGTGGACGCCGCGACCGACGGTCGGGCGGCGCGGGCCAACATGGCCGTGCTCGTGACCTGCGCCGAGGCGGCGGGCCGGCTGGCCGCCGCGCACGGTGCGCTCCGCGGCGGCTCGCCGGTAGGTTCGACGTCATGATCAGACTCGCTGTTTTCGACCTGGACGGAACGCTCGTCGACTCGCCGCGCGCCATCGTGGCGACCTTCGGGGCGGCCTTCGACGCGCTCGGCGTCACCCGGCCCGCGGACCTCGCCGTACGGGCCACCATCGGGCTCCCCCTGGAGCGGGCCTTCGCCCTCCTGCTGGAGCGGGAGGTGGAGCACGCCCAAGTGGCCGAGGCGGTCCTGCTCTACCGGAAGTTCTTCGACACCATAGTGCTCCCGCAGGCCCCGGACCTGGTCTTCCCCGGGGTCGCGGAGGGGTTGGCGCAGCTGCGCGAGGGCGGGGTGGCGCTCGCCGTCGCGACGAGCAAGTTCCACGGCCCGGCGGACGCCCTGCTCACGGCGGCCGGGCTGCGGGAGTACTTCGCCGTCGTGATCGGCGCGGACGAGGTCACCCGGCCCAAGCCGGACCCCGAGTCCGGGCAGGTCGTCCTCGACCGGCTGGGCCTCACGGCGGAGCACGCCGTCATGGTCGGCGACACCACCCACGACCTGTTGATGGCGCGGGCCGCCGGGATGCGTTCGGTGGCCGTCACCTACGGGGTGCACTCCGCGGCCGAGCTGGCCACGGCCGAGCCGACCTGGGTGGTCGACAGCTTCCCGGAGGTCGTCGCACACCTCTCGCCCGTCACGGCGTGAGCCGTCCGGACATGCGCGCCTCCAAAGGCGCGCATGTCCGGATGTGACAGAGAACCGTCATTGCGGCCACCGGAGCGGGCGGTGAGGATGGACGCATGCCCACTCCCCACCGTGTCGTCATCGCGGTCTTCCCGGACGTCGACCTGCTCGACGTCACCGGCCCCGCCGAGGTCTTCGCGCTGGCCAACCGCGAGTCGTCCACCCGGGCCTACGAGGTGCGCCTCGCGGGTCCCGAACCCGGCCAGGTGACCACCTCGGCCGGGGTCCGCCTCGCCGTCGACCTGACGTTCGCCGAGGTCGGGGCGGCGGTGGACACGCTGCTGGTACCCGGGGCGGTGGAGCTGGGCCCGGAGGGCCCCGTACCCCGCATCGACGACGCGGTGGTCGAGTGGATCAGGGCCACGGCCCCGCACGCCCACCGGGTCGCCTCGGTGTGCGTGGGGGCGCACCTGCTGGCCGCCGCGGGGCTGCTGGACGGGCGGCGGGCGACCACGCATTGGTCCACGGCCACGCGCCTGGCGGCCGACCACCCCCTCGTCCAGGTCGACCCTGACCCGATCTTCGTCCGCTCCGGGCGGGTGTGGACCGGCGCCGGGATCAGCGCCTGCATGGACCTGGCGCTCGCCCTGGTCACGGAGGACCTGGGCGAGGAGATGGCTCTGGCCGTGGCGCGCCACCTGGTCATGTACCTCAAACGGCAGGGCGGCCAGAGCCAGTTCAGCGTCCCGCTCAGCCGCCCCGCGGCCGCGCGCCGGGACATCGACGAGCTGTGCGCGTACATCGCCGATCACCTCGACGGCGATCTCTCCGCGGCGGCGCTCGCACAGCGCATGTGCGTGAGCGAGCGGCACTTCGCCCGGACCTTCCGCCGGGAGACGGGCGTCGGCGCCGCCGGATACGTCGAGGCGGCCCGGGTGGAAGCCGCCCGGCGGTTGTTGGAGACGACCGACGAGCCGCTCGAACGGATCGCCGCGGCCGCCGGGTTGGGCTCGGTGGAGACCCTGCACCGCGCCTTCCGCAAGCAGATCGCCGCCACCCCGGCCGCCTACCGGCGCCGCTTCCGCTCGGCCGGCTGAGCCGGCCTCCCGCTCGACCCGGCTGATTCCTCAGCCCTGTCGCCCCCGCGTCCCTGTTGACCCGGCGCCGCCGTGTCCGCGGCTTCGCCGTGCCCTTTTCCCGTGCGCCGCACGGGTTCCCGCGAAACGAACGAGAGGACCTTCCCATGTCCGTCACCACCGTCACCACCGTCACCCCGTCCGCCACCCTGCGCACGCTGTCCGGGCTCGACCCCGCGCTCCCCCGGCTCGGCGCCACGACGACCCTGATCATGATCGACTTCCAGCAGACCTACCGCACGGGGGTGATGGAACTGGAGGGCGCTGAGGCCGCTCTGGCGGCGGGCGCCCGCCTGCTCGCCGCCGCCCGCGCCGCGGGCTCTCCCGTGGTGCACGTCGTCAACGACGGCGGTGAGGGCGGCCCGTACGACATCCGCGCCGAGATCGGCTCGATCAGCCCCGAGGTGACGCCCCGGGACGGCGAACCCGTCGTGGTCAAGACCGTCCCGAACGCCTTCCACGCCACGACGTTGGAAGAGACCCTGCGCGGGCTGGACTCCGGCCAGGACCTGGTGCTCGCCGGGTTCATGACGCACATGTGCGTCACCTTCACCGCCCAGGGCGCCTTCAACCTCGGATACCGGCCCGCCGTGGTCGCCGAGGCCACCGCGACCCGCACGCTGGCCGCGCCCGACGGCGCCGTGGTGCCCGCCGCGACGCTCCAGAGCGCCGCCCTGACCACCATCGGGGACCTCTTCGGCGTGGTGGCCGCCACCGTCGCGGACCTCACGGCCCGGTAGGTCGCAGTCCGGTAGGCCGCAGCCCGGTAGGTCGCAGTCCGGTAGGCCGCAGCCCGGTAGTTCGCAGTCCGGTAGGTCCCGGCCCGCCCCGGTCAGCCCTGGTAGCGGAAGCCGTCCTTGCGGACCGGGGAGGCTTCGGCCAGCGCCTCGGTGACGGCGTCGACGCCCGCGCGCAGCCCGTACACGGGGGTTTCGGGCTGCTGGCGCCAGGAGTCGTCGAGGCCGCCGGCGTCGACGGAGTCGAAGCCGAGTTCGTCGATGAGGGCCCGGACGGTCGCCTTCGCCGCGTCGTCGTCCCCGGCGACCGGCAGGGCGAGCCGGTCCGGGGCCCCGGCCGGGAGGGGCCGGGTCAGCAGGTCCTCCGCGTAGGTGCCGTTGAAGGCCTTGACCACCGGGTGGCCGAGGTGCCCCTCGGTCCAGCGGCTCTCGGTCTGCCCGTCGTCCTCGATGGCCGCGATCCGGCCGTCGCGCTGCTGCGGGTAGTAGTTGCCGGTGTCGATCACGACGAACCCGTCGGCGGCCCCGTCGAAGAGCCCGGAAGGCAGGTCCGGCACGTTCTTCAGGGGGATGGTGACGACGACGACCTCCGCGCCGCGCGCCGCTTCGGCGACGGTGACGGGGGTGGCCCCGGTCTCCTGTGCGAGCGCGCCCAGCGTCTGCGGGCCGCGCGAGTTCGCCACGGACACCTCGTGACCGAGGGTGGTGAGACGGCGCGTCAGGTTGCCGCCGATGTTGCCCGCACCGATGATGCCGATCTTCATGGTCTTCTCCCTGCATGCGGATGGTCGGGTCTCGCGATGATCCGAACCGCCTGCCCGCGCCCCGCATTCCCGGCCCGGGCACACCGTCCCGTTCCGCGTCCGGGGGACGCCGGGTGGGCCGATCGGTGCGGGGTCGACCGCTTTCGGCGCGTCCCGTGCTCCCGGAGCCCGCGGTTCGCGCCAGGTTCGGACCATGACGACCGCACGCTCCTCGACCTGGCCCCCGTCCCGGGCCCTGGCCCTTCCCGTGGCCTTGCGCTGCGCCGCCGCGCTGGCCGCCGTGCTCCTGCTGACCGCGAGCGCGCCCGCCGCGCGCACCGGTTCCGGGGCCGGAACCGGATCCGCGCCCCCGTCCGCGTCCGCGTCCGCCGACGGGGGGCGCGCGGGCGTCCGTACGAGCTCCGCGTGGCTGCCCTACTGGGACACCGAGGTCGGTTACGCCTCGGCCCTGGCCCACGCCGACCAGCTGCACACCGTCAGTCCGTTCTGGTATACGGCGACGGACACCGACACCGTCAAGGGCGAGGCGGGCGCCGGGGACCGTCGGATCATCGACGGTCTGCACGCCAAGGGGATCAAGGTGGTCCCGACCGTGATCGAGACCCCGGGGCCGGCGGAGATGGCCGAGCTGCTGGGTGATCCGCAGGAGCGCGCGACGCACGTGGACGCCCTGATGGAGGTCGTGCGGAGCCGGTCCTACGACGGCCTCGACCTGGACTACGAGCGGATGGCCGAGACCACGGACCCCGCGCTGGTCGAGCGGGTCCGCACCGGGTACGACCGGCTGGTCGAGGAGTTGTGCACCCGGCTGCACGCCCAGGGCAGGACCTGTGTCGTCACCGTCATGCCCCGGGTCGACGGGGCGGGGCTCGCCTTCGACTACGCGCACCTGGGCAAGGTCGCCGACACCCTGCGGATCATGGGGTACAACCTGCACAACGCCTTGGCGGAACCGGGCCCGCTGTCCTCCCTGGAGTGGTACGACCGGTTCCTGACCTACGCCGTCGGCGTCGTGCCGCCCGCGAAGCTGGAGGTGGCGCTGCCCGCGTACGGCTGGGACTGGAAGGTGGGCTCGACCGACCGCGCGGGCCACGTGACCAGCCTGGAGGCGGAGGCCCTGCGCGAGCGGATGGGCGCGGAATACGTCTTCGACGAAGCCTCCGGCACTCCGCACTTCGACTACACCGACGACGACGGCGAGGAGCACGCCGTCTGGTACCAGGACGCGAAGGGCTCCGCCGCGCACCTGGCCGTGCTGGGACGCCACGGCGTCCGCGGCAGCGGGCTGTGGGCCCTCGGCTTCGAGGACCCGGGCGTGTGGACCGCCCTGGGGGGTGTCTGACGTCCGTCGGACACCCCCTGAGGCGCTGACCGCCGCCGGGGCGGCCGTCAGCGCGCGGTCTGGGTCGGTCGGGAAGGTCAGGAGGGGTTCAGCTTGATGGCGAAGGCGTTGAAGATCGACCACACGTCCACCCAGGCCAGGCCGGTGCTGCATTCCTGGGAGGCGTTGCAGCCGTAGCCGTAGCTGACGATGCCGTTGAGCTGGCGGGAGTTCTGGTCGTTGATGAAGATGACGGGGCCGCCGCTGTCGCCGCCGCGGCCGACGATGCCCCCGTAGTGGGGGACGCCGTAACTGCCGTTCACCGTCGTACCGTTGACGTTCCAGCTGGCGTTGCCCGCGTAGACCGTCCTGATGTTGCAGAAGACCTTGGTGTTGTAGCCGAGCTGGCAGGTGAAGTCACCGACGGCGACGTTGCGCACGCCGTTGAGGTAGCGGGTGTAGCCCGTGGCGTCGAGGCCGTCCCAGGTGTAGCGGTTGGTGGGCGCCTCGATGAACGCCGAGTCGACCGCGGGGAGTTTGTACTTGACCTGCCCGATGTAGTTGCCGCCCATCGTGTAGACGTTGTCGTTGACGTTGTGGCAGTGGCCCGCGGTGACCAGCCACTGCCGGCCGTCCCAGGTGCTGATCGCCGGGATGCCGCTGGTGCAGTGGGCCTTGCCGCCGATGTTGGGGCCGAGCGCCGCTCCCGCGTAGAAGGGCGAGGTGTCGTTCTCCCGGGTCAGCGGCCGGGAGGGGGGCGCCTGGGTGATCTGGACGGCGGTGGCTGCGCTCGCGGCCCGTCGCTCCTTGACGGCCGTCGAGGCGAGGTACCCGCGGGCCGCCGTCGGGTCGTCCACGGCGAGCTGGATGGATCCGCCGTCGGGTGTGCTGCCCGCGAGGGCCACCTTGAAGGGGAGATCGGCCCGGTCCGTGATCTCCGCGATCTCCTTCTTCAGCTGTTTTCCGGATTTCTTTCCCTGGACGATGCGAATCAGCCCGGTGTCCACCTTCGGATTCACCTTGTGGACCGCGGAAAGGAAATCACGGCCCTGCGCGACATCGGTCAGATAAACATTGACCGAACGATAGGTGGGTGCGAGTTCGACCTGGGTGTAGACGTCCGCCCGCGCCCCCCGCCCCACCTGCGCCACGGCATCGGCCGCCAGCCTCAGCGGCCCCAGCACTTCCGCCTGTCGCTCCGGTGTCATCGAGGCCACCGCGTCGGCGGACAGCGGAGCGGAGGTTTCCGCGTTGGCGGAGATCGTCATGAGCGGGAGGACGGCGAGGGCCCCCGCGAGTGCGATGGAGCGCCGAATTCCGATCTTCATTTATCCCCCTTGTCGACCCCGTACGTGCGGGGTCACGACCTGGACGCGGGAGACATTAGTCAGACGACCGTGAAGCGATAAGGCCAATTACGGCCTCATTCTGGATTCGTACGCCTGTGTTTTAATAGGGCGGGTGATCGAGTTCGCATTCTTCGCAATCGTGGCGGGCGGCGCCGGCTGGCTCCTGCGGCGCAAGCACCTCCAGCGCGTGGCGGCGGGGCCCGACGCCGCCCCGGTCGGCATTCCCGGCATGGCGCGGCTGCCCGCGGGGCGCGGGCGCTGGCGCATGGGCCGGGTGTGCGGCGGGCCGGGGGCGGTGCGCTGGGTGCCGGAGCGCGGGGAGCCGGTGGCACTGGACGGGGCCCGCGCCACCGGGGTGCGCACCCCGTCCGTGCGGGAGGCGATGGTGATCAACCCCGGGTCCCGGATCGTCTCCTGCGTCTTCGCGGGCGGCAGCGCCGACATCGCGGTGATGGCGCTGGACCTGGCCGAATTGCGCGCCTGCGTACCGCAGGCGCCGGAGCCCGACTGACCGAGGTGCGCGCCCCCGCGCCCGGGAGCACGCTGGATACGAGCGCGCGTTCCGCAGCCGCCTGATGGGGGAACGGAATCGAAGGCTGGTCCCCGTGGAAGAACCGACGACCCCGCGTCGACGTACCGGGCGCGGCCTCACCCTCCCCGCGTGCGCGGCCGCCGCCGTCCTGGCGCTCCTCGCCGCCGGCAGCGCCCATGCCGCCGGGCCCGACGCCCCGGCGGGCCCGGGTGACCCGACCGCCCCACCGACCCCGCCCGCCACCCGGTACCTGGCCGACCTCGACCCGCTCGACTCGTCGGGGCTGGGAACCGGCTCCGCCGATGTGAACGGAAACCCGTACGCGCGGAGCGTCTTCCTCGCCGTGGACAAGGGCTCCAGAGCGCAGGGCTCCGCCGAGTACGACCTCGGGCGCGACTGGCGCACGCTGACGGCGACCATCGGCCTGCGCGACGACTCGCCGACCGGGTGCGCACTCCGCTTCGAGACCGTCGCGGACGGAAGGACCCTCGACAGCAGGACCCTGGGCATCGGGCAATCGCAGGAGATCACGCTCGACGTCGCCCACGTGCTGCGCGTGCGGCTCCAGGCCGCATACGCGTCGCCGGCGGACGTCACGCGGTACTGCCACGCCGTCTGGGGCGACGCCCGCCTGACCGGCGCCGGGCCGGACACCCCGACCGCCGAGCGGCCGACGACGACCGCGAGGTCCGGCCGACCCTGAAGCCCGCGTCGGCCGCGCACGGGTACGCGCTCCCCGACTGACCGGGCGGGCCGACCGCGCCCGGTCCGGTCAGGCCTCGCGGAGCCTGCGGGCGACCTCGCCGAGGCCGTCGGCGACGGCGCCGAGCTGCTCCGGGGTCAGGACGTCGATCAGCGCGTGCCGGACCGCCGCGACGTGGCCGGGCGCCGCCTCGTCGAGCCGGGCGCGGCCCGCCTCCGTGAGCACCGCGAAGATTCCGCGCACGTCGGAGGGGCAACTGCGCCGCCGCACGAGGCCGGCCTTCTCCATCTGCGTGACCTGGTACGTCAGCCCGCTCTTGGAGTTGATCAGCCCGTGGGCGAGCTCGGTCATCCGCAGCTCGCCGTCCGTGGCCCGGGCGAGCCGGACGAGGATCTCGTACTGCGCGTGCGAGAGGCCGGAGTCGTCCTTCAGCTGCTGGTCGAGGCGCCGGTTCACCAGCGCTGAAGCGGCGAGGAAGCCCTGCCAGGCGCGCATCTCGTCGTCATCCAGCCATCTCGTTTCAGCCATGTCTCCAGCTTACGCCAAGTTGTTCCAATTTGAATCAGAGGCTAGGGTCTGATCCGGTCGTTCAAATTCGAAGGACCCTCTCGACTCCCTCGCACTCATCTCTTCTACGGACAGTCCCCACCGGGAAGGATCTCCCCGATGACCCCCACCCCCACGCCCACCCTCACCCCCACGCCGTCCCCCACGGCCCCCGCCGCCCCGCACGCACACCCCTTCGCGGGCAGCGGACTGCTGCTCCTGCGCCTCGTCCTCGGCCTCACCATGGCGGCCCACGGCTCCCAGAAGCTCTTCGGCTGGTTCGACGGCGGCGGCATCAGCGGGACCGGCGCGTTCTTCAGCGCGAGCGGCTACCCGTCCGGCGAGGCCATGGCGGTCGTCGCCGGTCTCTCCGAGACCCTCGGCGGCCTCGGCATAGCGGCCGGACTGCTGACCCCGCTGGCCGCGGCCGCCGTGGTCGGCACCATGATCAACGCGATCGCGGTCAAGGGCACCGGCTCCTTCTTCGCCCCCACCGGCATCGAGTACGAGCTGCTGCTGACCGCCGCCGCCGCGTCCCTGGCGCTGACCGGCCCGGGCCGGTTCGCCCTCGACCGGTTCGTGCCGGTGCTGCGCGCCCACCGCCCGGTGTACGGCGCGCTGGCCGTGGTCCTGGGCGTCGTCCTCGCGGGCGGGGTGCTCCTCGTACGTTCCTGAGCCCCGCGGCTCAGTCGGCGGTGCGGGTGTAGTGGACGTCCCCTTCACCCGCGCCGCTCCTCGCGAACCCGGCCCGGGCGATGACCGCGTGCGAGGCGAGGTTGTCGTCGTCCACGGTGGCGTGCAGCGTGGTCAGGCCGTCCTGCGCGAGGGCCCAGGCCGACAGGGCCCGTACCGCCTCGACGGCGTAGCCGTTGCCCCGCGCCGAGGGCACGATGTCGTAGCCGATCTCGGCGTTGCCGTCGCCGTCGGGCGCCGTGTGGAAGCCGATACCGCCCACCGCGAGGCCGTCGGCGGCGCGGACGATCGCGTACGCGCCCCAACCCGGCCGGTAGGTACCCGCCTCACGCGCCTTGACCACCATGCCCGCGGCGAACCGGGTGCCCTCGAACGGCCCGTCCTCGGCCCACGCGAAGCCGCCCGTGCCACCGGCGTGCAGGTCGGCGCCGGTCACCGGGGAGATCTGGCAGAGCACGAGCCGCTCCGAACGGATCGGGTCGGCGTGCCAGCGCCAGGCCCCCAGGCGGGGCAGACCCGGCAGCTCGGTCCGGCCGGTCGCCCACAGCAGCGTCGGCCACGGGGCGTGCGTGCGCGGCGCGTGCGGGAAGAGCCGGTCCAGGGCCACCGCGCACAACTCCGCGGACGGCTCCCAGTCCTTGACCCCCAGGGCGCTGACGACGTCATGGGTGTGCACGAGCGCCTCCAGGACGGCCATCGCGGCGAAGGCGTCCGCGCCGCCCGAACCGGACGGGTGCCAGCCCCGGACGTCGGCGGCGCTGGTGGCCACGACGGCCGAGAGGAGACCGCCGGTCGCCTCGATGATCTGGATCAGCCCGGCGGGCGTGGTCCCCGGATCGGCGGTGATCTCGAAGGGCACCCACCCGTCGGCCGCCCGGGCCGTCAACTGGCCGGCGTAGCACGTGAAGTCACCCGCCATGTGGACGACGGTGTCGTAACAGCTCCACTCCAGCCCGCCGGCCGGGACCGTCCAGTCGAGGTCCGCGACGCCGCGCAGGGCCCGCGTGGTGAGGGACACCGCTTCGTCTATGTGCTGGGCACTCATGAGCGTCATGCGCGCACCCTAGGGCCGCCGGCCGTTCCGGGCCAACCGATTACGACCGCCCCGGCGCGCCCCGCCCGAGGCCCGGCCCGCCCTCACCGCGCCCTCACCGCGCCCGCAGCGCGGTGGCCAGCTGCGCCCGGGAGCGCACGTCGAGCTTCTGGTAGATCCGGGTCAACCGCGCCTCCACCGTCTTGACGCTCACGAAGAGCCGGTCGGCGGCCTCCTGGTTGCTGGCGCCCTGGCCGACGAGCAGCGCGAGGCGGGTCTCGGCCTCGGTGAGCGCCGCCGCGCCGGGGTGCCCGGAGCCGCCCTCGGGGCCGGCCCCCGGGCCCGGCGGGGCCTCCGTGGCCAGGTCCGTCCAGGGCTTCGCCCCGGCCTGCGCGAAGATCTGGGCCGCCGTGCGCAGGGCGGCGCGGGCGGGCGCCCGGCGCCGGCGCCGGCGTTCCACCCGGGCGAGGGCGAGCAGCGTCCTGCCCCGTTCCAGGGGCAGTTCGAGGGCGTCGAAGCGCTCCGCCGTGGCCTCCAGCAGGGCGACGGCCTCGTCGGTCTCGCCGCGTGCCGAGTGGGCCAGGGCGCCGGCCCGGTCCAGGGCGGCGACCACGCTCGTCCGGCCGAGGTCGAGGGCGACCGTACGGACGGACGCGACCAGTTCGGCGGCCTCCTCGGGTGCGTCGGCGGCCACCAGCGCCTCGGCCAGCTCCCCGTGCCAGCGCAGGATTGAGGGGTCGACGACCTGCTGGGCGGCCTCCAGCCGGGCGACCCGGCGCAGGGTGGTCACGGCCTTGGTGGTCTCCCCCGTCGCCAGCTCGACCTGGCCGAGGGCGAAGAGGCTCCGCGAGAGGAACACCTGGTCCTGTTCCTCCTCCGAGGCCTGTATGCCGCGTCGGGCGTAGCCGGTGGCCCGCGCGAAGCTGCCGGCCATGGCCTCCGCGGTGGCGGCGACGTACCAGGCCGGGCCCGGCGAGAGGCCCGCCTCGATGGTCAGCTCAAGGGCGCGCCGTGCGTGGGCGCGGCCCGTCGCGCAGCGGCCGCGGCGCAGTTCGACCTCGGTGAGGCTGCGCAGCACCTCGAAGACGTCCTCGGCGGAGCCGGTGCGCTGGACGGCCGGCAGCAGGACCAGGAGCTGTTCGCGGGCGTCGGCGAGCCGGTCGTCGAAGAGGGCGTGGCGGACGGCGAGGTACTGCGGGGCGTTGCGCATGCCGAGCGGCACCTCGGGGGCGGGCAGGGTGAGCGCTTCGGCCAGGATGTCCTCGGCGTCCGGGTCCCCCAGGATCCGGCCCATCCGGGCCCGTACGGTCAGGGCCATGGCCTCGGCGACCTGGTCGCCGCCGGTGGCCGCCAGCACCCCGGCCTCCGCCGCCGCGGCGCAGGAGCGGACGGGGTCGCCGTCGCTCAGGTTGAGCTTCCAGGCGACACGCAGTTGCACGGCGGCCTGGAGCGAGGGGTCCGCGGCGGCGTCGTCACGGGCGTAGGCGAAGGTCTCGTCGAGGTCGGCGAGAGCCTGGCCGGCCGCGTCGATGACGGCGAGCCGGGCCCGTACCCGGTCGGCCGGCGAGGCGTCGCGGGCCAGGACGGCGCGGGCGGCGCGGCGGGCGAGGTCGGCGCGACCGGCCCAGCCGGCGTCCTCGGCGGCGCCGACCAGGCGTGCCAGTTCGGCGGCGGGGTGGCCCGGCGGGGTGCGCTCGGCGGCGAGCAGTCCGAGCTCGGCGGCCAGGGCGCGCCTGCCCCCGCGGCGGCTGGCCGCGGCCGCCTCGGTGATCTCGGCGGCGAGGTCCTCGTCGGGGGTGTCCACGGCGAGGGCGCGGTGCCGGACGGCCTGCACGGGGTCGTCGACGGCGGCGGCCAACGCGGCGTGCCCGGCGGCCCGTTCGGGCCAGCCGGCGTCGGCGGCCAGGGCCGTGGGCAGGGCGCCGGCGGTGAATTCGACACTGCCGTCGTCGCGTACGGTCACCAGCGCGGCCCGTTCGGCCTCGGCCAGCTCGGCCTCCGCGTCGGGGCGTCCGGCCCGGCGCAGCAGGGCGGTGGTGGGCCGGGCCGCGAGGGCGGCGAGGAGCAGGGTGCGGTGCGCGCGGGCCGGTGCCTCGGCGAGCAGCCGCCGGGCCACCTCGCGGGCCTGTCCGGACAGCGGCAGGGTGTCGGCGTGGTGCGCGGCGCCGTCGCGGGCCTCGGCCAGGGAGTGGCCGAAGGCCAGGGCGAGGCGCGGGTTCCCGCCGCTGGCCTGGTGGATGCGGCCGGCGAGGCGGGCGGGCAGGCCGTGGCGTACGAGGAGTTCGGCGACCTCGTCGGCGCCGAGCGGTGGCACCCGCACCGTCGGGGCGCCCGGACCGCACAGGGTCTCGGCCACGGGGGCGCCGCCCTGCACGCATTCGGCGACGAGGACCCGGACGCCGCGGGGCGTCAGGCGCAGGGCGAAGCGCAGCAGGTCGGTGGTCTCGGCGTCGAGCCACTGGGCGTTGTCGAGGACGAGGAGCACGGGGCTGCGTTCGGCGAGGATGCGCAGCACCTCGACGACGCCGAGGCGCAGGGCGACGTGGTCACGGCCGGCCCGGGGGGCGTCGGCCTCGCGGCGCAACAGGGCGATGGCGGTGCGCTGGGGAGGGGCGAGGCGGTCCAGGGCGGTGCGCGGGACGGAGGCGAGGAGGGCGGCCGCGGCGGCCTCGGGTATCCACTGGTCGGCGGCTTCCGGAGCGAACCGGAGCACGCGTTCGCGGCGGCCGAAAGCGGCCGCCGCGACGGCGAGCAGTACTTCGGTCTTGCCCGAGCCTGCCGGTCCGGTGAGGACGGCGCGGCCGTGCGTGGTCAGCGCGCGGTCCACCGCCTCGATGAGTTCACCGTGTCCGACGGTCGTGTCAGCGTTCCCCGTCGCCGCCACGCACAGCCACCAGCCTCTCGGTCCCCAGTTCCTGTGCTGCTCCTGTGAGCGCGACAATACGAGGTCCGCCGCCGGACGGACCCGGATTGTGACGCAGAAATCAGTCAGGTGACAGGAATACCCGCCGGACCTGCCGATACGAGCCGTATCAGCAGGTCCGGGGGCCGGCTTGGTCCGTACTATCGGCCCGTCAGGCCCGGGTGGTCAGTCCGGACCGGTGACGCGCGGCCGATCGTGCGTACCTCGCCCGCACCGGTTCAGAAGCCGAGGCTCCAGGAATCGATGTAGCCGGTGTCGGCCGCGGCGACGTCCTGGACCTTCAGCTGCCAGGTGCCGTTGGCCGGGAGCGCCGAGGCGTCGACGGTGTAGGTGGTGAGGACGTTGGCGCTACTGTCCCCGGAGGAGTTCTGCAGGCGCTTGACCACGGCGCCGCCGGGGCCGACGAGGTCGATGACGAGGTCACCGCGGTAGGTGTGCTTGATGTCGACGGACACCTTGAGGGTGGCCGGGGCGTTGCCACTGCGGCCGGAGACCGTGATGGCGGAGGTGACGGCGCCGCCGTTGTCCGGGATGGCGACGTCGGTGGTGTTCTCGTAGGCCGGGGCCGGAGGCGTGGAGGTCACGGCGGTCACGGCCGCGGCCGCGTCGGCGAGACCCGTTCCGCAGCCCCCGGTGCACGTGCCGGCCAGCGGGCGCGCACTGGTCTTGATGGCCGACTCGACCTGGGCCGGGGTGAGGGAGGACTTGGCCGAGACGAGGAGCGCGGCGAGCCCGGCGACGTGCGGGGCGGCCATGCTGGTGCCCTGGTAGGGCTTGTAGATCTCGGCGCCGGGGGTGGTGGTGCCCGCGTTCAGCGTGGAGAGGATGCCGTTCTCGGGGGTGGTGACGGTGCCGGGGGTGTCGGTGGCGCGGCGGGTCTCGCCGCCCGGGGCGGCGACGTCGACGGCCGGGCCGTAGTTGGAGTAGAAGGAGCGGTCGCCGGTCCGGTTGGTGGCGGCCACGGAGATCACGTTGTTGCAGCTGGCGGGCGAGAAGCCGCTGGCGTCCGCGTTGCTGTTGCCCGCGGCGACGACGACGGTCGTGCCGCGCCCGACGGCGGCGTTGATGGCGTTCTGGTAGCTGGTGCCGCAGGCGCCGGAGCCGCCGAGGCTCATGTTGATGACCTTGGCGGGGGTGGTGTTGGCCGGGATGCCGGGGACGGAACCGCCGGAGGCCCAGGTGATGGCGTCGACGATGTCCGAGGTGGCGCCGCCGCACTTGCCGAGCACCCGCACCGGCTGGATCTTGGCGCCGTAGGCGATGCCCGCGATGCCCTTGCCGTTGTTGGTGGCCGCGGCGATCGTGCCCGCCACGTGGGTGCCGTGCCAGGAGGAGTCGCTGGCCTTGGCGTCGGCGGCGCACTCGCCGGCGGCGCTCCAGTCGCCCTGGTCGGCCGGGTTGTTGTCGCGGCCGTTGCCGTCGCGGGCCGCGCTGGAGCTGGAGATGAAGTCGTAGCCGGGGACGATGTTCGCGGCCACGTCGGAGTGGGCGACGTAGCCGGTGTCGATGACGGCGACGGTGACTCCGGTGCCGGTCGCCTTGGCCCAGGCGCCGGGGACGTTCATGCCCGCGGTGGGCTCGAAGAGGTCCCACTGCTTGGCGTACTCGGTGTCGTCCGGGGTCGCCATGGCGTAGGCGCGGGAGTCCGGCTCGACGTAGGCGACGTCCGGGTCGGCGCGGAACTGGGCGATCACCGCGGCCGCCTCGGACGGGGCCACGGCTCCGCCGAGGTTGACCAGCGCGGCGCCGGTGCCGAGGCGGCGCTCGAACTTCGTCTTCTTGCCGCTCTTGTGGCCCTTGGCGACGGCGTCGTCGGCAGCGGCCGTGTTGGAACTCGCCTCGGTGGCCGAGGACTTGTAACCGACGATCAGGTTCTCGACCGGAGCGACCGGCAGGACCTGGGTGGCCGGGGCCACGGGAGCCGGGGCGGCCGGGGCCGCGGCCGGGCGGCCGAGGGCCATCGAGGTGGTGGCGCTGCCGGCGAGCAGGGTGACCGACATGGCCACCACCGATATGAGTCGACGTCTGGATGCGTGCACGGTGTTCCCTTTCGCGGGCCGTCCCCGGCAGACCGGGGACGGCCGGTGTGGTGCTGTGTGGGAGGTTGCGTGGGGGGGGTGGGCATCGGGGAGGAGGCACGGTCCCCGCACGGCGG
This sequence comes from Streptomyces sp. NPDC051555, assembly GCF_044454405.1. Classification (NCBI taxonomy): domain Bacteria; kingdom Bacillati; phylum Actinomycetota; class Actinomycetes; order Kitasatosporales; family Streptomycetaceae; genus Streptomyces; species Streptomyces sp. NPDC051555. Next base: position 677,988 of record NZ_JBITDP010000001.1, on the reverse strand, counting down.
TGTGCGGGAGGGGACGGAAGTACGGGATGCGCGGTGCGCGAGAAGACGGCGGAACGGGGAGGGGTGTGTGGGGCGGGCCCGCCGCGAGCACGGCGGCGGCCGGAGAGGGCTCCTCCGCACGCCCCGGCCACCACCGCTCGTCGTGACCCCGCCCGCGTCGACGAGGAGGGGTACCGGCGGTACCGGGGAAGCGCCGGGTCGCGGAGCGCCGCGCCAAGTGGGGTTGGCGGGGCGGACGTTCGACCCGGACGAGACCGCCGGTGGGCAGACAGTAGGCAACGCCGGGATGAACTCGATACGGGGAAAACCCTTGCTCACCCCCTGCCACTGCCCTCACGACCCCCGCACGGGGGTCCGGCGCCCCGCCCGTGAGACGCGGTTGACCGGGCCGCCGGCGAGCGGCGACCGTGACCCCATGGGGAACGAACGCCGACTGTTCGCGCTGCTGATCTGCCTGCTGCTCGGCGGCGGGCTCACGGCCGCCGTCCTGGGGGCTTCGCGGGCGGCGGACGCGGCGCGACCCGATCACGCCACCGCCGCCACCACCGGCACGGCGCACTCCGGTACGGCGCACTCCGGCCCGGCGTCCGGCGACTTCGTGGACCTCCGCGACGTACCGCCCGGGCCCGCCGATCCCCCGCCGACCCGACCGGGCGGCTCCGCCGGGACGGTGCGGGTGGACTGCGGCCGCGACGAGGAGGGCCACTACAACGAGGACAACCTCGTCGTCTCCCCCGGCCTGCGCGCGGGCGCGCACCACACGCACGCGTACGTCGGCAACCTGTCCACGGACGCGATGTCCACGGACGACACCCTGGCCGCGGCCGCCACCAGTTGTCGCGGCGGCGATCGCTCCACGTACTACTGGCCGGTCCTGCGCCTCCCGGACCGGCCCGCCACGCAGCCGCGGGAGGCGGCGGCGGGCCACGGCAACGCGGGCGCGATCCTGCCGGAGGCGAGCGTGTCCGTGGAGTTCTCCGGCAACCCGGTGAGCCAGGTGGTGCCGATGCCCCGCTTCCTGCGCGCCATGACCGGCGACCCGGTGGCCGCGACGGCGGACGACGAGGCCGACGTGCGGGCCCGCTGGGGCTGTTCGGGCTCGCCCGACCGGTCCACCACCCGCTACCCCCGCTGTCCGGCGGGCCAGCGCCTCACCCGCACCCTGGTCTTCCCCAGCTGTTGGAACGGCCTGGACACGGCCTCCTTCGACCACCGCTCGCACCTGTCGTTCCCCGGCGCGGGCGGGATCTGCCCGCAGGGCACCTTCCCGGTGCCGCGACTGCGGATCTCCCTCGCCTACGACGTGCCCCCGGGCGCGGCGATCGCCCTCGACTCCTTCCCCGAGCAGCGGCACAGCCCCAGGACGGACCACGCGATGTTCGTCGACGTGATGACCGACGCCGCGATGGCGCAGGTGGTGGCCTGCCTCAACAGCAGCCGCCGCTGCTGAGCACCCCCCGCACCCCAAGGTGTGACGCAGGACACATGAACCGGGGCCCGCCGTGCGGCGTGTACGGACCGCACCACGCACGCGAGGAAGACGGAGAGGGTGTGAGATGGCCGGACCACTGTGGCCCCGCAGTCGGCGGGGCTCGACCGACGAGGCACTGATCAGGTCGGTGTACGAGGAGCACGGCCACGCCCTGCTCGCCTACGCGACCCGACTGACCGGGGACCGGGCCGCCGCCGAGGACGTCGTCCAGGAGACGGTCATCCGCGCGTGGCGGCACGCCGAGATCCTGGTCAACGGAAAGGGCTCGGTGCGCGGTTGGCTGCTCACCGTGGCCCGCAACATCATCACCGACCGCTACCGGGCCAAGGCGGCCCGACCGCAGGAGGTCTCCGGATCCGCGGCCACCCCGCCGGTGGAGCCGGACCACTCCGACTCCGTCGTCGACTCCATGACCGTCCTGGGCGCCCTGGACCGACTGACCCCCGAACACCGGGACGTCCTGACGGAGTTGTACTACCGCCAGCTCAGCGTGACGGAAGCCGCGGACGTCCTCGGCATCCCGGCGGGCACCGTCAAGTCCCGCTCGCACTACGCCCTCAAGGCACTGCGCGAGGCGTTCCGGGACGGCGGCGCGGGCACCGGCGGGGAAGGCAGGAACAATCGGGGCAGACGAGGCAACCGACCGGGCAGGCCGCCGCAGCAGCCCGGACTGCAGGAGGTGGTGGCGTGAACCGGGAATTGCACGAGGAGGAACTGCTCGGCCCGTACGTGCTCGGCGTCCTCGACGGGGCCGAGCTCCGCCGCGTCGAAGAGCACGTGAGCGGCTGCGTGCGGTGCCGCGAGGAGGTGGCCGCGTTGCGCGAGATGGAGGCGGCGCTCGGGGAAGTGCCCGAGGAAGCGTTCTTGGAAGGACCCCCGGACGGCGGCGACCTGCTGCTCCAGCGGACGCTGCGGCAGATGCGGGGCGAGCGGTCCGGGCAGGCCCGGCGCCGGACCGTCGTCGCGGGTCTGGCCGTTGCCGCGGCGCTGGCGGCGGTGTTCTGGGCCGGTGCGCAGGTCGGTGCGGGAGACGCCCGGGACGTGGCCGACGGTCCCCCGCCGCCACCCCCGACGGCGACGGCGACGCCCTCGCCGCCACCGCTGGGCACCAAGGTGGCGTCGGCCACCGACGCGCGCAGCGGCGCGCGGATGACCGTACAGGTGACGCCCGCCGCGCGGTGGGTGCGGGTGCACGCGGCGGTGACCGGGCTGCCCGCGGGCGAGCGGTGCCTGCTGGTGGTGGTCGCCCGGGACGGTACGCGCACCACGGCGGGCAGTTGGGTGGTGGGCGGCCAGGAGAACGGCGCGGGCAAGGGCGCCGCCCTGGACGGATCCGCGGCCGTCGACCCCGCCGACGTGAAGGAGGTCGTGGTGCAGAACGAGGCGGGCAGGTCGTTCGTGTCCGTGCCACTGCCGGCCTGAGCGGCGGCGTGCGCGAGGCATGCGCACCGGGCACGCGCCCGACGCGAAGGCGCCGGTCGGGGGACTCCCCTCCCCCGACCGGCGCCTTCGCGCGTGCCCGGCGGATCCACGGCGGCCGGCGCCGCAGAAATCTCCGCACGAGATTGAACCGGCCCGTGGGGGGTCGCGTGTCTGCGGTGCCGACAGTTTCAAACGAACCACCGGATTACGGGAGTTGTCATGACGAACCTGCGCAAGCTCACCCTCGCCGGAGCTGCCACCGCGCTGCTCCTCGGCGCGACGGCCTGCGGAACGCAGGCGAGCGGAAAGACGGACGCCGCCGCCGTCGGCGCCCAGGTCCCCGCGGCGGCCGGGTCGGGAGCCGCCGACCCGTACGCGAAGGGCGACGGCGCGGCGGCTCCCGCCGGCGCCGCCTCCGGCGCGCTGGTGGTGCGTACCGACCCCAAGCTCGGGCAGGTCGTGACGGACTCCGCCGGATTCACCCTCTACCGCTTCGACAAGGACACGGCGAAGCCCGCCTCGACCTCCGCCTGCTCCGGTGACTGCGCGAAGACCTGGCCCCCGGCCCCGGCCCAGGGCGTCGCGGCGGGCGCCGTCCCCGCCGCCGCCCTGGGGTCCCTCAAGCGGCAGGACGGATCGGAGCAGATCACGATCGCGGGCTGGCCCGTGTACCGCTTCGCGAAGGACACGGCCCCCGGCCAGACCAACGGGCAGGGCGTGGGCGGCACGTGGTTCGCCGTCACCCCGGAGGGCAAGAAGGCGGGCGCCGCGGCGCCGGAGCAGGCCGCCCCGGCGGCGCTGCCCGCCCTCTCCGCCGCGGACGACAAGACGCTCGGCAAGATCCTCCGGGACGCCAAGGGCCGTACGCTCTACCGCTTCACCAAGGACACCGCGTGGCCGATGAAGTCCAACTGCGAGGGCGCCTGCGCGGAGAAGTGGAAGCCCGCCCAGCCGGTCGACGCGAAGGCGATCGAGGGCGTCGACCCCAAGCTGCTCAGCACCTACACCCGGTCGGACGGCGCGAAGCAGCTGGCGATCGACTGCTGGCCCCTGTACTGGTTCACGGGCGACCAGAACCCCGGTGACACCGCAGGTCAGGGCGTGGGCGGCACATGGTTCACCGTCACCCCGGAGGGCAAGCTCGTCAAGTGACGGCGGCGTCGGGGACGGGGTGTCCTGTGCCAGACTGAGGAGCGCCGCCCTTCGGGAAACGCGCTGGTCAGCAAGCGCACTGGCTGACAGACTGAATCGGTTTCAGATCAACCCAGGAGGACACATGGCAGACACCTCGGACACCCCGGAGACTCCGGAGACCCCGGAGGACACCTCCCCCGCCGCCGAGGCCAAGCGCAAGTTCCGGGAGGCCCTGGATCGCAACGAGCGCAACGCGCAGTCCCAGCAGGCGCACCAGAGCCGCGCCAAGATCTCCGGCACCAGCACGGGTGGCGCGGGGAAGAACAAGAAGGTCCGCCGCAAGACTGGCTGACCCGTGGCCACGGCCCGGTCCCCATTGAGCGTGGGGGCGCTGCCGCTCCGGTTCCCTACGGGCCCCCGGAGCGGCACACGCGTGCCGGTGGCGCCAGTAGCGGATTCCCGGACAGAGCAGCCGGTTTTTGGCCATTTCGGGTGACCTGAGAACCGTTCGGCGCGATGACCGCGTCGTGGGGTGCAGTGACAGTGACCACACTGCCCGCACTCGCAACGGGGAAAGGTACGGCCCATGCTCCAGCGCCCGACCACGCGCACCGCCGCCATCGTCTTCGCGGCCACCGCCGCCACCGCGGCCCTCTCCTTCGCCTTCGTCACCACCGCCTCCGCGTCCGCCGACGGGTCCGCCCCGAAGGCCGCCCCGGCCGCGGCCGCGGCCCTGCCGTCCGTGTCCGGGAGCCCCGAGGCGGCGTTCACGCGGATCGCCGACTTCTACGGCGCCTACATCGACGCGGTGTACGACGGCGACGGCAGGACGGCCGACCAGCTGCGCTCCTTCTACCTCGCCAAGCCCCTCCAGGCCGAGTTGAAGAAGTGGGAGGAGACCAACCACGCGAACGGCGTGCTGCGCGCGCAGAACGTGCCGTCGCAGTGGAAGGTCACCTCCACCGGCAGCGGAACGGGCAAGACCAGCGCCACGGTCACCCTGACGTGGGGCGGCTCCACGACCGAGATCCACGTCCAGGCCGACCTGGCGACCAAGAAGATCACCTCGATCAAGGACTGACCCGGACCCGCCCTAGCTGCGCGGGTCCACCCACAGTGCCTCGCCCACGGCCATGACCTCACCGTCGGCCGTGGCCAGCGCCGTGCCCACCCGGTGCTTGCGGCCGGACTCGCCGAGCAGCCAGGCGTAGGAGACGAGCCCCGCGGCGGCCGGCACCGGGCCCAGCAGCCGCGCCGTGAGCGAGGCCGTCACCGCCCCGGCCCGCTGGGTGCCCAGGAGCCGCCCGGCCGCGTTCCCCGGGCAGTCCAGCGCGGCCCACACCAGCTCGGGCGGCAGGGCGCCGTCCGCGTCGAGGAGCCCCGCCCCGGGGGTCCAGGCGGCGGCCACCAGCTCGCGGCCCGGCACCCGCCCGCAGTGCAGCCGTAGCCCCGTGTCCGGTGTCCGGCCCAGTCCGCAGCCGAAGCAGTCGGCCACGTCCTCGGGCGGCGCCGCGCGGTAGGCCTCGGCCGCGGCCCGGGCCTGGTCCCAGGTGGGCGCCGGCGGGGCCTCCGCGTCCGTCTCGACGGGCGTGGCCACGGCCAGCACCAGGACCCCGTTCGTCAGCTCGCTCCCGCCGTCCGCGGTCTCGGCGAGGCCGAGCGGGGTGCCGGTGGGCGTCGGCCGCCGGAAGTCCACCCGTACGGTCTTCGCGGCCGCCCGCCCGGCCAGGACGCCCGCCACGTACCCCCCGAACGCCACCCCGGGGTAGCCGTGCAGGGCGGTCGGCACCGTGAGGATCACAGCTCGCCCCGGTCTCTGAGCCGCCGGAAGTAGGTCCAGCTGGTCTCGTTCGGCTCGCTCCACGCGTCCGGGGCGTGCGCGAACTCCGGGTGGTGCGCGGCGATGTACGCGCTCGTGCGCTCGGGCACCTCGGCGTAGGAGCCGAGCTTGCGGCCGCGGCAGTGGAAGGTGAGCCCACCGGGACGCTGCCCCTGCTCCATCCAGGGCAGCCAGGGCGACTGCCGGGTCCACGACATCGTCGCCGGCACGCTCGGCGCGTCGGTCTCGAAGACGGATTCCGGGGCGAAGAACTGGAAGAGTTCGAGCGCCCGGTAGGTGTCGTCCGCCGAATGGTCCGGGAACTGCTCGACCGGCAGCGGGGACGGATAGGCGAGCGGGATCTCCAGGCTGAAGCAGACCTGGTCGCCCAGCCGGGTCAGCGGGACGGGGAACGGCCGCCACCGCTGGTTCGCCGGATCGTTCCAGACGTGGACGACCGGCTTCTTCTCCCACGTCTCCAGGATCTCCCGGGTGTCGGGGTCCAGGTAGAAGGCGGCCTCGCGCGTCAGCAGTTCGTAACCGGTGTCCGTGGTGACGAGGCGGGCCACGTTCACCCCCTCGAAGCCGAACAGGCGCTGGTAGGGCTGGTCGGGGGACCAGCCGAACACGTTGCCGGACCACCAGAAGGTCACCTCGGCTCCGTCGAGCGAGGCGCGGGTACGGGCGAAGGCTTGGAAGAGATCGGCCGGAGTCATGGCGCCCACTGTGCAAGGTCACCCGCGCACTCGGCAAGCACCTCCGCACGGCCACCTGTGCCACCCGCACGGGTGACGTCCGCGCCGGCGGGCCGCGGTGCGGGGGGCCGCGGCCTAGCATGTGCGCCGGGCGGCCCGGCCGGCCCACGCCTCACAGGGGAGGGTCACCGTGACACTGCCAGTGCCCACGGACCGTACGGAACACACGGCCGAGCGGCGGCCCGACTATCCGCCGCGCACGCCCCCGCCGCCGCGGAGACCGGTCGAGTCGCCCCGCCCGGAGCGCGCCTTCACCGTCGTGAACCAGCGCGCGGCGAACTGGGCCCTGGAGGCGCGACCCTGGGCCGCGACCCGGGTCCGGCGGCTCGTCGTCGACCGGCTCACCGCCTGGCGCTACCTACCCGACCCCGACCAGGTGGGGGCGGTGGTCTCGGCATTGGTCGCGGCCGCCGTCCAAGACGGCGGGCGACGGATCAGCCTGCACCTCGCGGCAACGCAGGGGCAGGCCTGCATCGCCGTGCTCAGCCACCTCGCCGGTGTCCGCGCGGAGGCGCACCCGGGCACGCTGGGAGGGGTCGCCGACCTTCCCGGCCTGCGCGGCTGCGGATCCGAGGCGGATCCGGACGGTCACCGGCTGTGGGCGGTCATCGACGTGCCGCTGCGCGAGGACGTCGTCCCCGATCAGCGTCGTGCGTAGGGCGGCCGTGCCTACGGGGTGAAGGGGTCGCTCAGCTCCCCGCCACCGTGATCCGTGTCCGAGAAGGGGTCTTCGGGGCCGAAATCGGGGGCCCTGAAGGGGTTCGTCGTCGCCGGGAGCCGCGATGCGGGCGTGGTGACGTGGGTCCGTGCCGATTCCGGCGCGGAGAACAGCGGTGATGCGTCGATGGGGGCGCGCCGCCTTTCGTGGTTCGGAGATGCCTGGATCGGGTGGGAGCGGACGGAGACGTGGTTGATCGCCACGCCTCCGCCCGACCCTCACCGTCTCAAAGAGTGGTCATCTTGGTGTACGGGCTCAGGATCCGCATGCGCGACGAGCCGAAATCGACGAGAACCGCGATTCCGTCCTCGATCGCGATGACACGGCCCAGGCCGTGCTGATCGTGTGTGACCCGGTCGCCGACGGCAAACACCCTGAGTGGCGGAGCGGTCGCGGCCTTGAACGGGCTTGCTGGCAGGTGGCGCCGGGTTCCGGCTGACTTTGTCATTGTCACCAGTATGCGCCTGTCGGGCCGCTGTGCCGCCCGGTGTGAGCCTCTCTCTGGTTGCGCCCTGATAACGCCGGTGCCGGATTCTGCCGGTTGGACCCGATCGGTCCGCAAGCTCGCGGCCGGTGTACGGCGGGGTGAGGGGGGTCTGTGCGGCCGGCGAGGCTAGCAGACCGATATCCACTGGCCCACGGAAATTCCGGTCGCCGAGAGTGACCTGCGAGGAGAACCGCATCCGAGGAGAGCTGACATGTCGACGCTGCGCGTCACCGCCGAACCACTGACCGTCCACACCCATCCGAACGCCGACGCCCTCGAACTGGCCCAGGTGGGCCTGTACCGCGCCGTCGTCGCGAAGGGCGCCTACCGGACCGGCGAATTCGCGGTGTACATCCCGGAGCAGGCGGTCCTCCCGGCCGGGCTGATCGACGAGCTCGGGCTGACCGGACGGCTGTCGGGCAGTGGGGCGGACCGGGTCAAGGCGGTCAGGCTGCGCGGCGAGCTCTCCCAAGGCATCGTGTGCCGACCGGCGGTGCTGGCGGACGTGGACCTGGTCCGTGCGGCCGGCGACGGGACGGATTTCGCGGAGCTGTTGGGCATCACCAAGTGGTCGCCGCCCGTACCGGCCAGGATGAACGGCGCCGTCGAGGCCGCGCCGGACCTGCTGCCGTGGGTCGACATCGAGAACCTGCAGCGCTACCCGGACGTCTTCACCCCCGGTGAGCCGGTCGTGCTCACCGAGAAGCTGCACGGCACCGCCTGCCTGACCACCTACGTCGTCGAGGGCGGCCGGACCCACGTCTCCTCGAAGGGCTACGGTGCCAGGGGTCTGGCCCTGGTGGAGGATCCGCGCAACCTGTACTGGCGGGCCGTCCGCTCCCACGACGTGCCCGCCGTCGCGGCCCGGCTCGCCGAGCGGCTGGGCGCGACCAGGGTCGGCATCTTCGGCGAGGTCTTCGGGTCGGGGGTGCAGGACCTGACGTACGGGGCGGACGGGCGCAGCGAGCTGCTCGGCTTGGCCGTCTTCGACGTCTCGGCGGAGATCGACGGACAGGTGCGGTGGCTGGACCCCGCCGCCGTGCTCCTCGACGGCGAGCTGCCGCTGGTGCCGCGGCTGCACGAGGGGCCGTACGACCCCGACGCCGTGCTGGAGCTGGCCACGGGCCGGGAGACCGTCTCGGGGAGCGCCCTCCACCTGCGGGAGGGCGTGGTGATCCGGCCGGTCACCGAGCGGTACAGCCCGGTGGTGGGCGGCCGGGCCATCGCCAAGGCGGTCAGCCCCGCCTACCTGACGCGCAAGGGCGGCACCGAGTACGAGTGATCAGTAGCCGTCCACGCCCAGCTCGGTGATGGACGCGAAGAGGTGACCCCAGGCGTCCCCGCCGGGGGTCGCCTCGTCGAGGGCGTCCGGTGCGTGGGCGGACACCTCGGCGCGGAAGTCCCGCTGCCCGTCCTCCGCCGGATACGGGTCCCAGCACGCGCCCATGAAGCGGCGCACGGCCTCCAGCAGGCGCAGGAAGGTCTCCGTGTCGCGGGCGAAGGGGAACGGGGCGGGGGGCGCGTCGTCGTCCGGGTCCCCCCGCGTCAGGGAGACTGCGCCCGTCTCCGGGTGGAGGAGGACCTTTCCCTCGTCGGCGTAACCGAACTCGAAGGTGCCCAGGTGGAGCAGCCCCTCGGCGTCCGTGGCCGGCGCCCAGGGCTCCTGCTCGCCGAAGGCGAGCGCGAAGCCGCTCACCCCGGCCGCCCAGTGCCGGGGCAGCCCCACGGCCGTCAGGAGGTCCCGGGTGGGCCGGTGCGCCAGCGCCGCGGGCAACCGCTGCTCGGGGAGCGGGATCACCAGGTCACCGAAGACGGCGTCCACGCGGGCCGCGTCCAGGGGTGCGCCCGACGGGGAGGGGGCGACGAACCACGGCGTCGCGGTGGCCTCCTCCCACGAGCCGTGATCGGCGCCTCCGGTCGGCCAACCCGCCTCGACCACGGCCTCGTTGCGCTCCACGACCGCGATGCCCCGCGCCTCGACGATCAGGAAGCGGCCCCCGCCCAGCGCGACCGGCTCCTCCCAGGTGCCCGGGCAGTGCAGGGCCCACGCGTCCTCGTCCGTGTCGAAGAGGAACGGCCCGTCGTCCTGCGCCTCTTCGTCGCGCTCCGCGAACTCCCCCGGGGCGGGTGCCGGGCGAGGCGCTCCGGTCTCCAGGTCGAACCAGCGCTGCGCGGTCCACAGCGACCAGACCGCCAACAGGGGTCCCCGGTCGGCGGTTCCCTGCGCCGGATCGAAATCCACCGGATCGAAGACCGTGGCCGACCGGTCCCCGCTCAGGTTGGGCTCGGCGCGGTGCGCGCCGACCGGTCGCCACCAGGCCCACACCGTCCGCCAGGGCAGGCCCGGTTCGGCGGCGGCCACCTGGTCGGCGTACGCGTCCCGCCCGAGCACCTTGGCGGCGAAGTGCAGCCGGGAGGCGAATTCGGCCCGTACCACCTCCACCGGCCCGAAGACGGCCTCGGCCTGGGTGAAGACCTCGTACCCCTCCCCGGATCGGGTGGAGTCGGTCAGTTCGCGGGCACGGCCCTGGCCGAGGGAGAGCAGGGCGGCGGGATCATCACAGGTCACGGGCCCATCCTGCCACCGGCCCGGATTTCGACCACACCAAGGGGTGGTCCCGACGGACCGGACCGTCAACTACCCCTTCCACCCGCCCTCCCGCGCCGTGGATCGCTCTGCGCGGGAGGGTGGGCACGGCGGTGCCGCGGGTCAGTTGTGGCCGGCCGCCTGCCTGGCCCGCAGCCGCGGGGTGGCGGTGCGGCAGAACCTCGCTATCAGCTCGGACAGTTCGCGGCCCGGATCCACCCCCAGCTCCCGCCGCGTCAGTTCGCGGTAGGCGTCGTACGTCCGCATCGCCTCGATCAGATTGCCCTCCGCCAAGTGGGCCTCGATCAGGGCCCGCTGGGCGCTCTCCCGCAAGGGCTCCGCGCCCACCGCGACGAGCGCGGATTCGACCGCCTCCGCATGGCGCCCGGCCCGACCCAGCTGCCGGCTCAATGCCTCCAGCGCATGCAGCAGGCGTTGACGGACCCGCTCCCGCTCCAGCAGCACCCAGTCGTCGTACCAGCCGGGCAGTAGATCGAGGGCGTCCGTACGCCACTTGAGCGCGGACAGGTCCTCGCCGGTGGCGGTACCCCCGATGAGCCGTCCCGCCCAGCCGTAGAGGACGTAGAGGTCGACCACGGTGTGCTCGCGCATCGCGAGCGAGCACTTGTCGGAGTCGAGCAGGTCGATCCCGGCGGCCTTGAGCCGCCACAGGGCCGAGCGGAGGTTGCCCGCCGCCCTCAGGTCGTCGCCGGACGGCCACAGCGTGCCCGCTGCGTGCCGACGCTCGACCCGGCCCCCGTTGAGCGCCACGAAGGCCAGCAGCCGCTTGCTCCCCTCCGGAACGTCCAGCCGTCTTCCCCGGTGCACCACGCGCGGACCACCGATGAGGTGGAGGGTCGGTGTGTCCCCTTGCCCCGGTACCCGGGCCACCGACTCGCGGAACTGCGTGGTCAACGTACTCGTCGTATGCAACGTGCTCGGCGTATTCATAGGCGGTCCCCCTGCTAGAAAGCCCGCCATGGATACTATGTGCACTGCGTCACGGATCAGTCACCGACTGCTACAGGTCATTCGGTCGAGTGGGTCCCGGCCGCCGCGCCGGTCACCTCCCCCGGGCTGTAGCAGAAGCGCTGCTGACGCCTGACGAAGGCGACCCAGTTGGTGAGGGGACGGCCCTGTTCGTCAGCCGGGACCAGGACGTCGACGGCGGCGGGGCGGTCCAGCGGGATCCGGTCGCGGTGCTGGGCCTCCTGCACCGCCTGGGCGACATCGGCCGTGCCGCACCAGCAGTACCGCACCTCCACCTGCGGCCCCAGGAAGCTCTCGATCCGACCGAGCGCGGCCGCGGACAGGAAGGTCGGGGAGGACGGCGAGGATGGAGAGGTCGGAGAGGGCGAATCGCTCCCGCCGTCGCCCTCGGGGGCCAGCGGCAGATAGCCCGCGGGCGGCAGTTCGGTGATCCCGAGCCGCTCCAGGGTCTCCGGCTCCGGCACGTCGACCGCTCCGGGGCCCCACAGCCGCCCCGCGTCGATGCCCTCGACGAGCAGGCCCAACTCCCGCCCCAGCTGCTCCTTGGTGTGGCTCTGCAGGAAGGTCTGCCGGCCCAGCCGGGCCAGTTGTTCCAGCAGCGGCTGGAGATCCGTCCGGGGCGCCGCCCTGGCGGCCGTCAACTCCGCCAGCTGGCACTGGAACTGGAGGATCTGGGCCATGAACACGTCCCAGGGCCGCATCCCCGTCCGCGCCTGCCAGTACCGGTACGGCGGGGGCGCGCCGCGCTCGCGGCGGGCGGTCCAGGTGTCGACCTCCCAGGCGGCGGTCGTGCCCGGGGCGCGGCTGAGCACGGCGAGCCTGACGCCCTTCGCCTTGCCCGTGACCGTGGGCGGTGTCCAGCTCTGCGGCAGGTCGACGGCGCCCGGTCCGTAGGGCCAGGCGGAGCGTTCGGTGCGCTCCGTGGCGAAGAGGCGGGAGGCGAGCCAGTTGCGCCGGTGTTCCGCGGGCCGGTTGTCCAGTCCGGGCTCGGTGGCCTCGGTGAGCCGGATGCGCACGCCCTCGGCGCCGTAGGGGCTGCGCGTGGTGCCCGCGCCCGAGCAGGGGTCGTCGCAGTAGCTGCCCTGGACCGGGGCGTCGCCGTAGGCCCAGGAGGCGGGGACGGCCTCGACGTACCAGAAGGCGTGGGGTCCGGGGGTGAGGCCGCCGAGCGGGAGGGTGATCAGGCGCTGGGAGCGCAGCGGGCGGCCGTCGGGGGCGACCGCGAGCCCACCGCCGACGCGCAAGGTGGCGTCCTTGACGCTGACCTCGTACCCCTCGGCGACGCCGGGACCGCCCGCCTCGCCGACGGCCAGGGCCAGTTCGCGGGCGTAGTCCTGGATCCGGTTCAGGTGTTCGGCGCGCAGGAACAGGCCGTCGAAGGCGGTCAGCCGGTCGATGCCGCCGCCCGCCGTCGCGGGGGTGCCGTCGGACGCCGGGGAGCTCGGGCCGGCGGCGACCGGTCCCACCGGCGGGGCGGGCGGGGGCGTGACGGGGGACGGGGGCGTGCCCTCGGTGACGGTCATTCCTCGCTCCTCCCCGTCGCCGACACGCGCGGCAGACGTACGGTGATGATGGCGTCGTTCCCTTCGTCGGCGGTGCCCGGCGGCCCCCCGACCACTCCGGCGAACGGCACGGCCGGGTCCTTCCCGTAGAGCGGTTTGGAACCGGTGCCGCGGACCCGGATGCGGACGGTCTCGTAGGCGGGCCGTTGGTCGAGGTCGACCTTCACCCGGTGGCCGTCGGTGGAGATCCGGATCCCCGCGACCTCGTCGTCGGCCCAGCCCCGCCCCGCGTCCGACAGCGAGCTGATCTCCACCCCTTCGGGTTCGGCCGACCCCGGGGTGAGCGGGGCCGTGACGTCGAAGCTCAGCACGGTGTGCTCCCGCGACCAGGTGAGGGAGTCCGGGACCAGCCGCGGACCGCCGGCGTCCGGCGCGGCGGGGGCCCCGATCAGGCCGGGGGCCAGGGCGCACAGCAGTTCCTGGACCGTGGTGGTCGGCAGGATCGCGGTACGGACCCCCGCGTCCAGGGTGACGGCGCCGATCCGGACGCACTCCTCGTACTGCGTGACCTCCACCGTGAGGCGGGCCAGCACCACCGCGGCGTGGTCCTCCGTCACCGGGGCCCCGGGCACGCACGCGTCGCCCTCCGCCCGCTCCGGTGCCTGCGCGGTGGCGTCCAGCGCGGCGAGCCGCCGGAAGGCTTCGAGCAGGGCCGGGGCGCGGCGCGCCTCGGGCACCCGCGCCACCTCGGCCGCGGCGCGCCGGGCCTCCTCGCCCGCCCGGTCGCCCGGCAGGACCTCGTCCAGCCCGAGCAGGACCCGTACCCGGTGGTACGGGCGCCAGGGGGCCGGCGCCTTCGAGCGGATCGTGATCCGCGCCGTCTCGACGATCCGGGAGAAGTCGTCGTGGCGCCGCGTCACGTCGCAGGGGTCGGCGAGTGCGGGCACCGGCCGGTCCGGGCAGGTCGCGAACTCGGCGAGGACCCACGCCTCGACGGTCCTCGCCGCGGGAGGGCAGGGCGGGGGCTGCGCGGGCACGCCCGGCACCGGGTCGGGTGGTGCGTGACCGGGATCCGGGTGGCGTGCGGCCCAGGCCGCGGCCCATTCCGTGAGGGAGACGCACCAGGACGTCTCCAGGCTCAGCTCGCGCCCGAGCCCGTCCACGGCGAGTCCGGGCACCACGCGCAGTTCCCCGCCCTCGCGCCGCACGCCGAGGCCCCACACCACGCCGGGTCCGTGCAGCCAGGCGTTGTGCAGCATCTGTTTGCCGCGCGGATTCCCCATCAGGACGCGGAAGTCGTCCTCTCCCAGCAACATCCCGAAGGCCACGCGCAGCGCGAGGAACGGGTTCGCCCCGACCTCGTCCCCGGCACAGGGGCCGGGGTCGCAGGCCGTGCCGCGGGGGTCGTCGGTGGGCAGGTCCGGGGCGGACGCGCCGCCGCAGCCGCACGGGCTGGTGCTGCCGGTGCCGAGCGCCGTCATGATCTCTCCTCCTGAGGGGGTTCCTGCGGGGGCCTGCGCCGATCGGACTCCTCGACGGGCACGGTCGGTTCGGCGGCGGCCAGGGCGGTCGCGGCCCGGCGGTCCACGGGCGTGCCGCCCGGGTCGGGGCCGCCCCCGGGGAAGGGCCGGCCGGCCTTCGCGTACTCGCGCCGCATCGCGTCGAGGAGGTGGTCCTGGTGGATCGCTCTGCCCTGGTCCGCGGCGCGGAAGGCGCCGCCGATGGCGGCGTTGCGGATCCATCCGCCCGGTACCGGACAGCGTCGTGCGAGCGCGGCGAGGTCGACCTCGGGGTGCAGGAGGCCCGGCGGCAGGTGGATCTCCCACAGCCGACGGCGTCCTTCCGCCTCGGGGAACGGGAAGTCCACGACGAAGTCCATCCGCCGGGTGAAGGCGGCGTCGATGTTCTGCCGCAGGTTGGTGGTCAGCACCGCGAGGCCGTCGAACCGGTCCAGCCGCTGGAGCAGGTAGGCCGTCTCCATGTTCGCGAAGCGGTCGTTGGACCCGGAGACCTCCGTCCTGGTGGCGCAGAGGGCGTCGGCCTCGTCGAGGAGGAAGACCGCCTGGGTGCGCTCGGCGACATCGAAGCACGCGGCGAGGTTCTTCTCGGTCTCGCCGATGTACTTGGAGACCAGCTCGGACCCGTCGACGACCAACAGGTCGCGCCCCGCCTCCGCCGCCAGGACCTCGGCGGCCAGTGACTTCCCGGTCCCGGAGGGCCCGGTGAGCAGCAGCCGCACCCCCCGGGCCGCCCGGGCCGCTTCCCGCAACCGCCAGTCGTCCAGGACGAGGGCCTGGTCGCGCAGGCGCGCCACGGCGTCGCGGAGCTGCCGGCCGGACTCCCCCGCGAGCACCAGCCGGGACCAGCCGGCGCGCGGGGTGAGCAGCTCGGTGCCCGGAGGCAGCAGCGCGGCGGCCCGGGCCCGGATGGCACCGCGGACGTCCTGCTCGACGCCCTCGTCCCGCACCCCGAGCGCGGCCCGGCTGTGGACGTCGAGCGCCACCTGCGCCGTGAGCGCGGGGTCCAGGGGGTGCCGCGCGGCCAGCTCGGGGGCCCGCTCGGGGGCATCGGGCAGGGCGGCGCGCCACGCCGCCCGCCGGTCCCGGGCACCGATCGGGCCGACGGGCACGGTGAGTACGGGCCACTGCGGGCCGGGTCGGACCGTCCCGGGTGCGGCGCAGACGAGGAGCGGGCCCGGCAACCGGTCCAGGGCGGGGACCACCGGACCGCAGCCGCTGGACGGCGGCGGTGCGATCAGCAGGGGCACCGCGCCGCGCACCGCCGCGTGCAACCCCAACAGCCCCATGGCCACGGGGTCGTCGGGGCGGGCACGGGCGGCGGTCAGTCCGAGCCCGGCCGCCCGGGCGAGCGCCGCGCACCGGCTCAGCGCGATGGTCTCGTCCCGGTCCGGCACCAGCAGGACGCGGGGTTCGGCGGAGCACAGCGCGGCCACGGCCCGGGCGGTCTCGGGGCGTTCGAGCCAGGCCTCCAGACCGGCGACCGCTGGGCCGGGGTCGACCGGGGCGAGCGCGGCGGGCCAGGCGGGATGCCCGTGCAGCGCCTCCCACACCTGGTCGGCGAGGGTGAGGGAGCGTTCGTGGAAGGGGCCCTCGCCGGTGAGCACGAGGACGCCGCCGCGCACGGCTGCGCCTTCGTGGAACAGCCTGCGCAGCACCCCCCGGGCCGGGACCCCGCCCCCGCCGTCGTCGCCCGGGCGGTCGGTGAGCAGGCAGGCGAGGCCGACGCTGGGGTGCGGGGCGCCGCCGGGATGCATGGCGCGCAGCGTCCGGGCCAGGCCCTCGTGTTCCTCGGGGAGCCCGGCGAGCAGGACGAGTTCGCACTCCAGCGGGCTCAGTCCGAACCGGTCCACCAGGCGCCCGAAGGGGGTGGCGAACAGCGGGACGGCCGGGTCGCCGATCACCGCCCGGCTCGCGGCGCCCTCGGCCCAGGCCCGGAGGAACGCCGAGGGCGCACCGCCCGCCTCGGTGCTGCACGTACGGTCCAAGAGGTCGGCCAGCCGGACGGCGACGGTGGCCGCGCGCGCCGACAGGTCGCGGCTGGTGCGGTCAGACATAGCGGTACCTCACGACCGCGCCGAGCCAGCCGAGCCAGCCCGGATCGAGGTCCAGTCCGGCGCGGCGGACCGCGGGATCGGTGGTGGCGACGGACAGCGTCGCCTCGATCCAGCCGGGCTCGGCGGTGATCCGTCCGTCGCGGCGGGCCATTGCCGCGACCGCCGCCACCTCCTCAAGGGGAGTTCCGCCGGTCCGCTCGCCGTGCAGGCGTGCGGCGGTGACGCGGGCCCAGTCCGCGGCGAGTTCGGCGATCCGGGCCCGCTCGGCCGGGGTCGCGGGGGCGGCGGCCGTGACGGTGGCGGCGCGGTCGGGTCCGAGCCCGGCCAGGGCGAGCAGCGCCGCGTCCTCGGCCGCGGCGTCGGGCAGCAGGAGCCGCGCGACGCGGTGGAGCACCCAGGACAACGGGCGGGCCGCGAGGTCGGGTTCGTCCAGGACCCGGTCGGGGAGTCCGGTCTCGGCGGCCGTGGCGAAGAGGAAGAGCAGGCCGGTCCAGCCGGTGTCCACGCCCGCAGCGGGACAGGGCGGCCGCGCGGGCGTCCCGGACCGGGGCGGTACGGTCCCCCTCGCGCGGGAGCCGTCGGCTCCGGGCGGGACCGGGACCCGGGGCGCGACGGGATCGGCCGGGGCGACGGGCGGCCGCGCGGCGGCCACGGGCGCGGGGACCCCGGCGCCCCGCACGGCACCGGCCGGCGCGGCGGCGGGCCCGGTGGGGGCGGGGACCGGGGCTGCGGCGGGCGACGGGACGGGCTCCGGCGCGGGGCGGACGCCCGGGTCCGGCGGCGCGAGGTCCGCGCCGTGCTCCGCGGGCGCACCGGCCGGGCCGCACAACCGCTCGGCGAGCTCCCTCGCCAGGCCGGCCGGCGGGGGGCGCAGGAGCAGGGCCGGGGCGGTGTCCGCGACGACCAGCACGGCCCACGCGGCCCGTACCGACGCGGTGGGGCGCAGCCGGGAGGACCTGATCAGCTCCGCCAGCGGCGAGGCGGCGACCAGGGCGGTCGCGAGCGTGGCCGTGCGGGCGCGGGCCGCCCGGTCCGGCGCTCCGGTGGGGGTCACCCTTACCCCGGCGGCGGGCGCGGTCCAGGCGGCGTCCGGGGTGAGCCGCGCGGCCAGCAGCTGCCAGCCGGCTCGACCCAGGGACCGGTCCAGTGCGGCGAGCCCGGCCCGCTCGGCGGCGCGCAGCAGGGCGGCGGGGGTCTGTCGGGGGTGCCGGTCCAGGGCGGCCAGGATCGCGGGGCCGGGCGAGGCCAGCGGATCCGGGTCCCCGGCGCGCAGGATGCCGGTCTGTCGCCAGGCCCACAGCCGGGCGGTGCGGCCGGTCGCGAGCCCGGCGATCGCGTCGACCAGCGCTTCCCCGTCGTGCCGGTAGTGGACGAAGGTGCCCGGGCGGCCCTCCCGGACGGTCTCTTCGATCGCGGCCGCGACCGCCTCGGACCAGGACCGGGCGAGCGCGGGGTCGGGGCGGGCCAGGTCGAGGGGAACGGTCAGGTCGAGGCGGGGCAGGCACCAGCGGCCGGGCGGCAGGTCCAGGGCCCGCAGGGCCGCTTCCAGGCCGCCCCCGAGGGCGTGCCTCAGGGGGCCGCGCAGCCGTCCGGGATCGGCCGCCCCCGTGTCGGCGGCCGGTCGCAGGATGACCGAGAGCCGGTCGACGACGAGGACGGGACGCGCGGCGTCCCCCGGTGCCTCGGACACCGCCGTGCCCCGACGGCCCGCATGCTCGGGGGTGCGGGAGTCGGCGGTGACGCCCGGCCCGGACGGAGTGGCGGGGGTGGGCGGGGTGGCGGGGGTGGGGCTCATCCGACCCTCACCGCCCCGGCGATGGAGGTTTCGCCGACGCGCGCGCCGACGGCGGGTACGCCGACGATGCCGTCGTCGCCGATCCGGACGCTGCCGACGACGGCGGGCCCCCAGGCGGCTCCGGGGCCCACGACGGAGGTCAGTCCGAGGTGGAGCGTACGGCCGATCCGCATCCCCGCGCCCAGCGGGCAGATGTCGACCAGGGTGTGCGCGGGCTTGTGGGCCTCGACGACGGCCCGGACCACCTCCAGCTGTTCCGCGCCGAGGTCGGCGGGGATCAGCACGCTGAACCGGTGTGCGGTCGCCGTGTATCCGTCTTCGCCGGGTCGGGTGCCGCCGACGGTGAAGCGGCCCAGCGCACCCGAGGTGCTCGCGGCGCCGCCGACCGCGGGGGCTGGGGGCCCGCCGGGTCCGGCGCCGAGCACGGCCCCGCCGAGTCCGCGCAGCCGCCAGCTCTCCACGACGCTGATGGGCAGCGGGAGGAAGAGGCGCAGGATCCGTTCGAGGCAGGCCACGGTGCCCCGGATGCGGAAGAGGTCGTAGGCCTGGGCGACCAACGCGCGCCGGGCGGCGACGGGCCAGCGCCGGTCGAGGGCGAGGCCCAACAGCCCGGCCAACCAGCCGAGGGCCTCTTGCGGGGTGGCGTCCGGGTCGAGCAGCAGGGTGCGTTCGGCGGCCCGACCGTCCAGCTCGTGCAGGAGCCCTTCGGCGGGGGCGAGGAACCGCTGGAGGAAGTCCGCGTCGCCCTCGTCCCGGCTCCAGGCCCGTGGGAGCCGGCCGGGCAGCCGGTGGCCGGGCCGCTCCACCCGTAGCCCCCGCACGCGCGGGGTGAGCCGGAGGGTTCCGGTCAGCTGGAGCACGATCCACAGGTACCGGCCGGGCGGGGCCGTCACGGGGGCCTCGTACGTGTCGTACCCGTCGTCGGGGGCGATCTGTGCCCAGGGCCATTCGCGCCCGGTCGGGCGGCGGAAGAGCGGCGCGGGGTCGGGGAGATGGGCGGCGACCTGGTCCGCGGAGGGCAGCGGCGGGGTGAGCTCGGGGTGGCGCACGACCCGCCCGCCCCGGACCGGAGGCGTCCGGGGCAGCGGGTCGGGGACGGTGTCCTCGTCGCTGGTGAGGCAGCTGATCCGGACGTCGGTGCCGGGCGGGATGCACGCGTCGAGGAACACCCGCCCCCAGCGGGTGCGGTACTCGGCGGCGTCCAGCCGGTAGCAGACCACCCGGCCCGCGGGGGTGTAGCGGGCGGCGGGTCCCGCCGTACGGGCGGTGCCGTCGGCGGTGGTGAAGGCGATCCGGCCGTCGGGGGCCACGGTCACGGCTCCGCCGTCGTAACCGCGGGCGCGCAGGGGTTCGATCTCGGCCCAGGAGGCTCCGTCGGGGCGGAAGAGGCGCAGCGGCCGGCCCGGGCCGCGGGCCACCACCAGGGTGCCCTCGGCGGTGAAGTCGAGGTCACCGGCATCGGGCACGACGAGCGGTCGGGAGCCGTCCGCCCGGGCGACCACGGCGCGGCCGCCGCCCGGTCCGGTCCACAGGACGTGCACCTGCCCGGCGTGGTCGGCGATCCGGGTGGGCCGCAGGCCCGCGGCCCCTGCCGGTGGGCGCAGCACGGGCCCGGGCCGCGGGTCACGGCGCCCGCGCAGGACGACGAGGCCGGCCGGCCGGGTGAGCAGGGCGACGACGGCGCCGCAGTGGGCGGTGAGGTCGAGCGGCCGCCGGTGCGGTCGGGCGGCGTCGCGGACCGGGACGCGGCGCAGCGGCCGTTCGGCCCAGAGGTCGACCACCTGGACGGCGCCCGCGCCGGATTCGGCGATGTAGAGGCGTTGTGCCGTGTCGACGGCGAGTCCGCGCGGTACGCGCAGGGTGCCGGGCGGCTGGTGCGGAGCGCCGGCGGCGGACCCGGTGCACGCGGCGGGCAGGACTTCGACCCGGCCGGTCCTCGGGTGCGACCGGTAGGCGCGGCCCCAGCGGTCGAAGGCCAGCCCGGCGGGCCCGTGCCCGGCCGGTGGGGGGCCTCGTTCCGGCTCGGGCTCCCAGGCGAGGCAGACCCCGCCCTCGTCCAGGAGCGCCGTCGATTCGTGGGCGCAGCGCGCCCATTGATCCGCGTCGGCGAGCAGGCCGAGCGTCCGGTCCGCGTACATCAGCACACCTCCGGGGGCAGGGGGACGACGACGGGGTCGCCCGGGGAGGGCGGCGGGGTGCCGTAGCCGGCGCCGACGGGCAGCGGGGTGCCGGTGACCACGGTGATCGCGGAGAGCCGGGGGACCTCCCACGGCCGTAGGGGGACGAGCGGCATCGGCGTCCACACCGGGCCGGCCGCCCCTGCCTGCGATTGCGTTCCCGTCCCCGCACCCGCACCCGTCGTCGCGGACGGTGTGGCACGGCGGGCCAGCAGCAGTTCGTCCTCGATGTATTCGAGGCCCTCCACCTGGACGGCCACGGCCTCCAGTTCCGCACGCCGCACCGCCCGGCCCAGCGGCCAGCCGCCGCCCTCCGGCCCGTACGGCGGGAGCGGGGCGAGGTACTGGCGCAGGATCAGCTCCACCCAGCGGCGCACCGCGTCGCTCTGGTAACCCTCTCGGGTCCGGATGCCGACGGAGACCGCGATGTCCACGTACGTGGGCGGGATGACGTACAGCTCGGTGGTGACCAGTCGGCGCGGATCGAGGTACGCCGCGACCTGGCGCAGCAGTGCGAGGTCGGGCAGGGGCGCGCCCGGGTCGCGCAGGTCCTCCGTCGGGAAGACGAGCACGCTGATCACGCCCGCCGCGGGCTGGGTCGGTGTGTCGGGGTGCAGCAGCGGCAGTGCTTCGGCGCGCCGGATCCCGGGCACTTCGAGGGCCAGCGCCCGGAAGTCCTCGGCGGTGACGGCCCGGTCGCGGCGGTGCACCTCGGCGGGCAGGGCGTCCAGGGCATCGGCGAGGGACGCGGGATCGGCTCCCCCGGTCGCGGGGAGCGGGTTGGTGACCTTCACCCCGGCGACCCCGGTGAAGGAGCCGATCGCCCCGGCCGCCACGTTCCCTGCGGAGCCGCCGCCGTACCGGTAGGAGAGCACCCGGATCCGCTCGCCGATCCGGGGGAGTCGGCCGCGCGTACCGAAGCGGACCACGCCCGCTTCGGCGTCCAGCGTGTAGTGCCGGTCGAGGGGGCCGCTGGTGGCGAAGGACTCGACTTCGGTCCAGGGCAGCCAGCCGTCGGCCTCCTCCACCTCCAGGCAGATGCTGCCCGCGACCACGGGGCGCTGGGTGAGGCGGAAGGCCTGGCCCGCGTCGGCCGTGCCGGTGCCGAGGAGTTCGGGCGTGGCGGTACGGGCCTGTAGGGCGCCCACCGCATTGATCCCGACCCAGCGGATGCGGTGGATGGCGTCGTTCTCCCCGGCCGGACGGCGCACCCGGAGCCAGCACAGGACCCGTGCGGCCGCCTTCTCGTCGTCGAGCGGGGGCGGGCTGTCCGCGCCCGCGCTGCCCAGGGCGCCCCGGGCGTGGGTGGGGAACGCGGATGGCAGAGCGAGGGAGACCACGCCGCGCGCGGTCAGTCCGCGGGTGGTGTCCGCGAGGACGTCGAGCGGGGTGAAGGCGGACGGGCGGGCGGGGCCGTTCCACAACTCCCAGAGGAAACCTGGCGGCGCCGAGAGCAGGTCCGACGCGCGCAGCCGGGTCGGGTCCCCGGGGGTGTGGGGCACCAGGTCGTAGGGGCGCGGCAGTTCCTCGTCGGGCAGGACGCCCAGGAAGATGCTCCGGCCGCGCAACTCGCGCGGGTCGGCGGAGTCCTTGGCCAGCAGCGCGATCCACAGGCACTGGTCGAGGGTGGCGGACACGTCGAGCGGTGGGGCGGCCCCGCCCAGGGGGTCGCCGGGCACGGCGGTGGTGACGTAGAAGGACACGGGTGCGCCGGCGCAGGCCCGGTCGCGCTCGGCCGGCGGCAGCGCCTCCACCGCGTTCTGCCGGCGCCGCTTCTCGGTGGCCGCGCGCGCGGGGTCGTCGGCGGACGGGGCCGGGGCGGCGGTCTTCCCGACCGCCAGGACCTCCAGCGGCCAGGCCACCACCTCACCGTCGGTCTCGAAGGGGACGGCGCCCGCGCGGGCTTCGGTGCCGCGCAGGACCTGGACGCCCGCGGGCCGTTCGGTGTCGAGGACCAACAGGGTGCGGGCGATCAGGGCGGGCCGGGGGCGGACGCCCAGCAGCCGCAGGAACGCGACCTTGGTGGTGTCGGGGATCTGGTTGAAGCGGAAGAGCAGCGACTCGCCGAGGTGTGCGAAGAGTTCGAGCAGGGCGATGCCGGGATCGCCCGCGTTGTGGTCGGTCCACTCGGGGGCGTAGACGGGGATCCGCTTGACCAGCTCGTCCCTGAGCTGCTCGAAGGTGCGGTCGTCGAGGATGGGGCCGATCAGTGGCATGCGCGCTCCCTCCCTCCGCTACCGCAGGTAGAAGGGGTAGACGAGATTGTCGGGGCGCAGGTCCAGGAGGTGGACGTAGGCGATGTCGATCCACACCATGGTCGGCTCCTCCCCCGGGGTCACGGCGACCTCGGTGACCCTGATCCGCGGCTCCCAGCGGGTGAGCGCCTCGCTGATCTCCGCGCTGATGGCGCCGCGGGTGGCCGGGGTGTTCGGTGCCATCAGGTGGCGGCGCAGTCCGCAGCCGAAGGTGGGCCGCATGACGCGCTCGCCGGGCTCGGTGTCGAGGATCGTCTCGATCGACTGCCGGACCACGGCGGGCCCGCTCAGCCAGGCGGGGGCTCCGGGGCGGTCCCCGGCCGCCGGTCCGCTTCCTGCTGTGCCCGCCGCCGAGGGGCGCAGCGGGAAGCGGATCCCGGTCCCGGTCCAGGTCTCGCCTGCGGATGGTGCTCCCGGTCCGTAGCCGCCGGGGGCGGAGGTGAGGGCGTCGATTGCTGCCATGCCCTCCATGCTCCGCACGGACCGTCACCGCAACGTTTCCGACGGGCCCCTAGGGGTCCTGCCGGTGAGGGCCTCATCCCCGACGTTTGGCGAGGATCTTCGCGATCTGCCCCAGCAGCAGCGCCTTCGCCTCGTGGTACCACTTGATGGCCTCGTTGATGCGCTCCGGCCTGTACCACTTGCGGGCTCCGGCCCACTGGGGCCAGGGCACTTCCTGGCGGGAGTAGTTGGGGCTCTTCTCCTGCATGCGCAGGTTGCCCTCGTGGTGCACCAGCTCCAGCCGCTCCTTGTGGTGCAGCCGTGCGACGTCGGGGATCTCGGCGAACTCCTTCTTCGCCACCACGTGGTCCACACTCCAGGATCCGCGCGGGACGGGGTTCTCGCCGTACTCGTCCTTGCCACCGGCCCGCTGGTAGGTCACGGTGCGGTGCGCCGCGGGCACGTTGGTGTCCTTCAGCGTGTCGTAGATCGACCGGCCGTCCTGCTCCCGCTTCTTCGCACGGGCGGCGTCGATGATGTCGAGTTTGGCTCCGTTGTCCTTGCGGGCGACCAGCTCCCTGATGTGGACCATGACCATCCCCCGGGTGACCTGGGCGGTGGCCACGTCGGGATACGCGTCCCGAAGGATCGCCCGTTCCACCGGGGTCGTGCCCTGCCCCACCTTCCCGGCTCCTACGGCCTCCATCCTCCGGTTGAGGGCCAGCAGGTGGACGTGTGCTTCCTCGTCGTCCGGGACGGGCACCTCTGCGGCCGGCTTCGCCGTGGTGTCGGCCTCCACGAGCGGGACGTTGTGCGTCGTGGGGTTCATCGAGGCCGTGATCTGCCAGGCGTTGCCGTGGAGTTCGGCCTCCAGCGCGGTGAAGCCGTGCGCCTTCTTGATGCCCGCGAGGGCGTCCCGGAGTTCGACCGCGTCGTACGGGTCGCGGTGGGACTTCGCGGCGACCTCGCCCAGCGCCTTCAGGCCGGTGAGCCAGCGTTCCTGGACGGCGGGCGCGGGCACGACGGGCTCGTCCGCCCCCGCCTTCGCGCCGGCCGGTTTCGTCCCGGCCGCCTTCGCGCCGCTCGGTTTCGTCCCACCCGGTTTCGTCCCGGCCGGTGTCGCGGGGCCCGGTTTCGTCCCGGCCGGGGGTGGGGTGGCCGCGGATTTCTTGGGGGTCGCCGGCGGCGCCGCGGTTCCCGGGTCCGACCAGCTGCCGCGCTTCGGTTCGTCCTTCGCGGTCTTCGCGGGCAGTCGGTCGCCGACCAGGTCCGACAGGAACTTCTCGGGGGCGAAGTCCACCTCACCGAAGGTCACTTCGGGCACCTTCCCCGAACCCACGACGTGCTCCACGTCGGCCCCGATCCCGAACTCGCCCGGCAGCGGGTACTCCCGTTGGAACAGCGGCCAGTCCCACCGGTGGTCGGGGACCGGGGACCACCAGGGGCTGTCCAGTTCCACGAAGAGTGCGCCGCCGAGGCCCAGGAACGGCTGGGCGGCGAGCTCCATGTGACCGGCGAGGAAGAATTCGCCGTGCTTGCCCGCCTTGGGGTCCGCGACCTCGCGGTAGCCGATCCGGGGGGTGGCCTCGACGTAGCCGCGGATGCCCGCGAGCGCGCTGAGCGCGAGGCCCGCCTTGATGTCGTGGCCGACGAGCGTGGCTCCGGCGCCGCCCTCGGCGGTGAGCTTGAGACCGGCGGAGGCGGAGACCTTGAGGGTCGCGGTGAGCCCGAAGTCGCGCAGCACCTCCGGCTTGGTCGACCAGGTCCCGGTCAGTTCGATGTGGTCGAGGGTGGCCGGGCCCAGCACGGCGAGGGCTTCGAGACCGATGTTCGCGAAGAGGAAGACATTGCCGACGAGCGGGACCCCGTAGGCCGCGCGGACCTCGAACCGGGCGAGCTGCTTCTCGTAGCGGCGCTCCGCGAAGAGCGGCTTGTCCATCCTCGGGGCGATCTTGCCGGCCACGGTGACGTCGCCGAGGTGGTCGACGATGACGAGCGCCTCACCGCTGAGCCAGTCCGCGAGCCTGACCTGGAGCGTGCCCCAGCCGGCGACCACCCGGGGTCCCGGCGCGGCGACCGGCTCCGCTGCCGCTACCGGGACCGGTGCGGCGGACGGCGCCGCCGGTTCCGGTGCGGCGCCGGCGGCCAGGGGAGCGGCCGCGGCCTTCGCCCGGTCCGGCAGCTTGCTGTCCGTCAGCTCCTTGGCGGTCTTCGCGTCGGTGGCGACCAGCGTGAGCTCGCCGTCGAACTTCTCGTTCGTGTACCGGACCGTCCCGCGCACGTCGACGGCGCCCGCCCCGAAGGCCGCCGTCAGCTGCCCGGTGAACCCGCGCAGCAGTACGTCGACGCTCGCGCTCCCGGTCAGGGCGCCGTCGGGGCCGCGCCGGACCGGGACCGCCACCGCGCCCAGGCCGGCCACGGCTCCGCGCGCGACCGCGTCGAAGGTGACCACCTCGTTGGCGAGGCCGAAGCCGCCGGTGGCGCTCAGGAAGCCGCCGAGGGTGAAGGACATCCCGCTGACGTTCACCACCAGGGTCGTGCCGCGCAGTTCGTTCTCCACGCCGGGCAGCCGCAGGCCGCCCAGTCCCGCCCAGCCCAGCGCGTCGGGGTGTTGTTCCATGAGGTCGAGCAGGGCCCGGCCGCCGCCGAGCAGTCTGCCCTTGACCACCGCGGAGGCGTGGCCCTCCAGGACTCCGTCGTGGACGCGGAGCGCGAGGACCGGCTCGATTCCCCGGGCGCGCAGCGGGTGCAGCAGGGGGTGCAGGAGCGGGACCGGCTGGAAGGCGTCGCCCGGTCCGGTGACCAGGGCGCCGCCCTCCGTCCGCCGCAGGTTCAGGGTGCCCGTGGCCAGCTGTCCGAGTCGGACCGGGACCGGGCCCCCCGCGGCCCCCAGGGCGTCGAGGTGGGCGGCGATCGCGGGGGTGGCGGTGAGCTCCGCGCCTCCTTGGAGGGCCAGTTCCTCGACGAGCGCCCCACCGACTGTTGCCGGGACCGGAGCGGATCCCGTGGTGGGGACCGGAGCGGGGGCCGGAGCGAGGGCCTTCGCGGGCGCCGGCACCGACACCGGCTCCGGCGCTCGCGCCGGTACGGGTTCCGCGCGGGCGCTCATCCTCCGGCCCCGCACAGCGGATCGGGGGGCGAGGTCTCCGGCTCGGGTCGTGGCACGGGCCCGGGGGGTGGCGGGGTCAGGGCGTCGAGGAGGTCGTCCCCGTCCTCGTCGGCGAATCCGCTGCCGGGGTCCTGGAGCCGGGCGGCGGCGCCGGGGCTGCCCAAAAGGGTGTCCAGGTCGGCCCGTTCGTCGTCGCCCATCGTGGACAGCGTGCCGCCGGCCGCGAAGTAGGCCTTGAGCGCGGCCAGTGCCTCCACGGACGGGGGCAGGCAGAAGCGCAGGGCCAGCAGCCACCAGAGCTGGAAGAGGAACACCACGATCGGCAGGAACATGCTGAAGACGAAGAACGCCACGATCATGAGGATTTCGAGGGCGAAGGTGCAGGTGCGGGCCGTGGTGCCGCCCACGGAGCCGCCGCTCGGGGTGCCGCCGCCGGGATCGAAGGAGAACTGCGAGCCCGGCGGGCTGGTGACGACCACTCCCCCGAGCCCGGGCGGACCGCCCGCGCGGGCGGCGACCGCCCTCAGGTCCGGCAGGGTGAGCGAGGTCGTGCGGTTCTTGGTGCCTTCCGGATCGTAGAAGGCGGCCAGGCGGAAGCTCTCCGTCGGTGCGCTCCACGAGGTCTCCACCGGGCAGTGCTCGTGCCCGGGGCGCGCGGTGCGGCGTACGAAGCAGGTCAGTTCATAGAGGGACTGCGGATCGAACTTGGGGGCGCCGAGGTCATCGTGGTCGCCGGAGGAGACCGGTACCAGGCCGAACCAGAGGGAGCGGGCGGGTGGTGCCGGCCGCTCCGGGCAGTCCCCGGAGCGCGGCGGCAGCCGCCACATCGGGAACTCCTGTTCCTGGTCGGCCGGGCGGCCGGGCGGTGCGCTCCCGCCGAGGGGGCGCCACTGTCCGCCGGCCGGTCCCGTCATCCACGCCTCGGTGTGCTCCTCCAGGCCCACTTGGTCGAGCAGTGCGCGCTGTTCCTCGGCGAAGCGGGTCCGCGCCAGGTCCGCGCGCAGGACGTCCCCGGCCTCCGAGGTCACGAGGCCCGCCGGGGCCCGCTCCGCGCCGAGCAGCTCCGCCGTGAGCCGGCCCGCGAGCCTGCGCAGGACCTGCGGCGGCGCGGTCAGGTCCATCCGGCGGCGGCGCATCACGAACCCCACCTCCAACCCCTCCGCGGACTGCGGGCGGGGCAGCCCGGGGCGGTCGCAGAACAGCTCGACGACGACCGCGTAGAACCGGTCGTGGCTGGGCTGGTAGAGCTTGCGCAGCCCCGTGCGGACCAGTCGGTGGGTGGCGAAGCGGGCCCGGCCCGGCTCCCGGTCGCCGAGCGCGACGGGCACCGGGTAGGACCAGACGTCCTCGGCCGGGTCGAAGCGCAGGGAGGCGCGCGGGTCCGCGAGGAGCCGGGTGACGAAGTCGGCACGGTCGTACTTCTGGAGGGCCGGGGCCAGCGCCCTCGGGTCGAAGCGGTCGAACCCTCCGCGCTCGCAGGCGTACCAGGGGGCGAGCGCGCGGAAGCCGTGCTCGGCGGCGCTCACCAGATGTTCCCGGCGCCGGGCGTGTAGGCGGGGGACACGATCCCCTGGTCGACCATGAGGGTGCCGACCCGGACGATGCCGCTGAAGGCGGAGTAGCCGGCGGTGACGTTGACCACGGGCGCGGTGACGTCGAGGGAGGACACGGCATGGATCTCCACGGCGCCGCCGGTCAGCCGGACCACGCAGCCGCCGCTGTGCCGGATGGTGATCTGCTGCGTGGCGTCGTCGAGGGTCACCTGGTGGCCGGAGGCCATGGTGATCCGGACCTTGGCCGCGCCGGGGGTGTCGTCGAACTGGAGCCTGCTGTCCTGCCGGGAGCGCAGCTGGCGCAGGTCGTTGGACGGCTCCGGTGTGTGGGGTAGGGCCGCGCTGCCGTGCCAGGCGGCGCCGAGGACGTACGGGCGGCGCGGGTTCCCCGCTTCGAAGGCGACGACGACCTGGCTGTCGACCTCGGGCAGCACCAGCAGTCCCTGCTCGTCGTCGGCGTACGGCGAGCACAGGGTGGCCCAGGCGCGGACGTCGCGCTCGCCCTCCTTGCCCATCCAGGGGAAGCGCACCTCGACGCGGCCGAGCCGCTTCTCGTCGACGATGTCGGTGACGAAGGCGGGGTAGACGCCGAAGTATCCGGGGACGGAGCCGTCCGCGGGACCGGGCAGGGTCATCACACCACCTCGTTCAATGAAGGGCGTTCGGCGTCGAAGCGGGTGCGGAAGCCGTGCTCCGGGTCGAAGGTGTGCCGGATCCGGGTGACGTGGTACCCCTCCCCCTCGAAGGGCGCGCCGACGGAGCGGAGGGTGAGCCGGCCGCCGACGACCAGGTCGGGGCTGCCGTGGGTGGTGCCCGCGACGCTGACGAACCGGCGGCCGCGGCGCAGCATTTCGGCGCGGGCCCAGGCCCGGGCCTCCTCGGCGGTGAGGGCGCTCTCGCGGATCCGCAGGCTGGTGGCGGGGCCGAGGGCCTGGGTCAGCAGCCGGGCGCCGGTGCGGCCACCCGTCGTCTCGGCCTCCACGGCCTCGGGGCCGGCCCGCTCGTCGATGCCTTCGCCGCGCTCGGCGTCGTAGCCGGTGACGACGGTCTCGCTGCGCTGGTGGGCGAGGTCGGCCACGAGCCGGACGGAGAGCAGTTCGCTGCCGTAGACCAGGGTCTGGGGGGTGCTGCCGCGGCTGCCGCGGGGGCGGAAGTGCAGGGTGCGTCCGCTCGCCCACAGCTCGGCCTGGATCAGCCGGGCCCGCTCGCGCAGGAAGGCGAGGTCGCTCTGGTTGAGCTGGTGGACCAGGTCGTAGCGGGGGCCGGGAGCGTCGGCTTCGGCGCCGAGGCCGTGCTCGGCGGCGACGGCTTCGGCGAGGGCGGCGTCGGTCACCTCCCGGTAGGTGCGCACCCGGCGGGTCATCCGTAGGCGCATCAGGGCGTCTTCGGCGTGCACGAGGACCTGCGGTGGTTCGCCGTCGCCGAGGATCAGTTCGACGGCGGAGACCACCCCGTCGAAGACGTGGCGCAGCCGGTCCGCGGGGCCGAGCGCGACCTTGAGGGCGCTGCCGAGGCCGATGGTGCTCCCGTCGAGGTGCAGCAGGCGGTCCTGCGGTCCCTTGGCTCCGGCGCCGACGGCGAGGAAGTGCGCCCGCAGGGTGCGCAGGCCCTCGGTCCCTTCCGCGACGTCGAGGTGGACGCAGTCCCGCGCGAGGTCTCTGACCAGCGCACCGCCGACCTCGAAGACGGGTGAGACGGCCGCGACCACCGGCTCAGTCATCGAAGGCCTCCGCGCCGGTCCGGGCCGCGAGCCAGGCGGCGCGCTCGCAGGCCTCGCGGTGGCGGTCGGCGGCGGCGTGCGGATCCGCGGCGCCGCCTGCCGGGGCCGTCGGGCCCTGCCCGGCGGCGGGCACGACGTCGGTGTGCAGTTCTCCGATGTACACGCTCATGGCGGGCCTCCTCGCGGTGTCCATCTCAGGGTGCGGGGGCCCGCGTCACGGCGGCGTTGCTCACAGTCGGCGGCGGCGCGGCCGGGCGGATCGGGCGGGAGCCGCTCCCACGGCGCGGCGCCGGGGTCGGGCGCCGGGACCTCCTGGCGGCGGGCCCGGTCGGCGAGGCTGCGGCCGCCGCCCGCCTCGACCTCGGCGAGGGTGCCGGGATCGGCACGCGCGCGCAGCGGTACGCCCCGGCCGTAGCCGACCGAGCGCCGGTCGGGCGCGGCGGGGCCGGGGGCCGGCGGCGCGGCGGTGGACGGCGAGGTGCCGGGCGGCGCGGTGGGCCGGCCCACGGCCGGCGGCACCTCGAACGACTGCCTGGCCCGGGCGGTGGCGCGGTCCACCGCGGCGCCCGTGACCGCGGCCGCCGCCGCGGCGATGCCGCCGCCGGCCGACAGCGCGAAGCCCGCCGTGAACGGGTCCACGGCTCCGCCGTAGTCCGCGGTCCCGGGACCGGCGACACCCGGGGCGCCGCCCGCCGGGGGGCCGCCCGCGGCGCCGTCCCCCGGCGCGTCGCCGGCACCGGCGCCGATGCCGGCATCGGCGCCGATGCCGAGGGCGCCGGCGAGTCCCGCCACGGAGGTCGCCGCCACCCCACCGCCGAAGGTCGCCGCGAAGGGCCCGGCCCCGGCGAAGGGGACGGTGACCTCGGCGCCGAGCTGTACGGCGGCCCCGGCCGCCAGGGTCAGCGGGCTGTCCAGCCCGTTCATCGCACCGCGCCACCCGGCCGGGTCCAGGCCGAGGCGGGAGAGGACCTGCTGGGCGGATTCCCCCTCCCGCGCCCGCACCACCCGGTTCGGGCGGCCGGTGCCCGAGGTGCCGGGCGCGGCGCCGGTGCGGGGGGCGCCCGGTTCGGTGGCGGCTCGGGCGTCGCGCGTACCGGGTCCCTCGGCGTGGGCCTCGTAGGCGAAGTTCTGCTCGACGAGGGTGACGCCGACCTTGGCGCGCAGCGGGGTGCCGTCGGGGGCGAAGTGGTCGAGCTCTTCGTTGACCTGGGTGACGATGCCGTTGTAGCGGAGGGTGCCCCAGACGAAGCGGACGACGGGTGGTGGGTCGGCGGGCCGGTCGGGTGGCGGTTCGGCGTACTGGCGGACCAGGGCGGTCCAGCGGCGCACGTCGACGTACTGGCCGCCGGAGCGCTGTTCGGTGGTGTCGAACTCCAGGTCGAAGGTGAGGGTGGAGCCTTCCGTCGCGGGATGTTGGCGCTTCTGGGAACGGGTGGTCGCGCCGCCGCGGTCGACGGTGTTGTTACGGCTGATCCGCAGGGAGGTGGGGTTGAACTGGACGGGCACGGCGGGGCCGTCGTCCACGACCAGCGGCGGTTGGTCCTTGGCTCCGGCGCCGCTGCGCGCCAGGCGTTGCAAGGTGGCCTGGGCGAGGGGGGCGCTCACGTGGTGCGCTCCAGCCGCAGGCCCTCGTGGGCGATGTGCAGTTCCTCCATGGCGATCTCCCCCGTCTTCGCGTGCAGCGATGGGCCGATGATCTTCAGTGGCAGTCCGCGGGTGAAGGTCCAACGGGCCACCACCCGCTGCCCGGTGGGGTCGAGCACCTCGATGTCCCCGTCGTAGCGGACGGGGGGCGCGGCGCCGCCGACCGCGTCCTGGAGCCAGTCCCACAGGCCGGTGTCGGCGCTGCCGTCCGGCGTCGCCAGGAACATGCCGCGCCGCAGGACGAGCGGTTGGAGCCGGACCCGGCCGAGCCGGCGCACCGACTCGTCGTTCGCCCCGCCCTGGGCGTACTCGCGGACATCGACCTCCAGGCCGAGCCCGGTGCACTCCTGGAACCCGCCGTCGCCGAGCCGTTCGGGCGCCGGGGCGGCGGGTCCGCGGCCCGCTCCGTTCGCGCCGAGGGCCGCCGCGGGGGCGGCGTGGGTCACGTGCGCGAGGACGGGGGGCGCCAGGTCCGTGCGGCCCGGGGCGGCGCTGCGGGTGAGCCGGACGCGGAAGCGGAAGGTCTGTACGGCTTCGGCCACGGCTCACCCCACCGCCACGGCGCCGTCGCCGTCCTGGGAGATCCGCAGGACGAGGTACTCCAGGGGCTGCGCCGGTGCGACCCCGATCTCGGCGACCAGCCGCCCGAGGCCCTGGGACCAGGCGGGGTTGAGGCGTTCGTCGCAGTGCACGAAGAAGGACTCCTCCTCGCGGTCGCCCGCGAACGCCCCGGAGCGGTGCAGTCCGCGCAGCAACTGCACGACGGCACCCCGCAGTTCGGCGCGGAGCGCCGGCGAGTGGGGTTCGAAGGCCAGTACCTGGGCCTGCCGGTCGAGGGCGAGCCGCAGCATGGTCATCAGGCGGCGCACGCTCAGTTGGCGGTAGTCGGGGTCGCTGGAGAGCGTACGGGCGGAGGCGAGCCGGAAGCCGTCCCGCTCGGCCCGGAAGACGTCGATGCCGAGCAGGTGCAGGGCGTCGTGGTCGGCCTCGGCGAGCCGCTGGGCGGCGGTCACGGCGTCGGCGGCCAGTTCGTTGGCGGGCCCCCAGGGCAGGCCCAGGCGCCGTTCGCGCTCGGCGATGATGCCCGCGGCGAAGCCGCTGGGCGGGACGAGGACGGCGCTGCCCCGGGGGTCCTCCGCCGGCATCACGCCGAGCCACGGGTGGTGGGCGGCGGCGTAGGAGCTGTCGAAGGCGGCGCGCCAGCGTGCGACGGCGCGCACCGGGAGCCGGGGCGGTACGTCGATCAGGGCGACGAAGCGCCGCTGCCGCTCGGCCAGGGCCACGAGCCGCTGCTGGCGGCGCAGGATCTCGGGCAGCTGCGTGACGCCGTCCAGCAGGAACTCCCGCGCGGCGGACCGGGTGGTCAGTGGCGGGGAAGGGGGCGGGCAGGGGGCGAAGACCGCGCCGGGCGGGGTCCGGGTGGGGAGTTCGGTGGTCTCGGGCGCCTCGCCGTACTCCCACAGCAGGTCGGGTACGGCGAGCAGGGCGACCTCGGTGACCAGCGCCATCCGGTCCATGCCGACGGCCGGGGTCGGGCCGCTCCCCGGCGCCGCACCGGGATCCTCGACGACCTCGGCGCCGCCGACGGGCAGCAGGTCGACGGGGCAGGGGCCCTGGAAGCTGTCGGGGCCGATCCCGGCGTAGCGGTCGAGGCCGGGGCGGACGGGCCGGGACAGGGCGGAGCCCAGCCTGCCGTCGGGCGGCAACAAGGGGTCGGGCCAGGTCCCGTCGGGGGTGACGAGGAGGGATTCGGCGGCCAGTACGGCGGCGGCGGGGCGGGGGTGGTCGCCGCCGAGGCCGAGCCCCGCGAACCGCTCCTGACGGGGGCGTGCCGGATCGGGGTCGGTGACGGTGATGGTGACGGTGACGGCCTCGGCTTCCACGGCCAGCGTGACGGTCCGGCCGCCGGGGCCGGTGACGGGCGGCCGGTCCAGGACGGCGGTCCGGCGCCGCGGCCCCCCGGCCGCCGGTCCGGGACCGGGGTCGGTGGCGGACGGCGCGTCGGCGAAGCCGGTGATCCGGAAGAACTCCCCGGTGGTGGGCAGCCCCGCGCCCCGCAGCCGCAGGACGCTTCCGACGGGCGGGATCCGGGCCTCGGGCAGGGCCAGCTCGCGCCCGGTCACGACGGCGGCGAACTGCTCGGATCCGGTGAACTCCCACCGGACCGCGAGCCGCCCGCCCCAGCTGCCTTCGTCGCGGGCCCGCAGGTCCACCTCGGGTCCGCTCCCCGCGCCCGTACCTGCGCCCGTACCTGCGCCGAGCCGGGTCCGGTGCAGCGCGTGGGCCTGTTGGGCGGCGGGGTGCGGGGCCCGCGGGAGGGGGGCCACGCGCAGCACGTGGGCGCGGACCCCGCCCTGCGCGAAGAACGCCCGTACCGCGTAGGGCAGCAGGCCCGGGCCTTCGAATCCGCCGAAGCGGTCCAGGTAGTCCGTCCAGCGGTCGACGGCGACCGGGGTGTCGACGGGGCCGCGCGGGGCCACGCCGACGAAGCCGGCGACGTCCAGGCGCACCGGGCCGAAGGAGGGCGGCGGGCGGCGGGCCTCCCGGTAGACGCCGGGTGCGCCGAGCCGCGGTCCGGCGGGGGTCACGAGGAGAGCGACAGGAAGTCGATGGATTCGGCGACGAGGTGCAGCTCCTCCATGGCGACCTCGCCCCCGCCCTTGCCCTGGAGGGTGGGGCCGACCCACTTCTTGGGCTGGGCCTGGTTCAGCCGCCAGGAACAGACCGGGGCGTGCCCTTCGTCGTGGAGCGTGACCGTGACGGTGAGGGGGAGGTAGATGCCGCTGCGGGTGTCGGCGATCCACTTGAAGAGGCGCAGGTCTCCGATGATGCCCCGCTTGAGGGTGACGTCGTCCGTGGTGTTGGTGTTGGCGATCTTCCGGACGTGGTTGAACTGGTCGTTCCCGTTGCGGTACTCGGAGAACTTCACCTCGTTGCCCGCTCCGCTGAAGTCGGAGAAGCCGCCGCTGATGTCCCCTTCCAGGCCGGCGCTCGTGTTGCCGAGCTGGACGAGGAAGTTGAAGGCTCCGTAGGGGTTGGTGCGCGTGGCCATGGGTCTGTCTCCCGGTCTTCCGGCTGCTTGTGGCGGGGCGCGTCAGGTGCGCTGGGCGTCGGCCGTGAACTGTCCGACGCGGAACACGACGAACTCGGCGGGGTAGGTGGGGGCCACGCCGACCAGGCAGACCAGCCGCCCGTTGTCGAGGTCGTTCTGCGTCATCGTGGTGCGGTCGCAGCGGACGAAGAACGCGTCCTCGGGCTTGCTGCCCAGCAGGGCGCCGGTCTGCCAGGTCGCGATGAGGAAGTCCTCGACCGACTGGCGGACGGAGGCCCAGAGCCGCTCGTTGTTGGGCTCGAACACCGCCCACTGGGTCGACTTGTCGATCGAGTGCTCCAGGTAGATGAAGAGCCTGCGGACGTTCACGTACTTCCACTCGGGGTCGGAACTCATGGTCCGGGCGCCCCAGACGCGGCGGGCGCGTCCCTCGAAGAAGCGCAGGGCGTTGATGCCTTCGGGATTGAGCACGGCCTGGCGGTCGTAGGTGACGTTCGTGGTGAAGTCGTCGATGCCGAGGAGGACCTCGTTGGCCGGGGCCTTGTGGACTCCGCGCTCGATGTCGCTGCGGGCGTAGATCCCGGCGACGTAGCCCGAGGGCGGTACGTCCAGGAGCGCCGCCGGGGCTCCGGGGTCGGCGCGGCGGGCCGGGTCGGTGATCCTGACCCACGGGTAGTAGAGGGCCGCGTACTTGCTGTCGAACTGGGCCCGGAAGCGGCGGACTTCGGAGATCGAGCTGTCCTGGGGCGGGTCGATCACCGCGATGCGGTAGCGGAGCCGCTCGCAGTGGCCGATGAGGAGGTCGACGGCCGCCTTCTGCTCCGCGGCGGCGAGGGTGACGGTGTCCGGGACCGCGACGATGGCGATGTCGTCGATCTCGGCGAGCGCACCGAGGCCGCGGGCGGGGTCGGTCAGGCTGTCCGGGTTGGCGTCCCGGCCGCCGAGGTCCGCCGCCGAGAGCGGGTCCCCGTCGCCGCCGCCGGCGAGGTAGAGGCCCTGCGGTGAGGTGAGGAGCGCGGTGAACCGGGCGCCCGCGGTCACCGGCTGCGCGCCGGTCGCGGGCGGTACGTTCTCCAGCCAGACCAGGGCGAACTCGTCGGCGGGGTCGGTGGCCTGCAGGACGCGGGCCACCGAGCGGGGGTGGGCGTCGTCCAGCTCCAGTTCGTTGTACACGTCGGTGCGTTCGCCGCCGGCGCGCACGGTCACGGCGAGGGTGAGGTGGAAGGCCGCGGTGCCGGCCGCGACGGGCTCGAAGGCGCCCTGCGGTCCGACGTACCCCAGCTCCCCGTCGGCGCGGCGGGCCACGATGCGGACGTTGCCCGGTGTCGGCGCCGTGGTGTCGGGGACGGACGGGGCCTCGCCCCCGGCGAGCGGGAGGACCTCCACCGCGGCTCCGGGCCGCACTCCGGTGAGCCGGGGCAGCGCGCCCGGACGCGGGACGAGGATGTTCTTGCCGCGGCGGAAGGTCACGGCGACGCTGATCCGGGAGCCCGCCGAGCCGGGCCAGCGCGCCCGCCAGCGCACCAACGGGGTCCCCTGCGCGGGCACCTGGGCGGAGGCGAAGTTCCGCGGGACGTCGATGACGGGGGGCGTGCCGGTGGTCCGGGTGAAGACGAAGACCCGCGAGACGTAGAGTCGCCGTCCACCGTTGGCGAAGAACGCGCGCGCGGCGAGCGCGAGCGGGCAGTTGTCGTCGCCGATGGTGAGGCCGCCGAAGGCCCGTTCGTACTCGGTGTAGCTGGTGACCAGTGTCGGCGCGGGCAGGACCGTGGGGCCGCCGTCGGGCAGGGTGTAGGGCACGGGGCCGTACGCGGTGCGCCCCGCCATGGCGAAGGTGCTGGTCGGTACGCCCTCGATGGACCGGGAGCGGAAGCTGGTCTCCTCGACGTAGACGCCGGGGGTCAGGTACTCGGGCATGTACGGCTCTCCTCGGTCACGGGTCAGTCGGTGGTGTGGAGCAGGTCATCGGTGGGGAGCACCCGGCCGACGGTGAGGGTGCGGACGGTGTCCGCGGCGCAGGTGCGGTAGCCGGGCGGCAGGGCGAGGCCGCGCAGCACGTCGTTGTCGAGGTCCTGGGGGCCGGGCGGGGAGGCGCTGCGCCGGACGGTCTCCGCGACCAGGTCGGCGAGCGGGTCGGGCGGTGGGGGCGGGCCGGGGTGCGGGGCCGGGTCCGGGTCCGGGGCGTGGGTGCGCAGGGCGATCGCGACGCGGGGCGGTGACGGGAAGGGCAGGGGCGCGGCGCCGCCGATCAGCAGCAGTGCCTGTCCGTGCTCGTCGCCGTGCGCCCAGCCGAGGAGTGTGCCGCCCGGGCCGAACGCCTCGATCCGGGGCCAGCGCACGGGGTCGGCCGATCCTGGTCCCGGGCGGGTGACGCGCAGCCGCAGCCCCGTCATGCCCTGGGGGACGGGGTAGGCGGGCCCGGGGAGCAACCAGGGCAGCAGCAGCCGTGCGTCGGCGCGGACCCGGGGGCCGGTGGGCGCCGCGGCGTCGGCGTCGGCCAGCTCGGCGCGGGTCCACAGCGCTACGGCGAACCGCCGCGGGATCCAGCGACGGGCGGGGTCGTCGATCCGTACGCGCACGGCGGCGCCGACTTCGCCGGGGGTGCCCGAGGTCCCGTAGCGGAGCACGAATCCGGACGGTTCGTGGCGCTCCAGGGCGCGCACGGGGTCGTCCGGCCCGGGGCGGCGGCCGGGGATCCGGGCGGACTCCCAGCCGACCCGCAACCCGGGACCGGCCGGGCCCCGGGTATGGGCGTCGAGCGGGCGGACGGCGAGGGCGAGCCGGTGCAGTACGACCGCCGCCCCGGGGGCGACGGTGAGGCGCGGCTCGGGCCCCGCGCCCCGCGGGTCCGGGTCCGCGGCGCCGGTCATCGCGGCAGCTCCGAGGTGGCGACGGCCACCGTGGTGACCTCGCCGGGCACGGGGAAGCGGCGGCCGTCGATGCGTACGACCCGGGCGAGGTAGGGCAGGGAGAGCCGGTAGTCGGTGGTCATCGCCTGGAACGCCTCGCTCATCGAATCCATCGCCAGCTCGTCGGGCACGATCTGTACGGTGTCCCCCGGCAACCAGCCGCCGGTCGGGTCCAGGAGCGGTCCGGTGAGGGGTCCCGCGCTCTCCAGGATCCGGACGGCGAGCCCGAGCCATTCCAGCTCGGACTCCACGACCTCGTCCCAGGCCGCGAGCAACAGGTGCATCCGCAGCGGCAGTCGGGGCAGCCCGTCCTGCGCGGCCAGGGCGGCCCACGCCGGCCGGGTGTCGTGGTCGACGCTCAGCCGGTAGCAGTAGACCGTGACGGCCGGGCGGCGGATGAGGGCGTCCGTGGTGCCCACCCGGTCGAAGTCGACGGGCCCCGCGAGGACCGCCTCCGGGCGGCGCGGCCCGTCGGGGATCTCCGCGCGGAAGCCCGCGTTGAGCAGCGTCACGACGCTGCGCCCCACGGCGGCGAGTGCCCGGTATCCAGCCATGCTCCGATGCTGCGGCCCGCCCGTCACGCCGGCGTTGCGGGCCGCGGGCGACGGACCGGTGACACCCTGCGGCCCACACTCGGTGCGCCTGCCCCATCGAGAAGGAGAGCCCTCATGAGCAGCACCTCGCACCCCCGGCCGGCCGGCACCGACTGTGACCTCGGCGCCATCGACGATCTCGCGTGCAGCGCCAAGGGGATCCAGCGCCGCGCCGAGGTCACCCAGGAACACCTGCCGCAGCTGCGTGAGTTCCAGGAGAAGCTGGGCGCCGCGCGCGTGGAGTACGCGAAGGCCCGGCACACCGCCCAGGGCGATCTGGAGGTGGCGGGCGAGGTCCTCGACCGGGTCCGCGAACAGATCCGCTGCCGGATCACGCCCGAGCAGCGGCACTGTCTGCGCGAGGCCGTGGAGGAGGTGTTCGAGGAGATCAGCGAATGCTCGGACGGCTGGGGCTGCTGTGTGGACGACTGCGACTGCGATTTCGACGACGGGGTCGGCGAGGACGACACCGTCGCCACGCTGTCGGCCCGGATCGCCCGCTACACGGCGGAGGTGCTGCGGGACACGGCGTGCTTCGTCTCCTTGGACGGGGAGCTGACGGCGCTGCCGGAGCGGGCCGCCAGGATCCGCACGGACGCGGCGCAGTTGCTCGCCGACGCCGCCGACCCGGTCGTGGGCAAGGACGTCGTCCGGCTGTACGCCCGGTTGCTGGTGCTGCGGCGCCGGATCCACGATGC
The DNA here is from genome assembly GCF_044454405.1 of Streptomyces sp. NPDC051555. Taxonomy (NCBI): domain Bacteria; kingdom Bacillati; phylum Actinomycetota; class Actinomycetes; order Kitasatosporales; family Streptomycetaceae; genus Streptomyces; species Streptomyces sp. NPDC051555. Next base: position 639,562 of record NZ_JBITDP010000001.1, on the reverse strand, counting down.
GTGGCGCGGCTTCGCCACCGTCTCGGCCTACGTGGAGTGCCTGTGCAAGGTGCTGCTGTGCGTGCTCAAGGGGTGGCAGGCCATCGCCGTCCTGGAGGGGGCGCGGGCCGAGTTGATGTGCAAGGAGGAGTCGCGCAAGGCGGCGTGCCTGCGCAAGCGGAACCAGGTGGTGGAGGAGGTCATGGCCGCGTACTCCCGCCTGTGTCCGCCCTGCCCGCCGGGGCACGGGGACGGCTCGGAGGAGGAGCCCTGCGAGGAGTCCGACCCGGCGTGAGGGCTGCGCCCGCGCCCCGACGGGGGCGCGGGCGGGCGGACCCGCGGGAGGTCCGGGCTCAGAAGGCCCCGTAGTTGACCTGCCAGGTGGGCAGCCCCATCCGGCGCCAGATGGCGACCACCCGGTCCCGGTCGTCCAGCGATACGCGGACCGCGAAGCGGTGGCGCACGTGCTGGTCGAAGAGTTCGGCCTTCACCACGTCGTCCTGCCGGTGGTCGCCGGCGGCCCGCATCCACAACTCGTCGTACGGCACGTCGTACCGCGCGAGCCATTCCTCCGTCTGCGGACGGTGTTCCTCGCTGCGCCCCGACAGCAGCACGACGGTGTCGCCGTCGGCCCGGCGGAAGGCGGTGAGGGCGTGCCGGACGGAGGCGTTGAGGAGGTCGGTCCCGCAGCGCGAGAAGTCGTACGGGCCGCGGTCGCCCCGCAGCGCGAGCGTCCCGTCGATGTCGCACATCACGGCGGCCGGCAGGGTCGGGTCGGCGACGTAGGGCTCGACGTCCGGCTGGTCGTTCAGCCAGGCCTCGGTGAGTCGCCAGCCGCCCTTCGTGGCCTTCGCGTGCTTCTCGGCCAGGATCCGGATGATCTCCTCGCCGACGGACCGCTCCCGCTCGGCGTCCCGGCGCACGCACTCCTCGACCGGCACGTCGGTGAAGTCGTGGACGACGAAGGTGGCCCGCCCGGCGACGGCCGCCTTCAGCCGCTTGGGGACGTGCTGCGTCAGGTGGGTGTTGTCGACGACCACGTCGAACCCGCCCTCGACGGCGGTGCGCACGGCGGCGTCCTGGATCGCGAGGACGGTCTGCTCGTGCGCGAAGGACCGCTCCCCCTCCGCGGCGGGGACGTCGAGCATCGACCGCAGGTCATCGAGGTTGACGCGGCGCATCCGGCCCCCGGACTCCGCCTGGAGCGAGCGCGCGGCGGTGGTCTTGCCCGACGCGGGCAGCCCCGTCATGACGTGGACGACAGGCACTGGTCAGTTCTCCTCATCGGTCGTGAACGGGTCGGACGCCCGCGGCCGCACCGCCCGCCAGGTGACGAGGTCGGTCGGCCGTGCGTCGAGCCGCAGGAACATGGCCGCCCGGACGCCCGGGTCGGCCACCGCCCGCGTGGCGCGGGCGAAGGCGCCCCGGTCGTCGCCGAGGTGCGCGATCTCCCGGAAGGCCTCGTCGATGGCGCGTTCGCGGTCGGTCGCGGCGCGTTCCATCCCCGCGATCATCTCTCGGACCCAGCTGTCGAACTCGTCCGGGACCTGTTCGAGGAGCGCGTCGAGCGGTGCGCCGCCGTGGGCGCGGACCTCGGCGAGCGAGCAGCCGAGCCCCTGGGCGACCTGCCGGGCGGGCAGGGCGGCGAACCGCTGGATGCCGTGGCCGCGCCAGATGTCGCGTTCGGTGACGCCGGTCAGGACCTTGTGGAGGCGTACGTATTCGGCGATCTTGGCCTTCACCCGGACACCGGAGGCGTAGCGCAGCACGAAGCCCTCGGCATCGGTGCCGGTCGCCGCGGCGCCGTCCGGCAGCGTGCTGGACTCGGTCCGCGCGATCAGCTCGGCCAGCGGCATCGCGGGCCACGTGGTGACGACGGAACCGATCCCCTGCCAGTCGTGCGCGGCGGACGCCAACGGCGTTTCGGAGCCGTCGCGGTCCATCGCGGCGAGCAGCACCAGGTCCCGGCGGTCGCCGTAGTCGACGACGATCCGGTTCTGCGGGTAGAGGATCTCGGCCAGGTAGGTCACGCCCCGGACGAGCGCGGAGGTGTCCTTGGCGTCGAGGTACCGCTGGGCCCAGGTGGCCTGCTCGCTGATGAACGACCCCTTGGACGCGACCCGCCACGCTCCGGCGTGGTGGAAGACGACGGCGAGGCTCCCGTCGACCTTCTCGTACACCTCGAAGGGCTCGTCGGGCAGGGCGGGCGCGTAGGGCTGACCGGCCGTGTGCTCACCGACGTTGAAGAACTTCGGCAGGGGCAGCGCGACGATCTCGCCGGTCGCGTCGTCGGCGACCAGCCCCCGGCACCGGGTGGTGACCCGGTTCCAGACCCGCTCGTACTGACAGGTCCGCGTGTAGGTGTAGATCGACAGCGGCAGCTCGGGGTGCGACTTGCGCGTGACGTGCCCGGCATCGAGGGCCGCCGCGAGCTCGTCGGGCGGCATCAGTTCTTTGAGAGTCAGGGGCGCCTGGCTCATGGGATTCCTCCTGGTTGCGAGCCTCCAGTCTGCCCCGGGGCCGCTGCCCGCCGGTATCGATTAACGGCGCTTCCACCAGCGCCGAAACGCTGTCGGACCGGCATCGGACCCGTTGTCGGACCCCCCGCCTATGCTGGGCGGACAAGATCGGATGAGGCCATCCGGCAGCGAATCGTGGGAGGTTACGGGTGCACATCGAGCGCCATGCGGTCGGGGAGGCGGCGTTGTCCGCCGCGGTCACGGATTTCGCCGAGCGGATGGCCGGTGACGTGCACCGGATGCAGCACGACGAATCCCCGCAGTACGGCTGGGAGATGATCTGCGAGTCCTTCCTCGACTACGTGGGCGCGCGGTCCGTGGACAATCCGGCGCTCGCCGGGAAGGACTGCAAGCTCGCCTTCGAGTCGGCCGCCGCGGCCGCGCTGGGCTCGTTCGCCCTGACCGCGTGGCCCCAGCGGGTGGGGGACGTGTTCATCGAGTACACGGGTACCGGTGTGGTCTACGACCGGGAGGAGCTCGCCGGCGACGTTCCCGCATACGACTGGCTGGACACCTTCTTCCTCGCGTGCGTGGCCGGGGACACCGACCGCGACGGGGCGCTCTTCCTCAGCGCGGTACCGTCGCGCGGCGGGCAGGAGGACCGGGCCGATGTGGCGCTCGTCCACGCCCTGTCGGCCTTCGTGTACGGGGTGCTCGGGAGCGCGGAAGCCGGCGGCGCGGCGGGTCCGGTCACCGACGAGCAGCGCGCCGCGTTCATCGACGTACTGGTCCGGGAGCTGGGCCCGGGCAGCGACCGGTCCCACGACCGGGCGGCCCTGGCCACCTTGCGGGCCCTGGCGGCGGACGACCGGGAGGGTTTCACGGCGGCGTTGGCCGCGCAGCTGACGCAGTACCGGGAGCGGCAGGCGGCGACGGCGAAGCCGCACCCGCGTTCGCTGCTGCCGCTGGATGCCCTCGCGCTCGCCTCGCTGGCGCAGCGGTGGAAGGGCTGGCAGCCCGGCGTGGACTCCGCGTACCTGCCCGCGGCCGCGCTCGGCGGTTTCGCCCCGCCGGTGCCCCGGGTACGGGCCTTCGGCGCGGACAAGCGGCCGGACGCCCTCGCGGCGCTGGCCGCCGGACCGCTGGTGGTGGACGGGCCGCGCCGGTCGCAGGGCCAGGAGTCGACCGATCCGGCGCGGGCCGAGCAGGCCGAGCGGTACGACCAGTACCTGGCTCGCAGCGCGGCGGAGTTCGCCGATCCCGAGGAGCAACCGGCGCACGTCGCGCGGGAGCTGCCGAGCGTGATGGACGACCAGTTCCGGCTCTTCCAACGGAGCGTGACGGGCGACCCCACCGCGGACGACGGGCGCGGGCACGGGGCACTGGTGCGCGCCGCCGAGGCGGGGACGGCGGCCTTCCGGCTCGCGGCGGCCGAGCCGGGCACCGAGCCGGAGGTGACCGTCGGCGGCGTGACGCGCGCGCTGCCCGCGGGGGGCCGCCCGAACGCGGTGGGCCCGGCGCAGTGGATGCGGGCGACGGCGGCGGCCGTGGTCTCGGGGGAGGACGCCCTGTTGGCCGAGTGCGTCCGGATCGGCCCGGACCCCTTCGGCAGCGGCGGCAGGGCGACGGCGGTCCGTGCCTACGCGACGGCGCTGCACGACCACCTGCGCGGGGTCGACGCGGAGCCCGCGCTGCGCGGGGCGGCGGCGGAGGCGTTCCGGATGCGTCACTTCAACTACCTGCTCCCGCCCGTGGTGTTGCTGTCGCAGCTGGCCGCGGGCGACCGGGAGGGTTTCGCGCTGGCGCTGGCGGACGCGCTGGAGGAGCACCGCGACCACTACGAGGTCGGCGAGAACGCCACCGACCCCGATGCCCTGCTCAACCCGGACGTCCTGGCGCTGGTCTGCCTGGCCCGCCGGGCCGGCTGGGAGGTGCCGGTGCGGTCCCCGTACCTGCCGGCGACCCTGGTGCCGGCGGCATAGGTGCCGTCGGCGTAGGCGGTGGTGGCGTAGGCCGTGGTGGGGCAGCTGGTGGTGGGGCAGCTGGGCCGGGGCCGCCCGGATCGCTCGGGTAGTCTGGTGGTCCATGGATGATCTTCATGGCCTTCCCGCCGCCCCGCTGACCGTCGTCGCGGGCCAGGCCGCCTGCGCCGCGCTGGATGTCGCCGCCAATGCCGCCACCGCGGCCGATCTGGTCCGCCGCGCCGCCGACCGGGGCGGTGACCTGCTGGTCCTGCCGGAGCTCTTCCTCACCGGCTACGAGCTGTCGGGCATCGCCGCCGACCCCGCCCGGCACGTGCCGGTTCCGGGGGACTCCCGGCTGGACGTACTGGCCGCCGCCTGCGCCGCGACCCGTACCGCAGTGGTCGTCGGGGCCCCCGCGCGGGACGCCGGGACCGGGGAGCTGCGCATCTCGACCCTGGTCCTGGGCCGGGACGGTCACCGCGCGGCCCAGTACGACAAGCAGCACGTCACGCCCGGCGAGCGGGCCGCCGGTTTCGGCGCGGGCCCGCGCGGGTGCACGCTCTCGCTGGACGGGTGGCGCCTCGGGCTCGGCATCTGTTGGGACTCCGGCTTCCCGGAGCACGCCCGCGCGGCCGTACGGGGCGGCGCCCACGCGTACCTGGTCGGTGCGATGTTCGGCCGGGGCGACGGCGAGCGCCAGCTCGCCACGGTGTTCCCCGCCCGGGCCCTGGACAACACCAGTTACGTCCTGCTCGCCAACCACTGCCGCCCCAGCGGCCCGTACGACGGCTGCGGCCGCAGCGCGGTCTGGAATCCGGACGGCACCCTGCTCTGCGACGCCGGTACCGATGACCCCGGGCTGGCCGTCGCCCGCCTCGACCCGGCGGTGCTGGCCGGGGCCCGGTCGCAGGACCCCGTCCTGGTCGACCCCTCGCTCGAAGCCCCCGTCCTCCCCCGGAGCGGCGGCGCGCTCTGAGGCGCCACCGGCGAGGCCGTCACTCCCAGGGCGCGCTCCGCGTCCCGTCCGGTTCCAGGCCGTGCGGCCAGTTCACCGTGTGCCATCCCCACAGGATCGCGTCCCTGGCCAGGCCCCGGTCGGCGGCCAGCCGGGCCAGGCGCTCGGCGTCCTGCCATGCGCCGGCTTCCTCCCGGCTCACGACGATCCGGCTCAGGGCGTCGCCGGGTCTGTTCGCCGCTTCGAGGTCGGCCGCGAGGAGGGCGAGGCGCTCGGCCTCCTGGTGCTCGCCCGCCCGCTCCCGCTCCAGCGCGAGCTCCCGCAGCGCTCCGGTGCGGCCTCGGTCGGCGGCCAGGACGGCCAGGCGCTCGGCCTCCTCGGCCTCGCCCGCCCGGGCCCTGTTCGACACCAGGCGGTCGAGGGCCTCGCCGGACCCCCCGTCGCCGGCGGCCAGGACGGCGAACCGTTCGGCCTCCGCCCGGTCCCCGGCGGCTTCCCGCAGCTCCGAGAGCCGGGCCAGTGCACGGGTGACGCCGTGGTCGGCGGCGAGCCGGTAGAGCCCCTCCGCCTCCTCCTCGTATCCGGCCCGCTCGCACATCTTCGCGACGGGGACCAGCGACCACGCATGACCCTGCTCGAAGTCCAGCCAGTAGAGGCGCAGGGCGCGGTCCCAGTCACCGGCCCGCTCGCGCCGCTCCGCGAGATGGCCGAGACCTCCGCTCTCCAGGGCGAGCCGTTCGGCCTCCTCGAACTCTCCGTCCTCCTCCCGCAACGCGACGAGCTTGTAGAAGCCGTGGCCGTCGCCGCGGTCGGCGGCGAGCCGGTAGAGCCGGTCGGCGTCCCCGCGCTCGCCCGCGTCCAGGCGCCGGCCCGCGATGAGGGACAGCACGCGGGGGTTGCCGTGGTGGGCGGCCAACCGGGCGATGCGCTCGGCCTCGTCCCGCTCCCCCGCCTTCTCCCGTCGGTCCGCGAGGCCCATCAGGGCCTCGGGGTGGTGGGCCCGCCGGTCCGCCAGCAGGGCGAGGCGCTCCGCCTCGTCCCGGTCCCCGGCCCCGTCCCGCAGGACCGACAGCCACTGCAGGGCGGTGGGGTGGCTCTGCTCGGACGTCAGCAGCGCCAGGCGCTCGGCCTCGTCCCGGTCCCCCGCCTCCTCCGCCAGCCGGGTCAACCAGGTCGTGGCGCGCGCGGCGCCGTGGTCGGAAGCCAGCCGATAGAGGCGGACGACGTCGGCCCGTGCCCGCGCCTCCTGCGCCTCGTCCTGCACGCCGTTGGCGCAGTACCCGCCCGGTCGGCCGTAGCGCAAGGAGGAGTGGAGGGATGCCCCGCTCCAGCGGAGACCGCCGGGCGTCCCCCGCTCGCGCGGCCGGAACGGCGGGAACACACCGCCCGGTGCGGCTGCCCGGCCGGCGGAACCGGGAGGGGCGGGCCGGACGGCGGAGGGGAGGCGGTACCCGCGTCCGAGGTCCTGCTCCCGCTTCTGGGCCAGCTCGTACAGGCAGAACGCGTCGCCCCGATCGGCGGCCCGCCGGTACAGCCGTTCGGCCTCCGTGCGGTCCCCGGCCGCTTCGTGCTCGGCGGCGAGCTTCGCGAGCGCGTGACCGTGTCCCAGTTCGGCCGCCCGTACGGTGAGGTGGTGCGCCCACCGTGAGCGGCAGCGGTCACCCGCGGCCCCGGCGAGGCGGTAGACGTCCTCGGCCTCGGTGAGGTGGTCGTGGGCCGCCTGCCAGAACGACTCCGGAGGGCATTGCGCGTGGCCCTCGGCGCGCCCGTGCTGTTCGAGGTAGTCCGCGAGCCGGTAGCGGGGCCCGCTCGGCGCCTGCGCCGGGAGCGCCGCGGGGCCGGGCGCACCCGACGGACCGGTCGTGCGTCGAAGGGGGCGCGGCCGGACCCGGCGCAGCGGGGCCAGGTTCCCGTGCACGGGCTCGGCGAGACGGGGATAGGCGTGCTGGTCCCAGCCGTCGGCGAGGGCGTCGTACTCCCCTTCGGTGAGGTAGTCCGCGACGGCATCGGTCAGGAACGCGCCCGGCAGGTGCGGCCCGACGCCGAGCCGTCGGGCGTCCATCGCCGCGCGCAACAGCGCCCGCTCGGCGGGACCCGCGGCCCGGTAGCGGTGCAGGAGTTGGGGAGCCCCGGCCAGCTGCTGCGTCAGGTGCCCGTCGCTCACCAGCGCCAGCGAACGCGCCAGTTGTACGTCGCCCGCCGCGGCCAGGACGGCGGCGGCGTCCAATGCCTCCTGGTCGAACGCGTCGGGCACGACGACGATCCGCCCCTCCAGCAGCTGTCGGACCTGTCCGGAGGGACCCGGGCCGGGCTGCGCACCGGGCAGGGCCGCGTACGCGCGGGCGTAGTCGGGCCACAAGGTGGCCAGGACCAGGACCGGGGCGCGCCGCGGATCGCCGAGCAGGGTCCGCAGCGCGGCGGCCACCCGCTCGCCGGTGGCGCCGTCCGCGCCCAGGTAGTGCTGGGCCTCGTTCAGCCAGACCACCGTGCGCGGCGCCACGCGCTCGATGTCCGCCAGGGCGGCCCCGGCCCGGGACGGGTCGTAGGGGTGCCACAGCCTCCATCCGTGCCGGGCCAGTGGCCGGACCGCTTCCCAACAGGCCCTGGTCTTGCCCGTCGAGGACGATCCCACCAGCACCACCATCGCGCTGGTTCCTCCGGCGGCCGTGTCCACCGCCCGCCGCAACACGGCGTCGTGTTCCCGGCGCACGTACCCCGGCAGGGCGCCCGAGCCCGCCGCTCCCCTGCTGCCGGGACTGCGCAGGCCGACGGGATCGGCACTGGGGTGCACCTCCAGGTCGATCGGATCGCACTGCGCGATCGGCCGCCCCACCCCGACCGGGACGGCGCCGGCGTCCGGTGGTTCCCCCGGCCCGACCCCGACCCCGACCCCGGCCCCGACCCGGGCCCCGGCCCGTCGGCGCAGGTCCAGCAGCGGGTCCACGGGGAGGCGCAGCGGCTTCGCCAGGGCGGCCACGACCCTCCCCGACGGTGGCTCCGCGCCCTTGAACGCCTCGTACAGGGTGGTCCGCCCCAACCCGGCCCGCGCGGCCCACTGCGTCATGCTCAGGCCCGCCTTGTCGCGGCCGTCCAGCAGGCGCGCGCGGAGTTCGGCCAGGGCGGCCGGCCGCCGCTCCTCGTCGTGGTCCTCCAGGGCGGCGCCGTCCTCGTCCCGCGGCTCCACCACGCTCCCCCACCCGGCTGCCGGTGTCCGACGTCGTCCATCTTCGTCCGCCCGGACCCCGCTGGGCACGGGTTCGCGAAAAGTGGCCTCGACCGCACGGGACCCCGGCGGAGTCGACTTCGACGACAGGCCCTGGTCCGGCACCCCCGGCCAGGGCACCGGCGGGCGGCCGTTCAGAGCGCCTTGCTCTCCATCGTCGGGCGCAGCCGCGCCAGCAGGGCGTAGAGGGTCGCGCTCTCGTCCTCGTCGAGGGTGTCGAGCGCGCCGTGCGTGGCCTGCATCTCCTCGCGCACGCGCCGGATGATCTCGCGGCCCGCGTCGGTGGCCACGACGTTCTTGACCCGGCGGTCGGCGGGGTCCGCCTCGCGCCGGACGAGTTCGCGGGCCTCCAGCCGGTCGACGATCCCGGTGACGTTGGATGCGTCACACACCAGCAGGGTGGCGAGCCCGCGCATCGGGACCGGTTCGTCGAGCTGGGCGAGGGCCTTGGCCTGGGTGGAGGTGAGGCCGTGACGGGCCGCCGCGGCGGCGAAGTCCCGCCACTGGGCGGTGGCGATCGCGGCGAGGAGCTCCAGCAGCTGGAGCTTGGCGGGCGAGGGCGGTGCGGTGGCGCTCATGCCTGGAGTGTACTCGGAGTGCTTGATGTCATCAATCATTTACTTGACGTCCTTAACTATCCAGGTCTAACGTCATCCCCCTGACCAATTGCTTGATGCACTCAAACATCTGTGGTCTGAAGCGAATCTGAGTGAAACCCCAGCGTTCTGAAGCCATGAGAAGGTCCTGCCAGCCATGAGCACCCCCGCATCCGCCCCCGCTGCCGCCGGGCAAAGGAACGAGACGGTCATCGTCTTCGCCCTGAGCCTCGCCGCCATGGTCGTGTCGATGATGCAGACCCTGCCCGTCCCGATCCTGGGTCTGATCCGGACCGATCTCGGTACGTCCACCGCCAACGTGAGCTGGGTGACCACCGCCACCCTGCTCTCCGCCGCGGTCTTCACCCCGCTGCTCGGCCGCTTCGGCGACCAGCACGGCAAGAAGCCGACCCTGATCGCCGTCCTCGGCGTCATGGTCGTCGGTTCCGTCATCGCCGCGCTGGCGACCTCGCTCCCGCTGCTGATCCTCGGCCGCGTGCTCCAGGGCGCCGCGACCGCGATCTTCCCGCTGGCCCTGTCGGTGCTGCGCGAGGAGGTCCGCCCGCAGAAGCTCCCCGGTGCGATGGCCCTGGTCAGCGGCACCCTCGCCTTCGGCAGCGGGCTCGCGCTCGTCGCCACCGGCCTGCTCACCTCGGGCAAGGACGCCGACTACCGCAACGCCTTCTGGATGGCGACCGGCTTCGCCGTCCTCGCCCTGCTCGCGGTCCTCTTCCTCGTCCCGGCCACCCGCCACAAGACCGGCGGCCGCACCGACATCCTCGGCGCGCTGACCCTCGGCATCGCGCTGCTGCTGCTCCTGCTGCCGATCTCCCAGGGGCACGAGTGGGGCTGGTCCTCCGGCCGCACGCTGGGCAGCTTCGCCGGCGCCGTGGTCATGGGCGCCGTGTGGGTCTTCACCGAGCTGAAGGTCCGCGAGCCGCTCGTCGACATGCGGATGTTCGTCCACCGCCCGGTCCTCATGGCGAACCTGGCCGGCATCCTGGTCGGCTTCGGGATGTTCGCGAACTTCCTCGGCGTCTCCTACCTCGTGCAGATGCCCGAGGCGCTCACCGGCTACGGCTTCGACGCGTCCATCCTGCGCGCCTCCGTCCAGTTCCTGCTGCCCGGCGCGATCGTCTCGCTGCTCGCCTCCCCGGTCGGCGGCCAGCTGGTCCGCCACCGCGGGCCGCGGATCGCCCTCGCCGTGGCCGCCGCGCTCGGCGCCGTCGGCTTCGGCTGGCTGACCCTGGACCACGAGCACGCCTTCTCCGTGATCGGCGCCGGGATCGTCGTCGGCGCGGCCGTCAGCTTCGGCTACGCGTCCATGCCCGCCGTCATCATGGCGAGCGTCCCGCACCACCAGAGCGGCATCGCCAACGGCATCAACTCCATCTCCCGCTCCACCGGCAGCGCGATCGGCAGCGCCATCGTCACCACGATCCTGGCGTCCAAGACGATCGAGCACCTGCCCGCCGGGGTCCCGCCGCTGCCCGCCGAATCGGGCTTCACCCTGACCTTCGGGATCGGCGCCGTCGCCTTCGCGCTGGTCGCGGTGATCAGCTGGCTGGGCCTGCGCGGCAACACCGGACCGCGCGTGGTCGAGGCGAGCGCGCCGCGGCTGCAGAGCGTGCCGACGAAGACGCCCGAGGGCGCCGACGCCGTCTGACCCCGCCCTACCCCACCGGTGCGAACCGGACCACCGCCGCGCGGCCTTCCGCGCTCAGGTGCAGGACGCCCTGCTCGCCACCCGTCGCGAGCAGGGCGTCGTACGTTCCCAGCCGGACCCGGTCGAGGTGCGGGCCGGCGAGGGTCGCGGCCCCCTCCAGCGCCACCACGAGCAGTACGTCGCGGACCCCGGTCGGGCAGCTCAGGGCGAGGTCGCCGCGCACGACGGCGACCTCCGCCCGCGTGGTGGCCCTGCGGTACATGACGTTGAAGTTCACGACGGGTCCGGCGAGCAGCCGGCAGTCGGTGGCCACGTCCCCCGGGAAACGCTGCGGCGCGAAGCATTCGTCCACCGCCCGGCGCACCCCGTCCACGGTGAGGTCCATCCCGACCCCCTCGACGACGGTGAGCGTCCGGTCGATTCCGGGGAACGCCGAGAAGGGGCCGTCGGCGGCCACCTCCGCGAGGCTGACCCGCCACCCGAAGTCGCCGGGGCCGGGGGCCCCGGCCGCGATCTGCCGGGTGACTCCCCCGCCGTTCTTCCAGGCCTCGGCCGTCCGGTCGGCGGCCCGCAGGATCCGTACGTCACGTTCGCTCGTCATGGTGATCAGCATGCCCTGGGCCGGGGCGCCCGAGCGGACCGGTCCGGCGCGCGCAGCGGCGGCCGCGCCCCCCGGTCACCCCGGTGAGCGCGGCCGCCGTGCGCCGGTCCGTTCAGCCGACCGCGAGATCGTCCCCGTAGACGGCCCCTTGGCCGTACCAGCCGTGCAGGAACACCGTGACCGTGCCGGAGGCCCCGGTGGTGAAGGGGACCGACAGCTTGGTCCAGGCCGCGGAGCTGGTCCACGTACTGGCGCCGGCCCCACCGCGCACGCCCAGGTAGGCGTAGCTGCCCTGGACCCATCCGCTCAGCGTGTACGTGGTGTTCGGGGTCAGCGTGAGGGTCTGCACGCACTCCCCCGTCCGACCGGTGGTCGGCGCCGTCCTCAGGGCGTACGAGCCCCCGTGCGCCGGGGTCGCCACCACCGCGCCCCCGCTCTCGCAGGTCCACGGAGCGAGCGCGCCGCTCTCGAACCCGCCGTTGACCAGGGCTCCGCTGCCGCCGCCCGGGCCGGAGACCGTGAGGGTGAAGGTCGTGGAGTGGCCGAGCTGACCCGCCGTCCCGGTGACGGTGATCGGGTACGTGCCCGGCGCGGCCGAGGCCGCGGCGGTGACGGTGAGCTGCGCGGAGCCGCCCGCCGTGACCGAGCCGGGGGCGAGCGTGGCGCTGACTCCGGCCGGGGCCCCGGTCGCGGTCAGGGTGAGTGTCTTGGCGTTGCCGGAGGTGACGGCCGTGCTCACCGTGGCCGTGGCCGTGCCGCCGGGGGCGACCGACGCCGAGCCGGGGGCGACGGCGAGGGAGAAGTCGTCCGCCACCGGTCCGCCGCCGCCGGTGAAGGGCGCGAAGGTGTGGGTGAAGGACCAGGGGTCCTGGACGATGCCCGAGCAGGTGTCGGAGCCGCCGGTGCCGGGGCAGCCGCCGTTGTCGCGCTGGAGGGCCCAGAAGGAGAGCGTGTTGATGCCCTTGCCGACGGCCCAGTTGTAGACGGCGGTCGCGTCGGCGGTGGTGAAGGTCTCGGCGGCCCCGAAGTCGTCGATGCCGGGCATCTCGGTGACGCCGATCATCCCCCAGAGCTGGGCGGGGGTCTTGGTCGGGTAGAGGGTGGCGAGCTGGTTGTAGAGGCCGGTGGCGGCGGTCCGGGTGTCGGCCGCCATGTCGTGGCTCGCGTTGTCGTAGTAGTCGAAGGTCATCAGGTTCACGACGTCGACCTGCGCGCCCGCGGTCTTCGCGCTCTTGAGGACGGCCAGCCCGCTGCTCGCGAGACCACTGGTGGTGGTGGGCAGGGTGTAGGAGACCTGGAGCGGACGGCCGCTCGCCGCGGCCCAGTCCTGGACCTTCTTGATGGCCTGGTTGCGACGGTCGATGCCGGCCTTGTTGGTCAGCGAGTTGTCCTCGATGTCCATGTCGAGGCGCACCATGTCGTAGGTGGTGATCACCTTTTCGTAGGCGGCCGCGATCGAGTCCACGTTGGTGCAGCTGTCGGCGATCTCGGTGCCGCCGTTGTCGGCGGCGTACCCGCCGAAGGACGGGATGACGTCACCGCCGCGCGAGCGGATGGTGGCGAAGTCGGAGCCGAAGACGGAGGCGGAGATCGGCTGGCCGGTCGAACCGTTCCAGTAGGGGGTGCACGATCCTTTGGCCTCGGTCTGGACGAACGCCATGGTGAGGTACTTCGCGCCGGACTTCTGGGCGAGGTCGGCGGGGCTGTCGTTGGAGTACGCCTCGAAGTAGGGGGCGAAGACGTGCGCCGGCAGCGGGGTCGCGGCGGCGTGCGCCGCCGAGTCGGCCGCGAGGACGAGGCCGGCGGAGGCGGTGAGCGTGCAGAGGGCGGCCAGTAAGGCGCGCAGGGACCTGGGGCGTCTCATCGTTGCTCCCGGTGGGGCGTGAGCGAGCGAATGGGCGGACGCCTCATGATTGGTCTGGACCAACAGCCGGTCAAGGGTCCAGACCACTTCATTCCCAAGGGTTTGCCGATCCGGCCAACTCCGCTCCGCACGGCGCGTCTTGGCGGACGAACCGGGATGCGGGGCCCCTTACCGGGACGGGATCCACACCCCCCGGGAGCCGGGAACAGCCCACCGATGCCGGGCTCGTGGCGGTTCATGACATCCTATGACGTCACAACTCGCCGGGCCGGACCGGTCGATGTCCGGGCAGACAGGGAAGGTCGATGAGGCTCTGCTTTCTGGTGGAGGAGCAGTACCGCCATGACGGCATGCCGAACGAGGTGATCGGGCAGCTGACCTCGTGGGGCCACCACGTGGACGTGGTGCGGTCCGGTGGTTCCCTCCTGCGCATGACCGAGACGGTACGCACGGGCACCCACGACGCGTGGGTGCTCAAGACCGTGTCCGGCGGCCCCGGGCTCACCCTGCTCGAAGCCGCCGCCGGGGCCGGGATGACCACGGTGAACGACGCCCGCGCGATCCGGGGCGTCCGGGACAAGGCCCTCGCCGCGGCCTTGGGCGCCAGCCGCGGGCTGCCGCTGCCGGCGACGTACGCGGTGGCCCGGCCCGAACTCCTGTTGGAGATACCGGACGCGGAGTACCCGCTGGTGGTCAAGCCCGCCGACGGCAGCTCGGGCCGGGCCGTGTACCTGGTGTCCTCGCCGGACCGGCTGGCCGCGATGCTGCCGGAACTCGCGGGCGAGGGCATGCTGATCGCGCAGCCGTACGTGCCCAACGCGGGCACCGACATCAAGGTGTACAGCGTCCGCGGCGAGCTGTACGCGACCGAGCGCCGCTCGCCCCTGCACCCCGACCACGCGGTACGGGAGAGACGCGTGCCGCTCTCCGCCGAAGTGGCCGCGATAGCCGGGCAGGTGGGCGCGGTGTACGGGCTGGACCTGTACGGGGTCGACGTGATCCTCGGTCCGGACGGGCCGGTGGTGGTCGACGTGAACGACTTCCCGAGCTTCCGCCAGGTGCCGGACGCCGCGGCCCGGGTGGCCCGGGCCGTGCTGGAGCTGGCCCGGGCCGGCGCGGCGGGCTCCGCGGGCGCCGGACCACGACCCGTGATCCCGGCGCAGGCGGCCGCGTCGACGGCGCCCCTGACCGCCACGGCCGGCGAGGCGCTGTGAGGATCGGCCTGATCACCCCCGAGCCCGGACATCCCCTGCTGGCCGGGGCCACCGCCCTGCTCGCCCCCGAGCACCGGGTCGAGGCCCTGGACCCGGGCGTCGCGACGCGGCTGCCGGGGCCGCCCGCCGACGTCTACCTGCTCAAGTCCCGCACTCCGCGGGCCCTCGCCCTCGCCCGCGAGGCCGAGGCACTCGGGGCGCCGGTGATCAACTCGGCGGCGGCCACCGAGCTGTGCCAGGACCGTACGGTGATGGCCGGGCTGGCCCGTGGGGCGGGTCTGCCCTTCGCCGCCACCCGGGCCTACGCCACCCTCGCGGAACTGGCCTCGGGTCCGCCGCTCGCGGGACCCGTCGTGGTCAAGAGCCACCACAGCCGCCGGGGCGATCTGGTCGCCCGGGTCGACGACGGGGCGCGGCTGGCCGCGCTGGCCGACCAGTGGCCGGCGGAACCGGTCGTGGTGCAGGAGTTCGCGCCCAACGACGGCTGGGACCACAAGCTGTGGGCGATCGGGGACCGGGTCTTCGCGGCGCTGCGCCGCTCCGAACTCTCCCCCGGCGGGCGGGGCCCGACCCTGCCGCTGCCCCTCGACGAGCTGCCGCCGGGCTGGGTCGAGCTGGTCCGCGCGGTCGGCGAGGTCTTCGCGCTGGACGTCTACGGGGTGGACGTCATCGCCGCCGAGGGGGGCGGGGAACCGCTGGTCGTCGACATCAACGCCTTCCCCGGCATCCGGGGCCAGTCCGGCGCCCCCGAGGCCCTGGCGGCGCTGGCCCTGCACCGCGGCGCGCACCGCACCGCCACCCGCTGATCGCGGCCGGCGAGGCCCCGCGGTCAGTGGGGCCAGCGGGGCCGGGCGTCGGGGCCGGTCAACGGCCCGGGACCGGCGGCTCAGCCGGCAGCCGCCGTACCGCCCCCGACCACGGCGCCACCGCTCGCCCGCCGGCGCAGCCGCTCGCGACCCCGGGCCAGTCGGTCCGCAGGATCGAGTACTGCGCCGAGTCGCGCGGGCTGCCGTCGGCGCCGAGGAAATGGGCCCGGCGCACTCCCTCGAAGGTCGCGCCCAACCCTTCGATCGCCGCGCGCGAGCGGAGGTTGCGGCGGTCGGCCTGCAGGGAGATCCGGTGCACCTTCCAGGTCTCGAAGGCGAGGGTGAGCAGCAGCAGTTTGGACTCGGTGTTGATGCCGGTGCGCTGGGCCCAGGGCGCCGGCCAGGTGGAACCGATCGAACCGGCGTCGGGGATCCCGTCGGGATCGACGTGTCCCGGGCGCGGCGGCCACACGCCCGCGCGCCAGTACTCCAGTTCGCGCAAGCGGGTCGATCCGGCGATCTCGCCGTCCCCGGCCCGCCGCACCGTGTAGGTGGCGGCCAGTCCGGCCGCTCCGTCCAACAGCGCACGGTCGATGTAGCGGTCGACCGCGGCCCGGTCCACCGGGACGTAGGTGTGCCGGAAGGTCGTACGGTCCTCGGTCGCGGCGGCCAGCAGCCCCGCGCGGTGCTCGGGGCCGATCGGCTCCAGCCGTACCAGGCCACCGTGCAGCGGTATGGATTCATGCATGTGCACATGATCCACCGGAGCTAATTCGGATGCGGAGGGGGCCGTCGGGTGTGAGGGTGCGGCCATGAACCGCGAAATGATCTCCCGCATCGCCCACGCCCACCACCCGATCAAGGCCCCGCTCGACGACGCGTCGGTGCGGCGCCTGCTGGAGCACGGCGTCGCCCGTGAGGACGCCCGCCTGCTCGACCTGGGCTGCGGCCCGGCGGAGTGGCTGCTGCGCGCGCTCGCGGCGCATCCGGGGATCCGGGCCGACGGCGTCGACGTATCGCCGGAGGCGCTGGAACAGGCCTCCGCCGCGGCCCGGGAGCGCGGCGTGCAGGACCGGCTGGTCCTGCACCAGCAGCCGGCCGCGGACTTCACCGCGCCGCACTCCTTCGACCTGATCCTCAGCATCGGCTCCACGCACGCCTTCGGCGGCCTGCTGCCCACCCTCGACGCGGCGGCGGAGCGGCTGGCGCCCGGCGGGCGGGTGCTGATCGGCGACGCCTTCTGGGACCGCGAGCCGTCCCCGGAGGCCGTCGAGGTGCTCGGCGAGTACGAGGACCTCGCGACCACCCTGGACCTGATCGGCGCGGCGGGCTGGACGCCGGTGCTCGGGCACGTCAGCACCCGCAGGGAGCTCGACGACTACGAGTGGACCCTCTGGGGCACGCTGGCCGAGTGGGCGCTGGACCACCCGGACGATCCGGACAGCGCCCAGGCCCTGGCCACGGCCGCCGAACGCCGCTCGGAGTGGCTGCGCACCTATCGGGACAGCTTCGGCTTCCTGACCCTGGTGCTGCGCCGGACGGCCGGGTGAAAAGGTGGTGCGACCCCCGCGGGCCCCGCCCTAGAGTCGAGGGATGAGCACTCGCACCTTCCGCATCACCGTCCGCGGCGCCTTCGACGGGCTCACCTCCGAGCAGCACGCCGAGCTGGTCGCCCGCGCGCCCGAGCACGACATGCTGCGGGCGGAGTTCACCGCCGAGGGCCACCTGACCTACGACATCGCCGCCCGGCCGTTCTTCACCTTCCGGTTCCTGGAATCGGGCGAGAAGGAGGAGGACATCCTGGACGCGGGTGCGCGGGCCGAGCTGGCCGCCGAGGCGTGGCTGGCGGAGCGCGGCTACGGCTTCAAGAACATCACGTCCCAGTCCCAGGACCTCTCCCTGGCTCCGCTGGGCAAGCGCGGGCGGCGCGCTGCGGCGGCGGCGCTGTCGACCGGCTGACCGGCGGCCGGCCCGGGGCCGGGCGCCCGAGCAGGATCCCGACCAGGGCCAGCAGGAGCCCGCACAGCTGCCGGGGGGCGAGGCTCTCCCCGGCGACCAGCGTGCCGAGCAGGACGCCCGTCACCGGGTTGAGCAGTCCGACGAGGCCGACGGTGGCGGCGGGCAGCCGGCGCATGCCCGCGAACCAGGCCGCGAAGGCCACCGCCGTCGCCGGCACGGCCGTGTAGCCGAAGCCGAGCAGGGCGGGTCCGTCCACCGCGGGCGGCCCGCCCTCGACGCCGACGGCCAGTGGCAGCAGGAGCAGGCCGCCGCCGACGAGCTGCCAGGCGGTGGAGGCGAGTATCCCGGGCGCCGCCGCCCCGTCCGCCTGGTACCAGCGCTTGGCGAGGACGAAGCCGAGGCAGGACATCACCATCGCCGCCGCCGCGGCGCACGCGCCCAGCGCGTCGACGGCCGTGTCCGCCCCGAGCAGCATCAGGGCGACGCCGGCGACGCCCACGCCGGCCGCCGCCAGGTGGCGCGGGGCGGGGCGCTCCGCGGTGAGCGGCCAGGCGATCAGCATCAGCACCAGGGGCGCCGCCGCCATCACGGTCGAGGCCACGCTGGAGGGCAGGCGCTGGGCCGCGAGGTAGACCAGGGCGAAGAAACCGCCCATGTTGAGGGTGCCGAGCAGCAGCGACTTCCACCACCAGGATCCGCGCGGCAGCGCCCGTGCGACCGCGAGCAGCAGCAGGCCTGCGGGCAGGGCCCGGATCGCCGCGCCGTACAACGGTTGGCCCGCGGGCAGGAACGCCTGGGTGACGTAGTAGTTCGCGCCCCAGGCCACCGGTGCGACCGCGGTCACCAACGACCACCGCAAGGTATCTTCCATGGAAGTCACTTTACCTTCCGAGGAAGGTATCTTGGGAGGGTGCAGCACGAGAATCCCGCGGACCCCGCCGCCGCCCATGCCCCTGGCCCTGCCCCCGCGACCGCGACCGCGACCACGTCCCCGCCGCCGGACCGGATCGCCCGGATCCAGGCCGAGTGGGCCCGCGAACGCCCCGATCTGGACGTCGGGCCGCAGGCGGTGATCGGCCGGCTCCACCGGCTCGCCGCCCTGCTGACCGAACGCCTGTGCCTCGTCTTCCGGCGCTACGGACTGAGCGAGGGCGAGTTCGACGTCCTGGCCGCGCTGCGCCGCGCGGGTGCGCCGTACGAACGCGCGCCCGGCGAGCTGGCCGCGCACACCATGGTGACGACCGGCGCCATGTCGAAGCGGATCGACCGGCTGGAGCGCGACGGCCTCGTCACGCGCCGCCGCTCGGCCGCCGACGGGCGCGGCCGGGTGGTCGCGCTCACCCCGGCGGGCCGGGAGCTGTTCGACCGGGCCTTCACCGAGCACGTACGGGGCGAACGGGCTCTCCTCGACGCCTTGGACCCGGCGCAGGCGCAGCTCCTGGAAGTCCTGCTGACCACCTGGCTGCGCCAGGTCGAGCCGCCTTCGTAGGGGCGTCCCGCCGCCCGCCCCGGGATGCGGGTCTCCCGCCGCGGCGGGAGAGTGGCCGCATGGGAATCGATGATTACGGCGGCGGTACCGGGGCGCAGTCCGCGGTCCTGGTCGTCACGACGAACGACGTGCCGGGCTACCGCGTACAGAAGGTGATCGGCGAGGTCTTCGGCCTCACGGTCCGCTCGCGGCACCTGGGGAGCCAGATCGGCGCCGGCTTGAAGTCGATGATCGGCGGCGAGCTCAAGGGCCTGACCAAGACCCTGGTCCAGACCCGCAACCAGGCCATGGAGCGACTCATCGAGCAGGCGCAGGCCCGCGGCGCGAACGCGGTGCTGATGATGAGGTTCGACGTGACGGACGCCGCCGACGTGGGCACCGAGGTCTGCGCCTACGGAACGGCCGTCGTCATCGCGCCCCAGTAGAGGGACCTCCAGGGAGACGAGCCGTCCACCGCGTCGCCACCTGGTCGTCATGCACGGCTGTCACGCTGCCCGCGGGTCAAGTTGTACAGACAACTTGACCCGCGTGGGCGACAACGCCCCGCGGACGACGTACATGACGACGGGAGCCGTGATGACGGCAACGACGATCCCCCGCCCACCCGCGCTCTGGCTGCGCGACAACTGCCCCTGCACGGACTGCCGCGATCCGCGCAACGGCCAGAAGCTGTTCCAGATCACCGATCTCCCCGCCGACCTCGCGGTCGGCTCCGCCCAAAAGGCCCGTACCCCGCTCGGGGAGCCCGCCCACGAGATCGTCTGGGCACCGGACGGCCACCGCTCGCTCTACCCGCTGGCCTGGTTGGACGCGCACGCCCCGGGACCCGCCACCGAGCGCCCCGGCGACGGGCGGACCGAGGCCGACAAGGAGCTGTGGGCCGCCGCGGACCTGCGCGGGCGGCTCCCCGAGGCCGACTGGGCCGCCTACGCCGGGGACGACGCGGTGCGGGCCGAGGCGCTGGAACGCGTCCAGCGGCTCGGCTTCGTCCTGCTCCGCGGGGTCCCCTGCCGCGACCGGCAGGTCCTCGACGTGGCCCGCACCTTCGGCCACGTCCGCGAGACGAACTACGGCGAGCTCTTCGAGGTGCGCGTCGAGCCGGACCCCAACAACCTGGCCTTCACCGCGGAGTCCATCACCCCGCACACCGACAATCCCTACCGCGACCCGGTGCCCACCCTCCAGCTCCTGCACTGCCTCGCCAACAGCGCGAGCGGCGGGGACTCGGGGCTGGTCGACGGGTTCCACGCCGCCGCCCTGCTGCGCGCCGAGGACCCGGCCGCCTTCGCCGTCCTCACCAGCACCCCCGTCGAGTTCGCCTTCGCCGACGCGCACACCGCACTGCGCGCCCAGCGACCGCTGATCGAGACCGACGCCCTCGGTCGCGTCCGCGAGATCCGCTTCAACAACCGCTCGATCGCGACCCTGCACCACCCGGCCGAGGTCCTCGACGCCTTCTACCGCGCCTACCGGAGCTTCGCGGCGCTCCTGCTGCGGCCGGAACTGCGGCTGGACTTCCGGCTCGCCCCCGGCGACTGCGTCGTCTTCGACAACACCCGGCTGCTGCACGCCCGTACCGCCTTCGCCGAGTCCGGTGCGCGCCACCTCCAGGGGGCCTACGCCGATCTCGACGGGCTCGCCTCCACCCTCGCCGTCCTGCGCCGCGGCGGTGGTGCCCGATGAGGCCACCTGCCGATGCCCCCCTCGACGCGCTCGCCGCGCTCTTCGCGGGCGAGGGCAGCGCCGAGTACCTGGGCGAGGACGTCACCCAGGCCGGGCACATGCTCCAGGCGGGCGCGCTCGCGGAGGCCGCCGGGGCGCCCGGTGCGTTGGTCGCCGCCGCGCTGCTGCACGACGTCGGACACTTCCAAGGGGCCGTCACGGGACGCGACCTGATGGAGGGTCACCAGGACAACCGGCACAGTCACACCGGGGCGGACTGGCTCGGGCAGTGGTTCGGGCCGGAGGTCACCGAGCCGGTGCGGCTGCACGTGGCCGCCAAGCGCTACCTGTGCACCGTCGAACCGGGGTACTTCGCCCTGCTCTCCGAGGCCTCCGTCCACACCCTGCGGATGCAGGGCGGACCGATGACCGCGCCACAGGCGCGCGCCTTCGAGGCGCTGCCGGGGGCGGCCGACGCGGTCGCCGTGCGCCGCTGGGACGACCTCGCGAAGGATCCGCGGCGCGCGACGCCGGACTTCGACCACTTCCGGCCGGTGCTCGCCGCCCTCCTGCTCGCCCCCTGAGCGGCGGCCGGGACTCACCTGGTCCCCGGTCAGGAGCCGAGGCGGCGGCCGAGCGCGCTGGCCGCCGTCGTGTGCACCGTGAAGGCCACCGTCCCCGGCAGGTAGCGGTCCTGCGACCACTCCACCGGGGTCCCCGCCGGGTCGGTGGAGCGCCGCCGCTCGCGCAGCAGCGCCTCCCCGGCCCGGCAGCCCAGCAGCTCCGCGTCGTCGGCGTCGGCCGGCACGAGGTCGATGGTGTGGTGGGCGTCCATGAACAGCACTCCGTGCAGGGCGAGTTGCTCGGAGTACGAGACGGTGTCCAGCGGCATGCCGGCGACGAGGGCGCCGACGGCCCGCGGATAGGTGGTGCGCTCGACCATCACCGGCGCCCCGGCCAGCGTCCGCAGCCGCCGCACCCGGTAGACGGGCTCCCCGACGCCGATCCGCAGGTGTTCGGCCTCTTCGGCATCGGCCGCCACCGGCTCGACCGCGACCGTCCGCCCGCCCGGGTCCCGGCCCAGCGAACGCGCCCACCGGGTGAAGCTGCGCAGTTCGGCGGAGCCCGCGTCGCCCGGTGCGGCCAACACCACGCGTCGGGTGCCCCGGCGCGAGGTGACCAGCCCGTCGGCGCGCAGCGCGGCGAGCGCCTGGCGGACCGTGCCCCGGGACACGCCGTGCCGGCGGGCGAGTTCGTCCTCCGCGGGCAGTCTGGCCCCGGATCCGTACTCGCCCGCCGTGATGGCGGTCCGCAGGTCGGCGGCGACGCGGAGGTACAACGGGGTCCTGTGGGCTGCCTCGTTCACGGTGCCAGCTTGTCATGCCCGCCCGGGCGCACCGCGACGGCACCGGGCCCCGGCCCGCTCAGGCGCACAGCGCGCGCAGCAGGCCCGGGTCCGCGTCGACGAGCGAGCCGAGCAGGGTCAACCCGGGTGCGGGGGCGAGGGGTTCGGTGGAGGGGACCCCGAGCACCCGGCAGCCCGCGGCGAGGGCGGAGGCGACGCCCGTGGGGCTGTCCTCCACCGCGACGCAGCGCTCGGGTGCGGCGCCGAGCGCGAGCGCGGCCGCCAGGTACGGATCCGGTCGGGGCTTGGTGCGTACGGTGTCCTCCGCGCCGAACAGGACGTCGAAGCGGTGCCCGTCCAGGGTGCCCGCGACCTGGTCGACCACGGCCCGCGGCGAGGCGGAGACCAGCGCGGTGGGGACGGACTCGGCGCGCAGCGCGGCCAGCAGCCGCAGGGCGCCGGGGCGCGGGACGGTTCCGGCGGCGAGCCGCGCGGCGAAGCCCCGCCCCAGCTCGGCGGCGAGCTCCGCCTCCCCCGCGTCCAGGTGCCGCGCCAACAGCGCGGCGGCGTCCTCGACGGAGCGCCCGGTCACCGCGGTGCGGCGTACGGGGTCCAGCGCGCGCCCTCGGCGTACGGCGGCGGCCTCGACGACCTCCAGCCAGACGCCCTCGGTGTCGACCAGGGTGCCGTCCATGTCGAAGAGGACCGCTTGCAGGCTCATGCCGGTCCGTCCTGGGGCGCGAGCAGCACGGGACGCGGCTGCGGCCGTACGGCGACGCGCGCGCCCGGCAGCAGGGCGGCCGCCGCGTGCGTGGGGACGTCCGCCTTGACCTCGCTCATCCGGCCCGCGGTGTCGGTCAGCGCGATGCGCACCCGTACGGTCGGGCCGTGGAAGGCGGTGCCGAGAACGCGGCCCGGGCCGTCGTCCTGGGCGGTGACCTCCAGGCCCTCGGGGCGCAGCAGCGCCTCGACCGGGCCGGGGGCCGGCGCCGGGCCGTCGACGGGCAGCCGGACGCCGAGCACGTCGACGGTCCCGTCGGCGGTGGCGTGCGCGGGGACCCGGTTCATCGCGCCGATGAAGTCGGCGACGAATCCGGTGGCGGGGCGGGCGTACAACTCGGTCGGGGTGGCGCACTGTTCGAGGCGACCGCCGCGCATGACCGCGACCCGGTCGGCCATCGAGAGGGCCTCCTCCTGGTCGTGGGTGACGAAGACGGTGGTGATGCCGAGCTCCAGCTGGAGGCGGCGGATCTCCTCGCGCAGGGTGACGCGCACCTGGGCGTCGAGGGCGGAGAGCGGTTCGTCGAGGAGGAGCAGCCGGGGCCGCAGGGCGAGCGCCCGGGCGAGGGCGACGCGCTGCTGCTGGCCGCCGGAGAGCTGGTGCGGGTAGCGGTCGCCGTGGCCGGGCAGGCCGACCAGTTCCAGGAGTTCGGCGGCGCGGGTGCGCCGTTCGGCGGCGGGCGCCCTGCGCATGCGCAGGCCGAAGCCGACGTTGTCGGCGGCGTTCAGGTGCGGGAAGAGGCTGTACGACTGGAACACCATGGCGGTGTCACGGCGGTTGGCCGGGACCGCCGCGATGTCCTTGCCGTCGAGCAGGACCTGCCCGGCGTCGGGCCGTTCGAAGCCGGCGAGCACGCGCAGGGCGGTGGTCTTGCCGCAGCCCGACGGGCCCAGCAGGGCCAGGAGTTCGCCCGGGGCCACGTCCAGGTCGAGCCCGTCGAGGGCCACGGCGGAGCCGAACTCGCGCCGCAGGCCGCGCAGTTCGAGGCTGGCTCCGGTGCGGGTGCCGGGCAGGGCGCCCGTCGGGTGCGGCGCGGTGGTCGCGGTGGTCGCGTTCATCAGGGGGTGACTCCTACGGCCTTCGGGCGGGCGGTGCGGTGGTGGCGCTTGCGGCCGGCCACCGTCAGGACGAGCAGCAGGGCCCAGGTCAGCAACAGGCTCAGCAGGGAGACGGCGACGGACAGTCGGGCATCGGATCCGGAGGCCTGGACGACCCACACGGTGAACGGTTCGAAGCCGAGCAGCTGGGCGACCGTGAACTCGCCCAGGACCAGGGCCAGGGCGAGGAAGGACGCGTTCAGCAGTGCGCCGCGCAGGTTGGGCAGTACGGCGAGGACCAGCGCCCGGGGCCAGGACGCCCCGAGGTCGCGGGCCGCCTCGACGAGGGTCCGCACGTCCACCGCGCGCAGTCCGGCGTCGAGCGCGCGGTAGACGAACGGCAGGGCCATCACGGCGTAGGCCAGGACCAGGACCAGCGGGAAGGAGGGGTTCTGGACGGCCACGAAGGTCTGGTAGAGCGGGGTCGCGGCGAGTTGCTCCGGGCCCCAGCGCAGCACCGTGGTGATGCCGGCGGTCAGCGCGACCGGCGGCACCACCAGCGGCAGGGTGCACACGACCTCCAGCACGGCGCGCAACCGGGGCGCCCCGAGCCGCACGGCCACGGCGGCCGGGACGGTGACCAGCAGCACCAGGGCCACGGTCGCCGCGGCCAGGCCGACGGAGAGGCCCAGGGCGGCGAGGAAGCCGTCGGCGTGCACGATCCGGGTGTAGGCGGAGAGGGTCCAGCCCTGGCCCGGGATGTCGAGGGTGAAGACCGCCGAGGACAGCAGCGGCACGAGGAAGTACGTCGCGGCGAGCAGCAGGACGAGCGTGCGGCCGGGGCGGAGCGTGCGCGGCGCGGCGCTCCCCGCGGCGGCCGGGGTCAGGCGAGCCATCGGGCGCTCCTTCGCTGGAGGGGCAGGTGGACGGCCATCACCAGCAGCGCGACCAGCACCATGTCGAGGCTGAGCGCGAGCGCCACGTTCTCCTGGCCGATCAGCACGTTGCCGGAGAGCGCGTCGGCGATCTGCAGGGTGACGAGGGGGACGGAGCTGCCGACCATCGACGCGGCGGTGGCGTAGGCGGCGAAGGCGCTGCCGAAGAGGAGGACGAACCCGCCGAGCAGGGTCGGCAGCAGGACGGGGATCCCGATGTGCCGCCAGTACCGCCAGGTGGAGGCGCCGCAGTCCTGGGCGGCCTCGCGCCATTGCGGGCGCAGCCCTTCCAGCGCGGGGGCCACGGTGAGCACCATCAGCGGCACCAGGAAGTAGAGGTAGGTCAGCGACAGGCCCCAGAAGCTGTACAGCGACCAGCCGTGGGCGTCGAGGCCGAGGCCGGTCGTGAGGACGCCCGCGTTGCCGAGGGTGGCGACGAAGGCGAAGGCGAGGGGGACACCGCCGAAGTTGGCGAGCACCCCGGAGGCGGTCAGCACGGCCTCGCGCAGCACGCGGCTGCGGGAGCTGACGACGGCCTGGGCGACGAGGAGCCCGAGGAGGGCGCCCGCGGCGGCGGTGAGCGCGGACAGCTTCACGCTGCCGATGAGGGCGGTGCGGTAGGCGCCGTCGACCGAGCGGGCGAGGTTGTCCATGCCGTACGCGGTGGTGCCGGCGACCGGGTCCTTGACGCTGAAGGCGCCGAAGACCATGGCCAGGGCCGGCAGGCCGAAGGCCAGGGCGACCAGCAGGAGCAGCGGCAGGGCGGCGAGCCAGGCCCCGCGGCCGCGGCGCGGGCCGCGCCCGGTCCGGGACCGGAGCCGGTCCCCGGGGGCGGTCGCGGGGCGCTGCCCGGGCAGCGCCGGGCGCGCGGGGGCGGGGGCCGCCGCCGCGCCGGGCGCGGTGCCCGGCTCGGCGGCGGTCGATGCGTGGGGGGTCATCTGCGCGTCAGCCGGCGATCGCCTTGGCCCAGCCGCCGGCCAGGATCTCCTTGGCCTTGGCGGTCTGCTCCTGGCTCGGGAACTTCGGGGTGCCGGTGACCGGGGGCAGCGCGGCGGCAGCGGCCTTGTCGAGGGTGGCGTCGGCCTCCATCACGGGCATCAGCACGGGGCGGGCGTGGCCCTTCAGCCACAGGTTCTGGCCCTCGGCGCTGTAGAGGTACTCCTGCCACAGTCGGGCGGCCGCCGGGTGGGGGGCGTCCTTGTTGATGGCCTGGGAGTAGTACTGGGCGAACTGGCCGTCGGCGGGTACGGCGACCTTCCAGTCGATGCCCTTGGGCTTGAACTGCTCGGCGTAGCCGGCGTTCAGGTAGTCCCAGTCGATGCTGATGGGCGTCTCGCCCTTCTCGACGGTCGCGGGGGTGGACTCGACGGGGTTGTAGTTCCCGTTCTTCTTGAGCTTGCCGAAGAAGTCGAGGCCGGGCTGGATGTCGTCGAAGGAGCCACCGCTGGCGAGCGAGGCGGCGAAGACGCCGGCGTAGGCGGAGCCGGACTTGGTGGGGTTGCCGTTGAGGGCGACCTGGCCCTTGTACTCGGGCTTCAGGAGGTCCGCGAAGGTCTGCGGGCAGACCGCGACCCGCTTGGCGTCGCAGCCGATGGAGACGTAGCCGCCGTAGTCGTTGGCCCAGCGCCCCTGCGGGTCGCGCTGGGCCTCGGGGATCTTGTCGAAGGCGGCCACCTTGTAGGGGGCGAGGAGGTTCTCGGCGGCCGCGGACTGGGCGAAGGCGGCGCCCAGGTCGAGGACGTCGGGGGCGCGGTCCTGGCCCTTGCGGGACTTCACCGCGTTGATCTCGTCCTGGCTGGAACCGTCCGGGTTCTCCACCTTGACCTGGATCCCGTACTTCTTGGTGAAGCCGTCGATCAGGGCACCGTAGTTCGCCCAGTCGCGCGGGATGGCGATGGCGTTGAGGGTGCCTTCCTTCTTCGCCGCGGCGATCAGGGCGTCCATGCCGCCGAGGTCGGCGACGGAGGCCGCGGTGGCCAGGTTCTTGCCGTTCCCGGCAGTGGCGGCCGCCTTGTCGGGGGCGGCGCCACAGGCGGTCAGGGCCAGGGTGGAGAGGACGAGACCGGCGGCGAGGGCGACGGTCCGGGTGTGGGCGGTGATCACGTGGAGGCTCCAAGTTGTATGGACAACTGAGCCCATTACCGGAGTCCCGGATGTCGTCCCGGTGAATGGCGCGCGGCATCCGGACAGCGAGTGGCGGTCGTTTCCGGCCACCCCTCGCCGGTGCGCTCCGTCACCCCATGAGCCGCGCGGCCTGCCGGACGGTGTCGGCGAGCCCGCGCACGTCCGTGTCCTGGGTCATGTCCGCCACCCCCGAAGCCCGCTCGGCGAGCCCGTCGAGCGGGAGCGCGCCGGGTACGGGCTCCCAGCCGCCCCCGCGCTCGCGCAGTGCGGAGGCGAAGTACGCGGCCACGGCGGTGACCTGGAAGCGGGCGTCGGCCTCGGTCCACGTCCGGGCCGTCAGCGCGGCCACCTCGACGGCGGCCGATTCCTCGTGCGGGGCCCGGGTGGTGGGGTCGAGCCAGCGGACGGTGGCCGTCGCCACGTGACCGGCGGCCCCGGGACGGGTGCGGACGGCGTACAGGGCGGTGACGCTGTGGCCGGGGCCGACCTCGCCGCCGTCCACCGCGTCGTTGCGGAAGTCCTGGTCGGCGACGCGCCGGTTCTCGTAGCCGATCAGTCGGAACTTCTCCACGGTCCGCGGGTCGAAGGCGACCTGGGCCTTGGCGTCGCGGGCCCGCAGGTCTATCTGGGCGGGCAGGTCGTCGCAGAAGACCTTCCGTGCCTGCTCGGGGTCGGAGACGTAGGTGGTGTGCCCGTCACCGCGGTCGGCGAGGGTCTCCATCAGCTGGTCGCCGTAGTCGCTGCCGACCCCGACGCCGTAGAGGGTGATGCCGTTGTCCTTGCGGGCCTTCGCGACCCGCTCCAGGATCCCGTCGGCCGAGGTGTCGCCGGAGTTGGCGAGGCCGTCCGAGAGGACCACGACCCGGTTGGTGGCCTCCGCCCGCAGGCCCTTGACCGCTTCGTCGTAGCCGCGGGTCACCCCGGCCTCGACGTTGGTGGAACTGTCGGGCCGCAGCGCGGAGATGACCTCGCGGACGCGGGTGCGCTGACCGCCGAGCCGGGTCATCGGGATCCGGGTCTTCGCCTTGTCGCTGAAGGTCACCAGCGCGATCGAGTCGTCGTCGCGCAGCCGGTCGGTCATCAGCTCCATGGAGGTGCGGACCAGGTCCAGGCGCCCCGGCTCGGCCATGGAACCGGAGATGTCGACGACGAAGGTGAGCGCGGCCGGCTTGCGGACGGAGTCCGGGGCGGGGGCCGCGGTGGTGAGCCCGACCCGCATCAGCGACCACCCGTCGGCGGAGGTCCGGGCGCCGTCGGCGGTGACGGAGAAGCCGTTGCCCTGCGGGCTCCGGTAGTCCTGGCGGAAGCTGTTCACGAACTCCTCGGGCCGGACGGTCTTCGGGTCGGGCAGCCGGCCCGACCCGATCGTGCGACGGGCGAAGCCGTAGCTCGCGGTGTCGACGTCCAGGGCGAAGGTCGAGAGGTAGTCGGCCGGCGGGGCGCTCCGCTCGACCCCGTCGCTCTCTCCCTCCGCCTGGCCGGCCGTCCGGCCCCCGCCGTCGGGGGCGACGTTGCGGGTTCCGGAGCCGCCCGTGCTCTGACCACCCTTGCTCTGGCTGCTCGCGCGGTCGGCCGCACTGCACCCGGTCAGCAGCAGGCCGCCCGCCGCGAGCGCGGCGACCGCTCTCGTGTAATGCCTCGCGCGAAGTCTCATGCCGTACCCCTCCGTTGGCCGTTCTCCGGTGCGCTACTGGAGAATGTGACGCCCCGGCAGGCCTTTCGGACGAGTCGGAGGCGTTGCGAATGCGTCTCGAAGCGACAACGGCAGGCGGAACATCAAGGTCTGGGCTCGATACGGGCACGAACGCCTCACGAAGGGCAACCTCCACGGCGCAGATTTAACGAATTCCCTATGTGCGGCGCCCTCGATATTTCCGCTGCCGCAATCCGGGTCACCGCGAATATCCATGGCAACACCCGGTCGGATCGAATGGAATGGCGCGCCCGACGGCTAGGGTCGATGCATGAACGGTTCGCTTACCGAGCCCCCACCACCAGCTCCACCAGCTCCCGCTCAACCCGCGAGCTTTGTTCAGGAAGTATTACGGGGCATCGCCCAGGTCGATTTCATGCCCAACGCGATCACGGGCATCTTCTTCCTCGCCGCCCTGGCCGCGGCCGGCTGGGAATTCGCGCTCTACGGCCTGCTCGGCAGCGTGGTCGGCACCGCCACCGCTTATGCCTTCGGTATCGACCGCAGCCTCGTCTCGGTCGGCCTGCGCGGATTCAACGGCACTCTCGTCGCCCTGTCCTTCGCCGTGTTCCTCGGCGCCCGTCACCTCTCGACGGTGCTGCTGGCCATCGGCGGCTGCGTCACGGTCGTCGTCGTCACCTCGGCCCTCGCGACCATTCTGGGCACCTGGAACATCCCCACCTTCACGATGCCCTTCTGCATCATGGCGAGCGTCATGACGGTCGCGGCGCCCAGCTTCTCCCGCGTCTGGCACACCGGCCCCGGCCTCGCCGCACTGCCCGAGCCCGCCGCGGACACGACCTCGTTGGGCTGGGAGCAGCTCTGGCACGGCTTCTTCGCCAATGTGGGCCAGATCTTCTTCATGCCGCAGTGGTACGTGGGCCTGATCTTCCTCGCCGGGATCACCGTCGCGAGCCGGCTCGCCGGGGCGATGGCCTGCGTCGGCAGCGCCGTGGCCCTCTTCGTCGCCTGGAGCATGGGTTCGCCCGCCCAGGGCGTCTCCGAGGGTCTGATGGGCTACAACAGCGTGCTCGTGGCCATGGCCCTGTGCGGGGTGTTCCTCGTGGCCGGGAGCTGGAGCTTCGGCTACGCCGTGCTCGGCGCCGCCGCCGCGACGGGTCTGACGGCCGCCATGACCTCCTTCTTCGCGCCCTTCGGCGGTCACACCTTCACCTGGCCGTTCGTGCTGACCGCGCTCGTGTTCGTCGCCGCGGTACCGGCGATCCCCCGGCTGCGCCGCACCTGAACTCCTCCGGCGTCGCGGCACCCGAGCACGGCCGCCACCGGAACCGCCCCCGCCCGAAAGTGAGTGACCGATGAATCTCGCGCCCCGTGAGATGGACAAGCTCTGGATCTACGTCGTCGCCGACCTCGCGCGCAAGCGGCGCGACCGGGGCGTCAAGCTCAACTACAGCGAGGCCTGCGCCCTCATCAGCGAGGGCATCCTGGAGGGCGCCCGGGACGGCAGGACCGTCGCGGAGTGCATGGAACTCGGCAAGCAGGTCGTCGCCGCGGGCGACGTGATGGCCGGTGTGCGGGAGATGCTGCCCCTGCTCCAGGTCGAGGCCGCCTTCGTCGACGGCACCAAGCTGGTCTCCTGCCACGACCCCGTCGGGGCCTGAGCGTGAGCGCGGCCGCGGCCGAGCGGACCGGGCCGACCGAACGGACCCGGCCCGCCCCCGCCGGCAGCCCGCCCGCCGCGGTGGTCCTGGGCGCGGGGCACGAGGGCGGCGCCTCCCTCGGCGCGGTGCCGGCCGGACGGCCGCTGGCCGAGGCGGTCACCGCAGCGCTCGCCGCCTCGAGCGGGCCGGTGTGCGTGGTCCCCATGACCTTGGGCCGCGACCCGAAGCTGATCGCCGACTGCGCCCGTGCGCTGCGCTGGCTCGCTCGCACCGAGGAGCCGGGCCGACTCGTACTGGCACCGCCCTTCGCCACCGCCGACCACCTCACCGCCTGGCTGCGCACGGCCGCGCAGCGGGCGGTGCGCTCGGCTCCGCAGACCTCCGCGGTACTGGTCACCGCGCCCGCCGCCGGTCCCTTCGAGGACGCCGACCTCTTCCGGGTGGCCCGGCTGGTGCGGCAGTACGGCGCGCACCGCTGGGTCGAGGTCGCCTTCGACGGGGGCGACCCGGACCTCACCGAGGGCGTGGACCGGTGCCGCCGCCTCGGCGCCCGCCACGTCGCGCTCGTCCGTGCGGCGTTCACGCTCCCCCCGGGCGACGCGACCGAGGTGACCGGCGGGCCCCCGGCCGCACGGGACGCGGACGTCGTCGAC
Organism: Streptomyces sp. NPDC051555; assembly: GCF_044454405.1. Lineage (NCBI taxonomy): Bacteria > Bacillati > Actinomycetota > Actinomycetes > Kitasatosporales > Streptomycetaceae > Streptomyces > Streptomyces sp. NPDC051555. The sequence goes on along the minus strand of NZ_JBITDP010000001.1, from coordinate 608,935 downwards.
ACCGGGCCACTGCTCGGCGCGGCCGCGATCGAGGAGGTCCTGCGGTCCCGGGTCGCGCACGCCCTGCACGGCCTGGCCCACGGGGACGACGGCACCGGCGCCGGGCTGGACGCGGAACACGGCCACGGCTACGCGCACGCGCACGGCCCGGACGGCGGTCACGACCACGCGCACGGCCACGCACACCACCACCACTGAAGGGAAGTCCCACCATGTCCGGTGGCGCCACCTACCTCTACGGCGAAGGCACCGTGGAGATCAACGCAGGCCGCCGCAAGGCGACGGTCTCCGTGTCCAACACCGGTGACCGCGCGATCCAGGTCGGTTCGCACTACCACTTCTTCGAGGCGAACCGGGCCCTGGACTTCGACCGCAACGCCGCCTACGGCATGCACCTGGACCTGCCCGCGGGCACCGCGGTGCGCTTCGAGCCGGGCGACACCCGCGAGGTGGAGCTGACGGCCTTCGCCGGCCACGGCCGCCTCATCGGCTTCAGCTCGCTGGTCGACGGGGGCCTCGGGTCCACCGACACCCGCAACCGCGCGCTGCGCCGGGCGGTCGAACTCGGCTTCCTGGGCGCCCGGATCGAGGAACCGGAGCGCCCCGCGCACGACGGGGACGGGGACGGGGCGGGAACCGACGGAGCCGGAGCCGACGGCGGTCACGACGGCAGTCACGACGCCGGTCGCAAGAAGAAGAACAAGAGCCACAAGAAGGGCGAGAACTGATGGCCGTCCTGAGCCGCAAGCAGTACACCGACCTGTTCGGGCCGACCGTCGGCGACCGCTTCCACCTGGCCGACACCAATCTGGTCGTCGAGGTCGAGAAGGACCACAACGAGGGGCACTACGGCGACGAGGCCGTCTACGGCGGCGGCAAGGGCATCCGCGACGGCATGGCCCAGGACCCGCAGGCCACCAACCTCCAGGGCGCCCTCGACCTCGTGATCACCAACGTGGTGGTGCTGGACGCGGTCCTCGGCGTGGTCAAGGGGGACCTCGGCGTCAAGGACGGGATGATCGCGGGCCTGGGCAAGGCGGGCAACCCGCACACCCAGTCCGGGGTGCACCCCCGGCTGGTGATCGGGCCCGGCACCGAGGTGATCTCCGGCGAGCACCTGATCGCCACGGCGGGCGGGATCGACACCCACATCCACTTCATCGCCCCGCAGCAGGCCGAGCACGGCCTCTCCAACGGCATCACCACCCTCATCGGCGGCGGCACCGGTCCCTCCGACGGCACCAACGGCACCACCTGCACCCCCGGTCCCTGGAACATCGGCCGGATGTACCAGGCGGTCGAGGACATGCCGGTCAACGTCGGTCTGCTGGGCAAGGGCAACGGCTCGCTACCGGAGGCGCTGGTCGAGCAGGTCGAGGCGGGCGTCTGCGGGCTGAAGGTGCACGAGGACTGGGGCACCACCCCGGCCGCGCTCAGCAAGGCCCTCGACGTCGCCGACGACTACGACGTCCAGGTCGCCGTGCACACCGACACCCTCAACGAGTCCGGCTTCTTCGAGGACACCCGCTCCGCCATCGACGGCCGCACCATCCACACCTTCCACACCGAGGGCGCGGGCGGCGGCCACGCCCCCGACATCATGCGGATCGCGGGCGAGCCCAACGTCCTGCCCTCCTCCACCAACCCGACGCTGCCCTACACGGTCAACTCGGTGGACGAGCTGCTGGACATGGTGATGGTCTGCCACCACCTCTCCCACGACATCCCCGAGGACGTCTCCTTCGCCGACTCCCGCGTGCGGGCCGAGACGATCGCGGCCGAGACCGTCCTGCACGACGAGGGCGTCATCTCGATCTTCTCCTCCGATTCCCAGGCCATGGGCCGGATCGGCGAGTCCTGGACGCGGGCCTTCCAGACCGCGCACCACTGCAAGGACCAGCGCGGCAAGCTGGCCGGGGACACCGAGCGCAACGACAACTTCCGGGTGCTGCGCTACCTGGCCAAGATGACCATCAACCCGGCCCTCGCCACCGGCACCGCCGAGTACATCGGCTCGCTGGAGACGGGCAAGCTCGCCGACATCGTGCTGTGGCCGATCCACTCCTTCGCGGCGAAGCCCAAGATGGTCATCAAGGGCGGGCTGATCAACTGGGCGCTGATGGGCGACCCGAACGCCTCGCTGCCGACCCCGCAACCGGTGTACTACCGGCCGATGTTCGGGGCGTACGGCAAGGCGAAGCAGAGCACCCGGGTCTCCTTCATGTCGCAGGCCGCGATCGCGCTCGGCGTGCCGGAGCGGCTGGGCCTGGACAGCAGGGTGCTGCCGGTGCGGCACTGCCGGACCGTCGGCAAGCAGCACATGCTCCACAACGACGCGCTGCCGGAGATCACCGTCGACCCGGAGACCTACAAGGTCAGCCTGGACGGGGTCCCGGCCACCATCGAGCCGGCCCGCGAACTGCCGCTGAACCACCTGTTCTTCCTGGCATGAGCGGACTGCCGGGCGCGAACGCCGACCCCGCCGCCGCCGCAGCCGCAGCCGACGACGAGGGCATCGGCACCGCGGCCCTCCTGGTCAGCCTCCAGCTGACCGACTCCTCCTTCCCCAGCGGCTTCTACACGCTCTCGCACGGCCTGGAGGGCTACACCCAGGCGAAGGCCGTGACCCCGCAGGGCGTGCCGGGACTGCTGGCCGACCTGCTGCGGCACTCGGTGGGACCCTCCGACGCCACCGCGCTGGCGCTGGCCCACCGGGCCGCGTCGGCCGGTGACTGGGCGGGGCTCGGCGAGATCGACCGCAGACTGTGCGCGGCCAAGCTGGGCGAGGGGTTGCGCCGCGCGGCCACCCGGACCGGGCGCCAGTTGCTGGACATCGCCCGCGAGTGTGTCGGCGGCGAAGCCCTGGAGCGCTACGCCGAGCTGGTGGCCGCCAAACGGGCGCCCGGCACGCAGGCGGTGGCCGCCGGGGTCGCGTACGCCGCGGCGGGCGTCCCGGTGCGGGCGGCCGTCGTCAGCGACCTGTTCGCGTTCTCGGCGAGCTTCACCGGCGCCGCGCTGCGGCTGCGGCTCACGGACCACCGCCGGGCCCAGGTCGTGCTCCGCGACACCGCCCCCGTCATCGAAGAGGTGGCGCGGGCGGCCCTGCGGCGCGAGCTCGCCGACCTCGGCGGGTGCGTACCCCTGGCCGATGTGATGTCGGCCCGGCACGAGCGGGCCGAGGCCCGCCTGTTCGCCACCTGATCCGTCCCCCCTGCGAAAGGCGAGAGCGACACATGAGAGACGACCACGTCCTGCGGGTCGGCATCGGCGGCCCCGTCGGCTCCGGCAAGACCGCGCTGATCGAGGCGCTGGTGCCGGTGCTCATCGAACGCGGTCACCGACCCGCCGTGATCACCAACGACATCTACACCCAGGAGGACGCCCAGCACGTGCGCCGCACCCTGGCCGGGGTACTGGACCCCGAGCGGGTGGTCGGCGTGGAGACCGGGGCCTGTCCGCACACGGCGGTGCGCGACGACCCGACCATGAACCTGGCCGCGGGCGCCGAAATGCTGGAGCGCTTCCCCGATGTGGACACGCTCCTGTACGAGTCGGGCGGGGACAACCTCACGCTGACCTTCAGCCCGGTCCTGGTGGACCTGTTCCTGTTCGTCCTGGACACCGCGGAGGGCGAGAAGATGCCCCGCAAGCGGGGGCCGGGCATCACCGAATCCGATCTGCTGGTCATCAACAAGATCGACATCGCCCAGTACGTCCGCGCCGACCTCGGCGTGATGGAGCGCGACGCCCACCACGTCCGCGAGGGGCGCCCGGTGGTGCTGACCAACTGCCTGACCGGACACGGCCTGGAGGAGATCGCGACCTTCGTCGAGTCCTTCCGCCGGGTGCCCGCGTGAGCGTCGTGGCCGACCCACCGACCGTCGTGCCGGGGCCGACCCCGGATGCGGGGCCGACCCCGGGTGCGGGGACCGGCCCCGCGCCCGAGGTCCGCCGCGCGGCGCCCGCCCGGTCCCCCGGGCGGCTGGAGCCCGCACACTACGAGCCGCCGCGCGTCCCGCCCGAAGTGCGCCGCCACGCGGCCGTCCCCGACACCCTCGGTGTCGGCCGCCCCGGCAAGGTGGGCCTGTTGGAGCTGGGTTTCGAGCGGCGCGGCGCTCGCACCGAGCTGGTGCGGCACTACCAGAAATCCCCGCTCCAGATCATGCGCCCGCTGTACTTCGACCCGCACCGCCCGGACCTGCCGGTGACCTTCCTGCTGTCCACGGGCGGCGGCGTCGTCCAGGCGGACCGGCTGCGCCAGGACCTCTCCTTCGGCCCCGGTACGGCGGCGCACGTCACCACCCAGGCCGCGACGAAGGTCTACCGGATGGAGTACGACTACGCCGTCGCGCAGACCTTCCTGAGCGTCGGGGCCGACGCGTACGTCGAGTACCTGCCCGATCCGGTGATCCCGTACGTCGACTCCCGCTTCTACCAGCGCACCGTGATCACCGCCGACCCCTCGGCCACCGTGCTGGTCTCCGAGAGCGTGCTGGCGGGGCGGCTCGCGCGCGGGGAGCGGCACGCGTACGCCGTCTTCGCCTCCGACCTGGAGGTGCGGCGGCCCGAAGGGGACCTGGTCGCGCTGGACACCGTACGGCTGGAGCCGGGCGGCGGCGGGATGGCCGGCTGCGGAGTGAGCGGACCGGCCGTCCTGGGCGGGTACGCGGTGATGGCCGGCTTCTTCGTCCTGACCCCGCTGGCTCCCGCCCGCGAGGTGGCCGACCTCTTGCACGCGGCGCTGGCGGACAGCGGCCTGGCGCACGGTGTCAGCGTGCTGCCGCAGGAGAGCGGTGCCTGGGTGCGGGTGCTGGGCGACCGGAGCCAGGAGGTCTCGCGGGCCCTGGCCCGCGCCTGGAACGCCGTACGCCTGCGGCTCATCGGCGTGCCGGCGCCCGCCCTGCGCAAGACCTGACCGGCCGCGCGCTCCCGTCCCCCACGGCACGGGAGCCGCAGCAGCCGCCCACGCCGCCGACCCGAAGGATCCGCACCCCCATGCCCACTGGCTACGACACGGGTAACACCGCCTGGATGATGGCGAGCACCGCGATGGTGCTGCTGATGACCCCCGGCCTCGCCTTCTTCTACGGGGGGATGGTGAAGACCAAACACGTGCTGGTGATGCTGAAGATGAGCTTCGCCTGCCTGTCGTTGGTCACCGTCCTCTGGCTCGCGATCGGCTACTCGCTCGCCTTCGGCAAGGACGCCGGAGGCGGCCTGATCGGCGGTCTCGACCACGCCTTCTTCCGCGGCGTCGGGATGACCACCCTGCACGGCTCGATCCCGACCGTGATCTTCGCCTGCTTCCAGATGTCGTTCGCGATCATCACGGTGGCACTGATCAGCGGTTCGATCGCGGGCCGGGCCACCATGAAGGGCTGGCTCGTCTTCGTCACCGCCTGGACCCTGATCGTGTACGTGCCCACCGCGCACTGGGTCTTCGCTCCCGACGGGTGGATCGTCACGTCCCTGGGCGCCCTCGACTACGCGGGCGGCCTGCCGGTGGAGCTCAGTTCGGGCGCGTCCGGGCTGGCGGTGGCCATCGTGCTGCGCAAGCGCCGGGACTTCGAGCGCGACCCGATCCGGCCGCACAACCTGCCGCTCGTGGTGATCGGACTGGCGCTCCTGTGGTTCGGCTGGTTCGGCTTCAACGCCGGATCGGCGCTCCAGGTCGAGGGCAGTGCTCCGACCACCTTCTTCAACACGCAGCTCGCGGCCGCCGGCGCGATGATCGGCTGGCCGATCATCGAGAAGTGGCGGCTCGGGCACGTGGAGATGCTGGGCGTGGCCTCGGCGGCCGTCGCGGGCATGGTCGCGATCACCCCGGCCTGCGGTGAGGTCTCCCCGGTCGGCGCCCTGGTCATCGGCTTCGTCGCGGGCGTGGTCTGCTGCTTCGCCATCAACATGAAGTACAAGATCGGCGTGGACGACACCCTCGACGTGGTGGGAGTGCACGGCTGGGGCGGCATCGTGGGGGTGCTGTCCGTCGGCTTCTTCGCGACGGCCGCGATGAGCGGCAAGAAGGGCCTCCTCTACGGGGGCGGGCTCGACCAGCTGTGGCGCCAGGCCGTCGCCATCCTCGCCGTCGGCAGCTTCGCCTTCGCGATGACCTGGCTCATCGCCCAGGCCATCGACAGGGCCGTCGGCTTCCGCACCTCCGAGGAGTACGAGAACGTGCCCGGGCGCGAGGAGGAGGTCGCCTACGACTCCGAGACGCTGGAGCAGATCCGCGACCGGATGGGCGAGCAGGCCGAGGAGCCAGGCCGCACCCCCGCCCGCGCGGGGACCGGGGTCGGCGGGGCCGCCTCGGCCGCCTCCGCCGCCGGGACCGACCCGGCCGCGCAGGACGCCGCACTGCTGGCCGAGGTCCTCTCGGTCCTGGAACGACGGGAGCGGGACAAGTGACGACGATCGGGGACTCGGGCAACGCGTCGTGGCTGATGATGGCCACGGCCCTGGTACTGCTGATGGCGCCCGGACTGGCCTTCTTCTACGGCGGGATGGTCCGCACCGGCCAGATCATCGCCATGCTCAAGATGTGCTTCTTCTGCGTGGTGATCGTCACGGTGCTCTGGTTCGCCGTCGGCTACTCGCTGGCCTTCGGACCGGACGCGGGCGGCCTCGGGGTGATCGGCACCCTCGACCACGCCTTCCTGCGCGGCATCGGCACCGCCTCGCTCACCGGTGACGTGCCGACCGTGACCTTCGCGGTCTTCCACATGTCCTTCGCCATCGTCACGGTGGCCCTGATCAGCGGTTCCATCGCGGGTCGGGCCACGATGAACGGCTGGATCGCCTTCGTCTGCGCCTGGACGCTGCTGGTCTACGTCCCGATGGCCCACTGGGTGTTCGACCCGCAGGGCTGGGTCGCCGAGCAGCTGGGAGCCGTCGACTTCGCCGGCGGCACGGTCGTCGAGATCGGCTCCGGCGCCGCGGGCCTCGCGCTCGCGATCGTCGCCGGCAAGCGCGCCGACTTCGACCGCCAGGGCATCCGCCCGCACAACCTGCCGCTCGTCGTCATCGGCCTGTCGCTGATGTGGTTCGGCTGGTTCGGCTTCAACACCGGTTCCTCGCTGGGCACTCCGGGGGGCGCCGCGATGGCGTTCTTGAACAGCCAGCTCGCGGCAGGGGCCGCGATGGCCGGGTGGGCCGTCACCAGCTGGTGGCGGACCCGGCAGGTGGGCCTGCTGGACATGTGCATGGGCGCGGTGACCGGCCTGGTCGCCACGACCCCGCTGGCCGGCGGGATCAGCCCGGTGTGGGCCACCGTCACCGGCTTCGTCGCGGGGCTGACCTGTGCGCTGGCGATCAGCTGGAAGTACCGGCTGGGGGTGGACGACACCCTCGATGTGGTCGGCATCCACGGCTGGGGCGGAATCGTCGGCATGGTCATGGCCGGGCTGACCGCGACCGGTGCGCTCACCGGCAAGAAGGGCCTGTTCTACGGCGGTTCGTGGGACCTGCTCGGCAAGCAGCTCACGGCCGTGGTCGTCCTCGGCCTGTACGCCTTCGTCATGACCGCGCTCATCGGCAAGGCGATCGGGGCCACCATCGGCCTGCGCCAACCCGGCGGAATGATCGAGCACGAGCAGGCGTACGCGGAGGTGCTCTCCGACCACCTCAAGCAGCTGTCCGCGGACGACACCGCGCCGCCGCTGCGGGAGGAGCCGGAGAGCGCCTCCGCACTGGTCGCCCGGCTGCGGGAGGTCCTGATGACGGGCCGACAGGACAACTGACCGGCCCCCCAGGGCCGTTCCCCGCTCGACGCCCCCCTTCCGGGGCCGGTGGGGAACGGCCCTTCCTGTGGTAGCTTGCTTTGCATGGTACCTGGCAATGCAAGCCAACCCGGAGCCGACGGCCACGTGGCCAGTCAGCTGCGCAAGGGCGTACTGGAGTACTGCGTCCTGGCGCTGCTGCGCGACGGACCGCGCTACGGGGTGGAGCTGTTGGAGGAGCTGGCCCGGGTCGAGGTGATGACGACCAGCCAGGGAACGATGTACCCCCTGCTGTCCCGCCTGCGCCGGACCGGACTCGCCGACACCCACCTGCGCGATTCCGACAGCGGACCGCCGCGCAGGTACTACACGCTGACCGACGCGGGCCGCAGCGCGCTGGAGGAGTTCGCCGCCCACTGGCCCTCCTTCCGCACCGCCGTGGACCACTTCCTCACTCCTGGAGAGCCGACGTGAACGACACCCTGCCCCACCCCCTGGTCCGCGCCTTCCTCTCCGCGGTCGACGAGCGGACCCGCACCCTGCCCGACGAGCGGCGCCGGGAACTGCTCGCGGACCTCGGCGAGCACATCGAGGTGACCCTCGCCGGCTCGCACCCCGCGGACGAGACGACTGTGCGCGGAGTGCTCGACCGGCTCGGGTCACCCCGGACCATCGCGGACGCCGCGCTGGCGGAGGAGGGCGCCGGACCCCTGCGCCCCGAGGCGGAGGGCACGGCGCGCACGGCCGTCACCCTGACCCTCCTCGCCCTGTTCTTCCCCCTCGCCTTCGTGCCGCTGGCCGGCCTGGTGCTGACCCCGGTCTTCCTGGTCGTCGGGCTGGTCAGGCTGTGGATGTCGACCCAGTGGGCGCGGCGCGAGCAGTGGCTGGCGACCGTGCTGCTGCTCTCCCCGGTGCTCACGGTGACCGTGTTCGCGGGTGTGCTCATGGTGGCGACCAGCGGACTGGGCCCGACCGCCCTGATGGCTGCGCTCGCGCTGTCCTGGATCCTGCCCCTCGTCGCCGTCGTGCGACTGGCCCGGTCGGCCGCCCGGCTCCGATCGGCACTCTGAGCCCGTCCTGCGGATCATGCCCGGCCAAGCCTTCGGCAGGTCAGCGGCCTTCACGTACAGTGCGGAAGCGGGGGAACCTCCTCATGTCGGTGGGCGGGTATCGGGGTGGATCGATGATGCGAACGGCGCGGTCGTGGGTCGAGGGATGGGCCGTCGCCCGGCGGATGCCGGAGCCGGTGGACGTGCCGTGGGGACTGCGGATCGACCTCGGACGGCCGGACCAGGTGGTCCGGCACGTCCTGCTCGATGCCGACCCCGACGTCGCCCGCGAGCTGGTCGGCACGATCACCGAACCCACCACCTGCGTCAAGGCGTTCCTGCCGGCGGCCGAGATGCGGCCCTGGTTCCCGGCCGGGTGGGAGCCCGTCGAGTCCTGCTTCCTGATGGCCGTCGACCTGCGTCCGGAGCCCGTCCGGGCACCCGACGGGTACACCGTCACCGTCGAGAGCTCCGACGGCGTCACCTCCGTGCGCGTCCTGGGCTCCGACGGGGAACCGGCCGCGTCCGGGCTGACCGGACGGACCGGCTCCGCCTGCGTCTTCGACCAGATCGTCACCGAACCGGCCCACCGGCGCCGCGGCCTCGGGACGGTGGTGATGGGCGCGCTCACCACCACGGCCGTCGACGGCGGCGTGTCCACCGGCATCCTGGGCGCGACCGTCCAGGGCCGGGCGCTCTACGAAGCGCTCGACTGGAAGGTCCTCGCGCCGCTGAACGGCTTCGTCCGCGCACCCGACGCCCCGTGACCGCGCTCGTGACCACGACCGGCGGTGGCGGTCAGCCCGCCGGGACGGTGTCCTCGAAGGACGTGCCCGCCGCGCGGTAGGCGTTCACCTTGGCCGTGACCTGGGCCGGGGTGAGCACCTGGTCCTTGACGTGCAGGACGTAGTCGACCTGCTGGTCGTAGGCGCGGGCAGTGGTGCCGCTCTGGCCGTTCAGGTCGATCAGCCACTGGTTGAAGTTGATCGACATGGGCCGTTCGGGCAGGTAGCGGGCGTCGTGCGTGCCGAAGACCTGCCCGTCGATGAAGTAGGTGATGGCGTGGTCGTCGATGGTCACGACGAAGTCGTGCCAGCCCGCGTAGCCGGTACGGGCCTCGGTGTGCTGGTTGACCGCCTCCCACGGGTCGGGGCGGTAGGTCTCCCACGACGTCGTGTAGAGGATGTTCCCGGGCTCGCCCCAGCCCCCGTTGGGCAGGTACTCGAAGTCGTACTCGGCGTAGTCGTCGGCCATCGGGGCCTTGAGGTCGTTGATGGTGAAGAAGGTCTGGACGAGGTGGTCGCCGTCCGGGCCGTACTTCGGGGCGTCGGAGAGTTTGACCCGGGCCGCGTACGTGCCGTTCTTGAACTTGGTCGCCTTCGTGAGCACTTCGGTCTGCTGGGTGTTCTGCGCCGAACCCGCGGTGGAGGTCTCCAGGTTCATGACGGTGTTGCCGCCGCCCGCCGCGGCGAAGGTGACGTTCTCCGGGGACCAGGCGGCGCCGGGGACGCCCGGCCCGCCGGAGTCGGAGCGCACGTTCCAGCCGTGGGCGGCGATGGCCGGGTCGCCGTACGAGGTGTAGGAGAAGTCGTCGAAGAGGGTCGCCCCGGTGGGCGGCGGGTCGGTCGGCGTGGGGGTGGGCGTGGGGTCCGTCGGCGTGGGGGTCGGGTCGGCGCCGTTCCCGGCGGGGGCGGTTCCCCAGACGGCGGCGCCGCCGAGCCGCGCCGTGACCTTGTCCCAGTCGGCGTAGGTGCCCTGCCCCGCGCCGAAGGAGTAGTCGTCGGCCTGGTTCAGGGTCTGCCAGTCGACCCGGTGGAAGCGCAGCTGCATGTCCCCGGTGTCTGCGCCGGGGGCGAGGGATCCGGCGCCCGCGGTGAAGCCGATCTCCAGGTAGCGGTCGGCGGTGGCGGTGGGGTGCTCCAGGAGGCCGAAGGAGGCGGTGACGTCGGCGCAGCCGGTGACCGCCCAGGAGCAGGCGAAGCGGTACTGGAGCCCGGGGCCGTCCGCCTTGAAGTAGTAGCGGAAGGTCACCCGGCTCAGCGCGACGGTCGTCGAACCGTTGTTGACCACCTTGAACCAGGGCTCCGCCTGATCGGCGGTGGCTCCGTTCGCGCTGGTGCGGTACTGGACCTTGACGGAGTCGGCCGCGGCGTTCGCGGTCTGGGCGGCGAGGGAGACGGTGCCGAGCCCGGCGGTGACGGCCAGGGCGAGGGCGATCGCGGCGCGGGTACGCGTGGTGCGGCGCATCGGGGTTCCTCTCGGGTGGGGGAGAGCGGGGGACGGCGGTGCGGCGGTGCGGGCGAAGGGCGCGCGGGGTCAGGCGCCGTCGTGGTCGCGGTGCGGGGGCCGGGCGCGCACGCCGAGGGCGGCGAGCCGGTCGTGGTGGTGGTCCAGTCGGCGCCGGAAGTCGGGCCAGTCGCGGTGGGTGGACCAGGCGGTGTCGGCCAGGGCGCAGAGCCGGGGGAAGGCCAGGTATTCCAGTTGTGCGGGGGTGCTCGCGTACTCGGTCCACAACTGTGCCTGGGTGCCGAGGATCCGGCGGGTGGCTTCCGGTTCCCAGTGGGGCGGGGCGGGTTCGTTGTCGTAGACCCCGCGCAGGTCGACCACGCCGCCGTCCTGTCCGCGCGGTTCGGCGGGGTCGGCGGACTGCGGGTAGTCCAGGTAGGTGGAGCGGTGGGGCGTCATGATCACGTCGTGGCCGCGCAGGGCCGCGGTCCGCCCGTGGTCCGGGTCGAGCCAGGCGGCGACCGTGAAGGCGCCGGGGAGTTCGGCGCCGTTCCCGGTCCAGCCCAGGGGGTGGCGGCCGCGCGCGACGACGTGGTCGGCGACGGTCCGCATGAACCATCCGTGGAGCGCTTCCGGGCCGCTCAGTCCCTCGCGGGCGGCGCGTTCCCGGGCCGCCGTCGAGGCGTGCCATTCGGTGGCGGGGCACTCGTCGCCCCCGATGTGCACATAGGGCCCGGGGAAGACGTCCATGACCTCGTCGAGGACGGCGCGGCAGAAGTCGAGGACCTCGTCGTGGACGCCGAGGATGTTCTCGCAGACCCCCCAGCGGGTCCACGGCTCCAGGGTGACGTCGGGGCGGTTGCCCAGGTGGGGGTAGGCGGCGAGGGCGGCGCGGGTGTGGCCGGGCATCTCTATCTCGGGGACGATCGTCACCCCGCGGCGGGCCGCGTAGTCGACGAGCCCGGTGAGCTCGGCCCGGGTGTACGCGCCCCCGTGCGGGGTGCCGTCGCCCTCGCTCTCGCGGCGGCGGGCCCCGGTCCCGGTGAGCCGCGGGTAGCCGGGTACGGGGATCCGCCAGCCCTGGTCGTCGGTGAGGTGCAGGTGCAGGACGTTGAGCTTGTGCAGGGCGAGCAGGTCCACGAACCGGCGTACGTACGAGGCTGGTTGGAAGTGGCGGGCCACGTCCAGCATGGCCCCGCGCCACGCGAACCGCGGGCCGTCGGTGATCCTCAGGCAGGGCAGGGACAGCCCGGGCAACGGCCCCGCCCCCGCGCCGAGGGCCGCGGGCGGGAGCAGTTGGCGCAGGGTCTGGACCCCGTGCAGCAGCCCCTCGTGCCGGGCGGCGCGCAGCAGGACGGAGTCCGGCCCGATGGTCAGGGCGTAACCCTCGGCCCCGAGCTCGGCGGGGTCGCCGTCCGAGCTCAGCACGATCCGCCCGCCCGGAGCGCCGGGGTCCAGGGGGCCGCCGGTGACCGGGGCGAACAGTTCGCGCAGCAGGGCGACGGCGGCCCCGGCGCCGGGGCCGGCGCGCAGGGCGGTGTCGGGGCCGAGCGGGAAGCGGCCCGGGTGGGGGGTGAGGGTGTGGGGGCGGGGGACGAGCTGCGGGAGGGCGGCGCGGCGGGCGGACATGGCGCGGTGGTTCCTCCATTGCCTTACCAATTGGTCAACTGGATAGCTGCGTGGCACGAAGGTGGCATGAGCGGGTAACGACGTCAACCCTGCGCGGCAGTAAGGGATTTGCTGACTATCCGGTGCCGAAGTGGTTAGATGTGCCTGACCAGTTGGACAACACGGGCACGCGTGGACGACCGGGAACGACCGGGAACGACCGGGGAGGAGCGGAGCGTGACGGCGAGCGGCGCGGGACCGGTGCTGAAGCGGGAGCGGGTCCGCGAGTACCTGCTCGGTCTGATCGACACCCGACGACCGGGTGACGCCATCCCCTCCGAGCGCACCCTGTGCGCCGCGCTGGAGGTGTCGCGGCCCACCCTGCGCGCGGCCGTCGACGAGCTGGTGGCCACGGGCGCGCTGGTCCGCGAACACGGCCGCGGCATGTTCGTCGCACCCGCCAAGATCACCCAGGAACTGGCCCCCGACGCGGCCTCCTTCGCGGTGCGGCGGGCGGCGGGCCACTGGTCGAGCCGGGTGCTGGAGCACGCGGTGATCCCGGCGGACGCCCGGATCGGGCGCCGGCTGCGCATCTCCCCCGGCGCGGGGCTGCTCTACGTGGCACGGCTGCGCCTGGTGGACGGTGCCCCGATGGCGATCGAGCACCTGCACATCCCGGCGGACCTGGTGCCCGCGCTGACCCCGGCCGAGCTGGAGGCCGGTGACCTGTACGAGCACCTGCGCGAGCGGCACGGGCTGTTCGTGCACGAGGCCCGGCAGTCGATCGAGCCCACCGTGGTCAACGAGGCCGAGGCCGCGCTGCTGGACGTGCCCCTGCACTCCCCCGCCCTGCTGATCGAGCGGCTCACCACGGACTCCACCGACCGCCCGGTCGAGTACGTGCACTCCGTCTACCGCGGCGACCGCTACCGCATCGTCTCCCGCCTCGCGCTCGGCGCTGCCGCCGCCGCCCGGAGCACGGGCCACCATCCGGGCATCCCGCCGGGCGACCTGGGCCGGCGCGAGATCATCACCTCGACCACCACCGGGGACGTCCACACCGTGAACTGAGCACCCGGTGGCCCCGGTTCAGGAGCCGTCCGGTCCGCGCAGCGGATTCGGCAGCGGCAGGTAGCGGGCGGCGGCGCCGTCGGCGCGGGTCCAGCGCAACAGCAGGTTGGTCTTGCCGGGGAGCGTCGGGGCACTCAGCAGCTCCCGGACCTCGGGCAGCCCGTGCTCCGCGTCGTACCGGCGGAACTCCTCCCGCGCGGCCGGCCACAGTCCCGCGGCCACGCCCGGGTGGTGGTCGGCGAGCGCGCCGGCGATCTCGGTCAGGTGGTTGACCACCAGGCAGTAGACGAGCCGCTGCCAGCCCTCCGCGCGGTCGGTCTCCGGGAGCAGTTTGACGCCCTCCGCGTCCCGGAAGAGCGCCTGTACGGGGGTCCCGGATCCGTCGACCGCGATCAGGGTGTTCTGGAGGTGGGCCTCCAACACGACTCCGTGGCGCGCGAAGAGTTCCAGCGCCGGGGGCACCACCTGGCGCAGGTACGCGCGCCACCAGGCGGCCGGATCGGCGGTCCGCTCCAGCGGCCCGGGCTCGGAGCCCTCGGCGAGCGCGGCGGCCAACAGCGGGGTGGCGCCCGGCACGAGGTGCGCGCGCAGCCCCTCGCGGACCATTACGGCCAGCTCCTCGAAGGCGAAGGTCGCGGTGCGGTAGCCCAGGTCGGCCGTCCAGGCCGCCGTGGTCCCCGTGCGGGCGCGGACCGCAGCGAAGGCGGCGCCGACGGCCGCGTCGGTGCGGCGCAGCTTCAGCAGGTCGTGCCGCCACAGCCGGCGCACGTCGTTGGTGATCCGGACGTCCAGGCTGAACTTCGCGAAGAGGTCGCTCCGCGGACCCGGCAGGTACACGGTCCGCACGGAGGCCGTGGGCCAGCCGGGCCGGGTGCCGCCGGCCAGCCGCAGCAGCCGCCCGTCGGCGAGGGCCGCGCGTGGCCCGGGGCTCGCGCACGTCAGTTCCAGCTGCCAGGGGTGGGCGGGCAGCAGGACGTGGCCGGGCGGCACCGGCGGCGCGCCGGCGGCATCGGCGAGCTCCTCGAACAGCTGCGCGGCGGCCGCGCCGCCCTCCTCGTGCACCTGATCGGCGCGCAGTGCGAGGAAGGCCAGCGGGAAGCGCCCGTGCGCCTCGGGGGCGTAGGGCAGCCAGGACCGGGCCGGCGCGCCGCCGCGGGCCTTGGGCGCGGGGTGGTAGGGGTGGCCCATCAGCAGCGCCTGTTCGGAGCGGACGTAGGGGTCGTCGGGCGCCGTGGCCGAGGCGCGGGCCGCCAGGATCGCGCCGATCGCGGCGCGGCTGTCGGCGATCTCGGCGGGCAGCTCGTCGTTGGCCACGCCGGTGTAGCGGCGCAGCTCGTCGGAGGTGAGCTTGATGAGGTCGGTGTGGCTCAACGGGTACCAGCCGTCGGCGCCCCGCAGCTCGGGGCGGCCGGGGCGGCGCCCGGCCCGGACCCGCAGGAGCCGCCCGCTGCCGAGCAGTCGGTGGACGCCCTCGGCGGCGTCCCCCTCGGGTTCGGCCGCCTCCCGCAGGAGGCAGTTCAGGAGCGGCGCCGCGGCGTACTCGTCGGCGGCGGCGGTGACGGCGGACGTCACGGCGGCGTTGGGTTCCAAGGGTCCACGGACTTCCCTCTAGGGCCGGCAGTGATCTTCAGTATCGACGATCCGGGCCGTCGCCGTGGCGTTCGGGCGATGATGACCGGACGAGAATACGAACGGGAACCCGACGCGGCGCCCGCGCGACGAGCCGCTCGCCCGAAGCCGTGCCCGACCGAAAGGACTCCGCCCTGTACCGCAGTGGTCATGCCCCCGGATCCGCCGCCGAGGACGCCGTCGCCGCCCGGCTGGGCGACGTACGACCGGCCCTCGGCCCGGCCTACGCGGCGGCGCTGCCCGGCGCGCGGGCGGCCGTCCTGACCCGGCTCTGGCGGGCGCTGGCCCACGAACCGCTGCCGTGGGTGGTGCGCCGTTCGGTGTCCGGCGACGCGATGACCGTGCTGCTCGCGGACGGCGCCCGGCTGCACGGACCGCTCCCCGACCCGTACGCGCACGACGCCCGCGTCCAGGAGCTGCGCCTCGACGGTACGGCGCACGCGCGGGCCGCGGACCTGATGGCGGCGCTGCGGGTACCGCACGGCGCCGGCTTCGCGGCCGAGCTGGACGCCGGCACGGCCTCCCTCGCGCTCTCCCGGGCCGGGCAGTCGGCGCACGGGGGGCCGCAGCGGCCCGTCGAGGTCTGGGAGTGGGAGCAGCGGGTGGTCGACGGGCATCCCTACCACCCCAACTGCCGCTACCGCCCCGGCTTCTCGGTGTCCGAGGAGCTGGCGTACGCGCCGGAGCACCGGCCGGTCGTCACCCTCGGCCTGCGCGCCGTACGGGCGGACGTGAGCCTGGTGACGGGCACCTGGCCCGCGGCGCTGCGGGACGGGGCGCGGATCCTGATCCCGGTGCACCCCTGGCAGGCCGCGCACGTGCCGGGCCTGCCCGGGGCGGCCGTGGCGGGCGGGGCCGGCCCGGCGGGCCTGGCGGCGCATCCGCTGATGGCGCTGCGTTCGCTGACCCCGATCGCGGGCGGCCCGCTGGACGGCTGCGCTCCCGGGGGCGCGGCCCCGCAGGTCAAGACGGCGCTGAGCACGCGGCTGACGTCCTCCGTGCGGGACGTCTCGGAGTACTCGATCGAGACCGCCCAGGCGGTGTCGGCCTTCGCCGCGTCGCTGGCAGCCCGACTCGACGGGCGGCTGCACGTCACCCGGACCCTGGGCGCCGCCACCGCGCACAGCCCGGACCTGGCGGCCGTGCTGCGCGAGCCGCCGGAGCGGTACGCCGACGCCGGCGCGGGCGAACGGGTCGTGCCGGTCGGGGCGCTCGGGGGCACCGAGTGGGCCCGCTCGCCCGCCTGGCGGGCCGACTTCGCCCGGCTCGCCCTCTCGGTGTGCCTGCGCGTGCTCGACCTCGGCGTGGCCCTGGAGGCGCACGGCCAGAACCTGCTCGTCGTCCTCTCCCCGGCCGGGGAACCGCTGCGGCTGGTCTACCGGGACCTCGCCGACATCCGGATCAGCCCGGCCCGGCTCGCCGCGCACGGGATCCCGGCGCCGCCGCTGGCGGGGCGGCTGGTCACGGACGACGAGGTGCTGCTGCGCCGCAAGCTGTTCGGCTCGCTGGTGACCGGGGCGCTGGGGGCGCTGGCGGGCTCGGCCGGGGCGCTGGCCGAGGACCTGGCCGCCGCCGCGCCCGCGCTGGAGCGCACCCCGGACGCGGTGGCCCTGTTGACCGGACCGCTGCCCGCCAAGGCGCTCACCCTGATGCGGCTCAGCCCGGGGACCCCGGGCGACCTGTGGACGACCCTGGGCCGACCGTCGGGGCTCGCGCTGCGGTGACCGCGCGCGCTCGGCGCCCCGGCCCGAGGGGCGCCGGGGGTGGGCCGTTCGGGGGGAGCCGGGCCCGTGCGCGGCCCTGTCCCCCGGGCGATCGGGGGCCGCGATGGCACTAGTGGGACATGACCCTCGATCGCCGTCACCTCCTCGCCGGTGCCGCCGCAGCCGTTCTCGCCTCCGTCGGGGCGGGGCGGCCACCGGGAATCCGGGACCGGCGGCGCGCCGCCGATTTCGGGGCGCTCGCCCGGGACCTCGACGGACAGCTGGTCCTCCCCGGGCAACGGGACTACGCCGAGGCCCGCCGGCTCTTCCAGCCGCGCTACGACACGATCGCACCCGGCGCCGTCGCCTACCCCGCGCACGCCGGTGACGTCGCGACCTGCGTGGCCTTCGCCCGCCGCGCGGCGGTGGCCATCGTGCCCCGCGGCGGCGGGCACAGCTACGCCGGCTACTCGACCGGAGCCGGACTGGTCGTCGACGTCGGCGCCATGGCGGCCGTCGAGACCGGGACCGGGGAGGTCCGGATCGGCGCCGGGGCGCGGCTCGGCGACGTGAACGCGCGGCTGGCGGAGCGGGGCGTGGCCGTGCCCACCGGGCTGTGCCCCTCCGTCGGGATCGCGGGGCTCGCGCTCGGCGGCGGCCTCGGCGTCTCCAGCCGGGCCTTCGGGACGACCAGCGACCAGCTCACCGGGGTCCGGATCGTCACCCCCGACGCGGTCGTGCGCGAGGTGGACGCGCGGAGCGACCCGGACCTCTTCTGGGCGCTGCGCGGGGGTGGCGGCGGGAACTTCGGGGTGGTCACCGAATTCCGGCTGCGCACCCGCCCGGTCGGGGACTGCGCCTTCGCGGAACTGCACTGGTCGTGGCCGGACTCCGGCGCGCTGCTGCGTGGTTGGCAGCAGTGGCTCGGTTCGTTGGCGGATCCCTTCTGGAGCCAGGTCGAATGCGTGGTCGAGCCCGGTGCGGCGCCGGGGCCGGTGGTAGTGCGGGTGCTCTGCCTCGACGGCCGTCGCACGCTGGAGGAGCAGCTCACGCGGCTGGCGGACGCGGTCGGGATCCGGCCCCGCGACAGTCACGTGGAGGTGCGGACCTACGGCGACACCATGCGGACGCTGTCCGGCTGCCGGGAGGAGTCGGCGGCCCGGTGTCACCTGCCCGGGCGGCTGCCGGGGCACGATCCGCAGGGGCGCCTCGGCCGGGACGACTACGCGGCCCGCTCGGACTTCTGGCCCGCGGCGGGCCTGCCCGAGGACGCCGTCGCGGCCGTGCTGGACGGCGTACGGCGCTACGCCTCGGCGGTGCCCCCGGGCGGGCTCGGCGTGGTGCAGTTCGACGGGGTGTGCGGGGGCGCGGTGGGCCGGGTGGACCCGGCGGCGACCGCTTTCGTCCACCGGGGCGCCGGCTTCCTCGCCCAGTACCTCGCGTACTGGCCCTCGGGGTCCTCCCCCACCGACATCGGGCGCCACCAGGCCTGGTTGGACGGGTTCTGGCAGCGGCTGCGGCCGTGGGCGAGCGGGCGCGCGTACCAGAACTACACGGATCCGAAGCTGAACAACTGGGGCGAGGCGTACTACGGCGGCAATCTCGCTCGTTTGAAGGAGGTCAAGCATGCCTACGACCCCAGCCGTCTCTTCGACTTCCCCCAGGGGGTCTAGTGCCTGAGCCGTCCGGTCAACAGCGGGAAGAGGAGTTCAGCATGCGGTGTGGTGCGATGCTGCGTCGGACGCTCGTCGTGGTGGCCGCGGCCTCCGTGGTGGTGGGCATCGGACAGGTGCCCGCCGGGGCCGGCTCCGCCGGGACCCGGGCGCCGGGCGGCGGCCACTGGACCGCCCGGGACGCGCAGGCCTTCTGGACCACGGACCGGATGGCCTCCGCCGCGGTGATGGGCGGCGACCCGGGCGTCCCGGTGGCGGCCGGGCCCGGTGACGGGCAGGACTTCGACGGGGTGCCGGTGGTCGGCCGGCTGTTCGTGATGAAGGACGGCGGGGCGTACTTCTGCACCGCCAGCGTGGTCGCCTCCCCGCACAAGGACCTGGTGCTCGGGGCGGCGCACTGCCTGCTGGGCGCCGACACGCGGCAGGTCGCGTTCGTACCGCACTACACGGCCAGGACCCCCCGCCCGTACGGGATGTTCCCCGTGCTGAAGGTGTGGGTCGACCCGCGCTACCAGCAGCAGGGGCCCGACCTCGCGGCCACGCTCGACGTGGCCTTCGCCCGGGTCGGACCGAACAGCCAGGGCACGGAGGTCGAGGACGCGGTCGGCGGGAACCGGCTGGTCACGGGCGACGGGTACGAGCACGACGAGGTGCGGCTGATCGGCTATCCGGCCTCGGCGGCCCGGCCCCGGCTGTGCGTCAACCGGACGACCCGGTTCACCAGTACCGATCCGGCCAGCCCCGGTTCGTTCCTGCGGATCGACTGCACCGGCTACCCCGGCGGGACCAGCGGCGGCCCGTTCCTGAAGAACTTCGACCGGTTCACCAACACCGGTGACGTCATCGGGGTCATCGGGGGCTGGAAGACGGGCGGTCCCGGCCCGGACACCTCGTACAGCTCCTACTTCGGTACGGACGTCAGGAGCCTGTACCAGACGGCGGTCGACGCGGCGCGATGAGCCCGTGGGGGCGCCGGGTGCGCCGCGGGTTCCCCACGGACCGCGGGGTCTGCGGCGCGCCCGGCGCGATCACGGTGTCCGCCGGGGGCAGTTCGAGCCGCCGACGCAGGTCGGCGAGGGCCGCGTGCACGGGCGCGAGGATGACCTCGGCCCGCGGGTGGACGTTCGCCAACGCGTGCGCGGTGGTCTCGATGGTCTCGGCGGCGTCCTCGGCCGCGGTCCGGCTCCAGCCGCCGAGGAAGGCCGCGTCGTACAGGTGACAGGCCGCGTCGGCGGCCGCGTCGGCCCGCTCGCCGACCCCGGGCGCCGCGACGGACGGCAGTTCCACGCCAGTTTCCATACCGGTCTCAACGAGGCTCCCCCGCGCGGGGGAACGCGCGGGGAGCCGCGCGGCGCACGCGGAAATCCGTTGGCCCGGGCGCACGGAGGTGTGGTGGTGTGGGGCCGTTCTGTGGGGTGACGGAGGCGGAAGGGCCGGGATGACGGAGCGGTTGCCGTTCGGGGACGGACTGCGGGACCGGTTGGGGCCACCGGGACGGGTGGAACGACTGGAGAGCAGCCCGCGTTCGCGGGTGTGGCGGGTCGAACTGGCCGGTGGACCGGCCGTCCTCAAGCAGCTCGTCTCCGGGCCCGGCGCCCAGGACCGGTACGCGCGGGAGGTCACCGCCCTGCGGCTGGCCGGCCGGCGGCCCGCCGGGCCCGTGGCGCCCGCGCTGCTCGCCGCCGATCCGGCCGAGCGGGTCCTCGTACTGGAACACCTGGAGCACCGGCGGCCCGGGCCCGAGTGGATCGTGGAGTACGCGGTGGCGCTGGGCCGGCTGCACGCCTGCGGGGCCGCGCTGTCCGCGGCGGAGGCGGCGGGCCTGCCGCGGTGGCGGGGGCCGGGCGAGGAGGACGCCCTGGCGTTCCTCGGCCTGGCCGGGGAACTGGGGGCCGAGGTGCCGGCCGGGGCGCGGGCGCAGGTGGCGGCCCTGGTGGAGCGGCTCGGGGCGGCCCGGGTGGACTCGCTGCTGCACGGCGATCCGTGTCCCGGCAACGACCTGCACACCCCGGCGGGGATCCGGTTCGTCGACTTCGAACAGGCCGCCGTGGGCAGCGGTCTGGCCGAACTGGCCTACCTGCGGATCGGGTTCCCCTCCTGCTGGTGCGTGACGGCCGCGGCCCCGCCGCTGCTGGCCCGCGCCGAGGCCGCCTACCGTGCGGTGTGGCGGGAGGAGCGGGGCGAGGACCTCCCCGACGGCCTCGCCGACGCCTGCGCGGGCTGGTTGCTGCGCGGGGACGCGCTGGTGCCGCGGGAGCGGCGGGAGGCCGGGGACCACCTGGCCCGGGCGGCGCGCGAGGACTGGACCTGGGGCACGGCCACGGCCCGCCAGCGGCTGGCCCACCGCCTCGATGTGGTCACCGCCCTGGGCGCGGACCACCCGGACCTGTCGCACCTGTCCCGCCTGGCGGCCCGGATGCGGGACGGCATCCGCACCCACTGGCCGGCCCTGCCCCCCGTCCCGTCGACCCGCCCGGAACCGGAGCGGTCCGCCCCGGCCCCCTGACGGACGGAGGCCGCCCGGACCTCGCGGGCCGACCCCGCCTTCCGACGCCGTGGAACGGCGCACACCGGCTGCACCGCGTGTTGGTCGCCCCGGCGCGGATCCTCTACAGTCACCTTCGTCTTCTACACGCGTGTAGACGGCCAGGGGTCACCCGCGCGAACCAACCTCAGGGACGGGGCAATTGAGCACCATCGGCATAGGCCAGGCAGTCGTTCTCGGCATCGTCGAAGGAGTCACCGAATTCCTGCCGGTCTCCTCCACCGGCCATCTGAAGATCACCGAGGGTCTGATGGGGATTCCGGTGGACGACAAGGCCGTCGTCGCCTTCACCGCCGTGATCCAGGTGGGGGCCATCGCGGCGGTCCTCGTGTACTTCTTCAAGGACATCGTGCGGATCGTCTCGGCGTGGGGCCGCGGACTGGCCGACCGCGAGGAGCGCCACCACCACGACTACAAGTTCGCCTGGTGGGTCATCTACGCCACGATCCCCATCGTCGTCGTCGGGCTGGCCGCCAAGCCGCTGATCGAGGGGCCGCTCGCCTCGCTGTGGGTGGTGGCCGGCTCCCTGATCGTCGGCAGCGGCCTGATGTGGGCCGCCGACCAGATGGGCCGACACCGGCGCGGCGAACAGGACACGCGCCTCAAGGACGCGATGCTCGTGGGCTCCTCGCAGATCCTCGCCCTGCTCTTCCCCGGCTTCTCCCGCTCCGGCGCCACCATGTCCACCGGCCTGATCCTCGACCTCGAACGCGTCGCCGCCACCCGCCTGTCCTTCTTCCTCGGCATCCCCGCCCTCACCGGCGCCGGCCTGTACGAGCTCAAGGACGCGGTCGGCGCCGGGGTGGACCTCGCGCCCCTGGCGGTCGGCACCCTGGTGTCCTTCGTCGTCGCCTACGCCTCGATCGCCTGGCTGCTGAAGTTCGTCGCGAAGCACTCCTTCAACGCCTTCGTCCTCTACCGGATCGCCATCGGCGTCCTGCTCTTCGGGCTGCTCGGCACCGGTGTGCTGAGCGCCTGACGGCCGTCCGTCGGGTCAGGCCGCCGCCCACTGGATCCAGAGCGGGAGCAGCAGCAGCGCCGCGACCGAACTCTTGATCACCAGGGCGGCGGAGAGGTCCACGCCGACGTCGTAGCGCTGGGCGAAGATGAAGAGGTTCTGCGGGGTGGGCATCGCGGCGATCAGCACCAGGTAGTTCAGCCAGTCCCCCGTGACGCCGAACAGGCCGCCGCAGACGCCCCAGGCGAGCAGCGGGAAGGCCAGGCACTTGAAGGCGATCAGCGCGATCTCCTCGCGGGTCGTGCCCCGGACGTCGAGGCCGAGACCGCCGAGGTGGAGGCCGAGGGCGAAGAGCGCGACCGGCGAGGCGCTGTCGCCGACGAAGGCGAAGCCGTCGAGGACCACCTTCGGGACGGGCAGCGCGAGCAGGTTGAGGAGGATGCCCGCGTTGCAGGCGAGCACGAGCGGCGTGGTCAGCGAGGCGACGACGGCCCGGGCGAGCCGGACGGGCCGCGAGGCCCCGCCGGCGGCGGCCGCTCCGTCGCCGGGCGCGCCGCCCTCGGCCGCGTCGTCGGCGCGGCCGAGCTCCATGACGGAGATGACGACGAGGGACAGCACGCAGACCTGGAACAGCAGCACCGGGAAGATCGGCGCCGCGTCGCCGAACACGGTGATGAAGACGGGCACCGCGAAGTAGGCGGTGTTGACCTGGACGCCCGCCATGATCCGCAGGGCCACTCCGCGCGGCTCCCGCACCCCCCGGGCCCGGGCGGCGAGCCCGACCATGAGGACGGCGAGCGCGGCGGTGGCCGCGTAGCCCGACAGTGCGCGCCAGTTGAACAGGGCGCCGAGGTCGCTCGCGTAGATGTTGCCGAAGAGGTAACAGGGGACGGCGAAGAGGAAGGCGTAGTCCGCGAAGGCCTTGGACGCCTCGGCGGGTACGACCTTGCGCCTGGCGAGCACCGCACCGCAGCCGAAGGCCAGCAGGACCGGCAGCAGTTTCTCCAACGTGGCCACCGAACCCATGCCCCGACCCCTGACGCTCGCGCTGTCCCTGGTGACGTCGTCCCCCGGCGCCACCGAGACCCTATCCCCAGGCAAGATCCACCCGGCACGGCCGGGCCACGGCACCGGACGCCGGGCACCGGGCACCCCCTAGGCTGGACGGATCATGCGAAGCGAAGAGATGTCCGGTCCCCCGCCCGGGCTGACCGCGGTGCTGCGGACCCCGGCCAGAGCCGCGGAGCCGTTGTTCGCGCAGGCCCCGAAGCGGTGGCAGCGCCGGCTGCCCTACGCGGTCGTCGCGGTCGCCGTGCTCACCCTGCTGCCCGTGACGATCACGGTCCTCACCAACGACTACAAGGCGGGGGGCGGCTGGGCGGGCGCGCTGGGCGTGGCGCAGACCGTGCCGCTGCTGCTCGCGGTGACCCGGCCGCTGGCCGCGTGGGCGCTGGTGCTCGCGGCCGACACCGTGGGCGCCCTCGTACTGGTCCACGCCGACCGGATCGCCGGGCAGACCTGGCCGTGGACGCCCATGGTCATCGTCGGGTACCTGCTCCTGATGGCCTGCCTGGGGCTGCGCGAGTCGATCCGGACCCTGATCGGGGTGTGGCTGGCGACCGGGGCGGTCGGGGTGCTGCTCGGTTTCCTCCCACCGGACGGGGTGACGAACACGAACGCGCTCCTGTTCGTGCTGGCCGGCGTCATGCTGGTGGTGACCGGGGCGCTGCGCGGGGTGGGCGACGCCCAGCGGCGGGTCGCCGAGCAGGAGAGCATCAGCGAGGCCGAGCGCGCCGGGCGCACCCTGTTGGAGGAGCGGGCCAGGATCGCCCGGGAGTTGCACGACGTGGTGGCCCATCACATGTCGGTGATCACCGTGCAGGCGGACTCCGCGCCGTACCGGCTGCCGGACATGCCCGAGGAGGTGCGCCAGGAGTTCACCGCGATCGCGGCGAGCGCCCGGGAGTCGCTGGGCGAGATGCGGCGGCTGCTGCTGGTGCTCCGGGGCGACGGGGTGGACGGCGAGCGGGCTCCGCAGCCGGGGCTGGCGCGGGTGCAACAGCTGGTGGAGGCGACCGTACGGGCGGGTCTGCCGGTGGAGCTGTCGATGACGGCGCAGGCGGCGCTGGCGGCCGAGGCCGTGCCCGCGGTGGACCTGTCGGCGTACCGGATCGTGCAGGAGGCACTGGCCAATGTGGTGCGGCACGCGCCGGGGGCGACGACCCGGGTCTCGGTGCGCCACGACGCGGGCGCCGCGGACGAGGTGTTGGTACTCGTGGTCAACGGGCGGGCCCGCAGCGCGCCGGTGCGGTTGGAGGGGCCGGGCACCGGTCACGGTCTGATCGGCATGCGCGAGCGCGTACGGTTGACGGGCGGGACGCTGGACACCGGTCCGCTTCCCGACGGCGGCTTCCGGGTCGCCGCCCGCCTGCCGTTGCACCCCGCTGCCGAGGACGCCAGTTGACCATCCGCGTGATCATCGTCGACGACCAGGCCATGGTGCGGGCGGGGTTCGCCGCACTGCTGTCGGCGCAGGCCGACATCGACGTCGTGGGCGAGGCTCCCGACGGCCGGCGCGGCATCGAGGTGGCGCGGGCCGCGCACCCCGACGTGGTGCTGATGGACGTACGGATGCCGGAGATGGACGGGTTGACGGCGGCGCGCGCCCTGCTCGGACCGGCGCCCGGTGTGGTGCACAGGCCGAAGGTGCTGATGCTGACCACCTTCGACATCGACGACTACGTGTACGAGGCGCTGCGCGCGGGCGCCTCCGGCTTCCTGCTCAAGGACGCGCCCCCGGCCGACCTGATCGCGGCGGTCCGGGTGGTCGCCTCGGGCGAGGCCCTGCTGGCGCCGTCGGTGACCCGGCGGCTGATCGCGGACTTCGTGCAGCGGCGGCCCGCGCCCCGCAAGGATCCGGCGCTCCGGTTGAACGGGCTGACCCCGCGGGAGACCGAGGTGCTGGAGCTGATCGCGCGCGGGCTGTCGAACCAGGAGATCGCCGGGCACCTGGTGCTGGCCGAGCAGACGGTCAAGACGCACATCGGGCGGGTCCTGGGCAAGTTGGACCTGCGGGACCGGGCGCAGGCCGTCATCTTCGCCTACGAGGCGGGGCTGGTCCGGCCGGGCGACGGCGCCTGAGGCCCCGTCCCGTCGCGCGCGGGGTCATGGGTGCGGGACGGCGTCCTCAGGGAGGCCGGCGAGGACGATCGCGACGGCCCCCGCCGCATCCTCCGCGTCCTGGAGCCGACCGTCGGCGAAACGGATCCGGTAGCCGCCGCCCTTGACCGGCATGGTCCGCGGCAGGTCGCGGCAGATCGGTGGGGCGGCCCCGCGGCTGAAGGTGAGCCATTGCATGCTCTGCCCCGGCGACAGGACCCGCAGCCTCGGCTCCGCGAAGGCGGCCCGCAGGAGTTCCCCCATCGCGGTGTCGCCCCTCTGCTCGGCGGAGCCGCGCAGGGAGCGCCAGCGCGCCGGCACCGCGTCGCCCCGCTCGTAGGCCTCGGCCAGCTCCCAGGTCCGCAGGAACGGCCACTGCGCGACGAGCTCCCGCAGGCGGTGCCCGCGCATCCAGGAGTGCAGCGCCCCGACGACCTCGGACAGTTCCTCGGTGCGGCCGGTGGCCATGCTGACATCGGCGGCCCAGCACGTGACGGAGAAGGAGCGGTCGCCGATGCTCATGAGGACCTGCGCCGCGCGGCCGTCGGCCGTCACCTGTGCGGCCACCACGCGCCAGCCCGGTGCGGACGTCAGCTCGACCGCGAGCGGCAGGCCCGCCCGATCGGCCGCTTCCTGGAGGGCGCCCCGCAGCGAACCGGACGCGAGGACCTCGGGATAGTACGACAGGTACGCGGGCACCGGATCTCGCGGCGGCGGGTCTGCGGGCGGTGTGTCGGACATGCCGTCAAGTCTGCCAGGGGCGCGGTCGGTGCCCACCGGCGCCGTTGCGCAGGGGCCGCCCGGCCGTCAGACGCTGAAGCGTTCGACGAGCATCTTCATGGTGTCGAAGGCCGGCTTGGGAGAGTAGTCGTCGGCGGTGAGTCCGAACTGATGGAACAGCCCCGTTCGGGCGCTGTCGGCGTCGCGCAGCGCGAAATGCGTGTAACCGCTCAGGTGGAGTTGGCTCGATCGGGCGGCGATCACACTCACCACGGTCTCGACGACGTCGGCCTGCCGCTGCGGGTGGCGTTCAGGTCCGGTGGGCCACCCGTGCTCGGTGATGTGCAGCGGTAGATGCTCCAGGCCGGCCGGCGCCATCACCGAGTCGCGGTGATGACGCAACAGCCCCTCGACGGCGTGCGCGAGGGCGGGTGCGGCGACGGGTCGGAAGACGTCGGGAAAGAAGTCCAGGCCCACGTAGTCCAGATCGGCTATGAAGTCTCCTCCCCCGAAGTCGGTCAGATCGGTGAGGAAGGAGGTTGCCGGCCCGAAGAGGGGAGTGGTGTTGAATCCGACCCGTAGGCCTGTGTACCCGAGTTCACGTGCTCGCGCTTTGACGACGGAGACCCCGCGGACGATCGCCTCGTGCACCGCCGGGTAGTAGCCGTCCAGTATCGGGTTCGACGTGACGTTGGGCTCTTCCGTCACTTGCAACGTGCTCGTGACCGCGCCGTACTGCTCGACCAGCTCGCGCAGGAAATCGCAGTAGCCGTCGACGTCTCCGGCCGCGGACCGGTACTGCGCCACCAGGTCCAGACGGCGCCCCCGGACGGCGTATCGGGCCGCGGCGGCCGGCGCCGCGGTCGCGTGCGGCTCGCCGAGGCGGGTGGCATCGTCGAAGCTCAGGTAGGCGCGTACCAGGAACGGGCGGCCCGGTCGGCCCTGGAGGCGGTCGAGTGCGCTCGACACGAGGGCCGGGTCATCGGGCGGGCCGCCGGCCAGGCCCCCGGTGTCGTCACCGGCGACTCCGCCCGGGTAGATCCCGAAGAGCAAGCCGTCTTGCGCTAAAGATGTCACGCGTTCGATCCCTTTCGGTTCGGCGTTTCAGAGGGTGCGGAGGGTGTCGCCGCACCGGTCGGCCACGTCAGCGAGCCGGTGCGGAGGTCATCGATGACCGAGGCGATCCATGTCGTCTCGGCGCGAGCGAGGCACAGCGCGTATTCGGCTTCGATGACGTACAGGCGGGGCGCGCCCGCCGCCAAGGCCTCCGCGAGGCGTTCTTCATCGGCGGCCGTGCGCTGCTGGAGGCGTCGGGCACGCTCGGCCAGGGCCTCCACCGCGCCGCTCATCCCGAGGGCGCCGAGATAGCTGACCGCGCCCAGGAACTGCGAGAACTCGCGCTGTGGGTTGCGGATCTGGGAGTCCAGCCGTCGTACGAGTTCGTCGTGCCCCTCCTCCGTGAGGGCGTAGACGGTCCTCTCCGGACGGTTTCCCGCGCGCTGCTGGCCTTGCGAGGCGAGCCAGCCCGCTTCGGCCAGGGCGGCAACGGTGTTGTAGAGCGTGCCCCGCGTGATCGCGGCGGCGTGGCTTTCGCTGCGTCTTCGCAGTTCGGCAAGCATCTGGTGCGGGTGCGAGGGCTGTTCGAGCAGGAGGCCCAGCACGGCCAGAACGATCGGGTTGTCGAGGGCGCGACGCGGCATAGTCGAACTCTATCAGTCCAAATAAACTATTAGGTGGTCTCCTCCACCCCCTACCCAGGTATGACAGCGCACTTGGCTCCCTGGTGCGATGTCCGGTTCGGCACCTTCTTCCTACCTTCCTCCTCGACACGAGGAGAGGAGAAGGGGCATGCGCCGCTTCGGGAGGACGCTGGTCACCGCCGTACTGACGGCGGCCGTCATCACGGGGACCGCCGGCTGGGCGTCCGCCGACGCGCAGGCGGCGGTCACCGGCCCGCTCCCCGGGACCACGGCCTGGCTGGCGGTGCGGGGGCTGCCCGATCCGACCACCGCCGCACCGGGCGCGGTGGCCCGCTTCTTCGCCGCGCTGCCCCCGGAGGAGGCGCACGCCCTGGTACGCCGGCACCCGCTGGTCGTCGGCAATCTGGACGGCGTGCCCGTGGCCCTGCGGTACCGGGCGAACCGGATCTCGATCCTGGCCTCCGGTGACGGCCGGTACCTCTCGCTCGCCGGGTCCGAGCGTCGGATCCTCGCCTTCGACCCGCGCGGGCGCGGGCAGGTCGTCGAGGTCTTCGGGGACCTGGCGCACGCGGAGCACGTGGCCGTGGTCGTGCCGGGTTCCGACAACGACGCGCGGACGCACGACCGTGCGCGCCAGGCGTACAGCGGCCCCGCCGGGATGGCCCGCGCCCTGCGCGCCGCCAGCGGCGACACCACCGCCGTGGTGGCCTGGACGGGCTACACCACCCCCGTCGGGGTGGGGCTCGACGCCGCCCGCGTCCGGCTCGCGGAGGCCGGCGCGACCCGCTTGACCCGTTTCCTCGCGGGCCTCGACGCCGTCGGCGCCCCGCGGCCGGCGCTGTTCTGCCACAGCTACGGCTCGGTGGTCTGCGGGCTGGCCGCCCGCCACGCGGACGCGCGGGACATCGTGGTGCTCGGCTCCCCCGGCATGCACGCGGAGCGCGCGGCCGCGCTGGGGACCCGGGCCCGCGTGTGGGCCGCGAAGGGCCCCTCCGACTGGATCGACGACGTGCCGAACGTCGAGTTCGCCGGGCTCGGGCACGGCGCCGACCCGACGTCGGCCGCGTTCGGCGCCCGGCGGGTCCCCGCCGCCGACGCCGAGGGCCACACCGGCTACTTCGTCCCCGGGACACAGTCCCTGGCGGCCTTCGTCGCGATCACGACGGGAGCGGCCCGATGAGCGGCGCGACCCGCACCGGCCCCTCCGTCGGGGGGCTGCGCCGCCTCGCCCGGCGCATCGACCGGGACACCCCGGCCCACCGTGACCGCGCGATCGACGCGCTGCGCGCGATCGCGCTGCTGGCCGTCCCCACCGGGCACTGGATGCTGGGCGGTTTCACCCTGGACGGCGCGGGCGCGCTGCACAACGCGAGCCCGCTCTCCTCCTTCGCCGCGCTCGCGCCCGCCAGTTGGGTGCTCCAGATGCTCGGCATCTTCTTCCTGGTCGGCGGGTACGCCTCGGTGCTGTCCTACCACCGCCGCACGGGCTCGACGGGGGCTTGGCTGCGGGGCCGGATCGCCCGGCTGGGCCGCCCGGTGCTCGGCGTCACCGCCGTGTGGGCCGTGCTCGCGCCGCTGCTGTACGCGGCGGGGGTGCCGGTGACGACCCTGCGGACCGGGGCGACGCTGGTGGTCCAACCCCTGTGGTTCGTGGGGGTGTACGCGGTGGTGACCGCCCTGACCCCGTACTGCGTGCGCGCGGCGCGGCGGCTCGGCGGCTGGGCGGCGGCGCCGCTGCTCGCTTCGGTCGCCGTGGTGGACTTCCTGCGCTACGGGCCGTACGCGGACGCCGTGCCGAACTGGGTGGCCCTGGTGAACATCCTGCCGGGCTGGCTGTTCGCCTATCAGCTCGGCGTCTCCTGGGGCGAGGGCCGGATCGGGCGGCGCGGCGCCGCACTGCTGTGCGCGGGCGGCACGGCGCTCTTCGCGGTCCTGCTGCTGCTCTTCCACTACCCGGCGTCCATGGTCGGCGTACCGGGCGCGGCCCGTACCAACTCGCACCCGCCGTCGCTGCTGGTCCTGGCGCTGGCCGCGGCCCAGTCCGGGGCGGCGATCCTGGTCCGCGACCGGCTCGCGCGGTGGCTGGCGCGGCCGGCCCTGTGGGCTCCGGTGGTCGTCGTCAACCTGTCCGCGATGACCGTCCTGTGCTGGCACCAGAGCGCGATGCTGGCCGCGGCCGTGCCCGCCGCCGCCCTGGGCGGGCTCCCCGGGCTGACGACGGCCCCGGACACGGCGCTGTGGATCGTGCAGCGGCTGGCCTGGCTGCCGGTGTTCGCGACGCTGCTCGTGCTCATCGCCCGGTACGCCCGGCGCTTCGAGGCCCCGTGGGCCCGGTCGACGGCTGCGCGGCGCACCGCGGCGGGCCTGCTGTCGGCGGGATTCGCCGTCTTCGCCCTGGGCCTGGCCTAGGGCCTGGCCTCAGGGCTGCGCGGAGGTGGGGTCAGGAGATCGAGGCCGCCACGATGGCCGCGACCGCGAGGTTGCAGGAGGCGGTGACCCAGACGGCCGGGTGCGGCTGCGGGTCGACCACGATCGCACCGAGCTTGCCGGGGGTGAAGAGGTCCAGGACCAGGAAGGCCAGCCCCATCAGGACCAGGCCGAGCACGCCGAAGGCGGCGGTGCTCAGCAGCCCCTTGCCGAAGTCGTCGTAGGTGGTCCAGATCGAGGTGAACACGATCCCGCCGACGCCGAGCAGTGCCGAGCTGAGCTGCAGGGCCGCGTTGCGGTTGCGCTCCTCCCAGATCTGCTTGCGGAGCGCACCGGGGGTCAGCACGTCCACCAGGACGATGCCGAGGATCAGCAGCACCAGGCCGAGGGCGCCGAAGGCGCTGGTGCGGCCGAGTCCGTTGATGATGTCGCTCATTGAGGGGCCTGTCTCCGCGTGGGTGGAAAGGGGATGCGAGGAGCCGCGTGGGGAAGGGAAAACCTATCGCACGGCCGTCCCGGCCGGGGATGGGGAGGCACGGATGGTTCGGGAAGCGGTGCGGGTGCGGGTACGGGCCGCCCGGCCGGACGAGGCGGCGGCGCTCGGCGCGCTCGCGCTGCGGTCGAAGGCGCACTGGGGGTACGACGAGGAGTTCCTGGCCGCCTGCGCCCCGGAGTTGGCGATCCGGGCCGAGGAGGTCGGGGCGCGCCGGGTCGTGGTCGCCGAGGCGTCGGGGTCCCGCCCGGAGCTGCTCGGCGTCGCCACGCTCGACGGGCGCCCGCCCGTGGCCGAACTGGGGCTGCTCTTCGTGGAACCGTCGGCCATCGGCCGCGGGGTGGGCCGGCGGCTGTACCGGGACGCGGTGCGCCGGGCCCGCGAACTGGGCTGCCGGACGCTGGTGATCGACGCCGACCCGCACGCCGCTGGGTTCTACCGGGCGATGGGGGCCCGTACGCCGGCCGGTGGCGCACCGGTGGCGGAGCTGGTGCGCTTCGAGGTGCGGCTCGGCGGGGCGGCGCCGTGGGTGGCGGCCTGGACCGGGGACCGGCCCACCGTGCACCTCGGAAACGTGGCCGAGTACAACGCGCAGTTCGGTGACGTCTCCCTGGACCGCGAGCAGCTCGCCGCGCACCACTACGCCGCTCTCGCCGCCTTCTACGGTCCCCGCCCCGCCGCGCTGGTCCTGCCCCGGCCGGTGCCCGCCTGGTGGGTGGAGCAGGTCGCGCGGCAACTGGACTGGCCGCGGGTGGAGGTCCACGACGCGCTGGCGCCCGACCGCCGCTCGCTGTCGGCCGCCGTGGGGGCGCGGCCCGCGCTCGCCGCCCGGCTGACCGGATCGGGGGCGGTGCTGGTGCCGTGGGGGCAGAGCCCGGACTTCGCCCGGCTGGCCGGGGGCGGGCCGTGGCGCCCCGAGGTGCTGCGGTACGAATCGAAGGCGGCCTCGCACGCGTTGTTCACCGAGATCGTGCGGGCGGGCGGTCACCCGGACGTGCTGGTCCCCCGGCAGTGGCGGCCGCGGGGCCGGTGGGCCGCGGCCCGCCTGGTGGCGGCGCGGACCCGGGCGGGCCTCGCCACCGTGCTCAAGTCGGAGCACGGGGTGGGTGGTTCGGGCACGCGGGTGCTCACGCCGGAGCGCGTGCGCGCGGCGGGCGGGGCCCTGGCGGCGCTGCGCGGGCTGCCGCGCGGACCGCTGCTCGCCGAGGAGTACGCGCACGACCCGGACACGGCGGTGCGCGACCTGACGTACGACGCCTTCGTGGACGCCGCGGGCCGCGTCCATCCGGTGGGCGCGGCGGTGATGGACGTGGTGGGCACCGGCTACCGCGGGGCCACGGTCGGGCCCGGAGTGGTCCCCGAGGTGGCGCGGGAGGCGCTGTCGGCCTTCGGCGGAGCGGTGGGCCGCGAGCTGGCCGCAGCGGGGTACCGGGGCTGGTTCGACGTGGACTTCGTGGGCGCCGGGCAGGGACGCCTCGCGCCGACCGAGACGAACCTGCGGCTGACGGGACCCTCCGCGGCCTTCGTCGTCAAGGCCCGGCTCGACGAACTGCGCGGCGGGGACCACCTGGTACGGATCATGGACCGGGTCGAGCTGGGGGCCCGGCTGCCCGAGGCCATGGCCGGGGAGCTGTGTGCCGCGCTGGCCCGCGGCTGCGCGGACCTCGGCGCCGTCTTCGTCCCGGCCATCCCCACCGCGGCCTTCGACCCGGCACCCTGGCTGGGGGTGCTGGTGGCCGCGCACACCCGGGAGGCGGTGGACGCGGCCGAGGAGATGGTGCGCGCCCGGGCGGCGGCCGTGGGAGCGCTGTTCGGGGAAGCCGCTCAGGACCCGGCGGAGGCTTCCGTGCGGGGGCCGCGGACGGCGTAGAGGGCGACGATCCCGGCGGCGATCATCAGCGGGACGTTGAAGGCGTAGACGAGGGCGGCCTGGCGGGGCCAGTCCTGCTTGGCGGCGAGCCGGTACAGGTTGTCCTGGGGCCACCAGGACACCAGCAGGTAGGTGATCGCCAGGTGCGCGGCCGTCCCGAGGACGCGGCCCCGCCCCTGGCCGAGCGTGCGGCGGCGGCCTGCGAGCAGGAACACCACGCCGAAGCCGAAGGCCAGCCATTCGAAGACGTACAGGACGAAGAACAGGTTCGCGTAGCCGCTGGGGACGGCGCCGAGGTCGGTCGAGCCGGGCCAGAGGATCCCGGTCAGGGACGCGGCGATCAGGGCGAGGGGCAGGGCCGCGCAGCCGACCGCGCACGAGGGGGACACGTCGCCGCCGGCAGCGGTGTACTTGCCCGAGCCGCGGGCGGCCCGCGCGGCGCCCGGTGCCACCGGCAGCGGGAGGGCCCCGCGGTCCTCGCGGCCCGAGCGGTCCCGGGGCAGGGCGCGCAGCCGGACCACCGTGCGGGGTATCTCCTCCGCGGGCAGCGCGTCGGCGAGGTGGCGGCCCACGGCCCCGGCGTCCGGCAGCTCCGCGTCGGCGGACGCTTCGGTGGAGGCGCCGCTGGAGGCGTCGGCGAAGGCGTGGGCCGGCGGGGCGACGTACGCGACGAGGCGGCCCCGCGCGGAGCCGTGGCGCTTCTCGCCGGGCTTCCCGCCGGATGCCGCGTCGAGCGCCGCGTCGGGCACCTCCCGCACCAGCGCCCCGCCGATCCGTGGATGGCCGCGCAGGAGGGACTCGATCCGGTAGGTGTCCAGGGTCCGGCGGCCGATCACCACCCGGTCCCGCTGTCGGCCGGCGAATTCCAGCAGCCCGTCCTCGCGCACACGGGCGAGGTCCCCGGTGGCGACGGCCCCGCCACCGTCCGGCGGAGTGAGCCGGACCTCGCCGCCCACCAGCTCCACCCGGCAGCCGGGAAAGGGGACGCCGAGCAGGCTGAGGCCCTCGGGCCCGGCCACCGGGTGCGCCAGCATGGGGAGCTCGAACCACGTGCCGACCCCCGCGGTCTCGGCCGGGCCGTACACGTTGAGCAGCCGGGCGCCCGGGCGCAACAGGGCGTGCAGGGAGGTCTGTTCATCGAGGTAGAGCCGGTCTCCGGTGACCGTGACCAGACGGACCGACCACGTGTCGGGGTCGGGCGTGCGGCCCGGGTCGCGCGCGCCGTCCCCGGCGGTGAACAGCCGGTGCGCCGACCCGGGGTCGGTGTGGACGACGGAGACCCGCTCGTCGCGGATCAGCCGGCGCAGCTCCTCCCGGCTCGCGGACGGGCGGTCCGGCAGCACCAGGGCTCCGCCGGAACACAGCGCCCGGGTCCAACCGGTGGCGAATCCACCGAGGTCGGGGCGGGCGGTGATCAGGTGCCGGTCCTCGGGGGTGAACCCGGCGACCTCGGCCCAGCCGTCGTGGGCGGCGAGCAGCCGGGCGTGGTCGATCCGCACCGCGCGCGCCCGCGCACCCCCGGTCAGGACGAACGCGGCCGGGTCGCCGCCGGCGGGGGCACCCACCCCGGCCGTCTCCACCGGCCGAGCGGCGATCTGCGGGGCCTCGGTGTCGAGACAGATGACGCGCCGGTCGCTCCCCTCGTCGAGGAAGGCCAGCAGCGCGCGGCGCGTGAGCAGGAGGAAGGGCGGGGCCTGCGCCAGCTGGCGCCGCGCCGCGGCGGGCTCGTCCGGATCGAGGAGGACGTAGGCGCCGCCCGCCTTGAGCACGGCGAGCAGCGCGGTCACGGCCTCCGGCCGGTCCGCGGTCGCGATGGCCACGGCGCCCCCGGGCTCCAGGCCGGCGGCGCGCAGGTGGCCCGCCAGGCGGCTGGATCCGCGGTCCAGTTCCCCGTAGTCGAGGACGGCCGCGCCACTGACGACGGCGGGCGCCCCGGGGTCCTCCCCCGCCCATCGGCGGAAGTGGTGGAGCACGCTGTCGGCGGGATCCGGATTCATGTGCCGATGATGCCACCGGGCACCGACGGCCCACGGGGGTACGGAACAATGGCTCTCCACCGGTCATTGACCTCAAGTTTGGTTGAGGTCCTAGAGTTCCTCGCATGTCTATGGAAATGACCGCCTGGTCCTCGCTGCACAACGCTCTCAACGCCCAGCAGGAGCGCCGGGTACCCACCCGCGAGAGCCTGCGGCGGGTCGTCGCCTTCGCCCGGCCGCACCGCCCTGGCCTGCTGCTCTTCCTGGTGCTGAGCATCGTCACGGCACTGCTGGCGGTGGCCACCCCGGTGCTCGCCAGCCGGGTCGTCGAGGCCATCGTCGGCGGCCGGGAGAGCGGTACGGTCACCCGGCTCGCCCTGCTCATCGCCGCCATCGCGGTGGTGGAGGCGGCCCTCGGCCTGTTCACCCGCAAGCTGTCGGCCACCCTCGGTGAGGGACTGATCCTCGACCTGCGCACGGCCGTCTTCGACCACGTGCAACGGATGCCGGTCGCCTTCTTCACCCGGACGAGGACCGGGGCCCTGGTCAGCCGCCTCAACAACGACGTCATCGGCGCGCAGCGGGCGTTCAGCAACACCCTCTCCGGGGTGGTCGGCAACACCGTGACCCTGCTGCTGACCCTGGCCGTCATGCTCAGCATCTCCTGGCAGATCACCCTGCTGGCGCTGGTGTTGCTGCCGCTCTTCGTGATCCCGGCGCGGCGTACGGGCGCCCGCATGGCGCGGATGCAGCGCGAGGCCGCCGCCCTGAACGCCTCGATGGGCACCCAGATGACGGAGCGGTTCTCCGCACCCGGGGCGACCTTGGTCAAGCTCTTCGGGCGGCCCGCCGACGAGTCGGCCGAGTTCGCGGCCCGGGCGGCGCGGGTGCGCGACATCGGGATCCGTACCGCGGTCGCCCAGTCCGCCTTCATCACCGCCCTCACCCTGGTCTCGGCGCTCGCGCTGGCCCTGGTCTACGGGCTCGGTGGGTACTACGCGCTGCGCGGCACCCTGAACGCCGGTTCCGTGGTGGCGCTGGCCCTGCTGCTGACCCGGCTGTACGCACCGCTGACCGCGCTCGCCGGGGCGCGGGTCGAGGTGATGAGCGCACTGGTCAGCTTCGAACGGGTCTTCGAGGTCCTCGACCTCGAACCGCTGATCGCCGAGAAGCCGGACGCCCGGGAGGTGCCGCAGGGCCCGGTGACGGTGGAGTTCGACGGGGTCTCCTTCGGCTACCCGTCCGCCGACAAGGTCTCGCTCGCCTCGCTGGAGGAGGTGGCGACCCTGGACACCCGCGGCGGCACCCAGGTGCTGCACGAGGTCTCGTTCCGCGCCGAGGCGGGCCGCATGATCGCCCTGGTGGGCTCGTCCGGCGCCGGGAAGTCCACCATCGCGCAGCTGCTGCCGCGACTGTACGACGCCGACGCGGGCGCGGTCCGACTGAACGGGGTCGACGTCCGCGACCTGAGCGCCGACTCGATCCGCGACACCCTCGGCATGGTCACCCAGGACGGGCACCTCTTCCACGAGTCGGTGCGGGCGAACCTGCTGCTGGCCCGGCCTCAGGCCACCGAGGAGGAGATCTGGGAGGCGCTGCGCCGCTCCCGGCTGGACGGGCTGGTCGCCTCGCTGCCGGACGGGCTGGACACCGTGGTCGGTGAGCGCGGCTACCGGCTCTCCGGCGGCGAGCGCCAACGGCTCACCATCGCCCGGCTGTTGCTGGCCCGCCAACGAGTGGTGATCCTCGACGAGGCCACGGCGCACCTGGACTCGACCTCCGAGGCGGCCGTGCAGGAGGCCCTGGGCGAGGCGCTCGCGGGGCGGACGGCCGTGGTGATCGCGCACCGGTTGTCGACCGTCCAGGCGGCGGACCAGATCCTGGTCGTCGAGGAGGGCCGGATCGTGGAACGCGGCACCCATGCGGAGCTGTTGGCCGTGGGCGGGCGGTACGAGGAGCTGTACCGGACCCAGTTCGCCGTGGCGGCCAGCGACGCGGGCGAGCCGGCCAAGGGGTCCTGACACCGCGGGCCGCCGCCGGGAAACCGGCCCGCGCCCCGGGCCGGACACCTGGGCCGCCCGGGCCGGGTCTCGGCGTCACCCCTCGGTCGGCAACCCCGCCGCCACGAGCAGCTGCTCTTCCGCGGGGCCGCCGATCAGACCTACGGGGGGTTCGTCCAGCCAGGCGTTCGGCGAGAGCCACCACGTCGCGGCGCCCCAGGGGTCGTGGTCCGCGTCCAGCCGTCGGTTCACCTCGCGGACCACGGCGACGGGCTGCCCGTCGGCGGCGAACTGGAAGACCGGCAGGCGGACCGAGCCGCCCGCCGCGCGCAGCCGGATGAGGCCCGGCGCGTAGGGGTCGCAGCCGCCCTCCAGCGCCTCCGCGTCGCCGATGGCCGGCTCGGCGAGCAGCCGGTCGCGCAGTTCGCCCAGTACCGGACCGACCATGCGGTGCCCGTCGAGGACGAGGACGGCCAGGTCGTCCGCGATGAAGCCGCGGTGTCCGGCGCTCGAAGCGGAGGCGGCCGGGGCCAGCCGGCTCTCGCCGGGGAAGCGGTCCGGCAGCTGCTCACCCAGCAGCCGGGCGGCCAGCAGGGCCGCGCGTTCGGCCACTTCGCCACTGGCCAGGCGCAACGAGGCCAGGAGCAGCGCGAGTTGGCGTAACGCCACGGGTGCCAGGCGGGGATGGAGGTCGTCCCACTCGGCAGCGGCGACGGCCAGCCGCGTATAGGGGTTCGTCACGTGGGCATCCGTTCACTGATCGTTGGTCGCGGACCGGAACGGGGGGAGTCACCGGCTCGCGCGGTCGGACGGTCCGGGCGGTCCGCCGCGCTTCCTTCACGGGCCGGGCCCCACGATCGGGCGGCACGGCGAGCGCCTTGGCGGAAGGATCGCACCGCACGCGCACCCGGACAAGGCGCACGCGCGCGGGGTCCGGCCCGGTGGCCGGGAACGATTGTTCGGCCGGGAAGAGCCGGGGCCCGGGCCCGCGGACCGGCCCCGCGGACCGAGCCCGGTCGACGGGACCGGGCCCGTCGGATCCCCCGCGGCGCCGGCTCAGGTCTCGCGCGGGTGCGGTCGGGCCCGCAGGGACTGGCCGTGCCGGACGCCTTCCAGGAAGGCGGCCTCGTAGGCCCGGTCGCCCAGGGCGCCGCGCGCGGTGCGCTCGTACTCCTCGCGCACGGCCTTGAGCTCGGGCGTGCCGCGCTGCGGGTGGCCGACCGCCTGCCAGTAGGCGTGGCCGGTGCCGTAGGCCCGGGCGGC
Source organism: Streptomyces sp. NPDC051555 (assembly GCF_044454405.1). NCBI lineage: Bacteria > Bacillati > Actinomycetota > Actinomycetes > Kitasatosporales > Streptomycetaceae > Streptomyces > Streptomyces sp. NPDC051555. Next base: position 571,150 of record NZ_JBITDP010000001.1, on the reverse strand, counting down.
GCCGAGGCCGTCGCCCTGGGCCGCGCGGGCGGCGGCGAGCAGGTCCAGGCCGAGCGCGGTGCCGAAACTGTCGCCCAGTTCGCGCTTGCTCTCCAGCATCGCGCGGGCGTGCGCGGCCGATGCGTCCGGACGGCTCTCCAGCAGGCAGATCAGGGAGAGTTGGTAGTCGGCGTAGGCCCGGGTCCAGTACTCCTCCCGCGCGACGCAACCGGAGCGCAGCACTTCCGCCTCGGCGCGGGCATCGGTGAACAGGCCCATGCCGGTGAGGGCGAAGACGCGTACGAGGTGGCAGCGCAGGCGGGCCGGGGAGTCGAAGGGCGTGCCGGGGGCCGCGCCGAGGGCGTTCTCGGCGACGATGCGCGCCGCGAGCGGCCGACCGTCCAGGAGGTGGCTCAGACCCAGCAGGTACGCGGCGTCCAGGGCGAGGCGCGGATCGCCGTCCGGCTCCCCCTCCGGGGCTCCGTGGAGTTCACCCGGCGTCATGGCCAGGGCCTCGCAGCCGACGGCGAGTTGGTGTGCGGCCTCCTTCTCCCCCTGGAGCAGCAGGGTGACCCCGAGGGCCCACAGGGCGCGCACCCGCACCGCACGGCTGACCGCTTCGGGGCGCGCGGCGGCCAGGGCGCGCTCCAGATAGGCGCGGGCGGCGTGCAGGTACCCGCAGCAGGCCCAGAAGAAGCCGACCCGACCCGCCAGGTCGAGGGCCCGGGCCGGCTCGGCGACCAGGGAGTAGTCCAGGGCCGCGCAGACGTCCCCGTGCGCCGCGCCGACCCGCCGGTAGCCGGCGCGCTGGCCGGGTCCGAGCCAGTCCCGCTCGGCCCGGCGCACCAGGGCGAGGAAGTGGACGGCGTGCCGGGTGCGCAGCACGTCCTGTTCGCCGACCTCCTCCAGCCACATCGCGCCGTACTCGCGGATCGTGTCGAGCATCCGGTACGAGCCGTCGCCGCCGCGCCGTACGACGGACTTGGCGACCAGTGCGGCCAGCAGCGGTGGTACGTCCGCCTCGGTGAGCGGTGCGGCGGAGCAGACGGCGCGGGCCGCCGACTCGTCGAAGGGCCCGCCGAAGACGGACAGCCGCAGCCAGAGCAGGCGTTCGCGCGGCTCGCACCACTCGTGGCTCCAGCCGATGGCCGTGCGCAGCGCGCGGTGGCGCGGCGGCTGGACGGGGCGGCCGGTGGCCAGGGCGCCGATCCGACGGGCCAGCCGATCGGCGAGTTCCTCGACGGTGTGGTCGGTCAGCTGGGCCGCGGCGAGTTCCAGCGCGAGGGGGACGCCCTGGAGGCGTACGCAGATGGACCGGGCGGCGGCGAGCCGCTCCTCGGACCAAGGAGTGGCGGCGGTGCGGGGCGCGGCCTCGGCGGCCCGGGCGAGGAAGAGGGCGAGCGCGTCCTCGGCCCCCGCGGCGTAGGGGAGCGGGCCGATCTCCATGACGTGTTCCGCGGGCAGCCCGAGTGGCTGGCGGCTGGTGAGCAGCAGCACGAAGTGCGGTGCGGCGGCGAGGAATTCGCGGGCGAGGGTGCGTACGGCGGGCACCAGGTGTTCGCAGCAGTCGAGCACGAGCAGCAGGCGGCGCTCGCCGATCCATTCGCCGACGGCGTCGACGAGGGAGCGGGAGGTGTGGTCGGCGAGGCCGAGCGCGTCGGCGACGGCGTCGGCGAGCAACAACGCGTCGGCGACGGGGGACAGGTCGGCCCAGTGGACCCCGTCGGGGAAGTCCCTCGCCCCGCCGCCGCTCCCCGCCCCGCCGCCGTCCACCGCGGCGGTGGGTGACGGGCCGGGTGGGGCGGCGGGACGGACGGAACGCCGACGTCCGCGCCGGGCGCCGGCGGGCGCGTCCGCGGCCCCGCCGGCGGCCTGCCCGGTACGGCGCGTCAGGACCTGCCGGGCCAGGCGGCTCTTGCCGACGCCACCCGGTCCGGTCAGGGTGACCAGCCGGTGGACGCCCAAAGAGCTTTCGAGCGCGGCCAGTTCACTGTGTCGTCCGACGAAGGAAGCGGGTCCGCCCTCGGACCCATCGGCTTGTGCCAGCACGGGGAACAGTGTGGCCCACCGCGGGACCCGGCGGGACCGCGAACGACCGGGCGGCCGTGCGGTCCCCCGGGCCCGGCGCCGTCGCCGGGCCCGGGGCGGACCGGGGGCGGACCGTCAGGCGGCCCGGCCCGGCGAGGGCTGCGGGTGGACCGCGGCCCAGGCGGCCCGGCAGTTGACGGTTCGTCCGTTGGTCTCGCAGTGCGTGTGGTAAAGCGTGCCGTCCTCCGTCAGCGCCTTGATCTTCAGGTCGTTGCCGTTGATGGCCAGGGACACCGCACACACGTTCGCCGGGTAACCGGTGACCGGCGCCACCGTCAGGTCCGTCCACGCGAAGGTGCCCCAGGCACCCGTCTCGTCCCGACCGCGCCGACCGAGGTAGGTCTTGGCGTCCTTGAGCACGAGGGCGAACTCCTCGGAGTTGTTGGGCATCTGGGAGTCCACCGCGCGGCACGGCCCCATGGGCCCTGTGATCCCCTGCGGACCCACCGGACCCAGCGGACCCACCGGCCCGCGGAGCCCGGGCGGCCCCTGGAGGCCGGGCGGACCGGCCAGGCCCTGCGGCCCGCCGGCGCCGGGAAAGCCCGGCAGCCCCTGGCGACCCGGGGGTCCCGCGGGACCGGCCGGGCCCTGCTGACCCTGCGGCCCGGCCGGGCCGCCGTCGCCGGGGCGCCCGGGATCGCCCTTCGGCCCTTGGTCGCCCTTGCGGCCGAGCGCGCCCGCGGCGCCCGCGAGACCGGCCGCGCCGGCGGCTCCGCCGGCGCCCTTGGGGCCCGGGAGACCCGGGGCCCCCTTGTCCCCCCGATCGCCCTTGGGGCCCTTGGCGCCTTGCGGACCCTGAGGGCCCTGGGGACCCATCGGGCCCGGGCAGTGCCGGTCGGTGCCGGGCGCGGCCGCGGCGCTACGGGGGTGCTTGGCGCACGTGGCCGCCGCGGCCGGGTCGGCGGCCGTGGCCACCGCCGGGGCGATGCCGGCGGCGGACGCCCGCACCGGCTCCGGGGCCACCTCCGCGGCGAGTGCGGGCGCCGTGAACCCCCCGAGCGCGACGGTCACCGGCAGCACGAGGCCACCGGCCAGGCGGGCCCTTCGTCCGGTTCTCGCTGTGGACTTCATGTGCGTACCCCTTCGCCGAGCGAAACGATCATGTGCTTCGACTGAAGCCCGGGGAGCATCTCCCGGGCGAGGGGGCAATCAAGATCAAAAACGGGAATGTCGCCGCCGGATCAGCGAGTTGGGCCAACGACACGCGGTGCCGGTACGCCGATCAGCCGCGCGGACGGGCCGGAGCGGGGATGTCTCCTCCCCCTGGGCCTCAGGGGGCGAGCACGTCCAGTTCCTCCAGCGCCCCGACGGCGATCTCCCGGGTCAGCGCCTCGGCGCGGGCCGCGTCCCGCTCCCGTACCGCCTCGGCCACCCGTACGTGCAGGGTGACGGCGGCCGGGTCGGGGTCGGGGAACATCACCGCGTGCTGGGTGCGCCCGGTCAGCACCTCGGCGACGACATCGCCCAGCCGCGCGAACATCTCGTTCCCGGAGGCGTTCAGCACGATCCGGTGGAACGCGACGTCGTGGTGCAGGTAGCCGTCCAACTGGTGTCCGCGCGAGGTGCGGACCATGCCGAGGGCCGCTTCGGTGAGCGCCGCGCACTGCTCGGGCGTGGCCCGCACGGCGGCGAGGCCCGCGGCCACGGGCTCGACCGCCGAGCGCAGCACGGTCAGCGACCGCAGCTGGCGGGGCCGGTCGGCGCCCGCGAGGCGCCAGCGGATCACCCGCGGGTCGTAGACGTTCCATTCCTCGGTCGGGCGGACGGTGACGCCGACGCGGCGGCGGGACTCGACCAGGGCCATCGACTCCAGCACCCGGACCGCCTCGCGGACGACGGTGCGCGACGCGCCGAACTCCCGGGCCACCTCCTCGGTGCGCAGGACGCTGCCCGGGGGGTGCTCACCCGCGGTGATGGCGAGGCCGAGGGCGTCGAGCACGTGTGCGTGGAGCCCCTGCGCGGGGCCGCCCTCGGTTGTCATGGCGCAAGCGTACGGGGTACCCCGGGCCGTCCCGCGCCGCGACCAGGGGTTTCAAAAGATGTGATGTTTTACCGATGAACCCTTGAATAAGTACTACTTAATAGGCTTCAGTGGTGCCAGATGTCGATGAGGACATCGCGGAGAACAGCGAGGTACCCCCATGGGCTACGGAGTGAGCACCGCGCGCGTCATCGTGGTGATGGGCGTGGCCGGGACGGGCAAGACGACCGTGGGGCAGCTGCTCGCCACCGCGCTCGCCCTGCCCTACGCGGAGGGCGATGCCTTCCACCCGGCGGCCAACGTCGCGAAGATGGCGTCCGGCGTCCCCCTGGACGACGCCGACCGGTGGCCGTGGCTCGACGCCATCGGCGAATGGGCCCGCTGCCGCGGCGACCGGGGCGGGGTGGTCTCCGCCTCCTCGCTCAAACGCGCCTACCGCGACCGGCTGCGCGCCGCCGCGCCCGGCGCCGTCTTCGTCCACCTCACCGGTGAACGACCCCTGATCGAAAGCAGGATGGCCGCGCGTACCGGGCACTTCATGCCGACCACCCTGCTGGATTCGCAGTTCGCCACCCTCGAACCGCTCCAGGAGGACGAAGCGGGCGTCGCCGTCGACGTCTGCGGCTCCCCCGAGGAGATCACCGCGCGGGCGCTGGCCGCTCTGCGGTCGGTCCGTCCCGGCTCCCCCGCCCCCACCCGCCTCGAACACTAAGGAACCGTCACCGTGACCAGTCTCAGCGTCGAGACTCTGGCAGCGGCCGCCGCCCCGATCACCTCGGCGGGCAACGCACAGCTGGGCATCGCCGTCCTCGCGGGCATCGCCCTGATCGTCCTGCTCATCACCCGCCTCAAGATGCACGCCTTCCTGGCGCTGACCATCGGGTCGCTGGCCCTCGGGGTCCTCGCGGGCGCCCCCCTCGACAAGACCATCACCAGCTTCACCGCGGGGCTCGGCTCCACCGTGGCGGGGGTCGGCGTACTGATCGCGCTCGGCGCGATCCTCGGCAAGCTGCTCGCCGACTCCGGGGGCGCGGACGAGATCGTCGACACCATCCTCGCCCGGGCCAAGGGCCGGGCGATGCCCTGGGCCATGGTGCTGATCGCGTCCGTGATCGGGCTTCCGCTCTTCTTCGAGGTCGGCATCGTGCTGCTGATCCCGGTGGTGCTGCTGGTGGCCAGGCGGGGCAACTACTCCCTGATGCGGATCGGCATCCCGGCGCTGGCCGGCCTCTCCGTGATGCACGGCCTGATCCCGCCGCACCCCGGCCCGCTGGTCGCGATCGACGCGCTGCACGCCAACCTCGGCGTCACGCTCGCACTCGGGGTGGTCGTCGCGATCCCGACCGTGATCATCGCCGGCCCGCTGTTCTCCCGGTACGCCGCCCGGTGGGTGGACATCCAGGCCCCCGAGCAGCCGGCGACCGGGCCCTCCGGCGCACCCGTGGACCGGGAGCACCGTCCGCGGTTCGGTGCGACGGTGGCCACCGTGCTGCTGCCCGTGGCCCTGATGCTGGTGAAGGCGCTCGTCGACATCGTGGTCGACGACAAGGCCGACGCCGTGCAGAAGGTCACCGACGTCATCGGCTCGCCGCTGATCGCCCTGCTCGCGGCCGTCATCGTGGGCATGTTCACCCTGGGCCGGGCGGCGGGCTTCACCAGGGCCCGACTGTCGGTGACCGTGGAGAAGTCGCTGGCCCCGATCGCGGGCATCCTGCTCATCGTCGGCGCCGGCGGTGGCTTCAAGCAGACGCTCATCGACGCCGGCGTCGGTCAGATGATCCTGGACCTGTCGAAGAGCTGGTCGATCCCGACCCTGCTGCTGGCCTGGCTGATCGCCGTGGCCATCCGGTTGGCGACCGGCTCCGCGACGGTCGCGACGATCTCGGCGGCCGGACTGGTCGCCCCCCTCGCCGCGGGGATGCCCACCACCCAGACCGCGCTGCTGGTCCTGGCGATCGGCGCGGGCTCGCTCTTCTTCAGCCACGTCAACGACGCCGGGTTCTGGCTGGTGAAGGAGTATTTCGGGATGAGCGTCGGCCAGACCGTCAAGACCTGGTCGGTGATGGAGACCATCATCTCCGTGGTCGGCCTGGGCTTCGTCCTGCTGCTGTCGTTGGTGCTCTGACCCGACCACCCGGACGACCCGCCCCAGCGCTCCCCTCCCCCCGCACTCTCCCCGATGCACTGCCGCGGCCGCCGCGGCAGGGCATCATGCCTCCAAGGACGCGGGCGGCGGGGGCGGGGGCCGATGGACGAGCGGGCGGTAAGCAGGCAGGAGCTCATCCGGCAGCGCCGGCGGGGCGGATTCGTCGGAAGACGCCGGGAACTGGCGGTGTTCGAGGAGAACTTCGCCCGCCGCACGGACGACGCGTCCTACCAGTTCCTCTTCCACGTCCACGGTACGGCCGGTGTCGGCAAGACCTCGCTGCTGCGCCAGTGGGAGGCCACCGCCCGGCGCCACGGGGCGGTCACCGCCCTCCTCGGGGACGAGGTGCACGGCGTACTGGAGGCCATGGAGGCCGTCAGCGCCCAGCTGCTGCGCCAGGGGTTCCCCCTGAAGGGCTTCGACAAGCTGCTCGCCACCTACCACCTGCGCCGCCACGAAGCGGAGACGGCCGTGCCGGAGCAGGGGCGCGAGCCCGGCCCCGGCGGGGCGGCCGGCCCCTCGATCGCCGGGGAACTGGTCGCCCGGGCCGGGATGGCGGGACTCGGCCTGGTGCCCGGACTCGGACCGATCGCCGGGGCCGTCGACCCGCGCCAGGTGGCGGAGGGCGCCGACCGGCTGCGCCTGGCCCTCGGCGCACGGCTGCGCAGCCGCGAGGACGTCCAACTGGTGCTCTCGCCCTTGCAGGTGCTCACCCCGGTTTTCCTCGCGGACCTCGCGGCGGTGGCCGGCCGGGCGCCGTGGGTGGTGCTCTTCTTCGACACCTACGAGCGCACCGCGCCGGTGCTGGACGAGTGGCTGCGGGACGTGCTGATCTCCGAGCGGTACGGGCCGGTGCCGGTCAGCGTCCAGGTGGTGCTCTGCGGCCAGGGGCGGCTCGCCCCCCGCTGGTGGGCCGACTCGCTGGAACTGATCGCGCCCGTGGGCCTCGACCTGTTCAGCCAGGAGGAGGCGCGGGCCCTGCTCGCGGCCCGCGGGGTGACCCGCGAGCCGGTGGTCGACCTGGTGCTGCGGCTGTCCGGGCGGCTCCCGGTCCTGGTCGACCTCCTGGCCCAGGCCCGGCCCGCGCACCCGGACGCGGTCGAGGACCCGTCAGACACCGCGGTGGAACGCTTCCTCAAGTGGGAGCCGGATCCGCGGCGTCGGGCCACGGCCCTGGACTGCGCGCTGCCCCTGTACCTCGACGAGGACGTGTTCGCGGTGGCCGTGGGCGACCGCGCCGTGCCGCCGGAGCGCACGGCCGAGGAGTACGGCTGGCTGCGCGGTCTGTCCTTCGTCACCGACCGGGCCGGCCGCTGCCGCTACCACGACGTGGTGCGCGCGGCGATGCTGCGGGTCCGGCGGGCCCAGTCCCCCGCCCGCTGGCGGACGGACCAACTGCGGCTGGCCGGTGCGCTGCGCCAGTGGCGCGAGGTCCGGGAGGGCGGGCGGCCCGGGGCGAGGGAGCTGTGGAAGGACCCGGTGTGGCGCGAACACCGGCTCGGCGAGATGTACCACCTGCTGTGCGCCGATCCCGTCGCGGCGCTCGCGGGGGCGCTGGACACGCTGGTTCACGCCTGCGACCCGGGCGGCACCGCGGCCCACCGCGCCGCCCTCACCGCGGAGCGCGCCGGGCAGGACGCCGGTGATCCCGCGCTGGCCGCGCTCGGCCGGACCCTGCGCGAGGCGGCCGACGGCGAGGACGGGGGCCGGGTCCGGATGCTGACCCTGCTGCTGGCCGCCCGCGAACTGGCCGGACCCTCGCGCGTACTGGCGCACGTCCTGCGGGGCCGGGAGCACCGCAACTCCGGGCAGGACGCGCGGGCGCTGGCCGACTACGACCGGGCCCTCGACCTCGACCCGGGCGCGCTGCGCGCGTACTACGGCCGGGGCACCACCCACCTGATGGCGGGCCGCTACGAGCGGGCGCTGGTCGACCTGACCCACTTCGTGGAGCGGGAGCCCGCGGCCGCCCACGGCTGGGTGGAGCGCGGCAGGTGCCTCCACCACCTGGGCCGGGACGAGGAGGCGGTCGCCGACCTCGACCGGGCGCTGCTCGCCACCCCGGAGGATCCGTGGGCGCTGTGCTTCCGCGGCCAGGCGCACCTCTCCCTCGGCCGGACCGGGCCGGCCATGGCGGACTTCGACGCGGCGGTCGCGCGGAGCCCGGACGACGGATCGATCCGCGCCTGGCGGGGGGCCGCGCTGCACGCCCTGGGGCGCTACGAGGAGGCGTTGGCCCACCTCGACCGCTGGCTGGAGGGGCGGCCCCGCTCCGTGTGGGGGCTGGCCCAGCGGGCGGGCACCCTGGCGTCCCTGGGCCGTTTCGAGGACGCGCTGGCCGATCTGGGCGCGGCCCTGGAGCTGCGCCCGGACGCGCCGTGGCTGCTGGTCCGCCGCGGGCACCTGCTCCGCCGCACCCGGCGCCACCCCGAGGCACTGGCCGACTTCGACGCGGCCCTGGCCCTGGAACCCGCGAACGCCTGGGCCCGGGCGGGGCGCGGGGAGACCCTCCGGTGCCTGGGGCGTACGGACCGGGCACTGGCGGAACTCGACCGGGCGCACGCGCTGGACCCGGCGGACCCCTGGGTCCTCGCCTGGCGCGGGCGGCTGCACCGGCGCACCGGGGACCTCGCCCGGGCACTGGCCGACCTCGACGGGGCGCTCGCCCTGGCACCGGGCAGTGCGTGGGACGTCTACGAACGCGCGCTGGTGCTGCGGCTGACGGGCCGGGACGCGGACGCCGAGCTGAGCCGGGCCGCGGACCTGTTCGCCCGGGAAGCGGCGTCCCTCGGGGTGCACGGCGGCCGCTCCCGGGGGAACCTGCTCGTCGTCCTGTGCGCGCTCGGCGCGTGGCGGCGGGCCGCGGAGGAGACCACGGTCCTCCTCGCCGCCGGCCGCCCCGCGTGGCAGATCGAGGAGGTCCTGGCCGACCTGGCGGACCTGCGCGCAGCCGCCGACCCGGACCCGCGCCGGACCGGCGAACTGACCGCCCGACTGTCCGCGGCGCTCGGCTGAGGACACCGGGCGCCGGGCCCCGCTCCGGGGTGCGGGCCGCTCAGCCGAAGGCGGCCGTGCGGAAGGCGGTACGGGCCGGGGCGTCGGCGGTGGGCGCGAGCAGCAGCGCCCAGCGACCGCGCTGCGGGGACACCCACAGGTCCGCGCCGCCCGGCCCGTGGTGCGTCCAGGTGTCCTGCCGGTGGTCGGTGCCGGGCGCCGGGTGCCAGAGCAGACCGCGGGCGGGGGTGAGTTCACCCGTGCGGATCCGCAGCGATTCGGTGATCCAGGCGCGGGTGAGGGGCTGGTCCGGGCCGGCGAGCAGGTGCCGCAGGAAGCGGCTGAGGTCCTCCACCGTCGAGTGCGTCCGGCCGGATCCGGTGAGCGCGGTGCGGAGCATGCCGAGCGGGTGCCAGACGCGGGTGGCGGCCAGGTCGGCGAGCGGGCGGCCCGTCAGGTGCTCGGCGATGCCGCCGAGGGTGGCGAGGGAGCCCTGGTCCGCGGCGTGGGTGAGCAGGTGGTGGGCGGTGGCTCCGCCGGTGGCCTCGTCGCAGTAGGCGGCGAGCGGGGTGTGCAGGCTCAGGGCGCCCTCGGCCACCAGGGTGCCGATGACGGGCCAGAGGGCGAGTACGGGGCCGAGCCCCTCGACCTCGAAGGGGTCCTCGGACGGGCCCGAGCCCGCCAGGGTGCCGTCCCGGTCCCCGACGGCCCAGGTCGCGCCGGGTCCCGCGGCGGCCCCGACGGCCGCCCGCAGTTCGACGGCGGCCCGGTCCCGTTGCTGCGCACCCTCGGCGTGCTGGTCGGTCTGCGGCGTCTGCGGCGTCGGATTCATCGCGGTTCCCGGCTTTCCGATCCTGGACGGCGGCGGTCCGGTCACGTTAGCCACGGCCCGGGTGCCGGTACGGGCGCGCCGCCCCGGCAGCGGCGCGTGCCACCCGAATGCCCGTACCGGCGGGGCGGGGCGCCGCGCGCCCCGCCCCGCCGTGCGGCTCAGCCCTTGTCGGGCCGGTCGGTGACCCGCAGGGTGTTCAGCAGCGGCTTGCCGAAGCCGCTGTGCGTGACGAAGCGGATGTTGAGGACTCCGTCGGTGACCGTGACCGTGTAGCTGCGGGTCAGGGCCGTGTAGGTGCCCGCCTCCAGGGCGATGTCCAGCGAGGGCAGGACCTGGACGCCCTCGGCCAGGACGTCGAAGACGCGCTTGTCGGGCCGGGTGTTGGACAGTTCGGCGAAGCCGAGCTCCACCGTGTAGGTGCCGTTGGGCACGTTGTCGAAGCGGTACTCGTACATCCCCTCGCGGGCGTTGCGGAACAACCGCTGGTCGTCCGTGGCGAGGATGGCGTGGCCGGTGGACTTCACCGTCGAGGCGCCCTGATAGCCGTAGGACCCGGCGGTGTACTTGCGGTCCGGGGACCAGGTGTCGCCGAGCGTGTCCGTGGCCGCGTAGTCGGAGCCCGCGTCCAGCGCCGCCTGGTAGCGGGGCACGATCACCTTGACGGGCACGGTCAGCACCGGGGTGCGGCCGCTGCCCGAGGTGATCTTCAGGTCCGTGCTCAGCACCGTGCCGGGGGCCAGGCCCGTGGTGTCCACGGTGAGGGCGAGGGCCGCCTTCGCCCCGGTCGGCAGGTCGCCGGCGCCGGGGGTGGCGCTCAGCCAGGCCGCGTCCTCGGACACCGTGAAGGCGGTGCCCAGGCCCGGGTTGGTGAGGTCGAGGGTGCGGGTGCGCTTCTGCGCCGGCGGGACGACGACCTCGACGGTCGCCTTGGCCGGGGTGACCCGGGCCGTGCGCAGCGAGCGGCTGAGGGCGGTGACGTCGGTCGCCTTGACGTCCACGGTCGCCTGGGCGCCCTCGTACGACGGGGCCGTCAGGGTGACGGCGGCCGCGCCGGACGGGCTCTGGACGACGTAGCCGCCGTCCGATCCGGTGGTCGCGGTCACGGCCGTGGCCCCGGCGCCGACGGTCACGGTCGCGCCCGCCACCCCGTTGCCGTCGTTGGCGTCGAGCACCCGCCCGGCCACCACGCCGCTCTTGGTGGTGCGGAAGGCGACGGAGAGGCCGTCGGTGATGCCCGCCGTGTTGTAGGAGTACTTGAACGCGTCCGTGCCGGTGGCGTTCTCCACGCCGATGGTGGCGCTGGAGCCGCCCTTGATGCCGGCACCGCCGGTGTTCTTGTAGGTGTAGGTCACCTGGCCGTCCTCGCCGATGGTCGCCGAGAACGAGAACTTGTCGGCCTGCGTCGACCAGTGCGCGACGTCCCGCCATTCGATGACATAGGCCCGGTGCGGCGCGGCGCCGGTGACCGCGGTGAAGACGCCCGAGCCGGTGCCCGCGGCGCCGACGACCAGATCGTCCCAGAAGGGGTAGAGCGCGGCGTTCGGCGTGCCGGCGCTCGGGATGTCCCCGTTGATGTCGCTGGTGTTGTTGCCGCCGAAGCTGACGGTTCCGTTGGTGCCGATCCAGGCCTGTCCGTACGTCCTGCCGTACAGCGGCAGCGGGAAGGGCAGGTCGACCCGCTCGGTGGTGTTGTCCCCGGTCAGCGCGAGCTGGCGGTCGCCGGCCGCGTAGGGGCGGCCGTTCGCCGCGGCGCAGGCGTAGCCGTAGCCGTCGGTCCGCTCGGGGAGGTTGACCGTCACCGTGGTGTCACCGGCGACTGTGACCCGGCTGGCGCCCCCGGTGAGGCAGCGCGAGGAGTGGGTCGCGCTCACGTCGTACGTTCCGTTCGGCAGGGTGACCTCGAAGCGGCCCTGGCCGTCGGCGGTCGCGGTCACCGGGGTGTCCGCGATGGTGACGGTGGCGCCCGCGGCGGGGCCGGCCGCGGAGGTGACGGTGCCGGTCAGCTTGCCGGAGGCGGCCTGGCTGAGGGTGAAGTCGCTGGTGACGGTGGTGCTCGCGGTGACCTTGGCGGTGGCGGTGGCCTGGCCGAAGCCGAACTTCGCGGCGGTCAGGGCGTAGTCGCCGACGCTGAGCGAGGGGAAGCCGTAGCCGCCGTCGGCCGCGGTGGTCGCCGTGCGGTCGATGGGTCCGTGCGCGGTGACCTTCACGCCGGCGACGGGCTGACCGCCGTCGGTGCGGACGGTGCCCGCCAGCGCGCCGACCTCGCCGCGCGGGGCGGCCTGGACGGCGGCCAGGGCGTCGAGCCGCCCCTCGCCGAAGACGTTGTTGTCGGCCGTGTTGCCGCCGCAGGTGGCGTCGCCGGTGTCCTGGGCGGTGCCGTCGAGCAGGGCCTCGGTCTGCGCGACGTCGCCTTGGAGGGCGGGCGCGGCGGACCACATCAGGGCGACGGTGGCCGCGGTGTGCGGGGAGGCCATGGAGGTGCCGGAGAAGGCTTCGTAGGTGCCGCCGGGGACCGAGGAGCGGATGTTGACCCCGGGGGCGGAGAGGTTGGGCTTGACGATGCCGCCGGGGCCCGCGCCGCGCGAGGAGAACGACGCGATGGCGTTGTTGATGTCGAAGGCGCCGGAGCTGTAGGAGTGCGCGTAGTCGCCGGGCGAGCCGCTGGTGGCGCACGCGGGGCCGGAGTTCCCGTTGGAGAAGGCGGGGAAGATGCCCGCCGCCCGCCAGGTGTCGACGATCTGCTGGTACCAGTCGTCGTGGGCCGCGCTGCCCCACGAGTTGTTGACGATGTCCGGGGCGAGGTCGGGCCGCGGGTTCTGCCCGTTCAGGTCGGTCGGGGCCACCACCCACTGGCCGGCGGCCAGCAGGGAGGCCTCGGAGCAGGAGTTGCTCTCGCAGCCCTTGGCGGCGATCCACTTCGCGCCGGGCGCCACGCCGATCTTGTTGGCGCCGCCGTCGTCGCCGACCATCGTGCCCATCGTGTGGGTGCCGTGGTCGTTGTTGTCGCAGGGGGCCGCGGTGGTGCAGATCCCGGCCGGGTCGTACCAGTTGTAGTTGTGGTCGTAGCTGCCGTCGGCGGCCCGGCCGCGGTACTGGTCGGCCACCGCGGGGTGGGTGTAGTCCACGCCGCTGTCGATGTTGGCGATGACGATGCCCTCGCCGCGGACGCCGAACTGGCTCCAGACCTGCGGAGCCTTGATCCGGTCGATGTTCCATTCGACGGCGTCGGCGGCGGCCTTCTCCCGGTTGCCCGCGGCGGGCTTGGGGATGGCGACCTTGTCGTCGGCGTCGATCCGGGAGACCTCGGGACGCTGGGCGAGGGTGCCCGCGAGCTTCTCGCCGCCGACGACGCGCACGGCGTTCACGATCCAGTACGAGGTGTACTCGGCCCGGGCGCCGTCGAGGGCCTTGATCAGCTCCGCCTGGGTGCGGGTGGCGTGGTCCTTCTTGGCCCGCAGCACCGCCTCGGCCTTGCCGGTGCGGGTGGGCTGCTTGCCGGCGGCGCTCAGGTCGGCGGCGCTGTCGAGGTAGACCCAGAAGGCGGCCTTGCCGCCGTCGAGCTGGGTGCGGAGCGCGGGTTCGATCTTCTGCTCGGCCGCGCCCTTCGGCGGGCCGGGCTCAGGGGCGGCGGCTGCGGCGCCCGCGCCGAGCGGGAGGAGCAGGATCGAGGTGAGCGCGGCGAGCGCCGCGCGTAATGGCCTGTTCGGCTGTGCCACGTGGGGTCTCCTCGTACGACGTGTGCAGGTGTGTGCAGGTTGTGCGCGAAGGACGTGCGTGACGTGCGCGGGTCATGGTGATCCGGCCGACATGTTCATTACAAGGGAGCGTTTTGCGCCGCTCCGGTCCGCCGGGTGGCCCGTACGGACCGGCCGGGTGAGCCTGGGAGACATGGACACGGACGAAGTGGCCGGTGTGCGCCTCGCCTCGGCGCGGGGCCGGTGGATCCTGCTCGCCACGGTGCTCGGCTCGTCCATGGCGCTGCTGGACTCCACCGTCGTCAACGTCGCCCTGCCCCGGATCGGGCAGGACCTCGGCGCGGACCTGGCCGTGCTCCAGTGGACCGTCAACGCCTACCTGCTCACCCTCGCCGGGCTGATCCTGGTCGGCGGCGCGCTCGGCGACCGCTACGGCCGGCGGCGCGTCTTCGTCCTCGGCGTGACGTGGTTCGCCGTCGGTTCGCTGCTGTGCGGGATCGCCCCGAACGCGGGCGTGCTGATCGCGGCCCGCGCGCTCCAGGGCATCGGCGGGGCGCTGCTCACCCCCGGATCGCTCGCGCTGATCCAGGGCTCGCTGCATCCGGACGACCGGGCGCGGGCCGTCGGCCTGTGGTCCGGCTTCGGCGGGGTCGGCGCGGCCGTGGGGCCCTTCGTCGGCGGATGGCTGGTGGACGGGCCGGGCTGGCGCTGGGTGTTCCTGCTGAACGTGCCGGTCGCCGCGCTCTGCGTGCCGGTGGCGCTGCGACACGTACCGGAATCGAAGGATCCGCAGGCGCACGGGCGGTTCGACGTGGCCGGGGCGGCGCTGGGCGCGGCCGCGCTGGCGCTGGTGACCTACGCCCTGATCGAGGCCCGGTCGGGCTCCGCCCTGGTGGTGGCGGCGGCGGTGGCCGGCGTGGCCCTGGCCGTGGCCTTCGTCCTGCTGGAGCGGCGGCGGGCGGACCCGATGGTGCCGCCGGGGATCTTCGCCTCGCGCCAGTTCACCGCCGTCAACCTGGTGACCTTGTGCGTGTACGCGGCCTTCGGCGGCTTCTTCTTCCTCTCCGTGCTCCAGCTCCAGGTGGTCGCAGGGTACTCGGCACTGGCCGCGGGGGCCGCGCTGCTGCCGACGACCGCGCTGATGCTGCTGCTGTCGGCCCGCTCCGGGGAGCTGGGCGAGCGGATCGGGCCGCGGATCCCGCTGACCGTGGGGCCGCTGCTCTGCGCGGCGGGGATGCTGCTGATGCTGCGGGTGGGTCCGGGGGCCTCGTACCCGCTGGACGTGCTGCCCGCGCTGCTGGTGCTCGGGGCGGGGATGGTCACGCTGGTGGCCCCGCTGACCGCGACGGTACTGGCCTCCGTGGACCCGGGCCGGGCGGGCCTGGCCAGCGGGATCAACAACGCGGCGGCCCGGGCGGCCGGCCTGCTGGCCGTGGCGGGGCTGCCGCTGCTGGCCGGGATGGGGCCGGACGCCTACCGCTCGGCCGAGCAGTTCGGCGCCGCCTTCGACCGGGCGATGCCCTGGTGCGCGGGGGTGCTGGTGCTCGGCGCCCTGGTCGCGTGGGCGACCGTACGCTCCCCCGCGCCCGGGGTGGCCCGACCGCAGTGCCACACGCAGTGCGCGGTGACCGCTCCGCAACTCGAATCCCCCGGAGCCGCGGAGCGGGGGGACCCGCCGGCCTGAGGCGTCACCCGCCGGCCGGACTCACCACCGGGACGGGGCGGGCGGCGTCACCACCGGTGGGCGGTCGTCGCAGGTGATCGTGTTGGGCAGCTCCCAGGGAGCGAGCCAGGGCCCGGTGCTGCCGCCGCCGTCATTGCCGCCGAGGTCGGTCAGGGAGAACTCCGACCCGCCGGCGGGGAAGTGGAAGGAACCGCAGTTGTTGACGCCGACGGCCCCCACGTTGCGGGCGTCGACGTTCTCGAAGGTCGCGGAACCGGCCGAGCGGGCACTGACCACCGAGGTGCCGGTGCCGTCCACCCGGACGTCCTTGAAGTGCACGTTGTCGATCCGGTAGGCGTCCTTCACCGGCCAGTCGCTGACCAGCATGATCGCGTTGTAGGCGCTGTCGAGGAAGGAGTTCCCGGTGACCTGGACGTCCGCCCGGTCGATACTCCGGTCCAGCGCGTAGAACCAGATCGCGCCGAGGCCGATGTTCCAGTTGAGCTCGTAGGTGCCGGCGCGGACGGTGGTGTTGCCGCTGATCCGCAGCTCCCCGGTGAAGGGTTCGGCGCCGAAGCGGGATCCGACGTGCAGGGCGCTGCCCTCGCGGACGGGATCGGCGATCAGGTTGTCGGAGATCGTGGTGTCGGCGCCGCCGTAGACCGCGATCCCGTTGGCCAGGGTCGGGCTCTGCACGGTGTTGCGGGAGAAGGTGTTGCGGGCGTCGGTGGCCTTCTCCGACCACAGCGCGAGGCCGTCGTCACCGGTGTTGCGGACGACGTTGTCCTGGACCAGGGAGTCCGTGACGCCGGTGTGGAGGTTGAGGCCGTCGGCGATCTGGTCGGCGATGACGTTGCGGGTGACCTTCAGGCCGCTCATCGGGCCGTCGAACCAGAGGCCCACCTTGGTGTGGTGGACGTACAGGCCGTCGACGGTGGAGTCGCTCATGGCCCCGCCGACGCCGTTCACCTGGTCGGTGTCGACGCGTTCGCGCACGTCGCCCTCGATGGCGAAGCCGGAGAGGTGGACGCCCCTGCTGCCGCCGGCCGCGGCGTCCTTGCCGTAGAACCCGACACCCTTGCCCTTGACCACGGTCCACCAGCTGCCCGCGCCCGTGATGGTCACGTCGTCGACGACGAGGTGCCGGTTCACCTGGTAGGTACCGGGCGGCATGTGGACGGGGACGTGGTGGCGGCGGGCGAAGACGACCGCCCGGTCGATGGCGTCGGCGGAGTCGCGGCGGCCGGTCGGATCGGCCCCGAACAGCAGCACGTCGGCGGGGGTCGCCGTCAGCCGGGGCGCGCCGACCAGCTGCGAGTCGAGCAGGTCGATCACGGTCTCGGCCGCCGCGCTGTCCGCGGGCACGGTGAGCCGGACCGTGTCCCCCGCGCGGTAGGTGCGACCGAGCAGCAGCCGCTGCTCGTCGTACATGTGGTGCGGCCGCAGCGGCTTGGCGATGACGGGCGCGGGGGTGGTCGCGGCCGGGACGCACCCGCACTCGGTGATCCACCAGTCGGGGTGGAGCAGCTCCCCCCGCGGGTCGTTGCTGAAGGGGTACTGGTTGTACAGCCAGGAGTACTGCGAGGTCAGCGTCATGGAACGGCGGTTCTTGCCGTTGACGGTGACGTCGAGCGGGGCCGTGATGCCGCCGCCCGCCGGAGCGTCGGGAAGGCTGTAGCGCACGGTGATCGCGTCGGCCGCGGCCGGCAGGGTGAACTCCACGTACCGGCCCGGCGCCAGTTTCACCGCCTTGCGGCCGGAGGCCTCGGCGGGCAGGGCGTAGGCGGAGCGGTCGGGTCCGATGACCGAGCCGTCGGTCACCGCGTTCTCCGCCTCCTGCTCGACGAAGTCCACGCGGGCGCCGCGGCCCTGGACGAGGGCGGGATCGAGGGCGGCCCGGGTGACCACCGGGGGCGCGGGAGCCGCGGGGGCGCCCGGGGCCGCGGGCGCCGCCGGTGCGCCGATGCCGAGCGCGGAAGCGGTGAGCGCCGCCAGCACGGCGGCCGTTCTTCTTCGTGACATGGCCGGACAGTAGGGCGCGGCTCGACGCCACAGCAATACTCCTGCCAAGAATCTTCGATACATTGTCGGATTCTTGCGACGATCTGTGCTGTGGCGGACTCACGGAACGGCTCGTACCGTGGGCTCGTACGGTGGAGTGGCTGGCCCTTCCTGCGTCGGGAGCCCCATGTGCTGGAGCGCGACGGCCGACCTGGCCGCCGGTACGGCGATCGCCGCCGTCGGGCTGGTCTGCGTGGCGCGGACCCGCCGGGCCCGCGACCTTCCCGTCGCCGCGCTGCCGCTCCTGCTGGGCGGCCATCAGCTGGTGGAGGCCGCGCTCTGGAACTCCGGTGGCGGCCGCGGCCCGGCCGCCACCGCCTGGGCCGTGATCGCCCTGCCGCTGCTGGCCGTGTGGGTGCCGTGGGGCGTGCTCCTCGCCGCCGGCCCGGCGGCGGACCCGGCGGTGCGGCGGCGGCTCCTGGTCCCGGCCGCGGTGGGGTCGGCCACCTCGGGATTCCTGGCGTACTGCCTGGCCACGCGTCCGGTGACCGCCGAGATCCGCGGCCACGTCGTCGGCTACGGGGTGAGCGTGCCCTCCCTCCCGCTCGTGCTCGCGGGCTACCTCTTCGCCACCCTCGGACCGTTGCTGCTGGCCGGCGACCGACTGCTACGGGTGCTCGGGGTGGTGATGGCCGCCGGGGCGGCGTTCTGCGCGCTGGTGTGGCGCCTGGAGTTCGCCTCCACCTGGTGCGCCTTCGCCGCGGTCGCGTCCCTGCTGGTGCTGGGCTGGGTGCGCCGCGACGCGGGCGGGCGCGGTCACTGGTTCTTGGCGCCCAGGACGAACAGCAGGTAGACGAAGAAGGCGAAGAGGTGGCCGACGAACAGGTAGACCGTCAGCCGGATGATCAGGCCGCGCGGGAACTTCGACTCGATGCGCATGCGCACCGTCGACTCCGCCACCGGCGCGACCCCGGCGCCCGGTGACACGTCCGACGGGACCGACGGGACCGACGGGACCTCCGGCACCGACAGGGCCTCCGGCGCGACCTCTGCTGACACGTTCTCTCCTCGGGACACGGTGCGACTCCTCTGCTCTCAGTGGTGCGTGGTGGCCGCGCCGCCGAGGCACAGCCCGGCGAGGCTGCTCTGCAGCAGGGTGTGGACGAACAGCAGGTCGACCCCGCCCTCGGTGGCCGCGCCGATCCGGTGCGGGGTGAGCGAATCGAAATGGGCGCTGTCCCCGGGCTCCAGCACGTGCCGGGTCTCCCCCAGGTACAGCCGCAGCCGCCCCTTGAGGACGTACAGCCACTCCTCGCCGGGGTGCACGCGGACCAGCTCGCCCTGCTCACGGACGTACGGGACGTGCACCCGCAGCGCCTGCATCCCGCGCCCCGAACCCCCCGCCTGCCAGTACGTCCAGCCGTCGGCCTCGCGGGCGCCCGGCGCGCCGGCCCGTACGATGGGGTCGGCGACCGCCGGGGTCTCCCCGAGCAGTTCCGAGACCGTCGTGGCGTAGGTGCGGGCGAGTTCCAGGAGCAGCGGCAGCGACGGCTGGCGGCGGCCGGTCTCCAGGCGGGACAGGTGGGCGGGCGAGAGCCCGGCCCGCGCGGCGGCGGCCTCCAGGGTCAGCCCGGCACGGCGGCGCAGTTCGCGCAGCTGGGGGGCGACCGTGGTGGACGGCTCCGCGGGAGCGCCGGGCACCGCGTCAGCGGGGCCGGAGGGGCCGGAGGCAGGTCCGGGACCGGGGTTCATGCCCCCGATTGAGCCAGAATCTTGCCTGCGTGGCAATTTTCTTGCCTCAGAGGCAAAGCGCCCCGACGCACCTGTCAGTCCGCCGCGGCGGTCCCCACCCCCTGGGCCAGCACGTGCTCCAGCGTGTCCGCCTCCGCCGCCGACTTGTCCGGGCGGTAACGGACCACCCGCGCGAAGCGCAGCGCCACCCCGCCCGGATAGCGCGGGGACCGCTGGAGTCCGTCGTAGGCGATCTCCACCACCAGCTCGGGGCGGACCCGCACCGTGTGGCCGTCGTCCTCGACGGCCAGCTCGCCCAGCCGCGCGGTCTGCCAGCGCAGCAGCTCGTCCGTGAGCCCCTTGAAGGTCTTGCCCAGCATCACGTGCGTCCCGTCGGCGGCCCGCGCGCCCAGGTGCAGGTTCGACAGCAGGCCGGTGCGCCGGCCGTGGCCGCGTTCCACGGCGAGCACCACCAGGTCGAGCGTGTGCACCGGCTTCACCTTCAGCCAGTGTTTCCCGCGCCGCCCGGCCGCGTAGAGCGAGTCGAGCCCCTTCACCATCACCCCCTCGTGGCCCCGCGCCAGGGCCGCGGACCAGAACGCGGCGGCGTCCGCACCCGCCGCCACCGGGTCCTCGGCCACCAGCCGCCGCACCCGCGCGCCCTCGGGCACCAGGGCGGCCAGCGCCGCGTACCGCTCGCGCACCGGAAGGTCCAGCAACGCCTCCCCCTCGACGGCGAGGAGGTCGAAGAAGAAGGGGGTCAGCGGCAGTGCCAGGCGGGCGGCGGCCACGTCCGTCCGCGAGCCGACCCGGCTCGCCACCTCCTGGAACGGCACCGGTCGCCCGTCCGCGCCGAGCGCGATCACCTCTCCGTCCAGGACGAACCGGTCCCCCGGGAGCGACCGGGCCAGCTCCACCACCTCGGGCAGTCGATCGGTGATCTCGTCCAGCGACCGGGTGTACACGCCCACCTCGTCCCCGTCCCGGTGCACCTGCACCCGGATCCCGTCCAGCTTCTCCTCGACCGCGCAGGGCCCGAGCGCCGCCAGTGCCTCGGCCACCGACTTGGCGGTGTTCGCCAGCATCGGCTGTACGGGCCTGCCCACGCGGAGCACGAAGCCGCCCAGCGCCTCCGCGCCCCCGGCCAGCACCGCCCCGGCCACCTCGGGCAAGGACCCGCCCAACATCACCGCCCGGCGCAGCTCGGTCTGCGCCACCCCCGCGGCCTCGGCGACCGCGGCCAGCGCCACCGCGTCCAGCGCGCCCTGGCGCACCTCCCCGGAGAGCAGGCTGCGCAGGAACCGCTGCTCCTGCGCGGTCGCCGCGCCCAGCAGCTCCGCGAGGATCCGGCGCCGCTCCCCCTGCGCGCCCGCCCCCGCGACCCCGGCCAGGGCGGTCACCGCCTCGTCCACCGCGCGCACGGTCAGCGTGGCCTCCGCCGCGGCGGCGCTCTGCCCGCTCAGCGCCCGCCAGCCGACGCCGGGACGCCCCTGCGGCAGCCGCCCGGCGAGGTAGGAGACCACCAGGGCGGCCTCGTCGGCGGGAGCGGCCGCGAACAGCCCGGCCAGCAGCGCGACCTTCTCCGACCGGGCGGGGGTCCCGGCCACCTCCCGGGACACCCGTGCGACCTCGGCCAGCAGCATGGAGCCATCCTCCCGCGGCCCGGCGTACCGCGCCCGCGGTACGCCGGGCGGGGCGGAGTAGTCCTCAAGGAGGTGCGGAGGTCCGCCCGTGGGCGCCCCGGCCGGGGCGCCCGGGCGATTAGGGTCTCCGTATGAAGCTCCGACTGCCCCGGCGCCGCAGAAGCCGCCTGCTCGCGGGCGCCGCCGCGCTCGCCGTCGTGGCGGGGGCCGGTACCTGGACCGCCGCGGCCTCGGCCGACGACGCGCCCGCCGTGCACCGCCAGGACCGCATGGTCGACATGCCCGGCGCCGCGATCGACACCTCCTACTTCACCGCGGGGGGCGGGGAGAAGCGCCCCGCCGTGCTGCTCGCCCACGGCTTCGGCGGCAGCAAGGACGACGTCCGGGACCAGGCCGAGCAGTTGGCCCGCGACGGGTACGCCGTGCTGACGTGGTCGGCCCGCGGCTTCGGCCGGTCCGGCGGCAAGATCGGCCTCAACGATCCCGACCACGAGGTCAAGGACGTCTCCCGGCTCATCGACTGGCTCGCCACCCGCCCCGAGGTTCAGCTCGACGGGGCCGGGGACCCGCGCGTGGGCGTGACCGGCGCCTCGTACGGCGGCGCCGTCTCGCTGCTCGCGGCCGGTTACGACCACCGGGTGGACGCGATCGCTCCGGAGATCACCTACTGGAGCCTCGCGGACTCCCTCTTCCCGAACGACGTCTTCAAGAAGCTCTGGGCCGGGGTGTTCTTCACGACCGGTTCCGCGAGCGGCGTGCAGCCCGGCGGCGCCCCTGGTGCGGCCGGTGCCGCCGGTGCGGGCCCGGCGGGCGGCGCGGTCGGTGCCGGCGGTCCGGTGGATCCCCTCGCCGCTCCCGGCTGCGGGCGCTTCCAGCCGGAGCTGTGCGCGATGTACGAACGGGTGGCGGTGGCGGGCAAGCCCGACCAACAGGCCCGTGAGCTGCTGGAACGCCGTAGCCCGGCCGCGGTCGGGGACCGGATCGAGGTACCGGCGCTGATCGTGCAGGGGCAGGCCGATTCCCTCTTCCCGCTGGGCCAGGCCGACGCCATGGCCACCGCGCTCGCGAAGAACGGGGCGCCCGTTGCGGTGGACTGGGCCGCGGGCGGCCACGACGGCGGGATGACGGAGGAGGACCGCGTCCGGGGCCGGGTCACCGCCTGGTTCGACCGCTACCTCAAGCAGGACGCGGCGGTGGACACCGGCCCGCAGTTCCGGGTGTCGCGCACCGGAGGGATCGACTCCACCGACGGCAGGGTGAAGCTGCGCGGCGCCTTCGACGACCACTACCCGGGGCTCGTGTCCGACGGGCGGAAGATCGCCCTGACCGGTACCGAGCAGAGCTTCGCCAACCCGGCGGGCGGCGCGCCCCCCGCGCTCTCCTCGCTGCCGGGGATCGGCGGCCAGCTCGCCGGACTCGGTGCGAGCTTCGCCCTCGACTTCCCCGGACAGTACGCGAGCTTCGAGTCGAAGCCGCTGGAGCGGGAACTGCGCATCACCGGCACGCCGACCGTCACCCTCAAGGTGAGGTCGAGCGCCGCGGACGGCTCGGCCGTCCTGTTCGGCAAGGTGTACGACGTCGGACCGGACGGGCGCCAGCAGGTGCTGCCCAGCCAGCTGGTCGCACCCGTCCGGGTGGAGAACGCCGCTCAGGGCGCCGAGGTGAAGCTGGCGCTCCCCGCCGTGGACTACGGCGTCCAGCCCGGCCACCGGCTGCGCCTGGTGGTCGCCGCGACCGACCTGGGGTACGCCACGCCGGCGACCCCGGCGACGTACACCGTCTCCACAGGTGACGGGATCCTCACCGTGCCGGTCGCCGACGACGTGCGCACCGCCTCGGCCGGGCTGCCCTCCTGGACCTGGGGGCTGCCGCTCGGCGCGGCCGCGCTGGCCGCCGCGCTGCTGGGCGTCCGGCGGCGCGGCAGCGGCTCCGGGGCGGCCGTCACCGGCGGTGACGCGCCCGATGGTGACGCGCCCGGCGGGCCGGAGCACGAGGCCGCGTTGGACGGCGTACCGCTCCAGATCACCGGACTGACCAAGCGGTACGCGAAGGCGCAGGACCGCTACGCGGTCCGCGACCTGTCGCTGCGCGTCGAGAAGGGCCAGGTGCTCGGGCTGCTCGGCCCCAACGGCGCGGGGAAGACCACCACCCTGCGGATGCTGATGGGTCTGATCACCCCGGACGCGGGCGAGATCCGGGTCTTCGGCCACGCCGTGCGCCCCGGCGCCCCGGTGCTCTCGCGGGTCGGCGCCTTCGTCGAGGGCGCGGGCTTCCTGCCGCACCTGTCGGGCCGCGCCAACCTGGAGCTGTACTGGCAGGCCACCGGCCGGCCGACCACGGACTCCCACATGGCGGAGGCCCTGGAGATCGCCGGGCTCGGCGACGCGCTGGAGCGCGCGGTGCGCACGTACTCCCAGGGCATGCGGCAGCGGCTCGCCATCGCGCAGGCCATGCTCGGCATGCCGGACCTGCTGATCCTCGACGAGCCGACCAACGGTCTGGACCCGCCGCAGATCCGCGAGATGCGCGACGTGATGATCCGCTACGCGGCGGCCGGCCGGACCGTGATCGTCTCCAGTCACCTCCTGTCGGAGGTCGAGCAGACCTGTTCGCACCTGGTGGTCATGGACCGCGGCCGGCTGGTCCAGGCCGGACCGGTGGCCGAGATCACCGGCGGCGGGGACACCCTGCTGGTGACCCTGGCCGGGCCGGTCGCCGACGCGGCCGTCGAGAAGCTGGCGGCCCTGGAGGGCGTGGAGTCCGTGGTGGCGGCCGAGGACGGGCTGCTCGTCCGATTGGACGGCGCCACGGCCACCGGGCTCATCACCGAACTCGTCCGGCTGGAGGTGCCGGTGAGCGGAGTGGGGCCGCATCGGCGGCTGGAGGACGCGTTCTTGACCCTGATCGGAGGACCGGCGTGAGCGCCGTACAGGAAGGCGCCGTACAGGAAGGCGCCGAGCAGGACAGCGCCGTGCAGGAAGTGGCTCCCGGGTACCGGGCGAGCCGGACGCTGCCGCTGCGGGTCGAGGCCCTGCGGCAGTGGCGCAGGCGCCGCACCCTCGTGATGGGCGGGGTGCTGGCCGCACTGCCCTTCATCATGATCATCGCGTTCGCGGTGGGCGGCTCCCAGGACGGCGGCGGGGGTCGGGACGGCCGGATCAGCTTCATCGACACGGCGACCGCGTCCGGCGCGAACTTCGCGGCGACCTGCCTCTTCGTCTCGGCGGGCTTCCTGCTGGTGGTCCCGGTCGCCCTGTTCTGCGGGGACACGGTCGCCTCGGAGGCCAGCTGGTCCTCGCTGCGCTACCTGCTCGCCTCTCCGGTGCCCCGGTCCCGGCTGCTGTGGAGCAAGCTGGTGGTGGCGCTCGGCTTCAGCCTGGCGGCGATGGTGCTGCTGCCGGTGGTGGCGCTGGCGGCGGGCACCGCGGCCTACGGGTGGGGACCGCTGAAGCTGCCGACCGGCGGCGAGCTGCCGGCCGGGGAGACGCTGCCGCGCCTCGCCCTGGTCGTCGCCTTCGTCTTCGTCTCGCAGCTGGTGACGGCCGGGCTGGCGTTCTGGCTCTCGACCCGGACGGACGCGCCGCTCGGCGCGGTCGGCGGGGCGGTCGGGCTGACCATCGTCGGCAACGTCCTGGACGCGGTCACCGCCCTCGGCTCGTGGCGGGAGTTCCTGCCGGCGCACTGGCAGTTCGCGTGGGCCGACGCCCTCCAGCCGCACCTGGAGTGGGGCGGCATGGTGAAGGGGGCCGCGGTGTCGGTGTCGTACGCGCTGGTGCTCTTCGCCCTGGTCTTCCGGGGGTTCGCCCGCAAGGACATCGTGTCCTGAGACCGCGCGGGCCCGATCGTCCGCCCGCGCGCCGCAACGCCGTACGCCGTCTCCCCCGCCCGGGGAGGCGGCGTACGGCGTTGCGGGGGGCCCTGGCCGAGCAGCTCCTCGACCAGGACGGCGCCCGTGGCCACGGCGGAGCGAGGCGGCGGCCGTGGCCTCCCTCACTCCAGGGTGACGACCTTGCGCCGGCCGAGGTCGGGCTCGTCGCGCAGGGGCAGGTCGGCGCCGGGCCGCTCCAGTTCGAGGACGACCACCTCGTTCTCGCCGGTGCGCCAGAGCGGGGCGGGGGCGTAGAGCGTGCGCTGGGGCCCGCGCGGGGTGTCGTAGTGCCCGAGGAGGAAGCCGTTGAGCCAGATCAGGCCGGTGCCCCAGGAGGAGAGGTCGAGGAAGCCGTCGGCGGGCGCCGGGACGGTGAGGGAGAAGCGGTGGAAGGCGGGGCCGGGGTCGGGGTCGATGGCCGAGGCCGGGGTCGGGGTCGTCCACTCCAAGGCGGTGAGGTCCGTGAGCGGCAGCGGCCTTATCTCCCACTCGAACAGGTGCTGGTGACCGTGGCGCACCCCGCGCCAGATCCCCTTGCGGTCGTCGAGCAGCGGCCCGTAGTTCACCCGGCCCTGGGCGCGGACGAGTACGTCGAGCACCACCCCGGCCTCGCCGACCGGCAGGTCGAGCCCCTCGTCGGGAGCGTTCCGGTCGAGGACGCCGAGCCGCACGCCGTCGGCGAAGACGTACGCGCGGTCGCCGAGGCCGTCGATCCGCACGGGCATGGCGGGGCGGGGCCCGGTGATGGTGGTCCGGTAGTGGATCATCCCGAAGTCCTGGCCGAGCTTCTCCATCGGCTCCGGAGCGGGCCGACGCACGACCGTGGAGAGCACGTCGAGGTGGGCGGCGAGCGGGGCCCGACCCGTCGGGGCGGCGAGCGCGGGCGCCAGCCGCGGCAGCGGCGCGGGCAGCGGGCCTTCGGGCAGCGGGGCGTACTTGCCGATCACCTCGCGGAACGCGTGGAACTTGGCGGTCAGTTCGCCGGCCTCGCCGATGGGGGCGTCGTAGTCGTAGCTGGTGACGGTCGGCTGGTAGCCGGCCTCGCCGGGCCGGGACCCGGTGTGGTTGGCGCCGGCCCAGAAGCCGAAGTTGGTGCCGCCGTGGGCCATGTAGAGGTTGACGGAGGCGCCGGTGGCGAGGAGTTCGTCGAGCGAGGCCGCCACCTCGTCCACGGCGCGGACGTGGTGGTCCTCGCCCCAGTGGTCGAACCAGCCGAGCCAGAACTCCATCGCGGCCAGCGGCCCGGTCCGCTGGTAGCGGCGCAGCACCTCCAGGCGCTCGGTCGGGCGCGCACCGAAGGTGGCGGTGGCGAGGCGGCCGGGGACCATGCCGCCTTGCAGCATCGCGTCCTCGGGCCCGTCGGCGGTGAACAGCAGGCAGTCCACGCCGCGTTCGAGCAGGGCCCGCTCGACGTGGGCGCGGTAGCGGGTGTCGTTGCCGTAGGAGCCGTACTCGTTCTCGATCTGTACGGCGACCACCGGGCCGCCCCGGCTGGTGAGCAGCGGCACCAGTTCGGGGAGCACGAGGTCGAACCAGCCGTCCACCTCGGCCTCGAAGCGCGGGTCGGAGCAGCGCAGGTGCAGCCCGTCCTGGGCGAGCAGGCGGGCGGGCAGGCCGCCGAAGTCCCATTCGGCGCAGATGTACGGGCCGGGGCGGACGATGGCGTCGAGGCCGAGGTCCTGGGCGGTGCGCAGGAAGCGGGCGAGGTCCCGGGGGCCCGTGAAGTCGGCCTTGCCGGGGGCGGTCTCGTGGAAGTTCCAGGGGACGTAGGTGTCCACGGTGTTGACGCCGAGGGCGCGCAGCCGGGTGAGCCGGTCCTCCCACAGGTCCGGATGGACCCGGAAATAGTGCAGGGCCCCGGAGATGACGCGGTGGGGCCGGCCTGCGCGCCGGAATCCGTCCTGGTCGTGCGTGAGCATGCGCTGACTCCCGTGCCGTGCGGTGCGAGGGGTGCCGGACGAGGCCGAATATATGAACGCGGTGCGCACGCCGTCAATGTCGAGTTGATCGGAAACGATCGATTCGATCGTTTCGGCGCTCCTTGTTCACTATGCTGACGGGAGAGCACGAGAACGCCGACCACCACTCACTACGCACCACCCACCACCCACCACCCACGCCCCAGGGGGACCCGTTGAGACCACATGTAGACCAGCGCCAGGCGCAGGTGCTCGCGCTCGTCCGGGCCCGGGGCAGCGTGCGGGTCACCGACGCGGCCCGGGAACTGGGCGTCTCCCCCGTCACGCTGCGGCGGGACGTCGAGGCGATGGCCGCCCGGGGGGAGATCCAGCGGCTGCACGGGACGATCAGTCGGGTCGAGCACGCGATGCCGGGGGGCACGGGGTCGGGACGGACGTCGGAGTCCGGGGTACGGGGCGCGGCGGGCCCGTCCGGGCCGGGCGACGGCGCGGGCCTGGTGGTCGGCATGGTCGTGCCGACCACCGAGTACTACTACGCGGAGGTGGTGCGCGGGGCGCGCGAGGTGGTCGAGGCGCGGGGCGCGCGGTTGACCGTGGGGCTGACCCGGTACCTGCCGGGCGAGGACCGGACGCAGGCGGACCGGCTCCTGTCGACGGGGGCGGACGGACTCCTGCTGACCCCGAACTGGGACACCGGCTCGCCGGGGCCCGGCGAGGGGGCGTGGACCGCTGAGCTGCCGGTTCCCACCGTCCTGGTCGAGCGCTGGGCGCCGCCCGGGCACCCGGCGGCCGCGCTGGACCGGGTCGTGTCGGACCACGCGCACGGCGCGGCGCGGGCGCTCCAGCACCTGGTCGAGCTGGGGCACCGGCGGATCGCGCTGGCCTGCCAGGAGACGCCGACGAGCGCGCGGCTGCGGGCCGGGTACGAGGCGGCCGTCACGGCGCTGGGCCTGGAACCGGCGCCGCCGTGGCCGCCGGTCGGGCCGGGTGCGACGCCGGTCGCGGAGCTGTCGGTGGCCGACCGCTTCGCGCGGACGCTGGAGTACCTGTGCGGGGCGGTGTCCGGGGGCGGGGCCGCGGGCGGGGTCACGGCCGCGCTGATCCACAGCGACACCGACGCGATCATGCTGATCCCGCGGCTCCAGGCGCGGGGCGTGCGGGTGCCGGAGGACCTGGCGGTGATCACGTACGACGACGAGGTGGCGGGGTTGGCGGACGTACCGCTCTCGGCCGTCGCCCCGGCCAAGCGGGAGGTCGGCGCGCGGGCGGCGGAGCTGCTGCTGGACCGGTTGTCCGGGGCCGACGGGGCGGCGTACGGGACCCAGGGTGGCCCGCGACAGCACCTGGAACTGCTCCCCCGACTGACCATTCGCTCATAAAGGACAGGGCTGACTGATTGTTTCGATCGAATTGCACGTTCGCTCTTGACGGTGTGCACGTTCGCACAAAAGATGGGCCGCGTTCTCCCATCCGCCGCCCGCAGCGGTCGTCCGTAGGAGTCGAAACATGTCGCGCAGCCTGCCGTCCCGCCTGCCGTCCTCCCGTATGTCCCGTCTCGCCCTCACCGCCTCGGTCGCCTCGCTGGCCCTGCTCGCCACCGCGTGCGGCGGCGAGCAGGGGACGGGCGCGGCGGCCGAACCGGTGGGGTCGGCCGACCAGCCGGTCGCCCTCACCTACTGGTCCTCCAGTGCGGGCGCGCAGCAGACCGTGGACGCCTTCAACAAGACGCACAAGAACATCCGGGTGACCTTCTCCGCCGTGCCGGGCGGACCGGACGGGGCGGCCAAGCTCTCCAACGCCGTCAAGGGCGGCAACGCGCCGGACATCGCGACGATGGACTACTCCTCGCTCCCGGAGTTCGCGAGCGGCGGCAACCTGGAGGACCTGAGCGCGACCTCCGGCAAGCTCGTCGCCGAGAAGTTCCCGAAGGCGGTCCAGTCCCTGGTGGGCCTCGGCGGCAAGACCTGGGCGGTGCCCTTCGACGTCACCCCGCTCGAACTCTTCTACCGCAAGGACATCTTCGAGAAGCACGGGGTGGCCGTGCCGACGACGTGGGAGGAGTACAAGCAGGCCGCGGAGAAGATCAACAAGGCCGACCCGTCGGTCCGGATCACCAACTTCGGCGGCGGCGACCCCGCCGTCCTCGCCGGCCTCTCCTGGCAGGCGGGCGCCAAGTGGTATGGAACGGAAGGCGACAAGTGGAAGGTCGCCATCAATGATCCGGCCTCCCAGAAGGTGGCCTCCTACTGGAACGGCCTGCTGTCGTCCGGGCTCGCCTCGAAGACCCCGCTGTGGGGCGAGGGCGAGGCGAAGGAACGCTCGTCGGGCCAGGTCGCGACCGTCATCGGCGCCGCCTGGACGGCCGGTACGTTCCTCGCGAGCTACCCGGACCTCAAGGGCAAGTGGGGCATCGCCCCCCTGCCGACCTGGGACGGGAAGCCCGCCACCGGCATGTACGGCGGCACCTCCTACATCGTGCCCAAGGGCAGCAAGCACACCAAGGCCGCGGCGGAGTTCATCGCCTGGGTCACCACCGACCCGGAGGCCGTCAAGGCCCGGCTCAGCTCGCTGAAGGCCCCCAGCAGCGCCCTGCCCGCCAACCCGGACATGCGGGTGGCGGCCGCCAAGCTCTTCGACACCACGTACT
Organism: Streptomyces sp. NPDC051555; assembly: GCF_044454405.1. Taxonomy (NCBI): domain Bacteria; kingdom Bacillati; phylum Actinomycetota; class Actinomycetes; order Kitasatosporales; family Streptomycetaceae; genus Streptomyces; species Streptomyces sp. NPDC051555. Next base: position 541,963 of record NZ_JBITDP010000001.1, on the reverse strand, counting down.
TCGCCGGGCAGGACCCCTACGCCCTTGCCGGCGCGGCGGCGGACACCATCGTGCCCGGCTGGACCTGGGGTCCGACGCACCTCCAGGTCAACGCGGCCCAGAACGCGGCCGGCGCCGACCAGCTCAAGGCACTGGGCGAGGGCCAGACGGCCGCCGAGAAGGCCATCAAGGCCCGCGGCCTGGGCCTGGCCAACTGATGCCCCCGCCCACCTGCCCGCACAACACCCCCCTCCCCGGGGCGACCGGGTCGACCGGGTCGACCGGGTCGACCGGAAAGCCTGACCCGGCCCAGGTGGTCTCGGAACCGGAGAGCCGATCGGGCCGGGTGCCGGCGCCGGCGGACCGGACGGGGCCGGGTGGGCACCACCGCCCGCCGAGCACACGGCCGCAGAGCCGTGGAGGTGGCGGCGGGGAGGACGGCCCGGCCCGTACCTCCGACCCCACCACCCCGCCCGGCAGGGCCACGGCCTCGACCCCGGCCACGCGGAACCGCACCGCCCCGCTCCTCTTCATGGCCCCCTTCTTCCTCCTCTTCGCCCTGGTCACGGTCGCCCCCATCGCTTACGCGGGCTGGTTGAGCCTCTTCCACGACGAACAGTCCGGCCTCGGCTTCGGTGGCACGCAACGCGTGTTCAGCGGGTTCGGGAACTACGCGAACGCCCTCACCGATCCCCTCTTCCTGGCCTCCTTCCGCCACGTCGCCGTCTACTGCCTGCTCTACATCCCCGTCATGGTCGGCGGCGCCCTGGTCCTCGCCCTCCTCCTGGACTCCGCCCTCGCCCGCGCCAAACGGTTCTTCCAGATCGCCTTCTACCTGCCGCACGCCGTCCCCGGCCTGATCGCCGCCGTGATCTGGCTGTACCTCTACACGCCCGGCCTGAGCCCGGTCCTGGACGTCCTCGACGGCGCCGGACTCTCCTGGAACTTCTTCGGCCGCGACGAGGCCCTGTTGTCCGTCGTGAACATCTCGGCCTGGCAATGGATGGGCTACAACATGATCATTTTCTTCGCCGGACTCCAGGCCGTGCCCCGCGAAACGCTGGAGGCCGCCACCATGGACGGTGCCGGGGCCATCCGTACCGCCTTCCAGGTCAAGGTGCCGAGCATCCGCCCCACCCTCATCCTGACCGTGCTGTTCACCTGCGTCGGCGCCGTCCAGCTCTTCGACGCCCCGCAGTTGCTCCAGCTCCGGGCCAACGAGATGGGCGAATCCTGGTCACCGACGATGTACATCTTCAGCGCCGCCTTCAAGAGCCACGACTACGGACTCGCCGCCGCCGGGGCCCTGCTCCTCGCCCTGGTCGCCGGAGCCGCCTCTTACGTCGTCACCACGCTCGGCAACCGCTGGAGGGACGCATGACACACACGCTCACCAGGCCCCCGGCGCGGCGCGGCGGACCCTCCGCTCTCCTCTCCAAAGCAGCCGTCAACGCCGCCCTGTTGCTGGTCGCCGCCTACACCCTGATGCCCCTCGCCTGGCTGGTCATGGCGGCGACCAAGAACCGCCGCGACCTCTTCTCCACCGATCCCTACTCCTTCGGCGACTTCCACCTCCTCACCAACCTCCGCGACGTCTTCGCCTACGACGACGGGATCTTCGGCCGCTGGCTCGGCAACAGCCTCCTCTACACCGTGGTCGGCTCTGTCCTGTCCGCCCTCATCAGCGTGGCCTGCGGATACGCCTTCCACGCCTACGACTTCCGGCACAAGGAGCGCCTCTTCGGCGTCGTCCTCGCCGGTGTCCTGGTCCCTGCGACCGTGCTCCAGCTCCCCCTCTACCTCATGGCCTCGGCCGCCGGGGCCGTGAACACCTACTGGGCCTATCTGGTGCCCGCCCTGGTCAACCCCTTCGGGGTCTACCTGGCCCGGGTGTTCGCCGAGGGCTACGTCCCCGACGAGGTACTCGCGGCCGCCCGGATGGACGGCGCGAGTGAACTCCGGGTCTTCGCCCACGTGTCGTTCCCGATGCTCTGGCCCGGGTTTGTGACGATCTTCCTGTTCACCTTCACGGCCATCTGGAACAACTTCTACGGCGCGCTGACCATGCTCAACGACGAACGGCTGTACCCCGTCAGCCTCGGGCTGTTCATGTGGAACCGCAGCGTCTATCAGCAGCCCGAGCTGTACCCCCTCGTCATCACCGGTTCGCTCGTCGCCGTCGTCCCCCTGGTCCTGGCCTTCCTCGGCCTCCAGCGGTTCTGGCGCTCGGGCCTCACCGCGGGAGCCGTCAAGTGATCCACCGCCCCGTCACCCTGCTCGCCATGAACCCCGGCACGCGCAGCGCCGTGCTGAGCGACTCCCGCACCCTGTCCGAGCTGCGCCGGGTCGCCGACATCGACCTCGACCTCCTGCTCGTCGATTTCACGGACTCCACCGGCCCCGGCGCCCTCCCGGGCGCCCGGCTGGCAGCGACCGAGGTGCTGTTCACCGGGTGGGGGTGCCCGCCGCTGGACGCGGCGGCGCTGGCGCGCATGCCCCGGCTCCGCGCCGTGGTCCACGCGGCCGGCAGTGTCAAACACCATGTGACCGACGCCTGCTGGGAGCGCGGTCTGCTCGTCTCCAGCGCAGCCGCCGCCAACGCGGTGCCCGTCGCCGAGTACACGCTGGCGGCGATCCTCTTCGCCAACAAGCGCGTACTGGAGTCGGCCCACCTCTACCGGGCCACCCGCGGCCCGATCGACCTGCTGAGCCGCTATCCCACGGTCGGCAACTACCGTCGCACGGTCGGCCTGGTCGGAGCCTCCCTGATCGGACGGCGGGTCCTGGAACTGCTCCGCGCCTTCGACCTGCGCGTGCTCGTCCACGATCCGTACGCCGACCCGACCGAGCTGGAGGCGATGGGCGCCGAGCCCGTGGCTCTCGACGAGCTGCTCTGCCGCAGTGACGTGGTCAGCCTGCACGCCCCCGCCCTCCCGCAGACCCGTCATCTGTTGGACGCCCCGCGGCTCGCCCTGATGCGCGATGGGGCCACGCTCATCAACACCGCCCGCGGTTCGCTGGTGGACACGGCGGCCCTGACCGAGGAACTGGTCTCCGGACGACTGCACGCCGTCCTCGATCACACCGAGCCCGAAGTACTGCCCACCGCCTCCCCCCTCTTCAATCTGCCGAACGTCCTGCTCACTCCCCATGTAGCCGGCTCGCTCGGCGGAGAGCTGGACCGTCTGGCGGCCACGGCCGTCGAGGAGCTGGAGCGCTACGCCCTGGGGCTCGGCTTCCGCTACGGCGTCGACCCGGGCCGGTTGGCCTACTCGGCGTGACGCGCCTCCCTCCCTGTCGCCCGCACCAGCCCTGCGAGGTACGCGCGGCCCGCCGTGAGCAGACCCGGCAGGTCCTCGGCCGCGGGGTACCAACGTCTCTCGTACTCCCAGCAGAGCCAGCCGCCGGGTGGGGCGACAGCCACCGCCTCGGCCAGCGGCAGCGTCCCGCGGCCCAGCCCCAGTGGTGTCAGGTCCTGCGCCGAGGCCACGTCCTTGACCTGTATGTAGCCCAGGTGCCCGGACAGTTCCCGGCTCGACCGTCTCGGGCTCTCGCCACCGAGCCAGGTGTGCAGTACGTCCCACAGCGCCCCCGCGCCCGGGTGCCCGACCCGGTCCAGCACCCTCGCCACGGCGGCCCCGGTGCGGTGGGAGTCATGGGTCTCCAGCAGGATCCGGACGCCGGCGCGCCGGGCGATCGGCGCTGCGGCCGCGAGTCTGCGCACGGCGAGCGCATCGGCACCGGCTCTCGCCGGGTCCCCTGCGCCGGGGAAGACCCGGACGTAGGGCGCCCCGAGGTCTGCGGCGAGCTCGGTCAGCGCTCTCACCTCGTCGAGGACGGGTCCGTCGGGGCCCTCGGCCGCGACCCGGGCGTAGCCCGCGACCGTGAGGATCCCGACGCCGGCGGCGGCGAAGGCCCGGACCGCGGCGGCCCGGTCGCCGGACGTGGAGCCGGGGTGGAGGGGCTCCTCGGGATGGGCACGCAGTTCCACCCCGTCGTATCCGTGCGTCGCGGCGAGGGCCACGGTCCGCGTGAGCGGTGTGCCGGGCAGGCCCAGGGTGGAGAAGGCGTACTTCATGGCCGACTCCCCGGGGGCGGGGGCGCGGTGGAGCCGCGCACCATCAGTTCGGTGGGCAGGGTGGTGATGCCGCCGGGCGGGGGCAGTCGGCGTCCGGTGACCAACTGCGCGGCGAGCGCACCCGCTTCGCGCAGGGGCACGCGGACGGTGGTGAGGGCGGGCGCCGTGTCCACACAGAAGGGCAGGTCGTCGAATCCGGCTACGGACACGTCCTCGGGGATCCGTATCCCCTCCTCCCTCAGGGCCGCGGCGACTCCGGTCGCGACCGTGTCGTTGGCCGCGACGACCGCGGTGAAGGGCGCGCCGCGACGCAGCAGTTCGCGGGTGGCGTCATAACCGGCGTGGCGGTCGAAGCTCGCGTGGACGGTCAGCGCTTCGCAGGCCCCGGCCAGAACGGGGTTCTGTCGGTGGAGGGCGGCTCGGTGTCCGGCGAGTCGCTCCCGGGTGGTGCTCAGCCCGGGTGGCCCGGCGACGTAGGCGATCCGGCGGTGCCCCAGGCTCAGGAGGTGTTCCGCGAGGCGGAAGGCGCCTCCGTGGTCGTCGAACATCACGGTGGCGACGGGAAGTGCGGCCGGCACCGACAGCGGGGGACGGCCGCAGAGCACCACGGGGACGCCGGCGGCGGCCATCCGCGCGACCCGGGCGGTCAGCGCCGCCGTGTGCGCGGGCTCCTCCACGGCGCCACCGGTGAGCACGACGCCGCCGGCGCGCTGGCCCTCCAGCAAGGTCAGGTAGGCCAGTTCGGCCGCGGGTTCGCCTTCGGTGTTACAGACCACGGCGAGCCGGCGGCTCCCGAGGTGGCCGCCCTCCGGGCCGAGCGCATTTTGCAGGGATCCGGCGAGGATCCCGAAGAAGCTGTCGGCCACGTCGTGGACGAGGACGCCGACGAGGTCGGACGTGGCGGCCGCGAGGGCGCGCGCCGGGCCGTTGGCCACGTAGCCGAGCTCCTCGATCGCCCGCTCCACCCGGGTCCGGGTCCCTCCGGCCACGGGGTAGCCGCCATTGAGCACGCGCGAGACCGTCGCGGGCGACACGCCCGCCTGCTCCGCGACTTCTGCCAGAGTCACCGCCATTTTCCCGCCCCTTCCGTCTGCCCGGGTCATCGTCTCATCCGGTGTGTGGATCTCCATGTTCGCAAATTTAGAAAGCGCTTTCTATCACCCGAAAGAGTCTTGTCTCGAAGAGATCCGCGGCTCTAGCCTGATCGGAGTGAAAGCGCTTTCTATCAGCGCCCGATGACGCGAAGGAGGACACCATGGAGCGCAGGACGATCAAGATCGCCATGAACGGCGTGACCGGGCGGATGGGGTACCGCCAGCACCTGGTCCGCTCCCTGCTCGCACTGCGCGAGCAGGGCGGCCTGGACCTGGGCGACGGCACCGTGCTCTGGCCCGAGCCGGTGCTGGTGGGCCGCCGGGAACCAGCACTGCGGGCCATCGCCGACCGGCACGGCCTGGAGCACGTGAGCACGGACCTCGCGGCGGTCCTCGCCGACCCCGAGGTGGAGGTCTACTTCGACGCCCAGGTCACCAGCGCCCGCGAGGCCGCCCTCGGCCTGGCCATCGCCGCCGGCAAGCACGTGTACTGCGAGAAGCCGACCGCGCTCACCTTCGAGTCGTCGCTGCGGCTGGCCCGCCTCGCCGCGGCCGCCGGGGTCAAGCACGGGGTGGTCCAGGACAAGCTCTTCCTGCCGGGACTGCTCAAGCTCAAGCGGTTGATCGACGGCGGGTTCTTCGGCGAGATCCTCTCCGTCCGGGGCGAGTTCGGCTACTGGGTCTTCGAAGGGGACTGGCAGCCCGCGCAGCGGCCCTCCTGGAACTACCGGTCACAGGACGGCGGAGGAATCGTGGCCGACATGTTCCCCCACTGGGAGTACCTGCTGCACGAGCTGTTCGGCCCGGTCCGCACGGTGCAGGCACTGACCCGCACGCACATCGGCCGCCGCTGGGACGAGGACGGCAAGCCCTACGACGCCACGGCGGACGACACGGCCTACGGGATCTTCGAGCTGGAGGGCGGCGCCGTCGCCCAGATCAATTCCTCCTGGGCGGTGCGGGTCCACCGGGACGAGCTGGTGGAGTTCCAGGTCGACGGCACGCACGGCTCGGCGGTGGCCGGGCTGCGCGACTGCCGCGTCCAACATCGCGCGATGACACCCAAACCCGTCTGGAACCCCGACCTTCCCCAGACCGAGCCGTTCCGCGCCCAGTGGCAGGAGGTACCGGACAACACCCCCTGGGACAACGGGTTCAAAGCGCAGTGGGAGCTGTTCCTCAGACACGTCGTGCGGGACGAGCCCTGGCAGTGGGACCTCCTCGCCGGAGCCCGCGGGGTGCAACTGGCCGACCTGGGCCTGCGCTCGTCGGCCGAGGGCAGGCGCCTGTCGGTTCCGGCGGTGACGCTGTGAGCATCGGGCTGCCCTCGGCCGACGGCGGGCTCCGCCTCCACGAACCGTGCCGGGACCCCTTGCCGCCCCTCTCCTTCCCCCCGGCCCGCAGCCGCAGGTTCTACTCCGCCGCACACGTGGTCGCCGACCCGCTGGCCGCCTGCGCGGGAGCGGGCCCCGCGGTCGACTGGGACGGCACCCTCGCCTTCCGGCACCGGCTGTGGGCGCAGGGGCTCGGCGTGGCCGAGGCGATGGACACCGCCCAACGCGGGATGGGGCTGGACTGGCCCACCGCGGCGGAGCTGATCCGCCGGTCCGCCGCGGACGCCGCGGCCGTGGGCGGCCGGATCCTGTGCGGGGCGGGTACCGACCAGCTCCCGGCCGGCGCCCACACCCTCGCCGCGATCTCCGCCGCCTACGAGGCACAGCTGGCACACGTCGAGGCCTGTGGCGCGTCGGCCGTCCTGATGGCCTCGCGGGCCCTGGCCCGCGCGGCCCGGGGCCCGGAGGACTACCTGGAGGTGTACGGAGGGCTGTTGCGCCAGAGCGCGAGACCGGTGGTCCTGCATTGGCTGGGACCCATGTTCGACCCCGAGCTCCACGGCTACTGGGGACACGAGAGCCCGGACCGGGCCACCGACGTCTTCCTGAAGGTCATCGCCGAGCACCCGGACAAGGTGGACGGCATCAAGGTGTCGCTGCTGGACGCCGGACGCGAGGCGGACATCCGTCGGCGACTGCCCGCCGGGGTCCGCTGCTACACCGGGGACGACTACCACTACCCGGAGCTGATCGCGGGGGACGGGGAGTGCGCGAGCGACGCGCTGCTGGGCATCTTCGATCCGATCGCACCGTTGGCGGCCCGGGCCGCGGTCGCCCTGGACCACGACGATCCCGCGGGCTTCCGCGCCCTCCTGGACCCCACCGTGGACCTGGCGCGACACCTCTTCGCCCCACCGACCCGCTACTACAAGACCGGGGTGGTCCTCCTGGCCTGGCTCGCCGGCCACCAGGACCACTTCACGATGGTGGGCGGGCTCCAGTCGGCGCGCTCGCTCCCCCATCTCGCCACCGCCTACGAACGCGCCGACCTGCTGGGCCTGTTCCCCGATCCCGAGCGGGCGGAGCAGCGGATGCGACACCTCCTCTCGGTGCACGGGGTGGCGTCGTGACCGGGGCACCGGCCAGGCTGAGCCTCAATCAGGAGACCGTCCGACAATGGTCCGTGCCCGAGTTGGTGAGCGGATGCGCGGCCGCCGGGGTGACGGCCGTCGGCCTGTGGCGCGATCCGGTGCGGGCCTTCGGGGTACGGGACACCGCGAAGCTCGTCGCGGAGGCGGGGATCCGGGTCAGTTCGCTGTGCCGCGGCGGCTTCTTCACCGCGGACGACCCCCGGGGCCGCGCGACCGCGCTCGACGACAACCGCCGGGCCGTGGTCGAGGCCGCGGAGCTGGGCGCCGACACACTGGTACTGGTCTCGGGCGGGTTGCCCCCCGGGGACCGGGACCTGGTCGGGGCGCGGCTGCGGATCGCCTCCGTCCTCGGCGAGTTGGCACCCTGGGCGGCGACGCACGGGGTGCGCCTGGGCATCGAGCCGCTGCATCCGATGTTCGCCTCGGACCGGTGCGTGGTGTCCACCCTCGGCCAGGCGCTCGACCTGGCCGAGCAGTTCCCTGCCGAGCAGGTCGGGGTGGTGGCCGACTCCTACCACGTGTGGTGGGACGAGCGGCTCCCCGTGGACCTGCGCAGGGCCGGTGAGGGTGGGCGGATCGTGTCCGTCCAGGTGGCGGACTGGGTCACTCCGCTCCCCGAAGGGGTGTTGCTGGGCCGGGGGCAGCTCGGCGACGGCAGCATCGATCTGCGGGCCTTCCGCGAGTTGGCCGACGCCGCCGGGTACGCGGGGCCGGTCGAGGTGGAGATCTTCCAGCCGGGCCTGTGGGCCCGGGACGGCGCGGATGTGCTGCGGGAGGTGATCGAGCGCTACCGCGAACACGTCGAATGACCGGTCGGTAGATGGCCCCTGGAGCGTCGATGGATCCACGGGGCGAAAGGAGTTGGCGATGACGGAAGTATGGAGTCGGCGGGCCTTCCTCTCCACCGCGGGCGGGGGTGCGCTCTTCCTCGCGGCACCCGCCGGGCAGGCGGCCGCACAGGCTGCGGAGGACGTCCACGACGGCATGCGGGCGGTGTGGCGCGGTCTCGTCCTGGGCGGTGACCTGCCCACCGGAGCGGAGCCGTTCCGCTCGCGGCTGGCCTCGCTGGGCGAGATGGCCGGGGGCTGGGTGGCGGCCATGGCCCCGGCCGCCGGTTCGCTCTGGCCCGACCTGGTGTTCTCCACCGATCCCGAGATGCTGATGCAGAGCTACTACCGGCTGCGGACGATGGCGGAGGCCTACGTCCGGCCCGGGACGGGGACGACCGGCTCGGGGGCGCTGCTCTCGGCCCTGCTCATCGGGCTCGACCACCTGCACGCGCGGGCCTACCACGCGGGGCAGGCACCCTACGGCAACTGGTACTGCTGGCAGATCGGTGCGCCGCAGGCGCTGCTGGACCTCTGCGTGCTGCTGTACGACCAACTGTCGCCGACGCGGCTCACGGAATCCTGCGCGGCCGTGGACCACTTCGTGCCGGACTCCGTGGTCGGCTCCTACACCGGGACCAGCACCGGTGCGAACCGGGTGGACCTGTGTCGGGTGCTGGCGGTGCGCGGGGTGGTCGGCAAGCAGTCGGCCAAGATCGCTCTGGCTCGCGACGCCCTCGCTCCGGTCTTCCCCTACGTCACTTCAGGAGACGGCCTGTACCGCGACGGGTCGTTCGTCCAGCACACGTGGGTGCCCTATTCGGGTACCTATGGTGCGGTGCTGCTCGGTGGTCTGGGCCTGCTGTCGGGGGTGTTGAAGGGGACCCCCTGGGCCGTCGTCGACCCCGGTGCGCAGGTGGTCTTCGATGCGGTGGAGGGCTCCTGGGCCCCCTTCCTCTTCAACGGTCTGGCCATGGACTGCGTCAGCGGCCGGGCCATCAGCCGGGGGCTGGCCGCGGCAGACGTCCGGCAGGTGCGGCAGGACGACCACGCCCGGGGCCACGCACTGCTCGCCGGGATCCTGCTGCTCGGTGAGGGGGCGAGCGCTGCCGAGCGGGCCCGATGGCGGGCACTGGTGAAGGGCTGGATGGCGCGGGACTACTACAGCCGCCCACTCGCCGACGAGTCCCTGCCCCTCTCCGCGCTGGCCCGGCTGGCCGAGGTGGAGGGCGATCCGGCCGTGCCGGCAGCGGCGGAGCCGGTCGGCCACCGCTTGTTCGGTGCGATGGACCGGGCCACGCACCGGCGGCCCGACTGGGCGGCTTCCCTGGCCATGGCCTCCCGCCGCATCACGCACTACGAGACGGGCAACGGGGAGAACCTGCGGGGCTGGCACACCGGCAGCGGGATGCTCTGCTGGTGGGGCGCGACCTACGGCAACGGGCAGTACGCGGACGCCTTCTGGCCGACGGTCGACCCCTACCGACTGCCCGGGACCACCGTCTCGCGCAAGGTGCTGGCCGACGGCGCGGGAGGCGACTGGGGAGCCTCCCGGCCGGACGCCGTGTGGGTGGGCGGCTGCACGGACGGAGAGTTCGCCTCGGTGGGGCAGCACCTGCGGGGCCTTTCCAGCACCCTCACGGCCCGCAAGTCCTGGTTCTTCCTCGCCGACACGATCGTGTGCCTGGGCGCGGGCATCCGGGCCGCGGACGGCGCCGTCGTCGAGTCGGTCATCGACAACCGCAACCTGGGGGCCGCCGGTACGCACGCGCTGACCGTCGGCGGCGCACTCCAGCCGACCGCTCCGGGCTGGTCGGCCGCCTTCTCCTCCCCCGGTTGGGCACACCTCGCGGGGTTCGGCGGGTACGTCATGTCGGGGGCGGGCGGGTTCAAGGCCCTGCGGGAGCAGCGCACGGGACGCTGGAGCGACATCAACCGGAGCGGCTCCACCACCGCGCTGACCCGCCGCTACCTGACGCTCTGGTACGACCACGGCACCGATCCCACCGCGGGGTCGTATGTCCATCAGGTACTGCCCGGCGCCACGGCGGCCCGGACCGCCGCCCGGGCCGCCGCTCCGGGGTGGCTGACCGTCCTGGCCAACTCGGAGGTGGCCCAGGGCGTCACCGTCCCGTCCCTGGGGTTCACCGGGGTCAACCTCTGGCAGGCCGGCACGACCGGTCCGGTCGAGGTGGGCGGGCCCTGCTCGGTGACCGTCCGGGAGCGGTCCGACGGGACGGCCACGGTCCGCGTCAGCGATCCGTCCCGGACACAGACCGCGCTCACCGTGGTGTGGCACCGACCCGTCGCCGAGGTCCTCACCCGCTCCGCCGGGGTGGTGTCGGCCGTCCCCGGCGCCGTCCTGCGGTTGGGGTTCGCCGACCTCACCCGAGCGGCGGGAGCCGCCCAGGAAGTGGTGGTGCGTCTGGGCTGAAGCGCGGGGCCGCGCCCGGTTCGAACTGGTCCGAACGGGTGACATAACGTGCCCTTCATGGATCAGACGCACAAGGCAGGGGACGGTGGAGGAGCGGCCAGGCGGCGGTTCCTCGCGATCGCGACGGGTGCGGCCACGGTGGCCGGGCTCGGGGCCGTCGCGGGCTGTGCGGACGGGGCGGGTTCCACCGACGACGCGGGCGCGGGCCGCACGCCGAGCGGAGCGTCGAAGCCCTCCGGCTCCGCCGGGGCCGGCGATCCGGCCGGACCGCACGCCTTCGACGTCAAGGCCGAGAACGCGCGGCCGGGCAACGCCGACTGGGGCGTGGCCAAAGCCGGGCCCGCGCGGGCGATCGAGGGTTTCGCCGACCGGGTGAGCGTCCTGCCGGGCGAGTCCTTCGGCCTGCACGTGTCCACGACCGCGCCGCGGTTCACCGTCTCCGCCTACCGGATGGGCTGGTACGGCGGGGCGCGGGCCCGCCTGGTGTGGCGCTCCCAAGCGATCAACGGCGCCCGCCAGCCCGAGGCCGCGGTGGAGCAGGGGACGCGGATGGTGCGGGCCCCCTGGGCCCGCACCACCACCGTCGAGACGAAGGACTGGCCGGAGGGAAGCTACCTGCTGCGCTTGGACGCGCAAGGCGGCGAGGGCCAGCGGTTCGTCCCGGTCACCGTGCGGTCCGCGGCCACCAAGGGCCGTACCGTCATCGTGAACGCGGTGGCGACGTGGCAGGCCTACAACAAGTGGGGTGGGTACAGCAGTTACGACGGCCCGAACGGTGGTTTCGCCTCGCGCTCCCTGTCGGTGACCTTCGACCGGCCGTACGAGTACGACGACGGCGCGGGACTGTTCCTGGTCTACGAGGCTCCGCTGATCGCATTGGCCGAGCGGCTCGGCATACCCCTCGCCTACACCACGACCACCGATGTGGCCCGTGAGAAGCGGCTGCTGGAAGGAGCCACCACCGTCGTCTCGCTCGGGCACGACGAGTACTGGTCGCCCGAGCAGCGCGCACACATCACCGCCGCCCGGGACGCGGGGAGCAACGTCGCGATACTGGGCGCGAACTGCTGCTACCGCCGCATCCGGCTGGAGGCGAGCGACCTGGGCCCGGACCGTACGGTCGTCTGCTACAAGACGTCCTACGAGCAGGACCCCGGCTTCAAGCGGGGGCACCCGGCGACCGTGGACTTCCGCACGGCCCCCGGAGCGGACCCGGAGAGTGCGCTGCTCGGCGTGATCTACGACGGCTACCCCGTGGACGCTCCGTACGTGGTGACCAACCCGGGCCACTGGCTCTTCGAAGGCACGGGCGTGCGGGCGACCGACCGCTTCCCGCACCTGGTGGGCGTGGAGTACGACAAGGTCAGCACCGGCTTCCCGACCCCGCGCCCGATCGAGATACTGGCCCACTCCCCCGTGGTGTGCGAGGGCCGGCCCAGTCACCAGGACACCGCCTACTACACGACGCCGAGCGGCGCCGGGGTGTTCGCCACCGGAACCATGCGCTGGGTCGAGGCACTGGACGCGACCGGGGACGGACGCAGTGGCGCCAACCACGGCCTCGACGCGCGCGCCGGCGCGCTGACGACCCGGGTGACGGAGAACCTGCTGCGCGCCTTCGCAGCGGGTCCGGCCGGCCGGACCCGTCCCGCCCAGGACAACGTCAAGGCGGTGTACGGCGGTTCGTGACCCAAAAGCAGTCGCCACGGGATGGAACGGGCGTTTAGGATCACCCACACGTCATCGCGTGCCGGTCACCGTCCGGGTGAGGCATGGAGGTGGCCGTGAGGTGCCTTGCGGAGGCATTCACCCATGTCAGTCGAGTTGAACCACACGATCATCCACTCCCGCGACAACCGGGAGTCGGCCGAATTCCTGGCACACGTCCTCAGTCTCGAAGTCGGTCCCGCGTGGGGCCCCTTCGTCCCCGTCGACACCGCCAACGGCGTCCAGTTGGACTTCGCCACCGTCCCGTCCGGGACGCTCACCCCCCAGCACTACGCCTTCCTGATCTCCGAGGCGGAGTTCGACGCGTCCTTCGCCCGGATCCGGGCGAAGGACATCACGTACTTCGCCGATCCGATGCAGAAGCAGCCCGGCGAGATCAACCACAACGACGGGGGCCGGGGGCTGTACTTCCTGGACCCGTCCGGGCACGGGATGGAGATCATCACCCGCCCCTACGGGAGCGGCGCCGGCGGCGCGACCACGCGGTAGTCGGCGCGACGGTTCAAGGGGGGCGGCGCCGCGTACACCGGGCGCCGCCCCCTCGCCGTCCGCTCAGGGCAGGTAGACGATGTTCGGTGCGCCGGTGGTGGGGTGGGCGGTGATCCGTGTGCGCACGCCGTACACCTCGGCCAGGAGTTCCTCCGTCAGGACCTCTCCCGGCGGTCCGGACGCCACCGCCCGTCCGGCCTCCAGGACGTAGAGCCGGTCGCAGAAGGACGCGGCGAGGTTGAGGTCGTGCAGGACCAGCAGGGCCGTGGCGGGCAGGTCCCGGACCAGGCCGAGGACGTCCAGCTGATAGCGGATGTCGAGGTGGTTGGTCGGCTCGTCGAGCGCGAGCAGGCCGGGTTCCTGGACGAGGGCACGGGCCACGAGCGCGCGCTGGCGCTCGCCGCCGGACAGTTCGTCGAAGCGGCGGGCCGCCAGCTCCCCGGCGCCCACCGTCTCCAGTGCGCCGGCGACGCGCAGGGCGTCGGCCGGCCCGTCCTGCTCCCAGAACCGTTTGTGCGGACTGCGCCCCATGGCCACCACCTCGCGCACGGTCAGCCCGAAGGTGCCGCTCGCGTCCTGCGGTACGACCGCGACCCGACGGGCCCGTTCCTTGACGCCCAGCGAGGCCGCGTCCACGCCGTCCAGCACGACCCGCCCGCCGGTGGGCCGCAGGGTGCCGTACACGCAGCGCAGCAAGGTGGTCTTGCCGCTGCCGTTCGGACCGACCACGCCGACCGTCTCGCCGGGATGGGCGGTGAGGTCGACGCCGTGCAACAGCGGCTTCCCGTCGACCTCGTAACGCACGGCCTCGGCCCGTAGTTCCAGCGCCCGCGAGGGCGGCGACGCCGTCATCCGGTCACCCCCTCGCTGCGGCTGGAGCGCCGCAGCATCCACAGGAAGAACGGGCCGCCGACCAGCGCGGTGACGACGCCGACCGGAATCTCCTCGGGCGCCGCCGCGGTACGGGCGACCAGGTCGGCCAGCATCAGGAACACGGCCCCGCCCAGCGCGGCCACCGGCAGGAGCGCCCGGTGCCCGGCGCCGACGACCATCCGGGCGGCATGGGGAACCATCAGCCCGACGAAACCGATCGCACCGCTGAAGGCCACCAGCACTCCGATGACCAGGGAGGTCAGCACGAAGACGGCGGCCCGGAAGCGACCGGTGTCGAGCCCGAGGGTCCGCGCGTCCTCCTCGCCGGCGAGCAGCAGGTCCAGCGGCCGGGCGAGGCCGAGCAGCAGCCCGGTCCCCACGGCCAGGACGGCCGCGGGCAGGGCCAGCTCGTCCCAACGCGCCCCGCCGAGGCCCCCGAGCGTCCAGAAGAGGATGGAGCGGACCTCCTCGGCCCGCGCCGAGAGGACCAGCACCAGGCTGGTCAGCGCGGACAGGATGTACTGGACGGCGACCCCGGCGAGGATCAGCCGCCCGGTGGTCATGGTCCCGCCGCGCCGGGCCAGGGCGTACACGGTGACCAACGCGCCGAGCGATCCGACGAACGCGGCCAGGGGCAGCGTGACGCTGGTCGCGACGCCCGCTCCGAGGCCGAGCACGATGACGGCCACCGCGCCCGCAGAGGCCCCGGAGGACGCGCCGAGCAGGAACGGGTCGGCGAGCTGATTGCGCACGAGGGCCTGCAACACGGCCCCCGTCACGGCCAGTCCGGCTCCGACCACGGCCGCCAGCAGCACGCGCGGCATCCGGACGTCCCACACGATGGAGGCGAAGGCACCGGGGCGCGGTCCGTCCGCCACGATCCCCAGCACCTGGCCGGGAGCGATCCGCACCGGCCCCAGGGCCAGGCCCGCCACCGCGCAGGCGGCGAGCGCGAGGGCGAGGAGGACGAGGACGAGCGGGGTGCGGCGGCGGTCCGCCCTCACCGGGCGTCGGGGTGCAGCTGACCGGCGAGGGATTCGACGGCGTCGGCGACGCGCACCCCGAGGACGGCCGAGGACAGCGGCAGGACCACGAACCGCCGGTCCCTGATCGCGGGAACCTGGGCGAGGGCCGGGTCGTTCAACAGGCGCTGCTTCTTGGCTTCGACGCCGGTCCCGCCGTAGTCGTAGATCAGCACGATGTCGGGCTTGCGCTCGATGACCTTCTCCCAGGACACGTCGCCGAAGGTGTCCTTCAGGTCGGCGAAGGCGTTCGTCCCGCCCGCCAGCGAGACGATCTCGTTGCCGATGCCGTTGCCGCCCGAGGTGAAGGCCGCCGTCTCCCCGGAGTCGTAGACGAAGACGGTCGGGCGCGTCGTGTCCTTCACGCGTGCCGCGACGGCGTCGATGCGGCGCTGCTCGTCCTCGATCAGCCGCGCGCCCCGGTCGGGCACCCCGAAGGTACGGGCCACCTCGGTGATCTCGGTCTTCAACTGCTCGAATCGGACGGGGCCCTGGGTGCAGTACTCCACGCTGAGACGGGTGTTGATACCGCTCTTCCCCAGCGTCTCGCGGTCGCGCCCCTGGGACTTGTCGAAGGCGCTGGAGTAACCCCCGTAGACGAAGTCGGGGTTGGCGCCGAGGAGCAGCTCCTTCGACGGGTACTCCTTCGCCAACACCTTGATCTTGTCGTAGGCGGGCCGGTACGCGGGCAGGACGGCGTCGTCGATGTAGGCGGTGCCGGCCATCCGGTCGCCGAGGCCGAGGGCGAGCAGCACCTCGGTGGCGTGCTGGTTCATGGCGACGGCGCGCCGGGGCGGTTCCCGGTACGTCGTGGTCACACCGCAGTTGGTCACCGTGTACGGGAACCCCGCGGCGCCGGACGTCGGCCGCGCCGCACCCTCGCCCGTCGCTCCCTCCTCGGCGGCGCCGCACGCGACGAGCGGTATCAGGAGGGTCAGGGGGGCGAGCGGGGTGAGCGCGCGCAGGGCGGCGCGGAAACGCGACATGGCGGAGCCTCTCCGGGGGATCCTCGTCCCCTGGTCGAAAGGAAGTCGAAAGGAAGAGGCGGCACGTCAGTGTCTGACTCCCGGACCCGCGAGGGCCCGGTCACAGTGGCGGGACCGTACCGGTTTCACACCGGTTTCCTGGTACGCGCCGCCCGGGGGTAACCCGGACAATTCTGCCAGACCATCCGCGCCCTGGTGCCGGCGCCCGACCGCCCGCGCCGCCCGCGGAGCCCCGTGGGCCGCCGACCGGGCCCGGCCGCATTGCCGTTGCCCCGGATCGCGGCGCCGCTGGTGGCCACGAGAAGGAGCTGAATCGATACAGCAGCTCAGGGACGCATCGGCCGCCACATTCGGGGGGACCACTTGGGAGATCAACAGCTCCTGATACCTCACTCGGGCGGGCCCCGTCCGGCTGCCGGCTGCCCGCCCGCCCGCCCGCCGCGACGCTACCGGACGACCCGCGCCGTCCGAGGCGCTCCCCGAATTCCCACCGCCCCGGTCACACCCCGTCACACCTGGAGGATCCCCATGAGCACCTCACCCCAGTGGCGGCAGCTCACCGACCACCTGATGTCCGTACCCGAGCAGATCTACGAAGGCTGGAACAGCACCGTCGGCTGGGACAACTACACGCGTTGGGGACGCGAGTTCGGCGAGGACGGAGTCGCGTGGTGCGTCATCTTCGACTGGTGCACCTACCACGACGCCGGTCTCGACGCGATCGTGCCCAAAGTCGACAACGTCTCGGCGTTCAGCGACTGGGCGCAGCGCCGCGGCCAGTGGTCCGCGTACCCCAGCGCCGGCGCCTGGGTGAACTTCGGCAACGGCGCGCACACCGAGATGGTCACCGGCTTCGACGCGGACACCGTGTACACCAAGGGCGGCAACTCCATCCGGGCCGGGGCCGTGGACCACGGGCAGGGCAACGGCGTCTGGTCGCACTCCAACCCCCGCCGCAGCAGCTACGTCACCGGTTACTTCGCCCCCCGCTACCCGGACGGCGAGTGCCCGCCGACCGCCGATCCCCAGGACCCCCGCGGCGGGAGCGCCATCACCGCCTGGCGCTGGGCACCACCCGTCACCGCGCCCACCTTCGAGCCGTTCCCGGGCGCGGCCTGGTTCACCACGGGCCGCCGCTCGCCGATCGTCTCGGCCATGCACGACCGCCTGGTCGCCGTCGGGTGCGACCGGTACGAGTCGAGCCGCGACAAGGACGTCATCGGACCCGGTGACAAGACCAGCTACGAGGCGTGGCAGCGCACGTGCGGCTTCACCGGTACCGCCGCCAGCTGGCCCCCCGGCCGCACCACCTGGGACCTTCTCCAGGTCCCCAACGTCTGATCCGAACGCCCCGTGGACCACCCGAACGCCCGAAGCCCGGGGTGAACGCGGCGCGTTCACCCCGGGCTTCGGGGGGTTTTCCTTGCAGGGGCGGCAGGACTCGAACCTACGACATTTGGTTTTGGAGACCAACGCTCTACCAACTGAGCTACGCCCCTTCGATGGCCTTAGCTTCGCACGCGGCACGCGGATGATCCAATCGTTTCCAGCATGTGGTCATCGGACGGGATCAGCGGCCGCTCCCGGGGCGCTCCCCGGCCCCGGCGGGGAGCGTCGCAGGTGGCGGGGCCGGGCGCCGAGGGGGATGGTGGGAGGTGGCCCCACGCCCGAGGAGGTTCCGCCATGCGCCGTCTGTGGCCCTCCTTCGCCGCGCCCGCCCTCACCCTGACCCTCGCCCTCACGCTCGCCCTCGCCGCGCCGACCCTCCTCGGAGCCGGACCCGGACCCGGCGTCGCGGAAGCGCAGGGCCGGCTCCCCGCGGGGCCCACCGGAGAGACGATCTCGCTGCGCGGCAATGGGCCCGGCGAGCTGCTCGACGTCACCCTCGTCGCCGTGACCGATCCGGCGACCCCGCGCACCGCGGATCCCGCACGGGATCCGGCGCAGCGGCTCGTCTCCGTCGAGTTCCGCCTGGTCAACACCGGGACGGCCGCCTACACCGACGCCCCGCGCGACGGCTCGTACCTCCTGGACCTGGGCGGCAAGCGGTATTCCGGTGTGGCCAGGGCGACGACGGCCGGGACGGAGTTCCCGGACGGACACTCCCTCGCGCCCGGCGACCGGACCACCGGCAGCGTCACCTTCGAGCTGCCCCGCGACGCCCGCCCGTCGGCGGTGCAGTTCGCGCTGAACGGCGGGACGGCCGACGACATCGGCCAGTGGCCCCTCTCCTGAGCACCGCCCCTCTCCTGAGCACGCCGCTTCCCTGAACGCGCCCCCGCTCAGACCCCCGAGCGAGCCCCGAGCGGCCCCCGGACACCCGCCGCCCCCTTGACCACCCTGGTCCAGACCAATACCTTCCGGGATGCACAGCACGCGCACAGCACGGCTCAGGAGCACCACTCCCCGCATCCGCAAAGGAAGCCCATGCGCCGCAGCACGCTCGGCAGGCTGGCCGTCGCCGCCTGTTCCTTCTCCCTCCTGGCGGCCTTCGCGCCCGCCGCGGGAGCCGCCACCGACCGCGCCGACGCCGACTTCGGTCACGGGCGCACGTACAACCGCGTCGGCTACTTCACCCAATGGGGCGTCTACGGGCGCGACTTCCAGGTCAAGAACCTGGAGACCAGCGGCGCCGCCGCCAAGCTCACCCACATCAACTACGCCTTCGGCAACATCGGCGCGGACGGCAAGTGCTTCACCGGCAACGTCCCCGGTGAGGCGGACGCCTGGGCCGACTACGCCCGCCCGCTCGACGCCGCGGGCTCGGTCGACGGGGTGGCCGACACCTGGGACCAGCCGCTCGCCGGGAACTTCAACCAGCTGCGCGAGCTCAAGGCCAAGCACCCGGGCCTCAAGGCGCAGATCTCACTGGGCGGTTGGAGCTGGTCCACGCACCTCTCGGACGCGGCCCGGACCCCCGCCTCGCGCAAGGCGCTCGTCCAGTCCTGCATCGACCTCTACGTCAAGGGGAACCTGCCCCAGGACGGCGCCCGCGGCGGCGCCGGTGCGGCCGCGGGCCTCTTCGACGGGATCGACCTCGACTGGGAGTGGCCCGGATCGCCCGGGGACACCGACACCACCTACCGGCCCGAGGACAAGCGGAACTTCACCGCGCTGGTGCAGGAGTTCCGTACCCAGCTCGACGCCTACGGCCGGACCCAGAAGAAGAAGTACCAGCTGACCGCCTTCGTCCCGACCGCCCCCGCCAAGATCGACGCGGGCTTCGAGGTCCGGAAGATCATGCGGGACCTGGACTTCGTCACGCTCCAGGGCTACGACTTCCACGTCTCCGGCGAGAAGACCACCGCCCAGCAGTCGGCCCTGTACGCGCGCGACGACTTCAGCGTCGACGGCACGGTGGACGCCTGGCTGCGGCGCGGGGCGCCCGCGAGCAAGCTCGTGATGGGCATGCCGTTCTACGGCCAGGGCTGGACCGGGGTCACCGGCGGCGGCAACGGCATGGGGAAGCCCGCGACGGCGCCGGCGCCCGCGACCTGGTCCGCCGGGTACGAGGACTACAAGGCGCTGAAGAAGCTGGCCGATTCGGGCGCGTACACACTGCACCGGGACCGGCGGGCAGGCAGCGCCTGGCTGTTCGACGGGACCACCCTGTGGACCTACGACGACCCGCAGGTGCTGCGCACGAAGACGGCGTACATCCGTGAACACGGCCTGGGCGGCGCCATGTTCTGGTCCCTGGACGGGGACACCGCGGACGGCGAACTGATGACGGCCGTGGACCAGGGGCTGCGCGGCCACTGATCCACCGGGGCGCCCCCGGTCCCCCCGCGGCCCCCCGCGAAATCCACCGACACGGGAGGCGCCCCGGCCCGTAGCCTCCGCGCATGGACATCACGACGCTGCACGCGGTCAACCGGCTCACCGAACGCTGGGCCGCGGTGGTCCGACCCGACGCCGGGGGCACGGTGTTCACCGCGGCCGGGGTCTGGCCGCTGCTGGCCCTCCTCGCCGACGGCGCGGGCGGCCCCGCGCGCGAGGAGCTGGCGCGGGCCCTCGGCATACCCGCCGAGGGGGCCGCGGCCGCGGCCCGCGAGCTGCTGGACGGGCTCGGCCGGGTCCCCGGCCTGGTGGCGGCGACCGGCCTGTGGACCCGGGCCGACCTCCCTCTGGAAGAGCGTTGGACCGACGCCCTGCCGGACGGCGCGCGCGGGACGCTGACGGGGGACGCGGACGTCGACCGGCCGGTGCTGGACGGGTGGGCGGCCGAGCGCACGGACGGCCTGATCGAGCACACGCCGGCGCCCGTGGGCCCCGAGGTGCTCATGGTGCTCGCCTCGGCGCTCGCACTGCGGGTGACCTGGCGCCGGCCCTTCGACGCGATCCCGACCGGGACCGACGACGGCCCGTGGTCCGGGCAGCGCTTCCTCGGCCTGCAACGGACCACCCGGGAGCTGGACCGGGTCCGGGTGACGCGGTCGCCCGCCGGACCGGTCACGCTCCTGGAGGTGGAGGGGAGGACGGGCGTCGACGTCCACCTGCTGCTCGGCGCCCCCGACGCCGCTCCCGGGGAGGTGCTGGGCGCGGGGATCGCCGCCGTCACCGGGAGGACGCCCGCCGAGGGCGCGAGCACCCTGCCCGAGGGGACCCCCGGGCCGGGACTGGACGTGAGCACGGTCGAGTCCTTTTCGCCGGATCCGTATCTGATCGAGAAGACCGTGGCCTTCGACCTCCGGGCCGAACACGACCTCCTCGACCACGCCCGGCTGTTCGGTCTGGACACCGCGTCCGACGACGCCTTCGGCCACTTCCCGGGGATCAGCTCCGCCCCGCTGGCCGTCGGCTCGGCGCGGCAGTCCGCGATGGCCCGCTTCCACGCGACGGGGTTCGAGGCCGCGGCCCTCACCGCGGTGAGCATGCGGGCGGGCGGCGGCGCGCCGACGACCCGCTACCGCGTCCGTCGCGCCGAGGTCGCCTTCCGGCGGCCCTTCGGATTCCTCGCGGTGGACCGCTCCTCCCGCCTCGTGCTCGCGGCGGGCTGGGTGAACGAGCCCCTGCCCCACGCAACCCCCTATGCCCCCATTTTCTAGGATGTGAGGACCTGGATCCGGACCCCGGTGCGCCCCACGCGCCCTTGTGCGAGAGAGTGCTCACCGATAAGTGTTATCGGGGCCCCGCTCGGCGGTCTCCCATGTATTGGGCACCATCGACCGCCGGTACGGACAGGGATCATCACATGAGTACTCAGCACACCGCAGCGCTGGTGTCGGCCGCCCGGGCGGGCGATCCGGGGGCGCAGGACGAACTCGTCGGCGCCCACCTGCCGCTCGTCTACAACATCGTCGGTCGGGCTCTGAACGGGTCCGTCGACGTGGACGACGTGGTCCAGGACACCATGCTGCGGGCCCTCGACGGCCTGGGCGGGCTGCGGTCCGACGACAGCTTCCGGTCGTGGCTGGTGGCGATCGCGATGAACCGGGTGCGGGCGCACTGGGAGGCGCGCAGCACCGGCCCCGACGCGAGCGGGCTGGACGCCGCCCGGGAACTCGCCGATCCGGGCGCCGACTTCGTGGACCTGACCGTCGTACAGCTGAACCTCACCGGGCAGCGGCGCGAGACCGCCCGGGCCACCCGCTGGCTGGAGCCCGACGACCGGGCGCTGCTGTCCCTGTGGTGGTTGGAGTGCGCCGGGGAACTGACCCGGTCGGAGGTCGCGGCCGCCCTGGAGCTGTCCCCGCAGCACACCGCCGTGCGCGTGCAGCGGATGAAGGCGCAGTTGGAGTCCGCGCGCGTGGTCGAGCGGGCGCTGGACGCCCAGCCGCCCTGCGACGCGCTGCGGGCGGTGGCCGGCGGCTGGGACGGGCTCCCGTCGGCGCTGTGGCGCAAGCGAATAGCCCGGCACGCGCGCGAGTGCCTGCGCTGCGCGGGGCTGTGGAACGGCCTGGTCCCGGCGGAGGGCCTGCTGGCCGGGCTGGCCCTGGTCCCCGTCGCGGCTGCCCTCATGGCCTCGGTCCACGAGGCCACCACGGTTCCGGCCGCCTTCTCCTACGCCGCCTCCCCGGACACCATTCCTTCGTACGTCGCCCACGCGTCCGGCGCCGCCAAGGGCTCCGGAGCCCACGCGGCCGGGGGGCGCGGTGACGTGGGCCGGGGCGCGTCGCGCAAGCGGCGCCGCACGCGCCGCAGGGTCATCGCGGGCGGCGTGGTCGTCGCGTGCATGGCCGGTGGTGGGGCCCTGTACCTCGGTGGCGCCCTGCCGGGATCGGGTGAGGAGGGAACGACCGCCGCGGCTCCCGGTGTACCGCTGGCCGCGCTCTCCACCGCCGGGTCGGCGCCGTCGGCCTCGGCCTCCGCCTCCCCCTCCGCCTCGGCGTCCGCCTCTCCGTCCCCTTCGGCTTCCGCTTCGGCGTCCGCTTCGCCCTCCGCCTCGGCCTCGGCCTCCGCATCGGCCTCCGGGAGCGGGAGCGCGACGCCCGCCCCGCGCCCCTCGGCTCCGCGTCCGGCGCTCGCCGCGCCGCAGGGCACCGTGGCCCAGGTGATCGCACTGGTCAACCAGGAGCGGTCGGCGGCCGGTTGCGGGCCGCTCAAGGACGACGCCCAGCTGCGCGCCGCCGCCCAGGGCCAGTCGGACGACATGGCGGACCGGGGCTTCTTCGACCACACCAACCCCGACGGCGCCGACCCGGGCAAGCGGATCACCGCCGCCGGGTACCGCTGGTCGACGTACGGCGAGAACATCGCGCGGGGCCAAGCGACGCCCGCCGCGGTCATGGACTCCTGGATGAACAGCCCGGGCCACCGCGCCAACATCCTCAACTGCTCGTTCAAGGACATCGGGGTCGGCATCCACAACGGGTCCGGCGGCCCCTGGTGGACCCAGAACTTCGGCGCCCGCATGTGACCCCGGTCGAGGGGGCGCCCGCGGGCGCCCTCGGCCGGGGCCTTTGACGACAGGCCCTGGGGGAAGGGCGCCTTCCGCTCGAACGTCGCTCGACGACACCCGACCGCGCGGTCACTGGATGCTTCAATCTCGGGGCAGGATAGTGACTGGAGCCGAACGGGCTGATCAGACGGGGCGAGCGGAGTACGACGGATGGCACGGAGGGTCCTGCGCCCGCACCAGCGCGAGGCCGTCGACGCCGTCGTGCGGGCACTGGAGCTGCCCGTGGGCGGGCAGCTGCCCGCAGCCGGGCTGCGCACCCAGGTGATCATGGCCACCGGGTCCGGGAAGTCCCTGGTGGCCGTCCGTTCCGCCGAGGCCCTCGGGGCCGGGCGGGTGCTGGTCCTGGTGCCCTCGCTCGACCTGCTGACGCAGACCGTCGCCGCCTGGCGCGAGGGCGGTCGCACCGGGCGCTTCCTCGCCGTGTGCTCGCTGCGCGGCACGGAAGTGGGCGTGCCCAGCACCACCGATCCGGAGCGGATCGCGCAGTGGTGCCGACCGGTGCCCCAGGTCACGGTCTTCGCCACCTACGCCTCCCTCGGCCTCGGCATCGTCGAGGGGGCGCATCGCGCCGGGTTGCCGGGGTGGGACCTGATCGTGGTCGACGAGGCCCACCGCACGTCCGGACGGATCGGCAAGCCCTGGGCAGTGGTGCACGACAACACCCGGATCCCGGCGGTCCGCAGGCTGTACATGACCGCCACGCCCCGGGTCTGGCAGGACCCCGAGACCACGGAGGACGACCGCCCCACCGGGGGCGACCGCACGGAGGGCGACCGCACTGGGGGCCGGGTGCCCGGCGGGGTGCTGGTCGCCTCGATGGAGGACGATCCGGACGGACCGTTCGGCGCCCGCTGCCACACCCTGTCCCTGTCCGAGGCGATCGACCGGGGCATCTGCGCGCCGTACCGGGTGGTGTGCGTGGACGTCAGCGATCCGGAGTTCCAGGCGGCGGTGCTGCTGGGCCCGCGGGGGCGCTCGGACGAGGTGCGCGGGGCCCGGTTGGCGGCGTTGCAGACCGCTCTGGTCAAGGCGGCGGCCGACCAGGGCTTCCGGCGCACCCTGGTCTTCCACCACCTGACCCGGGAGGCCGAGGCGTTCGCGGCGGGGCTGCCCGCGGTGGCGGCGCGGCTGCGGATGACCAGCCGGGCCCCCCGCCCGGTGTACCCGCGGACCGTGTGGGCGGACTGGTTGGGCGGGCAGCACCCGGCGGCGCACCGGCGGCGGGTGCTGGACGCCTTCGCGGCCGACCGGATCGCGGAGAAGGCCTTCCTCGGCAGCGTCCGGGTGCTCGGCGAGGGGGTGGACACCAAGGAGTGCGACTCCGTCTTCTGGGCGGACGTCCGCGACTCGATGCCGGATCTGGTGCAGGCCGTGGGCCGGGCGCTGCGGATCCGCCCCGGCGAGGGGAAGGTCGCCTCCCTCGTGGTGCCGGTGCTGCTGGGCCCGGGCGAGACCCCGGAGACGATGCTCACCTCACGGGCGTACGGCAGCCTGGCGCGACTGCTGGAGGCGCTGCGGGCGCACGACAGCAGGCTCGTGGAGTCGCTGGCCGAGCCGCAGCGTCCGGGTGCGGCGCCCGGGCTTTCGAGGACGGCCGGGGCGGGCGCCGCGCAGAACAGCGGGGCCGCGGGACTGCTCAGCTTCTCGACCCCCCGCGATCCGGCGCTGCTCGCCGCCTTCATCCGGCTGCGGGTGCTGCACCCCGAGCACGAGCACTGGCGGCGCGGGCTCGCCGCGTCCGCGCACTACGTCGCCGGAACCGGGGACCTGAAGGTGCCCTTCGGGTTCAAGGCGCCCGCGGGCGGGGACGGTTGGCCGCCCGGGCTCGCCCGCTTCCCGCTCGGGCAGTGGATCTCGGACGCGCGGCGCGCCTACCGCCGGGGATCCCTCGGCCGGCGGCGGACCGCGGAGCTGGACGCGCTCGGGATGGTGTGGAGCGCCTTCGACGTGGCCTTCGAGGAGGGGCTGACGGCGGCCCGCGCCTGGGCGCGGGCGCACGGCCACCTGCTGCCGCCGGTGGATTCCACCTGGGAGGGCCACCCGGTCGGCATCTGGGCCAAGAACCAGCGCGCCGCCGCCCGCCGCGAGGGTCCGGGAGCGCTGTCGGCGGAGCGTCACGCGGCCCTGGACGACATCGATCCCGGCTGGTGCCCGGACTGGGACATCTCCTGGCAGCGGGCCTACCGACTGACCCGGGCGCGGCTGGAGGCGGGCGGCGCGCTGCCGCTGGAGCCCGGGGAGGTGTACGTGCAGGGCGAGGACCTGGGGCAGTGGCTGCGCGCGCAGCGCCTGGGGTGGGAGCGTTTGACCCCGGCGCAGCGGTGGCTGCTGGAGCACGGTCTGGGGACGGGTCCGGCCCCGGAGTCCGAGCGCCCGCGACCGCGCCGGGCGCACGCCGACGCCTGGGCCGCGAACCTGGCCGCGGCCCGCCGCTTCCAGGCCCGCGAGGGTCACCTCCAGGTACCGCGCACCCATGTCGAGCCGCTGGGCGGGGAGGAGCTGCGGTTGGGTTCCTGGATCGCCAACCAGCGCTCCCGCGCGTCCGGGCTGGCTCCGGAGCGGCGGGCCGCCCTGTCGGAACTGGGCATGCGCTGGGCGTCCTGACCGGGCCGCCACCATGCCGGGGCGGCCGGGGCCGGGGCAGCCGGGGCCCGGGACCGGGTCAGCCGGACGACGCATCGGGCCGGACCGCGACCGGGGCGTCGACGAGGTTGCGGTCGATGGTGAGGGTCACCCCGCCGTGGGTCTCCCGCACGTTGCCCCGGTACTGATGGATCCGCCGGTGCCCCTGCCAGAGCCCGGCGGCCAGCGCGCCGCTGTCGGCGGTGTCCGCCCGCCGGTCCCAGCGGGCGTACCAGACCGCGTCCGGCAGCGGTGCGGTGCCCGCGCGGGCGGCGGCGGCCAGGTCGGCCAGCCCGGAGCCGAGGCTGGAGTAGTAGCCCGCGCGGTACCCGGCCCGGTGCAGCCGCTGCGTCCAGCCGCTCGTGAAGTCGACCACGGCCTGCGCGCAGCGCGGCTCGGCGGAGGGGTACGCCTCGATGTCCAGGTACACCGGGGTGCCGGCGCCGAGCCCCAGCCCGCGGAGTCCGGCCAACGCCTCGACGGCCTCCTCGCGGCCCTGCTCGACGGCCCGCGCAGGATCGATCCTGCCGGGCTTGTGCGCGTACGACGTGCAGGGTGCCTGGCGGCCGACGTGGACCGGAACCAGCCGCCAGCCCATGGCCTGGACCCGGCGGACCCACTCGGCGGTGAGCCGCGGCTGCGCGCAGTGCCGCTGGCTGCCGCTGGTGTAGATGCCGACGGCCCCGTACGGCGAGTGGTCCCGCCAGGCCCGCATGGCGGAGAGCGAGGGAGCCGCGCAGGCGTCGAAGCCCTCGCCCCGGAAGACCTCGGGGTCGCGGCGGGGCGGTCCGTGGTCGGGCAGCACCCGCGGGGTGATCCCCCGCTGCGCGGCGGGCCCGGGGGACGGCCCCGGACCCCCGCGGGCCGCGGCCGGGGCGGCGAGCGAGCCGGACAGCACGAGGGCGGTGGCGAGGGCGGCGAGAGCGGTCACGCGGGTTCGGGGCATGCCCCCCACGGTCCGTGCGCCACCGCCGCCGCCCGGGCAGCCCGCGCCGGGCGGCGGCCAAGTTCATCCGTGCGCCGGTGTCGCGGTCAGTGGTGGAAGCCCGGCTGCGGGTCGGCCACGGGGGTCGGGGGCGCCTTCGTCAGGTGGTCCACGGCCCGGCGCAGGTCGCCGACCAGCAGGGCGATCTGATCGAGGGTCACCCCGTGCCGGATCAGGACGCGCTGGACGACGGTCTCGGCCCGGTCCGCGGGCAGCGGGTAGGAGGGCACCTGCCAGCCCCTCATCCGCAGCCGGTCGGAGAGGTCGTACAGGGTGAAGCCGCTCGCCCCGGGGTCGGTGAGGGTGTAGCAGACGGCGGGGAGGCCGCCCTGGCCGTCGTACAGGAGGGTGAAGGGGCCCATGCCCTGGACCTCCCGGGCCAGGTACGCCGCGGTGTCGGCGCAGGCCTGGTGCACGCGCCGGTATCCGCCCCGCCCCAGCCGCAGGAACAGGTAGTACTGGGCGATGATCTCCCCGCCGGGGCGGGAGAAGTTCAGGGCGAAGGTCGGCATGTTGCCGCCGAGGTAGTCCACCGTGAAGACGAGTTCCTCGGGCAGCAGGTCGGCGGTGCGCCAGACGATCCAGCCGACGCCCAGTGGCGCGAGCCCGTACTTGTGGCCCGAGGTGTTGACGGAGGCCACCCGGGGGAGCCGGAAGTCCCAGACCACGTCGGGGTGCAGGAAGGGGGCTACGAAGCCGCCGCTGGCCGCGTCCACGTGGATCGGGACGTCCCAGCCGTGTTCGGCCTGGATCCGGTCGAGTGCGGCGGCGAGGTCGGCGACCGGCTCGTAGTCGCAGGTGTAGGTGACGCCGAGGATCGCGACGACCCCGATGGTGTTCTCGTCGACGTACGCGGCGAGCTGGTGGGGGCGCAGTCCGGTGGCGCCGGGCTCCAGGGGGACCTGGCGCAGTTCCACGTCGAAGTACCGGGCGAACTTCTCCCAGCAGATCTGCACGGGGCCGCAGACCAGGTTGGGGCGGTCGGCGGGCTTGCCCTCGGCCTTGCGGCGGGCCCGCCAGCGCCATTTGAGGGCGAGGCCACCGAGCATCGCGGCTTCGCTGGAACCGGTGGTGGAGCAGCCGGTCGCGGCGCCGCCGGGCGGGGCGTTCCAGAGGTCGGCGAGGATGTTCACGCAGCGCGACTCGATCTCGGCGGTCTGCGGGTACTCGTCCTTGTCGATCATGTTCTTGTCGATGCACTCGTCCATCAGACGGCGGGCGCCGTCGTCGGACCAGGTGGTGCAGAAGGTGGCCAGGTTCTGGGCCGCGTTGCCGTCGAGCAGCAGTTCGTTGTGGAGCAGCGAGTAGACGACCTCGGTGGGCGAGTGGTCCGCCGGCATCCGGTACTTGGGCAGTACCTCGCCGCTGAGCGGGGACGCGAACACATCCGTGGCGTAGTCGACGCGTTCGTCACGGGCGGGGGCGGCTGCGGCGGTTGCTTCCTTCATCTCATGAAGTGCCATATCGGGACTATAGGGGCGCGGTGGCGGTGCTGGAGGTGTGCGACGACGGAACCGGGGTACCGGAGGCGGAGCGCGAGCGGGTCTTCACCCGGTTCACCCGGCTCGACGCCTCGCGCAGCCGGGACGCGGGCGGCACGGGTCCGGGGCCGGCGATCGCGCGCGACATCGCGGTGGCGCACGGCGGAACACTGGACGCCGGGGCGGGGCCGGGAGGTCGTTTCACCCTACGTCTTCCGGTCGACTCCGCAGTGTGACCCTCCCCATAGCCACCCCGCGCGACCGGAGATATTACTGTCGCGTAGGGTCATGACAAGTGATCTTCCCGTTCGGGCCACTGGAGACGGTTCGCACGGGAAGATCACCAAACTGGTTCTGTGTGCAACATATCCGCAGATGTCCGGATCGGATCCCGCCGGTTGAACGGGCGGACCGGGATGATCATCCTCCTCCCATGAACCAGATCACCCGCCGCCGGGCCCTCGGGGCCACCGCCGGCGCGCTCAGCGTCCTCGGCATCGCCGCCACCGCGCACGCGGCCACCCTCCCCGCCACCGCGACCGTGCCCGCACCCCGCACGGGCGACACCCTCGACGAGGTCTACCAGGGCCGCCGGATACGGATAACCCCCGCGCAGGGCGGTGGCCACCACGGCGGCCACCACTCCCCCGGCACGCCGACCGTCCGCATAGACGGCGCCGAACTGCACGTGATGCGCAACGCCGACACCACCTGGATCAGCGTCGTCAACCACTACGAGACCTTTGCCGACCTGCCCTCCCTCGCCCGCGCCGCCGTGCGCGAGCTCCAGGGCGCCGCCCTCGTCCCGATGGGCGGCATGTGATGACCGTGCGCAAGAACCAGGCGACCCTGACCCCCGCCGAGAAGCGCGCCTTCACCTCGGCGCTGGTGGAACTCAAGCGGACCGGCGGCTATGACCGGTTCGTCACCACGCACAACGGCTTCATCATGTCCGACACGGACAGCAGCGACCGGGTGGGCCACCGCTCCCCCTCCTTCCTGCCCTGGCACCGCCGTTTCCTCATCGAGTTCGAGACGGCGCTCCAGAGAATCGACCCGACCGTGGCCCTGCCCTACTGGGACTGGACGGCCGACCGCACCTCCCGCTCCTCGCTGTGGGCGGCCGACTTCCTCGGCGGCACCGGTCGGGCGCGCGACGGCCAGGTGATGGACGGGCCCTTCGCCTACGCCGCCGGGAAGTGGCCGGTGAACGTCCGCGTCGACGGCCGCTCCTACCTGCGCCGCGCGCTCGGCACCGGGGTCGCCGAGCTGCCGACGAAGGCCGAGGTCGACTCCGTCCTCGCCATGGCCGTCTACGACGCGGCCCCCTGGAACAGCGCCTCCAACGGCTTCCGCAACAACCTGGAGGGCTGGCGCGGCGTCAACCTGCACAACCGCGTGCACGTCTGGGTGGGCGGCCAGATGGGTACGGGCGTCTCGCCCAACGACCCGGTGTTCTGGATGCACCACGCCTACGTCGACAAGCTCTGGGCCGAGTGGCAGGCCAAGCACCCGCAGTCGCCGTACCTGCCCGCCGCGGGCACCCCGGACGTGGTGGACCTGCACGACACGATGCGGCCGTGGAACGACGTGACCCCGGCGGACATGCTCGACCACCGCAAGTTCTACACCTTCGACACCGAGCCCGCCTCGGTCTGATCGCCGGCGGCCAGCCACCGGTAGTGCAGCTCGGGGCGGCCGACCTGGCCGTACCGGGGCGCGCGGGCGGCCCGGCCGGTGTCCACCAGGTGCTCCAGGTAGCGCCGGGCGGTGATCCGGGAGGTGCCCGCCGCCCCGGCGGCCCCTGCCGCCGTGAGCCCCTCGGGCGCCGCCCGCAGCAGGGCGGCCAAGCGGTCCAGGGTGGGCGCGCTCAGCCCCTTGGGCAGCTCGGCGGGGCGGGGCGGCCGGAGCGTGGCGAGCGCCCGGTCCACGTCGTCCTGGCCCGCCGCCTCTCCGGCGGCGGCGCGGAACTCGGCGTAGCGCAGCAGCCGTTCGCGCAGCGTCGGGAAGGCGAAGGGCTTGAGCACGTACTGCACGACGCCCACCGATACGCTCTCGCGGACCACCGCCAGGTCACGCGCCGAGGTCACCACGATCACGTCCACCGGATGCCCGGCGGCGCGCAGCCCGCGGGCGAAGCGGAGCCCGTTGCCGTCGGGCAGGCCGAGGTCGAGCAGCAGCAGGTCGACCGGGGTCCGTTCCAGGGCCCGGGTCGCCTCGGCGAGGGAGTGCACCGCCGCGACGGCGGTGAAGCCGGGGACCCGGCCGACGTAGAGCGCGTGCGCGGCGGCGGCGACGGGGTCGTCCTCGACCACCAGCACCCGCACCGGCGACGCCCCGCCGCTCACGTCCGCGCCCCCGCCGCGAGCGGCAGCCGTACGGTGAACTCCGCGCCCCCGCCCGGCGCTTCGGCGGCGCTCACGCTCCCGCCGTGCCGCTGCGCGGCCTGGCGCACCAGCGCGAGGCCGAGCCCGCGCCCCGCCCCCTTGCCGGACCAGCCGCGCAGGAAGACGTCCGCGCCGGCGGGCAGCCCGGGCCCGTTGTCGGCCACCCGCAGCAGTAGTTCCCCGCCGCCGGGACGCACCGTCACCCGGACCCGCCCGCCGGGGGTGCCCGTGAGCGCGTCGACCGCGTTGTCGATGAGATTGCCCAGCACCGTGACCAGGTCGCGGGCCGGGGGCGCGGCGTCCGCCGCGGCGAGCGGCCCGCTGTCGGGGGTGACCACGAGCTCCACCCCGCGTTCGTGCGCCTGGGCCGCCTTGCCCAGCAGCAGGGCCACCAGGACGGGCTCGCCGACGGCGGTGACCACCTCGTCCGTGAGCGCCTGGGCCAGCTCCAGTTCGGCGGTCGCGAAGTCCACCGCCTCCTGCGCGCGGCCGAGTTCGATCAGGGACACCACGGTGTGCAGCCGGTTGGCCGCTTCGTGGGCCTGCGAGCGGAGCGCCTCGGTGAAGCCCCGCTCGTGATCCAACTCCCCGGTCATGGACTGGAGTTCGGTGTGGTCGCGCAGGGTGACGACGGTGCCGTGCCGGCCACCGCCCGCCACCGGTGAACTGTTGACGACCAGGACCCGGTCGGCGCTCAGGTGCACCTCGTCCACCCGGGAGCGGTCGGCGAGCAGCGCGCCGGTGAGCGGTGCCGGTAGGCCCAGCTCGGCCACGCCCCGGCCCCGCACCTCCCCGCTCAGCCCGAGCAGTTCACGACCCGCGTCGTTGATGAGGGTGACCCTGCGCTGCCCGTCGAGCATCAGCAGGCCCTCCCGGACGGCGTGCAGGACCGCCTGGTGGTAGTCGTGCATCCGGCTCAGTTCGGCCGCGTTCATCCCGTGCGTGTGCCGGCGCAGCCGGGCGTTGACGACGTACGTTCCCGCGCCGCCCAGGGCCAGGGCGGCCGCCGCGACCCAGGCGAGCGCGGCCAGCTGCCCGCCGAGCCGGTCGCTGATGGCGCGGACCGTGATGCCGGAACTGACCAGGGCGGTCACCCGGCCGTCGTCGACGACCGGGGTGACCACCCGGATCGAGGGGCCGAGGGTGCCGGTGTAGGTCTCGCTGAAGGTCTCGCCGCGCAGGGCGCGGGCCGTGTTGCCGAGGAAGCGCTCGCCGATCCGGTGCGGGTCGGGATGCGTCCAGCGGCGCCCGTCGGGGGCCATGATCGTCACGAAGTCCACGCCCGTGTCGGTCCGCACCCGCTCCGCGTAGGGCTGGAGCGCGGCGGAGGGGTCGGGGCCGTGGACCGCCTCCCGTACGGAGGGCGAGTCCGCCACGGCACGGGCGGCGGCGCCCGCCTGGCGTTCGGCCGCCTCCTCGGCCTGGCGGCGCGCGGTGGCGTACGCGAAGACCGCGCAGCCGGCGACGACCAGGGCGACCAGCACCACCTGCATGGCGAAGAGCTGGCCCGCGAGGCTGCGCGGACGGGGGAAACGGAACATGGCGCTCAGTGTGCACCCGGCCGTGAACTCAATGAACGCAAGGGTGACCGGGGTCACAGGGTGGGCCATGGTCGGCGCGGGACGTATTCATCTTCAGGAGGCGACGTGGCCGCCAGGCGCGACAGGACCCACTATCTCTACATCGCGGTGATCGTCGCGGTGCTGCTCGGCATCGCGACGGGCTTGGCCGCACCCGGCACGGCCGTCGAGCTGAAGCCCCTCGGGACGGGCTTCGTGAATCTGATCAAAATGATGATCTCGCCGGTGATCTTCTGCACGATCGTGCTGGGCATCGGTTCGGTGCGCAAGGCCGCCAAGGTGGGCGCGGTGGGCGGGCTCGCACTCGGCTACTTCATGGTGATGTCCACGGTCGCGCTCGCCATCGGGCTGCTCGTGGGCAACCTGCTGGAGCCGGGCAGCGGGCTGCACCTGACCGAGGCCGTGCGCGGCGCGGGTGAGGCCCAGGCGAAGGCGGGCGGGGCGCAGAGCACCGCGGACTTCCTGCTGGGGATCATCCCCAAGACGATGGTGTCGGCCTTCACCGGGGGCGAGGTGCTCCAGACCCTGCTGGTGGCGCTGCTGTGCGGATTCGCGCTCCAGGCGCTGGGAACGGCGGGCGAGCCGGTGCTGCGCGGGATCGGGCACCTGCAGAAGCTGGTCTTCCGGGTGCTCGCGATGATCATGTGGGCGGCGCCGGTGGGTGCCTTCGGGGCGATGGCGGCGGTGGTCGGCGCGACCGGCGTCGACGCGCTGAAGTCCCTCGCGGTCATCATGATCGGCTTCTACACGACCTGCCTGCTCTTCGTCCTCGTGGTGCTCGGGACGCTGCTGCGGGTGTGCACGGGCGTCAGCGTCTTCGCGCTGCTGCGCTACCTGGGCCGCGAGTTCCTGCTGATCCTGTCCACCTCCTCCTCCGAGTCGGCGCTGCCGCGACTGATCGCGAAGATGGAGCACCTGGGCGTGTCCCGGCCGGTGGTCGGGATCACGGTGCCGACGGGGTACTCCTTCAACCTGGACGGCACCGCGATCTACCTGACGATGTCCTCGCTCTTCATCGCCGAGGCGATGGGCAAGCCGCTGGCGCTCGGTGAGCAGATCTCGCTGCTGCTGTTCATGATCATCGCCTCCAAGGGCGCCGCCGGGGTGACCGGCGCGGGCCTGGCCACCTTGGCCGGCGGCCTCCAGTCGCACCGACCCGAACTGGTCGACGGCGTCGGCCTGATCGTGGGCATCGACCGCTTCATGAGCGAGGCGCGGGCGCTGACGAACTTCGCGGGGAACGCGGTGGCGACCGTGCTGATCGGGACCTGGACCAAGGAGTTCGACCGGGACCGGGCCACCGAAGTCCTCGCGGGACGCCTGCCCTTCGACGAGGCGAGCCTGACCGACGGCGAGCACGCCGAGGGGGACGACCCCGCGCGCGAGGACGCGGTGTCCACCCCCGTACCCGGCCAACCGGCCGTGGGCAAAGACGGCGTACCGGTATAGAGCGGCGCCTCCCGGTACGCGCGTCGGACCGGCCGGGCAGGGCTCTCCCCCCACGGTGCCCAGCCCGGCCGGCACCGACACCCCTAGCCAGGGGCGATTTTCAGCCAACCATCCGATAACCGGCGTGCGGTAAAAGGTACTTCCATATAGGGGCACGCTTCTGACATCTTGCGTCCACCACTCGTTTCGTACGGCCCGGTAGGTACCACCAGCACCACCGGGCCCTTCGGAGGACGCATTGATACCCCACATATCCAGCCGACCTCGACGTACCCTCGTGCTGGCCGCCGCCCTCGGCGCCGCACTGACCTTCGGGGCACCCGCCGCGCTCGCCGGCACCGCCCCCGTGGCACCGTCCGGGGCCTCCGCCCCGGCTCCCCGGGCCGCGGCCCCGGCTTCCCAGAGTGCGACCTGGGCTGCCGGAACCCGTGCCTACCTCGTGATCACCGCTCCCGGTGACAGCTCCGCCGTCCGCTCGGCCGTCACGGCCAACGGCGGCACGGTGTTCTCGAACTTCGACGCCATCGGCGTGATCGTCGCCCACTCGGCCTCCGCTTCCTTCGCTTCCACGATGCGCGGGGTCAGCGGGGTCCAGCAGGTCGGCGCCACCCGCACCTCGGACGTTCCGGCCGACGCCTACAACCCGGCGCTGCCCGCCAACCCGGCGCAGTCCACGACCCCCGCGGGCGAGCCGGTCCGCGCGGACATGAGCCAGATCAAGGCGGACCAGGCCTGGGCCGTCACCACCGGTTCGTCCTCCGTGAAGGTCGGCATCCTGGACACCGGTGTGGACGACCAGCACCAGGACCTGGCCCCGAACTTCAACGCGGCCGACTCGGTCTCCTGCGCCTACGGCAAGCCGGACACCCGCGCCGGCGCCTGGCGCGACGTGGACACCCACGGCACGCACGTCGCGGGCACCATCGCCGCCGCCAAGAACGGCAAGGGCGTCGTCGGTGTGGCCCCGAGCGTGAAGATCTCCGCGGTCCGGGTCGCCGAGCCGGGCAACTCGTTCTTCTTCGCCGAGAACACCATCTGCGGTTTCGTCTGGGCGGGTGACCACGGCTTCAAGGTCACCAACAACAGCTACTACACGGACCCGTGGCAGTTCAACTGCCCGGACAACATCGACCAGGCCGCCATCATCGAGGGCGTCAAGCGCGCCCAGGAGTACGCGGAGGGCAAGGGTTCGCTCCAGGTCGCCGCGGCGGGCAACGAGAACTACGACCTCGCCCACAAGACCACGGACTCGGCGAGCCCGAACGACTCGACGCCGGTCACCCGGACCATCACCAACGCCTGCCTCGACATCCCGACCGAGCTTCCGGGCGTGGTCACCGTCGCGGCGAACGGCACCGGCACCACGAAGGCCTCGTTCTCCAACTTCGGCGCGGGCGTCATCGACGTGGCGGCCCCCGGCAGCGACGTCTACTCCACCCTCCCGGGCGGCAAGTACGGCACCAAGAGCGGTACCTCGATGGCCACTCCGCACGTCGTGGGCGTGGCCGCGCTCCTCGCGAGCGCCAACCCCGGCATCACTCCGGCGCAGCTGCGCGACAAGCTGGCCACCCAGGCCAACGACATCGCCTGCCCGTCGGACGGCCGCTGCACCGGGACCGCCGCCAACAACTCCTTCTTCGGCGAAGGCCAGGTCGACGCCCTGAAGGCGGTGGGCGGCTCCACCCCGCCGGCCGGCAAGTACTTCGAGAACACCGCCGACTTCGCGATCAACGACAACGCGACCGTGGAGAGCCCGATCACCGTCAGCGGGGTGACCGGCAACGCGCCCGCCACCCTCAAGGTGGGCGTGGACATCAAGCACACCTACATCGGTGACCTGAAGGTCGACCTCGTCGCACCCGACGGCAGCGTCTACACCCTGTCCAACCGGACCGGCGGCAGCACGGACAACATCGTCCAGACCTTCACCGTCAACGCCTCCTCGGAGGTCGCGAACGGCGTCTGGAAGCTCCGTGTGAACGACAACGCCAACTCCGACACCGGCAAGATCGACGCCTGGAACCTCACCTTCTAGGGTGCCGGGCGGGAACGGCGTGACGGGCACGCCCGTGCGCTAGCGCCGCAGGATGTCGGCGAGCCAGTCGAAGACGACATCGCAGTGCTGTTGCGGGGCCATCGGGGAGCAGTGCAACTGCGCCCCGGTGGCCCCGGTCAGCTTCACGTACTCGCGCCGGGCCCGCAGCAGGTCGTACATCTGCCGGGGCTGGCCCGGGTAGAACTGCTCGGCCTCGTAGTCCAGGACCAGGGTCGGCGTCTTGATCCTCGGCACCAGAGCGGTGACGTCGAGGCCGATCGCCCGCTGGGCCGGGGTCCACAGGTCCTTGAACACCCGGCCGGCCCTGGCCTCGCGCAGCGCCTCCCGGGAGAAGATCTCGAACCGCTTCTTCACGAGGTAGGCCAGTTGCGGGGAGAGGTCCGGGACCACCTGCTCGTTCCAGTTCCGGTTCGTCTCCTCCTTGTCCGCGGTGACCACGTCCCGCAGCGTCTTGTCGAAGCCGAGCCAGGGGCTGACGCAGCCCGGCATGCAGACCAGGGCCGCCAGGCGGTGCTCGAAGGCCGCCGCGCGGGCCACCAGATTGCCGCCCATGCTCATACCGGTCAGCGCGATCCGACCGCTGTCCACGTCCTTGCGGCGGTCCAGCCAGTCGATGAGCGGGGCGACCACCCCTTCCCAGCGGGTGGTGAAGGGCATTTCCTCGACGAACAGCAGCCGGCCCTGGCCGGGACCGTCGTAGACCAGCGCGTTCCAGCCCCGGTCGAGGGCCGCGGACACGCCGTAGGTCCACATGTCGACGTTCTGACCGTCGCTGCCGTTGGTGAGGATGACCGTCGGACGCGGCCGCTCCGGGCCCTCGGGGCGGAAGAACCACACGGGCAGGTGGGTCTTCTCGTACGGGACCCGCGCGCGCTCGGCGGCCGGCGAGCACAGCGAGGCGAAGGTGTCCCAGGCCGCCGCACCGGCCAGGTACACCGCCTTCTCGTCAGCCGGTTTCGCCGTGCCCAGGACGTAGAAGAGGCTCTGGGCGAAGTACTGCGAGGCCCGTAGCGCCCGGAAGCGGCGGGTCTGGGAGGGCGGTTCGTGGCCGTGGCGCCCGGCGGGCGGGGGCGCGGCGAGCTTCTCGCCCCAGCCGCGGAAGGTGTCGCTGAAGGTCTGCTCGGACGCCCCGGCGGAGTTCACGGAGTTGACGGCGGTCAGCACCTCGCCGACCTCGGAGGCCCGCATCCCCGCGGCGCCGAGGGCGAACAGGGCGGCGAAGTTGAAGCCGGGGTCGGTGAAGAGCTTCATGGCACCGGGCGCCGCGTCCGGCTCGACCGCCGAGCCCGGCCGCACGGCGGCGCCGCCCACCGCGGCGGCCCGGGCCGGTGCCGCGGCCACGGCGCCGCCGGCGGCGAGGGCCCCGGCCCCCGCGGCGATCCCGGCCAGCGCCGCGCGGCGGGAGAGGACGGACGGGGGCAGCGGCGCGGGCGGCGGCTGGTGCGGGGTGGTGCGACGGTGCGTCATGCTCGGGACGGTAGGAGGCCGCTACGGCGGGTCGCCCGGCGCCACACCCGCCACTGCTCCGAACGGACCTGCCCGGCGGACCGCCACCGCCCGCCCGGCCCGCGCCGCCCGGCTACCGGGTCCGCAGCACGCAGTCCCCGCACAGGCCGCCGCCCGGCGCCTTGTAGTAGAGGCAGCAGCTCCGCCGTACGAAGGCCACCCCGAGCCCCTCCTCGTGCACGAAGGTGCCGGTGGCGCCCAGCGGTCCCTCATCGGCCAGCAGCGCCGCGGTCAGGGCGACCGCGTCACCTCCCGGGACCCGGTCGAGCAGCACCCGCAGGCTGCCGACCAGCCCGGAGGCGGCGTTCCCCCGGAGCACCCGCGGCGACAGCGCGTACCGGGCCCGCAGCCCCGCCTCCAGCACGGCGAGGTTCCCGAGCACGGTGGCCCCGAGTTCCTCCCCGGGCAGGTCCACCGGTCCGGGCAGCCACAGCTCCAGCGACCCCGCGTCCGGCAGTCGCCACCACACCCGGTCGGGAGCCAGGTCCGGCACCCGCCCGGACAGTGCCGCGCAGCCGAGCCCGAGGGACCACAGGCGGGAGGCGAGGCCGAACTGCGCGGTGGAGGCGGCCACCCGGCCCGGGCCGGTGCCCATGCGCCGGCCGATCTCGCCGACGTACTCCGCGAGGTGGTCGCCGTACAGCTCGGTCAGGGGACGGAATCCCGGCCCGGGCGGCTGCTCGGCGCACGGCACGGTGAAGAACGGCCCCACCGGGGCCAGTCGCCGCAGTACGTCCTCCAGGTCCATGGCCCGATGATCTCAGGCGGCGACCGGCGCCCGGGGGCGGGGTCCGCCCCCGGGCCGAGCGCTCAGCTCGCCGGGGTGTGGGCGGCCACCTCGAAGTCGGACATGTCCAGTCCGCCTTCCTTCGTGTCGTCGTTGGCGAAGACGAAGGACTCGATCGGCACGCCGCGTTCGTCGCTGAGCTGGGCCACCAGTTCCTGCAGGACCACGGTCTCCAGGACCACCCGGACCGCGTCCGCGCACCGCGGCAGCCGGACGACGGCCAAGTGGTCCGCCGCCTCGATCTCGGCGGTGGTGATCAACAGGGTCAGGTGACCGGCGTCGGAGAGGGAGCGGGCCAGCTCGATCTCGCGCCCGTCGCCGAAGACGAGGTGCAGGGTGTTGCCCGCCGATTCCATCTCGCCGTGCAGGTAGTTGCGGGTCGCCGAGGCCGCCGCGGTCATCCGCACGACCTCGCGCAGCAGCAGCGCGCCCTCCTCGGCGGACGCCCTGGAGGCTCCCGCGGCCACCCCGTCGGAGGCGATGCATCGGGCCCCGCGCTCGCGCAGACCGGCGATGACCCCGGTGGCCTGCTCGTGGACCGCAGTGGTCTGCTCGGCGATCCGCTCCCAGGGGTCCTCGGTCGCGGGCCGCCCGGCGATGGCTCCCGCGATCAGGTCGAGGGCGAGGACGGTTCCGGTGTAGCCGATGGTCGAGGCGTAGGAGTCGGGCTCGTTGCCCAGGTCCACGGTCAGGTCGGCGAGGTCGCCGAGCGGGGACGGCACGACGTTGAGCAGTGCGGTCCGGGTGATGCCGGGGGCGGCGCGCTGGAAGGCGGCGAGGGTCTCGGAACTGCGGCCGCCCTGGGAGACGGCGATCAGAGCGTCGGTGTCGAAGCCGGCGGTGCCGGTCTCGATCTCGCTGGAGAGCACGCGCTGGGTGACCACCCCGGCCGCGCGCAACTGCTGGACCGGGACGGCGAGGGCCGCGTACGAGGCGCCGATCCCGGTGAAGAGCGGGCGGCGGGCGGCGTGCAGGGGGGCCAGAGCGGGGTCGGCGAGCTGGGTGCGGACGCGCTCGGCGATGCGTGCGAGCGCGGCGCCCTGGTCGGCCTGGCCCTGGAGGAAGGTGATACGGGATCCGGACATGGTGTGTCTCCGCTTCGTCGTGGTGTCGTTCGGCCGGTCAGGCGTCGTTCTTGGCGGGGGCGGCCCGCCCGGGCACTTCCCCGGCGGGTGCGGCGTCCGCTTCCGGATCCCGTTCCCGGCCCGGGGTGGGCAGGTCGAACTTGACGATGGCCCAGCGGAAGAGCACGTAGTAGACCGCTGCGAAGCACAATCCGATCGGGATGATCATCCACGGCTTGGTGGCGATGCCGTAGTTGACGACGTAGTCGATGGCGCCGGAGGAGAAACCGAAGCCGTCGCGGATGCCGAGGGCGTAGCACAGGGCCATCGAGACGCCGAAGAGCACGGCGTGGACCGCGTAGAGCAGCGGCGCGACGAACATGAAGCTGAACTCGATCGGCTCGGTCACTCCGGTGATGAAGGAGGTCAGGGCCACCGAGATCATCATGCCCTTGATCATGGTGCGGTTCTCGGGGCGGGCGGTGTGCGCGATGGCGAGCGCCGCGGCCGGGAGGGCGAACATGTAGATCGCGAAGCCGCCGGTCATGAACTGGCCCGCGCTCGGGTCGCCGGCGAGGAAGCGGGCGATGTCTCCGTGGACCACGGCGCCGGTGTCGGGGTTGGTGAAGGAGCCCGCCTCGAACCAGGGGAAGAACGAGAAGAAGTGGTGCATCCCGATCGGGATGAGGGCGCGGACGACCACGCCGAAGATGCCGGCCCCCATCGCTCCGGTGCCCACCAGCCACTCGCCGAAGTGGTGGAACCAGCTGCCGACCGCGGGCCATATGAAGCCGAAGACCACTCCGAGCCCGACGCCCGCGAAGGCGCTGAGGATCGGGACCAGGCGGCGACCGCCGAAGAAGCCGAGCCATTCGGGCAGCTTGGTGCGGCTGAAGCGCTGGTAGAGGTAGGCGACGACGAGGCCCATCAGGATCCCGCCGATGACCTTGGCGTCGAGCGGTTCGCCGTCGACGCCCTTGGGGAAGGCGGGGCTGGCGAGCACGGCCTTGAAGACGAGGTATCCCACCACCGCGGCCAGGCCGGTCGAGCCGTCGGCCTTCTTCGCGAAGCCGATGGCCACGCCCACGGCGAAGAGCAGCGGCAGGTTCGCGAGGACCGTGTCGCCGCCGGCCGCCAGCACGATGCCGAGCTTCTGCACGAGGACCGGGAGCCCGTCGCTGCCGAGCAGGTCCTCCTTGCCGAGCCGGGTCATCAGTGCGGCGGCCGGGAGGGTCGCCACGGGCAGCATCAGGCTGCGGCCGATGCGCTGCATCACCGGCATGACCCTGCCTGCGGCCTGTGGCTTCTTCCCGGTGGCGGCCGGGGCGGTGGCCGTACTCATGGCGGTACTCCTCGTCGAGCGGGGGGGTGGGGACGACTCTGAAGGTAATCAGTGGTTTTGAATTGGTCAATAGTGGTCTGCTCTGGTCTTTTCACAAAGGGCCCAGTCGGGCCGAAGGTCCCCCACCCCACCAGGCCAGATGGGGCCACCAAGTGGTAGCTAGTGGTATGGTTTTGTCCATGACCCATGACGACGTCACGACGGCTGCGACCGCTCCCGGCGCCGCCCACGGAGCCGACCCGCTGTGGTCCCGGGCCGCGGACCGCATCCGCGAGGAGATCGCCCGCCGCGGGCTGACCGCGGGCAGCAAGCTGCCGCCCGAGCGCGAACTGTGCACCCGGCTGGACATCTCACGGGTCACCCTGCGCCGCGCCCTGCACCACCTGGTGGAACAGGACCTGGTCACCTCCTCGCACGGACGCGGCTGGTTCGTGGCCGCCCAGCAGCCGCCCACGCCCGCCCGCGAGTGGCCCAAGGACCTGGAGTCCTTCACCGCCACCGCCCGCCGCAAGCACATGCGTCCGAGTTCACTGGTGCTGCGCCACGACACCGTCACCGCCTCGCTCGACGACGCGGACCGGCTCGACGTGCCCGCGGGCACCCCGCTGATGCGCCTGGAGCGGGTCCGGCTGCTCAACGACGTACGGATCGCCCTCGACCGCACCCTGCTGGTCGCCGACCTCGCACCGGACCTGACCCGCACCGATTTCCGCGGCGCCTCCCTCTTCGAGGAGCTGCGCCGCTGGGGCGTCGAGCCCGAGCGGGCGGAGGCGACCATCGAGGCGCGCACGGCGGACGCGGAGCTCGCCGGCCACCTGGGCATCGCCGAGGGCGCGCCCGTACTCGTCCTCGACCAGACGGTGTACGCGCGGGAGAACCGGCCGATGCTGCTGTCCACGGTGGAGTACAGCGGGGACCGCTACCGGCTGCGCACGACCCTCCAGACAGACTGACACGCGCGCACGGGGCTCGTGGCCGGCATCGGTCCCCCGCCCCGGCGACCAAAGGCCCGACCCGCGACCGCGGGCGAGCGGGACGGCGGCCGGGTGAGCGAGCGGGTGGGCGAGCGGGGCCTCAGCCCGCCGGTACGACGGCCCGCGCGCCCGCGTCGGCCCGCCCGGCCCCGGCCTCGGCCCAGCGCACGGCCGGACCCATCGCCCAGGAGGCCGCCAGCAGCACGGCGGCCAACAGCAGCCAGCCCGGGATCCCCCACAACAGCAGCAGCGAGGTCAGCAGCAGCGGCCCCAGGGTGCGCGCCACCGGCACCCCCGTACCGAAGAAGCCCTGGTACTGCCCGATCCGCTCGGGCGGCGCCAGCGAGAAGCTGATCTGCCAGGACCCGGCGGACTGGCGCATCTCCGCGTGCACCTGGAGCACGGCGCCGAGGACGAGCAGGGCGGCGGCCGGCCAGGCACCGGAGGGCAGCGCCGAGAGCGCGAAGGCCACGCAGGAGGCAGCCATCACCAGGCCCGAGTTGCGCACCGCGGCCCGCGCGCTGCCCAGATCGTCCACCGGGCGGGCCATCCGGACCTGGAAGAGCATCACGGCCACCGTGTTCAGCACGAACAGCGCCGACACCAGCCAGCCCGGAGCGTGCGTGCGCTCCACGATCCACAGCGGGATGGCCAGGCTCAGCAGCGGCATCCGCAGCAGCAGGATCGCGTTCAGCAGCGTGACCAGGGCGTACGGGCGGTCGCGGAGCACCGCCAGGCGCGGCTCACCAACGCCCCGCCCGGGCAGCGGGGCCACCGCCGGCAGCCGCAGCAGCACCCCGGCGCAGACCAGGAAGCTCGCCGCGTCCAGCACGAAGACCAGCTGGTACGCCTGCGCGGTGTCCGCGCTGAGCGCGAGCCCGCCGATGGCCGCGCCCAGGGCCAGCCCGCCGTTCAGCATCGACTGGAGGTGGGCCAGCACCGCGGTCCGCTCCCCCGGGGTCACCAGGCCGGCGAGCAGGGCTTGCCGGGCCGCGGCGAGCCCGCACTGGGCGGTGGCGTACACGCAGGCGGCCAGCAGGAACGGCCAGAACGAGGAGATCAGCAGGAACGAGGCGACCGCGGCGGCGGTCGCCAGGGCGAGCAGGACCGAGGTGCCCCGGGGGCCCCGCCGGTCGGCGAGGGCGCCGATGGGCACCCCGGCCACGGACCCGATGGCCCAGGCGACGGTGAGACCGAGGCCGATCTGGGCGGGCGACAGACCGACCACTCGGGTGAAGTAGAGCGCCGAACACACGTAGTAGGCACCGTCACCGACGGAATTGCTCAGCTGGGCGGCGGCCAGGCGGCGCGGCGCGCCCGGCGGCGGCAGGATCCGTATCCTCATCCGACCATTTGAACAGGCTTTCGGCCTGCGCGGAGGGTGCGGGTGACCGTAGGCCCGGTGGGCCGCTTGCCCACACCAACAGCTTCGCCGGTTTGGGCTGGAACGGGCCCCTTCCGAGCCGTGGACCGGGCCCTTCGGGGCCTCTTCCCGAGCTGGCGGAAAACAGTGTCGCGCCGTTGCCAAAAGGGGGGTTCATATGGGGACTTCTAGGAGCTACATTGAGCCACTCGCGTTCACCTGACAGCCCGTTGCCTTTCACTCGCGTTTTGCGCGGGGGGTGACGTCAGGAGCGCAGACTGTGCCACCACCCCACCGCCTAGAAGGACCGAAGGCTCCGTGCCCGTACCCGTACTCCTCGCCGGCCGCACCGTGCGGCTCGAGCCCCTCGCCCCCCACCACACCGAGGCCCTGGCCCTGGCCGGGGCCGAGGATCGTACGACTTACGCCTTCACCCCCGTACCCCACGGGCTGCAGGCGTCCCACGAGTACATCGACCGTGCCCTCGCCGATCAGGCAGCGGGTCGATCGCTCCCCTTCGCGGTGGTCAGGGCCACCGACGGACGGGTGGTCGGATCGACCCGGTTCCTGGAACTCGACTACTGGCAGGGGCCCCTGGTGTGGCCCGCCGTGCCGGGAGTCCCGTACGGCGACCCGGCCACATCGATCCCCGATGCCGCGGAGATCGGGAACACCTGGCTCTCGCCGGGTGCCCAGGGAACCGGCATCAACACCGAGGCGAAGCTGCTCATGCTCCGCCATGCCTTCGAGACCTGGGGGGTCCGCCGGATCTCACTGCGCGCCGATGCCCGCAACGCCCGCTCCCGCGCGGCCATGGAGCGGCTCGGGCTGACCTGTGAAGGGGTCCGCCGGGCCCACTCGCGGGGGCTGGACGGAGCCGTGCGCAGTACCGCCTTCTACTCGGTGCTCGACGAGGAGTGGCCGGCCGTGCGCTCCGTCATCGAGCAGCGGATCTCGGGCCGGCGGCCGCGCCGGTCCCGGCGGCCCGCCGGATCCTTGATCCCGGCGTAGACCGGCACGGGGCTCCCCGCCCCGGCCCTCGCCCCGGCCTCCCGGCTGTGCTCAGCCGAGGAAGGCCGGGGCGAGGGCCGAGGGCATGAACCGGACGGGCGCGCCGCTGCCGTCGGCGGGTACGGAGTACAGGTCGGAGCCGAAGTCTCCGGGCAGGGAGTAGGCCACCGTGTGGTCGTCGGTCCACACGGCCTGGTCGTCGACGCTGCGGGCCTCGGCGAGCGGGGTCTCGACCCCGGAGGCGAGGTCGAGGGCGTAGAGCCGCCAGGGCGCGTCGGCGGGGGCTCCGGGCACGCGCTTCTTGAAGACGATCCGGGTGCCGTCGGGCGACAGCGAGGGGCACTCCACGTTCTCGCGGACCGTGGTGAGGGTGCGCTCGGCGAGGTCGCCGTGGACCAGGTAGGTCTTGCCGCCGGTGGCGAGGGTCGCGTAGAAGGTCCGCTCGTCGGCCGCGAAGGTCACGCCCCAGAAGTTCACGTCGGCCGCCCGGTAGGGGTGTCCGTCCTTGCTGACGGCGAAGTCCTCCAGGGAGGCGTCGTACCTCCCGGTGCGGGTGTCCAGCAGCGAGGTCCGGGTGGAGAAGTCGGTCCCGGCGTACGAGTCCCCGCCGACGAAGACGGTCCAGGCCACCAGGTGCCCCCCGGGCGAGACCCGGGCGCGGGTCGGTATCCCGGCCAGCGGGTGGCTGGAGACCTCCTTGAGGTGGGCGTCGAGCACCACCGCCCGGTAGCTGTCCTGGACCCCGCCCTTGACGGAGCGCAGGCAGACCCCGGTGCCCGCGGCGGCGTAGAAGCGCAGGCAGGAGACGCCGGAGGCGGTGCGCTCGCCCTCCGGCCGGTCGGCGGGCACGCTGGCCAGCTCGTCGCGGTGCGGCCCCCAGGCCATGTTGCGGAAGACGATCCGCCGCCCGCCGTCCGGCGTCAGCGAGAGCGGCCCCGGGGTGATCCGCGGCCCGCCCGCCTGTTCCTGGTTCTTCTCCTGCGCGCGGGAGGAGGCCCGCACGACGGCGACGATTCCCACTCCCGCGAGGACGAGCACGGCGGTGAGCAGGATCAGGATCCGGCGCTGGAGGGTCATGGGTGGGGGGCCTTTCGGGTGGGGACGCGTCAGCGGGTGGCCGTGGCGGCGGCGGGTTCGGCGTCGTCGGGGCGCAGGCGGGCGCAGACGGCGGTGGCGGCGGCGAGCAGGACGGCCGCGGCGATCAGCGCGGGCCGGGCGCCCCAGGCGGTCCAGGCCGCGCCGAAGGCGAGGGAGCAGACGAAACGGGCCAGTGCCTGGCCGGTCTGGACGAGGGCAAGGCCCGCGCCGCGGTGCTCCTCGGGGACGGTGTCGGCGGCCGCGGCCATCAGCACGCCGTCGGTGGCGGCGTAGAACGCGCCGTGCAGCAGCAGGACGGCGTAGGGCAGGGCGGGCTGTTCGGCCCCGGTCAGCAGGAGTCCGTAGGCCAGGAGCAGGGCCAGGTGGCCGCCGAGG
This sequence comes from Streptomyces sp. NPDC051555, assembly GCF_044454405.1. Lineage (NCBI taxonomy): Bacteria > Bacillati > Actinomycetota > Actinomycetes > Kitasatosporales > Streptomycetaceae > Streptomyces > Streptomyces sp. NPDC051555. Next base: position 496,987 of record NZ_JBITDP010000001.1, on the reverse strand, counting down.
AAGACGCGGCGGCGGCCGATCCGGTCGGCGAACCGGCCCAGGGGCAGGGCGAGCAGGAAGAACGCGGCCGCGGTGCCCAGCGGAAGCAGCGCGAACCAGCGGTCGGCGAGGCCGGTGGTGCGCTGGAGCAGGAGGAAGACGAAGGCGTCGCTGACCGTGCACAGGCCCAGCAGCAGCGCGCAGAGGCTGATCCGGCGCAGCGCGGGGCGGCGCAGCAGGTACAGGGAGGCGCGCAGCCGGGGCCCCTCGCCCGCCCGGTTCGCCGGGGCGGCGTCCGCGGCGGCGTCGGGCCCGGCCGAGGTGCGTCGCGGCACGAACAGCACCAGGACGAGGACGCCGAGGGCGGCCACGCAGGAGCTGACGGTGAAGACGGCGTCGTAGCCGTCTGCCGCGCCGCGCAGGATCATGAAGGCGAGGACCGGTCCGATCAGCGCGCCCGCGGTGTCCATGGCCCGGTGCGCGCCGAAGGACCGGCCGCGGTCCTCGGGGGTGCTGGCCAGCGAGATCAGCGCGTCGCGCGGGGCGGTGCGCAGGCCCTTGCCGGTGCGGTCGAGCGCGAGCACCGCGCCGATGGCGGGGAGGGTGTGCGCGAGCAGCAGCAGCGGCTTGCAGAGCGCGGAGAGGCCGTAGCCGAGTCCGGCGAGCAGTTTGTGGCGGCCCCAGCGGTCGCCGAGGTGGCCGCCGGTGAGCCGGACGAGGGCGCTGACCCCGTTGTAGAGGCCGTCGAGCAGGCCGAACCCGAGCGGGGAGAGACCGAGTCCGGCGACGAGGTAGAGCGGCAGGACGGCCGTGACCATCTCGGAGGAGACGTCGGTGATCAGGCTGACCGTGCCGAGGGCGAGGACCGTGGGGGCGAGCGCGGCGCGCCGCCCCGGGCGGATGCCCGGGGCGACGGCCGGTTCGGTGGTCACGGCGGGCGCGGGGGTACCGCGGCTGTCCGCAACGTACATCGTCAGCTCGCCCAGATCCCCGTGATGTCATGGGCGGAGGCGGCGTTCCCCGCGTGGGTGGTCAGGCCCGCCAGGCCCTCCAGGGTGCGCAGCACGTCGTAGTGGTTGTACGTGGTGGTGGAGGAGGAACCGGGGGTCACGGGCTGGCCGTAGAGCACCGTCGGGATCTTGTTGCCGGCGAGCCGGTTGTCCTCGTCGAAGGTGACGACGAGGAGGCTGTTGTGGGTCTTGGCCCAGTCCGCGTAGGCCTTGAGGTTGGTCTTGAGCCAGGTGTCACCGGTGCCGACCGAGCAGTCGTGCATGTCGCTGCACAGGTTCGGGACGACGAAGGAGACCTTGGGCAGGGTGGTGAAGTCGGTCGGGAACTGGGCCATCGTCTTGGCCGTGTTCGTCGGCACGTTGGAGAAGGCGAACCAGGGGTTGTGCTTGCGGGCGTACTTGCCGCTGCTACAGGTGGTGGAGCCCTGGCTGGGCAGGGTCTCGTTGTAGCTGCCCCAGGTCTTGCCCGCGGCGATCAGCTCGGAGGCCAGGTTGGGCGCGGAGCTGAAGCCGGGGGTGTAGCAGCTGTCGTCGGTGACGCCCTGGTGGGAGCCCGAGAAGAGCTGCATGTAGTTGGGCTGGCTCGGGTGGGTGACGCCGAACGACTGGGTGAGGTTGGCACCGCCCGTCTTGAGCGAGTTGATGTAGGGGGCGCTGGAGCTGCCGATGACCTGGTTGTAGGCGTGGTTCTCGAACACCACGACGACGACGTGGTCGGGGGCGGGCAGCGAGGCCGCGTGCGCGGGCTGGGCCGCGCCGAGCGAGGTCCACAGGGCGGCGAAGGCAGCGGTGAGGCCGATCGCGGACGCGAGGGCGGTGGTGCGGCGGGGCCGTGACAGGGGCAGGCCGAACACGGGATGTACCTCCGGCTGAGGGGGTTCTGGGGGCGGCGCGGACGCACCATACCGACGGGCATGTGCAGGGGCCAGAGATCGTGGGCCAACGGAAAAAGAACGCGCGCTGCACGCTGGGGGCCGGGTAAGGAAGTGCCCTAGGTGAGATCAAGAATGTGAAAAATTAGGAACCTGAGGGCTCTGTCGTTCATCCTTCGAACGGAAGAGGACCATTCCCGCCACGTGCGGGGCCCATAACAGCCGGAGAGCTCCGCACATGTCGTATTCGCCCGACGGGCAGTACCAGCCGTACCAGCCGTACCCGCCCGAGGGCCAGCGACCCGACGGGCCCTACCAGCAGGCACAGCACACCCAGCCGCTGCCGCGCCAGCAGTACCCGCGCCAGGACCAGTACGGCCAGAGCCAGCAGCAGGGCCCGTACCAGGGCCAGCAGCAGGCTCCGCGCCAGGACCGCCACCAGGGCGTGGCGCCCGGCGAACTGTGCCCGACCTGCGGGCACGTGGCGCCGGAGGCCGAGCCCGAGCGCCGTCCGTCGCGGGTCAAGCGCTGGGTGATCGCCGGTGGCACGGTGCTCGCGCTCGCGGGCATCGCGGCGGCCGCGATGACGTACTTCGAGATACCGCCGTTCACGGACAAGGGCAGCGCGGTGTCCTTCGGGGACAACCCGGGCGCCGGCAAGGGCGGCGACGCGCCGCAGGCGGCCAACTCCAAGGCCCAGATGCCCACGGGCCCCAAGGCCGACTTCGCGAACTCGATGACCCTGCCGGACGGCACGCACGTGGCCGTCACCACCATCACGGGCAAGAAGTCCGGCTTCAAGGGCAAGGTCTGGGTCTGGGCTCCGAAGGAGTACAACGACCCGAAGTTCGCCAAGAGCGGCTTCCCCGTGATGATCGCCCTGCCGGGCGGCGCCGGATTCCCCAACAACTACTGGATGGGCACCGACCTCGGCCTCCAGAAGAGCGTCAGCAAGTGGTACGAGGAGGGCAAGGGCAAGCCCTTCATCCTCGCCATGCCCGTGCTGAACCCGGCACCCGACGACAACGGTACCTACTGGGACGGATCCGACATTCCGGGTCAGCCCAAGATGGGCACCTGGCTCACCGACGACGTCCCGGACCTGATGCGGGAGAACTTCCGCACCATCAAGTCGCGCGACGGCTGGGCCTTCATGGGCTCCTCCACCGGAGGCTTCGCGGGCCTCAAGGCCGTGCTGAAGTACCCGGAGAAGTTCAAGGCCGTGATCGCCTCCGGCCCGGACATCGTTCCGGACTCGCTGCTCTGGAAGGGGCACGAGCAGGAGAAGGCCGCGAACAACCCCGAACTCCTCGCCAAGGAACTCATCAACAAGAAGGGCCCGGACGTCTACCTGGCCTTCCAGGTGGGTGACAACGAGAGCAACAAGAAGACCTTGCCGGACGTGCAGAAGTTCATCGCGACCTACACCAAGGGTCCGATCCACACGAGCCTGCGCGTCATCCCGGGCGGCCAGCACAACGCCAAGACCTACGTGCCGAACATGGGCGAGGGTCCGATCCAGTTCATCAGCAAGGTCATGGAAGGACCAGTGGAGTAGCGGCCTCCCGCCGCACCTCTCCCGCGTCCCCTTCCGCGCCCTCGCCCGCGCCCTCGCGCTCCGGCCCGCCGAACGTCTTCGGCGGGCCGTTGCCGTCCCAGGGCTCCCAACCCGGGCTGCCGGTGACCGCGAAGCGCACCCAGGCCGCGTGCATCTCGTCGGCCAGGGCCTGCGGCGCGTCCGGGCCGGCCAACCACGTGCTCTCGGGCACGGCGAGGGTGTCGAAGACGAAGCCCAGCTCCAGCGCGTGGCAGGCGCCGAGCCCCGGCAGGCCGGACGGCCAGGCGAACTCGTACAGGTAGCTGGGCGCCTCCCGGCGGGCCCCGGCGAGGCGCCGCAGCGGATCGCGCAGCAGCTGGTCGGTGAGCAGCCGGCCCACCAGGTCGGCCGGACTCACCCCGGGCAGGTCCTCCCGCAGCTCCCGCACCGCGAGCCGGTCCTTGCCGCTGCGGTGCCGGGCCAGCGCCACCGCCAGCGGACCCAGCTGGTCGAAGAGCCGCATCGCCCCGCTGGGGGCCAGCCACAGGCGGTGCTCCTGCGCGGTCCAGCCCACCAGCAGGGGTATCTTCCGCGCCGCCCGGCCGTCCGCGACGACGTCGAGCGGGGCCTCGGGCAGCGAGTCGGGGTCTGTGACCAGGAGGAAGGCGGGCCCGCCCAGCAGCGGTCCGGAACGGCGCAGTACGGCCGCCTGGGCGGCGAGCAGGGCGTCCGGCTCCACCGCGGTGAAGGCCGCGGCGGTGGCGGGCACCTTGAGCAGGGAGGCCATCCGGCGGACCATCGGGCGGACCCGGTCGCGGGGGTAGACCTCGGGGGCGCCGCTCTGCAGCACCGCCCGGGCGAAGAGCCCCTCGGCCCGGGGCGCGGCGAGCAGGGCCCCGACGCTGATCGCCCCCGCCGATTCGCCGAAGACGGTCACCCGGTCCGGGTCCCCGCCGAAGGCCGCGATGTTGTCCCGCACCCATTCCAGGGCGGCGATCTGGTCCAGCAGCCCCCGGTTGGCGGGGGCATCGGGGAAGAGCCCGTAGCCGAGGACGCCGAGGCGGTAGTTGGCCGAGACCAGGACCACGCCGTCGCGGGCGAAGGCGGAGCCGTCGTAGACGGGCACGGCGGCGGAACCGCGGGTCAGGGCGCCGCCGTGGAACCACACCATGACGGGCAGCCGGTCGCCGGGACCCGCCCCGGGCGTCCAGACGTTGAGGTTCAGGCAGTCGTCGCCGGGGACGTCCGGATCCGCGAGCAGCGCGGCGAACCGCTGCGGGTAGGGGACCTTGGGCGCGGTCGGCCCGTAGGCACCCGCGTCGCGTACGCCGTCCCACGCGTCCGGGGGCGCGGGCGCGGCGAACCGCAGGGCGCCGACGGGCGCGGCCGCGAAGGGGACGCCCTTGAAGGCGAAGACGCGACCCTCGGCCCGTCCTTCGACCACTCCGTGCCTGGTCGTGGCCCTGGGGCGGGCTCCTGCTGCGCTCATCTCGTCCTCCTGTGTCCGCTCCTGGGCGCACCGTCGCACAGCCACCTACGGGTGACAAGGCGTGACCCGAGGCGGGTCCGGGCGGGTTGGACCCCGTGCGGTGCAGCCGCACCGGCCGTTTCCAGACGTTCCCCGAGGGGCGAGACCTCCATGCGCATCCACCACACCATCCGGGCGGCCATCGGGCCAGTGCTGCTGCTGGCCGGAGCCGCCGCCGCCGCGGCGGGAGCCGCGGGCACGGCGCAGGCCGCCGGCGCGGACTTCCAGTACATCGGCCAGGACGACAAGCCCCACGCGGTCCCGGCGCGCCCGGGCTGCTACCCGGCGGAGGGCGGCAGTTCGCGGGGCGTGGTCAACCAGACGGGGCTGAAGGCCGCGCTGTACCGGGACGAGGGCTGCAAGGGGCAGCCCGTGGCCTACGTCCTGCCCCGGACGAGCGCCCCCGTGAGCGCCTACTTCGCGTCCGTACGGCTGTCCGGGTAGTTCCGACCCCACCAGGTGGGGGCACGGGCCGTGACTCCCGGGCGGTCGCTGCGTTGTACGCCATGTCAAACGCCGCAGATTCTGCGGCACCCCATTTCTCAGTAGGAGATCTTGATGTCGCGTATCGCGAAGGCACTCGTCGTCACCGCTGCGGCCGGTAGCGCCCTGGCCGCCGGCGCCGGTCTGGCCGCGGCCGATGCCGGAGCGCACGGTGCGGCGGTCGGCTCCCCCGGTGTCCTCTCGGGCAACCTGCTCCAGGTTCCGGTCCACGTTCCGATCAACGTCTGCGGCAACACCGTCAACGTGATCGCCCTGCTGAACCCGGCCTTCGGCTCCACCTGCGTCAACGCGTCGGGCGGCGGCCACCACACCGAGGGCGGCTACGGCGGCTGATCACCGGCCACCGCATGACGGCCGTTTCGTGAGGAGGGCCCCCGCCGACCGGCGGGGGCCCTCCTTCGTGTCGGGACGCGTAGCGGCGGGTCAGACCTCGTAGCGGTAGAGGCCGACGTGGCCCAACATCTCGCGCGGCGGGATGCCCCACGGCGGCATCGGCTCGTCCAGGGCGATCACCCGGCCGTGCTGGAGGTCGTACTCCGGCGGCGGGGTCGCGGGCAGGTAGCCGGAGTCGGGGTGGCGCTGCTGCCAGCGGTCCCAGACCAGGTCGACGAAGGCGTGGTGCAGCCAGAACACCGGGTCGTTGGGGGCCGTGCCGCCCGTCATGTGCCCGCCGACCCACTGGTGGACCTTGTTGTGGTTGCGCCAGCGCTCGCTCTTGGGCGCGGCCCAGCCCTCCAGCTTGTTGCGGAAGCCGCCCGCCCGCGCCGTGGAGTCCCAGGGGTCCGTGTCGTAGACCGGGTCGTCGAGCGCCGTCCGCAGTTCGGCGGCGGTGGGCAGCGTGATGGGGTTCTGCGGTCGGCCGAGGTTGCGGGTGAGGAAGCGGGACTCGGTGACGCCGACGGTGACCGTCCAGTTGCCGCCCGCGTGGGCGAAGGGGCCGGTCATCACCTGGTGGTCGCCGTCCCGGCCGGTGCCGCCGAGGAAGTCCTCGGCCCAGAGGGAGGAGACGGGACTGCTGTCGGCGGTCCAGTCCCAGTACGGGATGGAGACCCCGGAATCCACCTCCCGCAGTTGCTTCTCGAACTCCAGCAGGTAGCGCCGGTGCCACGGGAAGAACGACGGTGACATGTGGCCGACCCGCAGTTTGCGGTCCCGGTCCGGCACGAAGTACTTGTCGTGGGTGCGCACGAACGCGTCGTAGGTTCCGTTGCGCTTGAGCTCCAGCACGGCGGCCGTGAACCGCTTCTTCTGCGCGCTGGTGAGGTTCTTCTGGTTCTGCCGGGTGTACACGCCGGTGTCCTCCCCTTTCCCGTGGTCGGCGTCGGGTACGGCCGTCCGGTCCGGCCGCGCCGGGTCTCAGCCGTGGTGCGGGGCGCCGGCCGCGAGCGCCAGTTGGGCGGTGCCCAGCTCGTCGACGGCCGCCCGGGCCAGCTCGATGGGCGTCGCGAAGGACTCGAAGTGGTTGACCCCGCTGAGGTAGCTGCCGTCCGCGCGCCGCATGACATGCAGCGGGCGCCCGTCGATCCGGATCGCGGTCCGGCCGATCGCGATGTGCCGGCCCCGGTACGTCTCCTCCGCGAGCGGGGCGGGGGTCACCGTCTGCACCGGGCGCCGGGCGCGCAGTACGGGCGCCAGTGCGGCCGCGGTGGCGGCGACCACCGCGGCCGTGAAGACCGTGCGCAGGGCCGCGCGCCGCGTCGGCGGAGCGGTGGGGCCGGTGGCCGCGTGCATGCGTTCTCCCTCGATCGGTGGCTGCGTCACGGGGTCTAACGCCGCGCGGCGGGCGAGGTCACCGCCGCGGGGAGCGGCCCGCCGGAACGGCCGCCCGGATCAGCTGCCGACGCGCTGGAGGCGGGGCAGGTGGAGGTCGCCGAAGACCGCCGCCATGCGCAGGGCGAAGACCAGGCCCGCCGAGACCACGATCGCCACGGTGGCCGAGGCTCCGGTCCAGTGCAGGAGCAGGTAGCAGCCGGCTCCGGCGAGCGCCGCCGTCGCGTAGACCTCCTCGCGCAGCAGCAGCGGCGGGAACTCGCCGCACAGCACGTCCCGGACGACCTCGCCGGTGACCCCGGTCAGGACGGCGAGGATGAGGACGGCGACGGGGGTGACGTGGGCGTCGATGGCGGCGCGCGCCCCGATGACGGTGACCACGGCGAGGCCGACGGCATCGACCACCATCAGCGTCCGCTGGGGCAGTTCCCATCGGCGCAGGTAGAGCATGGTGGCCGCGGCGACCGACGCGATGAGGACGAGGAGCACCCAGTCGTGGGTCCAGTAGAGGGGGTGCCGGTCGAGGATCAGGTCCCGTAGGGTGCCGCCCGAGATGCTGGCGGCGAAGGCGAGTACGAAGCCGCCGAAGGGGTCCATGTTGGCGCGGTGCGCGGCCAGCACGCCGGAGGCCGCAAAAGAGGAAATGCCGAGCAGGTAGAGGGCGTGCAGCACGGCGCCTCCTTCACGGGGCGGGGGCGGGACGGGGTGATCCGTCGAGGATGCCGGAGCGTCGAGCCCCTGCGCATCGGCCGTTCGGCCACGCCACGGCTCGGCCCTCTCGACAGATAGTCTGCGCGCAGATAGTCTGTGCACAGATAAAAAACACGGCACGACGACGTCCGAGGAGACACCCATGTGGGACTACGAGCACAGCCTGGACACCGACGCCCCCGCCGAGGCGATCTGGGCGCTCTGGGCCGACGTACCGAACTGGGGGACCTGGAACGGCGAGATAGAGCGCATCGACTTCGAGGGTCCCTTCGCGGTCGGGGCCGGGATCACCATGACCCCGCCCGGGGACTGCCCCGTGGAACTGCGGGTCACCGACCTGGTCTCCGGCGAGTCCTTCACCGACGAGGCACGCGTGGGCGGGCTCGTCCTGCGCACGGCCCACACCCTCGCTCCGCTCCCCGAGGGCCGGACCCGTATCGTCTACCGGATGGAGATCACCGGTACGGGCGCCGACGAGGTCGGCCCGCAGATCGGCCCCGGCATCACGGCCGACTGGCCCGAGACGATGGCCGCGCTCACCGCGCTGGCCGCCCGGGGCTGAGGGCGGTGCAGCCCGGCGAGAGCCCCGGCTTCCTGCTCTGGCACGCCACGCTGCGCTGGCAGCGCGGCATCGCGGCGGCCCTGGCTCCGCTGGGCCTGACGCACGTCCAGTTCGTGCTGCTCGCCTGCACCTGGTGGATGAACGGCCAGGGCGAGCGCCCCAATCAGCAGGCACTCGCCCGGCAGGCGGGCACCGACGTGAAGATGACCTCGCAGGTGTTGCGGACCCTGGAACAGAAGGATCTGGTCGCCCGCGAGGTCGATCCGGCCGACAGCCGCGCCAAGCGACTGCACGTGACCGACCTCGGCGCCGAGCTGGCGCCGCGCGCGATCGCCGCCGTCGAGGAGGTGGACGCGGGCTTCTTCGGCCCGGTCCCGCTCGACGACACCCTCACGCTGCTCGGCCGCCTCGCCCACCCGGCCTAGCCGCGGCCCGGCCGGTCGGGCGCCGTCGGGCGGACGCGGGTCGCTCAGATGCGGTCGGCCGCGATCAGGACGTACTGGAAGGAACCGTCCCGGTAGGAGTTGATGAAGGCCTCCTCGATGCCGGTGACCAGCGAGGAGGTGGCCCTCAGCTCCCAGTACGGCAGGGTCTCGGGCGTCAGGTCGATCACGGCCTGGGGGACGAGGCGGTTGTCGGCCATCGCCTTGAGGTACTCCCGGCGGGAGTGGATGTTGCACTCGAAGTGGGCGTTGATCTGGGAGACCCACTTCGAGGGCTGGCCGTAGCGCGGGTTCCAGCAGCCGGTGATCGTCACGTACCGGCCGCCCACCCGCAGCACGCGGGAGTGCTCGGCGAAGAGGTCGTCCAGGTCGACGTACATGCTCGACTCGTTGTTCCACGAGGCCGCGGCGCTGCCGGTCTCGAAGGGGGTGCGGAGCATGTTGCAGACCCGGGCGCGGACGTGGTCCTGGATGCCGAGTTCGGCGGCGCGCTGGTTGCCGAACTCGGCCTGCTTCGCCGACAGGGTGACGCCCTCGACCTTGCAGCCGAAACGTTGATGCGCCATGACCATCGAGCCGCCGCGGCCGCAGCCGGCGTCCACGAGGGTGTCCTCGGAGCCGATGGCGCCGAGGTTGTCCAACAGGACCTCGGCCTGCGCCGACTCCAGCCGGTGCAGCTCGGCGATCAGCCGCTTCTCGTATGCGCTGTCACCCGTGTCCCCCAGGGCGGCGCGGTCGACGTCGCCGATGCCGTAGTGGTGGTGGTACAGGCCGTCGACGTCACCGAGGCGCAGGTTCACGGGCCTGGCCTCGTGGTCCCAGTAACGGGCGATGTCCCCCTGGTAGGCGGTCGCCGGAGACGGGATGAACACGGAGCCGCTGACGGAGGTCGCGGTCGTGGCGGTGGTGAAATCGGTACCGGTCATGAAGAGTTCCGTCCTTACCAGAAATCGGGCAGGCTGTAGCGGTAGGTGTTGGTCTGGTGCCAGTAGTGGTTGCCGTCGACCCACGCGGCCACGCCGCGCAGGAAGCGCAGCACGCTCGGCGCGGGGCAGCCGGCGGCCAGGGCGGCGGCTTCGGATTCGAAGTCGCGCATGAGGTCGTTGTGCACCTCGACCGCCTTGAGGTACGCGTCCCGCTCGGAGGCGCCCTCGCGGTCGGCGATCACCACGGGCAGGTTCAAGTGCCGCCCGGGACTGGCGAGTTCCTTGGTGTACGAGTACAGGTCGTTGACGATGGTGGTGGCGTTCCCGGCGAGTGCGATGACCCGCTGCATGGCGGGCTGCGCGTGGAGGTCCGCGGGCAGTTCGTAGCCGCCGACGGTGTCCGTGATGGTCGGGCAGGGGCGGAAGTTGTTGAACTGACGCATCGCCAGGTACTCCCACACCTCCGGCACGTGCTCCGTCTGGGCCCAGGCCGCCTCGGCGAGGTAGCCCATGTGCAGCCGGGCCATGTCGTGCCGGAACCGGTCGGCCTGGGACGGCGTGCACTGCCCCAGGAGGTACTGCATGGCGGAGCGGTAGGCGCGCCGCGGCGCGTCCGCCGAGAGGGAGTCCGCCCACTGCGGCTGGTACTCCTTCGTCGTGTGGAGGGGATCGAGTGCGGTGTGGGCCAGCAGGAGCCGTCCACCGAGGCCGATGGGCGAGCCGCCGTGGTCCTCGCAGTAGACGTCGTCGACCGCGTTCTCGGCGACCATCAGCCGCGTGGCGACCATCAGGTGTTCGACGGTGGGGGCGTCCGGGTGGCAGGCGACCATGTAGCGCCCGACGGAGAAGCCGTCGAACTGGTCCTCCCATTCGTCCGGGTAGAGATCGACCTCGTCCAGCGCCCACGCCTTGATCCGACGGCTGACCTCTGCCACGCGTGCCGGATCGGGCTCCGGCACGGGGTGGTGGTAGAGGCCGGGGATCGGCGTGCCGGCGACCGGGTCCGGGTGCGTTGCGGCCTCCGGCGTCGGTGTCAGGTACAGGCCCGCCGTGCCCAGGCCGCTCGGGCCGCGCAGGAGCCGCTCCAGGGCGGCCTCGACTCCGGCCACCGACCCGGCGGCGGAGACCTCCGGGGTCGGGTCCGGCCGCACGTCCGGGACCAGGTCCGGGGACGGGTCCACCGGGACGGGCACCGCCGCGGGCGCCGGCGCCGGTACGTCCCCTACGTCCACGGGTAGGGTCCCCGCGGACAGGCCGGGGACGGACGGCGGACCCGGGAGGGAGGGTTGCGTGGGAGTCGGGACGGCGGGCGCGGCGACGGGCGCGTCGGTGGTGGGATCCTGCGCGGACGCCAGGGCGGCTGCCAGGACGTGGGCGCCGAAGCGTGCCGCCGCACCGGGCAGGCTCGACTGCAGGGGGGAGAGCCCGGGCTCGGGCATCCGTAACTCCTTGGGTGACGTGGAGGGGCTGCCCGGGATCCGGGCATGCCGGTCCGGCCCGCGGGGGTCCGGGGCAGCTCGGGGATCCCGGGCAGCCGTGACCCTCGGGGGACGTCGGACGGGTGTTTCTGTCGCGCCTAGTCGCGCCGGCGCGCGATCTGCACGTTCTCCAGGACGCCGAGGGCGTCGGGGACCAGGATGGCGGCGGAGAAGTAGGTGGTGACCAGGTAGGAGATGATCGACCGCTCGTCGATGCCCATGAAGCGCACCGACAGACCCGGCTCGTACTCCTCCGGCAGGCCCGTCTGGTGCAGGCCGATGACGCCCTGATTGTCCTCGCCGGTGCGCATGCAGAGGATCGAGCTGGTGTTCTCCTTGGTGATCGGGATCTTGCCGCAGGGCAGGATCGGCACCCCGCGCCAGGCCGGGACCTGCTGACCGCCGAGGTCGACGTGGTCCGGGTAGAGCCCGCGCGCGTTCCACTCCCGCCCGATGGCGGCGATCGTCCGCGGGTGGGCGAGGAAGAACTTGGAGCCGCGGCGGCGACAGAGCAGGTCGTCGAGGTCGTCCGGGGTGGGAGGACCGGAGTGGGTCTGGATCCGCTGCTTGAAGGCCGCGTTGTGGAGCAGGCCGAACTCCCGGTTGTTGAGCAGCTCGTACTCCTGGCGCTCCCGCAACGCCTCGATGGTGAGCCGGAGTTGCTCCTTGGTCTGGTTCATCGGCTCGTTGTAGAGGTCGGCGACCCTGCTGTGCACCCGCAGCACCGTCTGCGCGAGGGACAGTTCGTACTCGCGCGGATGGGGCTCGTAGTCGACGAAGGTGCCGGGCAGTTCGGCCTCGCCGGTGTGGCCGGCCGACATCGCGATCTCGGCCTCGCCGTGCTTGTTCTGCCGCTGCAGGGGAAGCGCGCTGAAATGCCGTACGTGCGCCTGCAGGGCCGGCGCCAGCGACAGTACGGCGGCGAAGTCGGCGCGGGAGAGGGTGAGCAGGGTGCCCGCCGTCTCGGCGGTGGCGGTGCAGTCCCACACGGCGTCCGCGTCGAGCAGGGCGTCCTCGCCGAACTGCTCGCCGTCGGCCAGTACCGCGACGGCCACCACGTCCCCGTACTGGCCCACGGAGGTCTGACCGACCCGGCCGTGGGCGATCAGGTGGACCCGCTCCGCGGGAGCGCCGCGCTCGGCCAGCACCTCGCCCGCGCGGAAGTCGCGCTGCACGCACCGGTCGGCGATCGCGGTCAGCACGTCCACGTCGTCGAAGCCCCGCAGCAGGGCCAGTTCGCCCAGCTCGCGGGGGATGACCCGGACGTTGCCGCCGTCCTGGACGAACTCGATGCGCCCGTCGCCGACGGTGTAGCTCAGCCGCCGGTTCACCCGGTACGTGCCGCCCTTGGTCTCCACCCAGGGGAGCATCCGCAGCAGCCAGCGGGAGGTGATCTCCTGCATCTGCGGGGCCGACTTGGTGGTCGTGGCGAGGTTACGCGCAGCCGCCGTGCCCAGGCTGGACTGCCGGGGCGGCTCCAACTGGGCTTCGGGGCCGGTGTCAACGGTCATCAGCGAGGCTTCCTTAGCGAGGTAAAGGAATGGATATCCGGCAATGGGTCCAGAACCGTTCAGAACCGTAACGGCCTGCCGCCGTCCGCTTCGGCGGAGCCGGTCGGATTTACCTCGATGCAGTGATCTTGTGCGATAGGGGTTTGCCCGGGCCGTTGACGGTATCTGGACACCGACCAGATGGATTCGGCCGGGCGCGGGGGCGATGGAGACCGTCAGTACGCCATTTTCATGGCATTTCGGACCTCCGCGAGGGTGGCGTCGGCCTGCTCCCGGGCCCGTTCGTTGCCCTCCCGGAGCACGGCCCGTACGTGTGCGCGATCGCGGGACAGTTCGGCGCGACGGGCCCGCATCGGTGCGAGGTGGTCGTTGACGGCCTCGGTGACGGTCCGCTTCAACGCCGCCGACCCTCCGGCGCCGATCTCCCGCGCGACCTGCTCCGGGGCGCGGTCCTGGCAGAGGGCGGCGAGGAGCAGGAGGCTGGAAACCTCCGGCCGGGCGTCGGGATCGTAGGTGATGTGGCGTTCCGCGTCCGTCTTGGCGCCCTTGATCAGTCGGGCGGTCTCGTCCGCGGTGGCGGACAGGGCGATGGCGTTGCCGCGGGACTTGCTCATCTTGGCGCCGTCGGTTCCCAGCAGGACCGGCGCGGCCGACAGCAGGGCCGCCGGTTCGGGGAAGACGGTGGCGTAGCGGTCGTTGAAGCGGCGGGCCACGGTCCGGGTGAGCTCCAGGTGCGGGAGCTGGTCGCGGCCGACCGGTACCAGGTTGGCCTTGCAGAAGAGGATGTCGGCGGCCTGGTGCACGGGGTAGGTGAACATCAACCCGCTGACCGCGGCCTGCCTCGAATGCGCGATCTCGTCCTTCACGGTGGGGTTGCGGCCCAGTTCGGCGACGGAGACCAGCGAGAGGAAGGGCAGCATCAGCTGGTTGAGGGCCGGGACCGCGCTGTGGGCGAAGATCGTGGAGCGCCGTGGGTCGATCCCCGCCGCGAGGTAGTCCAGGACCAGGTCCTCCACGTGCTCCTGGAGCCGCTCGGCGACGTCCCGGTCGGTGAGGACCTGGTAGTCGGCGACGATCACGTAGGTCTCCACCCCGAGGTCCTGGAGCTCCACCCGTCCTTTGAGCGTCCCGAAGTAGTGCCCCAGGTGCAACCGGCCCGTCGGCCGGTCGCCCGTCAACACCCGGTACGCGCCGGGGTCGCGGCGGATCTCGCGGATCTCCTCGTGACGGTCCGGCCGCGTCGTCGTCTCTGCCATGGTCTGCTCCTGCCGCTCGGTTCGGGCGCTCCCCAGGGACCCGGCCGGCTCCGCACACCACGCACCGCGCATGCGAAAAGGGCCGTCCCATGGACGGCCCTTGGATGTGTCCAGTCTGTGGCCGTCCCTACAAGGGACGCCACCAGCACAGACGGGACAACGTAGACATGCCCCCAACATAGCCCGGATCACCCCGGTGATCCAGGGCCACACGTCCCACGGGAGGGGACTTCCGTCACCGGCCGTTCTGGTCTCCGTTCTCGCGACGACTGCGGTTGCGTCGGCTGAGGCTCCCCACCAGGGCGATCAAGCCGCCGGTGAGCGCGCCGGACACGAGGATGCGCAGCAGGTCTTCCATCGAGTACTCCCCTTCGGAACCGGTTCAGGTGGCCGTCGGTCCGCTCCGGCGACGGCCGGTAGAGGATCCCGGGCGCCCCGCGGGGGCGCCCATCGGCCACACAGGGGACGCTACTGAGCCACGGGCGGCCTGGCTTGGACGAATCCGACCTGGGCCGCCTCTTTCCGATCTTGCCCCCTCACAGCGCGACGGCCCCCTCGGTCACCCGCGCGGCGGCCAGCTGACCTGGGGTGGTCCCGCCCAGGACGCGGAACTCGCGGTTGAGGTGGGCCTGGTCGTAGAAGCCACAGGCGGCGCTGACTTCGGCGGGATGGGCGCGCTCGTGGGTGAGCAGTCGCACGGCCCGGTGGAAGCGCAGCACCCGGCCGGACGTCTTGGGCGTCAGGCCCACCTGCTCGGTGAACCGGCGGGTGAGGTAGCCCTGGCTCCAGCCCACTTCGGCCGCGATCCGGGCCACCGGGATCGCGCCGCCCGCGCGGGACAGCAGGTGCCAGGCGTGGCTCACCTCGGGAGCGGGCAGCGGGCCGCGGGCGAGCCGGGCCGTCAGCGCCAGGTCCAGCAGGTCGAACCGGGCCGCCCAGTCGCCGGTGGCCGCCAGCCGCTCCACCAGTACCGCGGCCTCGGGTCCCAGGACGTCGCCCAGCTCGACCACCCGGTCGGTCAGCTCGCTCATCGGCCGTGCGAACAGCCGGTACGCGCCCAGGGGGGTCAGCTCCAGTCGGATCGCCTCCTGGCCGCCGGGGTGGTCGC
Organism: Streptomyces sp. NPDC051555; assembly: GCF_044454405.1. Taxonomy (NCBI): domain Bacteria; kingdom Bacillati; phylum Actinomycetota; class Actinomycetes; order Kitasatosporales; family Streptomycetaceae; genus Streptomyces; species Streptomyces sp. NPDC051555. The sequence continues at coordinate 481,792 of NZ_JBITDP010000001.1, read as the reverse complement.
ACACCCGGGGGCCGTTCTCCAGGCCGGCGACCAGCGAGCCGGTCACCTGGTGGTACGGGCTCGCGTGCCCTGGTCGGCCGACCCGGGCGAAGGGCTCCCCCAGGCTGATCACGACGACGGCCCGGCCCGTGGGGACCAGCCTGACCCGGAAGGGCGAGACCGACCCCTCCCAGTAGCCCGCGTAGCTGTGCACGATCGGGCGCAGGTGGGCCGGCCAGGGCCGGGTCACCCGCCACCGGCCGGCCACGCCGACCCGGGTCACCTCGATTCCCCGACCGGCCGCGCGAAGGCCTGGGCCCGCGCTCGTGAGCACCGTCATGTCCCGCTCCCTCCTGTGCTCCCTCCCGGGCTCCCTCCCGTGGCGACGGGGGCGCGGCTTCGGACCGGCCCCGTCGAGGGGGCGGACCCGTCCCCCCAGCACGGCCGGATCGGACATCAGCATCCCAGACCATGTCGGGCGGGTTGCCGGGCAGTTGGCTTGAACCCGCAGGCCGCGGCCGTGCGGGAGCCGCTCGGCGGCGCCGTCCGGGCCGGGCGGCACGGGCGGCACGGCGCCCTGGCCGGAACCGGCTGTCCCGGGACCCGGGAGGGGGAGGGTTCCTCGAATCGGCAGCGGGGCGGGGGTCCGGTCGTCAGGATGGGGACATGGAGCATGGGGATGCGGGACGGGGCGGGGCGCGGCCGATCGTGGTGCGGGTTCCCGTGGAGCCGGTGGAGGCCGCGGTGGAGGCCGATGCGGTCGACGCCGTGGCCAGGGCCGGCGAGGTCGTCGTGCGCGGTCCCCTGTTCGGGGTCGCGGCGCAGGGTCCCGAGGACGGGGCGCGGTGGCGGGTGGTCATCGCGGTCATCAACCCCTGCCCCCAGCTGGCGCGCGACAGCCTGAACTCGAAGCTCTGGTTCCGCGCGAAGGACGAGGCGAAGGACAGGGCCGAGCGGCGCGAACTGCTCGCCGCGGTGGCCCGGTTGGAGAGCGAGCGGGTCGACGATCTGGAGGCGGGCGGGACCCGGTACCGGGTCGTCCGCGCCGAGGAGTACGCGGGCTCGGGGCCGGACGGGATCGAACTGCCGCGCCCGACCGATCCGGAGCCCCTGGTGCCCGACTGGACCCGTGGTGCCAGGGGGCCGGACATCGACGACGCCCTGCTGCTGGACCCGGACGAGCCCGTCCCGCCGACCCGGGCGCTCGAACAGCTGGCCCTGCGCGGCCTGCGCTACAGCGGGGCGCGCTACCCCGAGGACGTGCTCGCCGACTCGCGGCGGGCCCTGGACAGCCACCCGGACGTGCTGCTGCTGCCGCCGACCTTCACCGTCGTGGAGCAGACGGGAGCCCGTAACTGGGAGCCGGTCAGCGGCCCGCACGTCAGCGCGCACGAAGCCCGCAAGTCGATGGACTTCACCCTGACGTGGGCGTGGCCCCGGATGCGGGGGCTCATCCCCGTCGACGCCGACATGAACGCGGACGCGCGGACCCGGGTCGCCGACGCCGTCGCCGCGGGTGCGCCGGAGCCGGAGCTGGCCGAGTACGCGGGGGCCGCCGACGCCCTGCGGGCCGGCCGCGTGAACCGGTTGGAGTTCCAGGGCACCGCCTACCAGATCGCCCGTACGCGGCGCCTGCTGCGGTGGGGGCCCGACGGGCCGGAGGGCCCGCGGCCCTCCGACTCCAACAGCCAGGAGCCCACCCGCATCCACCTCGCGCTGGACGAGGACGGGCGCGTCGTCCCCGAGGAGCACCCCGAGGAGGATCCCGAGGACCTTCCCGGGGACTGACGGGCTACGCCTCTCGCGTGGCCCACGGCCACACGGCCCGTTGGCCGGCCTCGACGAGGCCGATCATGCGGAACCCGGCGTCCGTGAGGCCGCCGTAGGTGTGTCGGTGGGGCCCCGTCGGACCGTGGGCGGGTCGGTACCCGGCGAGGTTCCAGGTGTGGACCGGGATCGAGGGCGGGACCGGGTACTCCGGCGCGCCGGGGCGGGGGCGCGCTTCCTGTTCGTCGGTGACGATCAGGACGCGGTCGTGGCCCTGGTAGTGGGTGCGCACCGCCGCCGTGGTCTCGGTGCCGCCGAGGTGGTGGAAGCGCTCCAGCACCTCCAGCACCCGCTCCCCCGCCCGGAAGGGGACGGCCGCGCTGGACCAGCCGAACTCGACCAGGTCCGCCTGCTCGGCGCGCATCGCGAGCGCGGCGCCGAAAACGGCCGCCGCGTCCGCCCTGGTCAGCCGGGACCGCTCGGAGACGGTGTCGTAGTACATGGAGCCGGACCGGTCGACCATGACGAGCGTCCGGCCGGGCAGCGAGGGCACGTTGGCCAGCGCGTGGCCCAGTGCCCGTTCCAGCGGGTCCGCCCAGCGCGCCGACGGGGCGTGCCGGTGGGCGGCGAGGTAGCGCAGGGGGAACTGTCGGGACCGGGCGACCTCGGCGGCGTCCGAGATCCGTGCGGCGACCCGGGCGGCGACCTCGTCCGAGACACCGGCCTCGTCGAAGTTCCGCAGGTTCCGCAGCAGCGCCATCGGCGCCATGGAGGGGATCACGGCCTCCCAGACGGCGGCGTCCATCGGCCCCTGGAGCCAGCCCGCCAGGGCCTCCCAGGTCAGGCCCGCCGCGGCCAGCCGCTCGGCGCCGCCGGGCCCGGTCACCGCGGCGCGCCGCTCGTCGACCGGCACCGTCATCAGCGCCCGGTGCGCGCCCAGCATCCGGTCCGAGGCCGGTGGCAGCGCGCCCTCCGGGTGGTGGCGGCGGTCCAGGGCGTGCCGGAACAGCGCGCCCTGCCAGGGCTTCTCGGGGTCCGGGGACGCGTGCACGAGGTTCAGCACGTCGCCGAAGCGGAAGGCGTGGGAGGCGGTGTCGTATGTGAGCAGCGAGCGGGAGGTGTACAGCCTGCGGACGGCGTCGGCGAGGCCGCGCTTCACGGGCTGGGGAACGTTGCGCCCGTAGGCGGCGATCCAGTGGGCGAGCAGTTCGCCGGGCTCGTCGGCGCGCTGGAGCACCGAGTCGATCACGGACCGGTGGGAGGGGTCCGCGGGCCCGGACGTGGACGGCCCGGCCGCCAGCCGGGCCCGGACGTACGCGGCGGCGCCCACCAGCGACGCCGTACGCATGGCGCCCTCGCCGCGGAGCCAGCGCAGCAGGCCCGCCGTCCACACCGGATCCTCGACGGCGAGTTCGCCCACGAGCTGGAGGTAGCGTTCGTCGCGCTCCTGGCCGCCCTCGTAGAAGGTGCGTTGGGCCACGAAGTTGCCGACGGCCAGCAGGAAGAGTTCCTCCCGGGGCTCGCGGGCGGCGACCGGGCCGCCCTCGTCGGCGTGGCGGGGCCGGTGGTGGATCCCCGGGTCGGACGGGGTGCGGGCGGCGATCGAGACGTGTGGGGCCGCGAGCATCCCGGACCAGACCTTGGAGACGTGCGGGGTGTGACGAGGCAGTGAATCCCCCAGGATCCGGAGCGAGCGGCAGGCGGCCGCGCTCCCGAGATCAAAGGGGCGGCGGCGTCACTTGGTTGTCAGAAGGAAGTAGCCGCAGCCGGGCGCATCGGGGCGCGGTCGCGGCGTCACCGTATGCGGCTCGGGCGACGGCGCGCCAGCGAATTACGACGGCGGTCGGCGCGCCGCGAGCAGCCGGTCGACGAGGGTGTCGACGTACTGCGGTGTCAGGGGTCCGACGCCGAACAGCATCCGCAGGTAGATCGGCGCGAGGACGACGTCGAGCACGTCCAGGACCTCGGGGGGCTCCTCGCCGCGGGCCCGGGCCCGGTCGAGCATGGCCTGGAGCTGTTCGGCGCGGGCGCCGAGGAAACGGTCGCGGGCGGCCTCGCCGGACGGGCCGGTGGCCAGCACGGTGACCACGGTCCGCAGGAGTGCCAGACCGTCCGGCCCCGAGACGTCCTCGGCGGCCTTTGCCGCGAAGGCGCGCAGGTCGTCGGCGAGGCTGTCGGTGTGGGGCACGGGCGAGCGCTCGGTCAGCCGGCTGACGACCACGTCCATCAGCAGGGCTTCGAGGGATCCCCAGCGGCGGTAGACGCTGCTGTCGGCCACGCCGGCCCGGGCGGCGACCTCGGCCACCCCGAAGGTGCCGTATCCGCGCTCGGCGATGAGGTCGGTGACGGCCTGGTGGACGGCGGCGCGGACCCGGGCGCTGCGCCCGCCCGGGCGGCGCGCGGCGGGCCGGTCCGGGGACGCGGGCTCGGGGGCGGGGCGGGTCGGCGCGTCGGGCTGCTCGTTCACGAGGAACATCTTAACGCAGCTCCTGATTGCGTTTGCGGGGTGCTCGGGCGTACGGTTTCCTAAAAGCAGGAATCCACTGCGTTAGGAGCCTCCATGAAGCCGCTCTTCTTCCCCGAGCACCCCTCGTTCTGGTTCGAGACCCTGCGGATGCTCGGCCACATCACCTACGGCGGCGCCGACTTCGGCGAGGTCGTGGTGACCGCGCAGCGCATCACCCCGGGCGACTACGACAGCTGGCACGACAACTGGCTCGCCACCGCCGAGCGGGTCGACGCCGAGGCCGCCGCTTCCCTGGCGGGCCGCCACCCGGTCAGTGCGCGCGACGGGTTCCTGCGCGCCTCGAACTACTACCGCTCCGCCGAGTTCTTCCTGCACGGAAACAGCGCCGATCCGCGCATCCGGCACGCTTACGACGCCTCCGTGCGCTGCTTCCGGCAGGCCGCCGCGCTGTTCACCCCCTCCGTCGAACCGATCGAGATCCCCTACGAGGGCACCACCCTCCCGGGGTACCTCTACCGCCCCGCGGGCGCCGGGGACGCGGCGCTGCCCACCCTCGTGATGTTCAACGGCTTCGACGGGACCGCCGAGGAGATGCACTTCTTCGGCGCGGCGGCCGCCGTGGAGCGCGGCTACGCCGTCGTCACCTTCGACGGGCCCGGTCAGCCCGGCACCCTGCACCGCCAGGGGCTCCACTTCAGGCCGGACTGGGAGAACGTCGTCACGCCGGTCCTCGACCACGTCCTGGCGCTCCCCGGGGTGGATCCGGAGCGCGTCGGCGTGCTCGGCGTCAGCATGGGCGGCTACCTCGCGCCCCGCGCCGCCGCCTTCGACCAGCGGATCGCGGCGGTCGTCGCCCTCGACGGCGTCTACGACCTCGGCGACATCAGCACCGCATCCATTCCCCTGCCCCGCAAGGAGGCCGAGGAACGCCTACGGGCCCCGTACGCGCCCGAGATCGACGCGGCGCTGGAGGCCGCCATGGCCGCTTCCCCCATCGCCAAGTGGGCCATGGAACAAGGCATGTTCACGATGGGCGTCGATTCACCGCGCGCGTTCTGCGCCGCCTACCTCGACTACCACCTGCGGGACGGCATCGCCGAGCGGATCAGCTGTCCGGTCCTAGTGTGCTGCGGCGAGGACGACGGCTTCTTCAAGGGGCAGCCGGAAGCGCTGTACGAGCACCTGACCTGCGAGAAGACCTTCCTGTCCTTCACCGCGGAGGAGGGCGCCGACGCTCACTGCCAGGCCGGCGCCCAGCGGCTGGCCTTCGCCCGGATCTACGACTGGCTGGACCGCACCATGACCGGACACGCCCGCTGACCGGTACGGGCCGGTGCCGTGCCGCGCGGTGTGCGCGGCACGACACGAGGCCGCCGCGTCAGAGGCGGGCGGTCAGCAACAGCGGCTGCGGACCCTGACTCCCGGGGGCCCTGGCCGAACCGCTGACCGTCACCTCGCGCCCGGCCGCGGAGACCGTCCAGGGTGCGTACGACCGCTCCGCCGTGCTCGCCGGGAAGCCGAGCGAGGTCACGCGCGAGCCGGAGACCCGCAGGGCGAATCCTCCGTCGGCGCCCAGGAGCCGACCGACGGCGACGACGCCGCCCGGCGCGGCGGCCACGCCGGTCAGGGACCCCGCCTCGGCGGGCCCGACCACCCGCGTCCACGTCCGTCCGTTCCAATGCATGATCAGCGCGTGCCCACGGTCGTTCTCGTCCAGGATGGTGCGGCCCACCGCCCACACGTCGGCCGGCCCGTTGGCGACGACGCTGTTGAACTCTCCGTACAGACCGCCGTAGGGCGGCGTCGGCAACTGCTTCCAGGAACGGCCGTCGTAGTGCAGGACGACCGGCCGGTCGTCGTCGCCGTAGCCGCTGCCGACCGCCCAGACGTCGTTCGGGCCGGACGCCGAGATCGCGTTCAGCCCCCAGTTCGCGTACCCCTTGGGCAGCTCCGCGCGCTTCCAGGCGCGCCCGTCCCAGTGCTGGACGAGCCCTTCCATGTGGTCGATGATCTGCGTCGACCCGTCCGGGTCGGGTATCCGCTCGTCGAGGGCCTGGGTCCAGCCCGCCGCCCACACGTCGTTGGGCGCCACCGCGGCGACGCCCAACAGGCCGCCGCCGAGCGAGTTGTCCGGCATCGCCGCCGGCTTCTCCCGCCACGCACGCCCGTCCCAGTGCTGTGTCATCGCGGGGCTGCCCTCGCCGTCGGCGTCGCCGACCAGCCAGGCGTCCCGGTCCGAGGTCGCCGCGATGGCGTTGACCCGGCCGCTCACCCCGGGCGCGGTCGGCCTTTCCGTCCAGGAACCGCCGCGCCGGTCGTCGTGCGCGTACAGGACGGGCTGGAACGAGACGCCGCCCCCGTCCTCGTTCACCCGGAAACCCGCCGCCCAGGTGGTGTGCGCGTCGGGCTTGACCGAAGCGCTCAGTACGGCGTCGCCGCCGGGCAGCGTGGCAGCACTCCAGCGCGGCGCCCCCGCGTCGGGCGCGGGGGCCGCCATTGCCGTTGCGGGCAGGAGCCCGCCGATCACGAGCGCCGATACCCCGCCCAACACCATCGATCTGGCGCGTGAGCCGACAGCCATTTCGTCTTCTCCAGACTCGGGGCGCGTTGCCCCGTCGCCCGCATGACGCCCCATCAGAGCGTCCCGGTTGCAGCGCGCGGCACTCCTGTTCACCCGGCGCCGTTCGAAGGGCTCCGCGGGCCTTCGGAAGGCTAACGTCCGCCCCGCAGGCGGGCGTTGAGCCGAGCCGCCTGACGGGTCAGGTGGTCGCGCTCGGCAAGGTTGGGCGCCGAGCGCGCCGCCTCGACGTACAGCCGGGCCGCCGCCGCCAGGTCGCCGTCGCGCTCGTGGAGGTACGCCGCCACCGCGGCCCTGCGGGGTACCGGAGCCCCCTTCGTCGCGGTGCCCGGCGGGGCGGCGTCCAGCGCCGCGAGCCCGGCGCGCGGTCCGTCGGCCTCGCCGACGGCCACCACGCGGTTCAGCCGCACGACCGGGCTGTCGGTCAGGCGCACGAGTTCGTCGTACCACTCGACGATCTGCACCCAGTCGGTCTCGCCGGCCGTGGGCGCGTCGGCGTGCAGGGCCGCGATGGCGGCCTGGACCTGGAACTCGCCCAGCCGGTCGCGGGCGAGGGCCGCCTGCAGGATTGCGACGCCCTCGGCGATGGCCCCGGTGTCCCACCGGGTCCGGTCCTGCTCCGCCAGCGGCACCAGGCTGCCGTCGGGTGCGGTGCGGCTGGCGCGCCGGGCGTGGTGCAGCAGCATGAGGGCGAGCAGCCCCGCCACCTCGGGGTGGTCGATCGCGTCCGCGAGCTGCCGGGTGAGCCGGACGGCCTCGGCCGCGAGGTCGACGTCGCCGGAGTAGCCCTCGTTGAAGACCAGGTAGAGGACGCGCAGCACGGTGGCCACGTCGCCGGGCCGGTCGAACCGCTCGCCGGAGACGGTCCGCTTGGCCCGGCTGATGCGCTGCGCCATGGTCGCCTCGGGCACCAGGTAGGCCGCGGCGATCTGGCGCGTGGTCAGCCCGCCCACGGCGCGCAGGGTGAGCGCGACCGCGGACGACGGCGTCAGCGAGGGGTGGGCGCACAGGAAGTAGAGCTGGAGCGTGTCGTCCCGCGCGGGCGCGGGACCGGGCGCCGGCTCCTCGTCCACGAGGTCCTCGCGGCGGCGGCGGGCGGTGTCCGACCGGTTCGCGTCGAGGAAGCGGCGCCAGGCCACGGTGACCAGCCAGCCCTTCGGGTCCCGCGGCGGCTCGGCCGGCCAGACCCGGACCGCCTCGACGAGCGCGTCCTGGACGGCGTCCTCGGCCGCCGCGAAATCGGCTCCGCGGCGGACGAGGATCCCGAGCACGCCCGGGGTGAGGCTCCGCATCAGGGCCCCGTCGATCGGAGTGCTCATCGGGGGGTCACTCCGTGATGGTGGGCGGCGCGGACAGGAAGGGGCGCAGCTCCAGCCATTCGTGGATCGGCTTGCCGCCCGCCCCGGGGGCGGCCGAGAGCTCGCCGGCCAGCTCGACGGCGCGGTCGTAGCTGTCGACGTCGATCACCATCCAGCCGGCGATGAGGTCCTTGGTCTCGGCGAACGGGCCGTCGGTGATCGGCGGGCGCCCCTCGCCGTCGTACCGGACGAAGGTCCCCTCGGGGGCGAGGGCCTGGCCGTCGACGAACTCCCCGGTCTTCTCCAGCCGGTCCGCGAAGTCCTGCATGTACTGCACGTGGTCCGTGATCTCCTGCGGGGTCCACCGGTCCATGGGGACGTCGTTGACCGCCTCCGGAGCGCCGCGGTAGTGCTTGAGCAGCAGGTACTTGGCCATGGGGTGCCTCCTCGGTGCTGGTGCGACTCATTGTGGCCGCCTTCACCACGGGGACGGAGCCGGGAGGGCGTTCTCGACATCACCGGGAGAAATTCTTTTCCGCCGTTCCCGTCGGCGCCGTCACCTGGGGACGGCCGCTGCTCCCACTACCTTCACTGCCTTCACCGCCTTCACCGCCTTCACTGCCTTCACTGCCTTCACTGCGGCACGATGCGCTCGATCGCCGCGTCGATGAGCCGTTCCCGCTCGGCCTCGGAGAAGACCCCCGGCAGGGTGAGCTGCTCGACGATGAGCCAGTTGAACGCCAGGTAGAGCAGCTTGACGGCGGTCGCGTCCCCGGTCAGGCCGGATTCCCGGTGGTAGGCCACGTTGGCGTCGACGTCGGCGCGGACCCGTTCGGTCAGCACGGCGCGCAGCTCGGGCCGCCGGGTCGCTTCGAGGCGCAGTTCGAGCAGGGCCAGGTAGCCGGCGCGGAAGGCGCTGATCCGGCCGATCAGCTCGCGCATGAGCACCGCGTAGGCCTCCCGGTCCGTGGCGCCCTCCCGCAGCCGGGCGACCGCCGCCTCATCGGGCTGGAGCCGCTCGTAGACCCGGGCGCCCGCCTGGGTGAGGAGGTCGTCGCGGTTGGCGAAGTAGTTGGAGGCCGTGCCGTTGGGGACGCCGGCCGCGGTGTCCACCGCGCGGAAGGTCAGACCCCGCGCGCCCTCGACGGCGAGCACCTCGATCGCGGCGTCGACGAGCGCCGCTCTTCGTTCGTCGTTCCTGCGGGCCATTGACACCACTCCAGCCGTAGTACTACATTCAAACCACTTCAATCAGAGTACTACGGATGAGGTCCCCTGCATGCGCAAGCTCGTGTACTACGTCGGAGTCACCCTCGACGGATACATGGCCGGCCCCGGCGGCCAATTCGACTTCTTCCCCTTCGGCGACGAACAGCAGGCCGCCGCCTACATCGAGTGGAGCGTCGCCCACTACCCCGACACGATCCCCACCTTCATGCGCGCGGCCAACGGTCTGGCGGACACCTCCGCCCAGCGGTTCGACACCGTACTGATGGGTCTCGGCAGCTACCGCCCCGGCCTGGACGCAGGCTTCACCAGCCCCTACGCCCACCTGAAGCAGTACGTGGTCTCCAGCACCCTCGCGCCCGACACCGACCCGGCCGTCACCGTGGTCGCCGAGGACCCGCTCGGCCTGGTCCGCCGCCTCAAGCGGGAGGAGGGCCGGGACATCTGGCTCTGCGGCGGTGGGGTCCTCGCCGGTCAGCTGCTGCCCGAGATCGACGAACTGATCATCAAGAGCTACCCCGTGGTCGCCGGATCCGGGATCTCGGTGTTCAACGGGACGTTCGACCCCACCGTCTTCGCGGTGACCGACCGCACCTCCTTCGACAACGACGTGACGATCACCTCCTTCACCCGCCGCTGACCGACCGGCCCGCCGGCCCGCTCACGGCACGAGGTGCCACCACTGGTCGGCGTACTGCTCGCCGCAGGACGTCTGCGCCGCAGGTCGGCCGGCCCCGGGGCCCTGCACCATCAGGCACTTGGCGTTGCCGTCCGCGCGCAGCACGAAGTGGCCCGAGCGGTCGCCGCTCCCCCACAGCAGCTGCCACCGCTGCCCGTCCGCCCGGGGGCCGCAGGTGCGCTGGACGGCGGGGGCGGAGTTCTCGGAGCCCGTCACCGTCAGGCACCGGCCGCCGAGCCCGTCGCGCAGCGTGCGGGTCGCACCGTCGTCCTGCGCGCGCAGGGTCCAGGTCCCGGCGGCGGCCCCGGTGCAGGAGTCCTGCACCGGTACGAGGTCGTCCCCGGTGCCCGCCGCCCGCAGGCACAGCCCGCTGCCGTCGTTCACCAGCCGCCCGACGAGCACCGACTGATCGGTGCCCGCCGCGCCCTTGTCCGCACCCGCACCCGTACTCGTACCCGCATCCGTGCCCGGGATCGCGGTGGGCGGGGCGGCGGAGCCGCCGCCCTCGTCTGCGCCCAGCCGGACGGCGATCACGGCGACCGCGCACACCAGCGCGACCGCACAGGCCGTGAGGATGATGCCCGTACGGTGCTCGTGCAGGTTGACCTGGAGGTTCCCGCTGCCGTGCTGCACCCCGGTCGGGCCGTGGAAGGCGTTCCCGGCGTGCTCGTCGGCCCGGGGGGCGTCGTCGCCCCCGCCGCTCCCTTTCCCGCTCACGGGCGCGCGTCGAACCGGTTCACCTGGACGTTCCCGTCCCCCGACACGATCGCCGCCGGGCCGTGGAACACGTTGTGCGCGACGGCCGCGCCGGCCGCGGGCGCCGCCTCGCCGAGCAGCGTCCGGAGTTCCGCCGCGACCACGGCCCGCTCGGCCGGGTCCAACTGCTCCAACAACACCTCGACCCGGGTCCGCCAGACCGTGCCGAGCCGGGCCCGTTCCGCGCTCCCGCCGTCCTGCGGCCCACCGTCCCCGGCCGCAGCCAGTTCGGCCGCGGTCCGGTCCAGGTGTTCCAACTGGATGCCCTCGCGATGCGCGTTCCTCCGGCCGAGCACCCGGGCCAACCGGTCGCGCAACGCCGTCCAGGCGTCCGTGCCCGCCGCCTGTACGACGCCCGATCCCACCGAAGCCGCCAACGCGACCATCGCCTCGTCCAACATGCCGCTCCCCCCTCGACCGCCCCCGCGGTGCCGCAACGGTAACTCCGACCGCCGGGGCCGCGACAGGCGTGCGGGCGCCGGATCCGGTCGGGTTCGGGGTCCGCCGCGGCCGGGGAGCTCGGTGCGGGGCCGCGCCGGCGCGGCGGTATCGTCGCCGACATGGAGCTACGCACGCTGCGCTACTTCGTGGCCGTCGCCGAAGAACTCCACTTCGGCCGCGCCGCCGCGCGGCTGCACATGAGCCAGCCGCCGCTGAGCCGGGCGGTCAAGCAGCTGGAGGGCGATGTCGGTGCGGCCCTGTTCCACCGCTCCGCCACCGGGGTCACGCTCACCGCGGCCGGGGCGGCGCTGCTGGAGGAGGCCCGCGCCCTGCTGGCCCGGGCGGACCGGGCACGGCTGCGCGTGGCCGCGGCGGCCGGCGCCACCACCCTCACCCTCGGTGTCCTGGGCGGCAGCACCGACCCGGGCGCGACGCGACTGGCCGCCGCGTTCCGCCGGCGCCACCCCGCCGCCGACGTCCGCATCCGTGAGAGCGACCTGACGGATCCGACCTGCGGGCTGCGCGCCGGACTGGTCGACGTCGCTCTGACCCGGGGGCCGTTCGACGGGAGCGGCCTGTCCGTGCACGCCCTGCGCGCCGACCCGGTGGGCGTGGTGCTGCGCTCGGACGATCCGCTCGCCCGCCGGGACCGCCTCGATCCGGCCGACCTCGCCGACCGGCGCTGGTTCCGCTTCCCGACCGGCACCGATCCGCTCTGGCAGGCGTACTGGCACGGCGGCGAGCCCCGCGAGGGGCCGGTGGTGCGCGGCGTCCAGGAGTGCCTGCAGGCCGTGCTCTGGAACGGCACGGTCGGGGTGATGCCGCTCGGCCACCACCTGCCCGAGGGGCTGGCCGTCGTCCCGCTGCCCGACATGGCGCCGAGCCGCGTGGTGGTCGCCTGGACCGGGGCCGACCCGGACCCGTTGGTCCGGTCGTTCGTCCGGATCGCGACGGCCGCCTACCGCGACTGACCGGGAGCTGATCGCCGCGGGCCGGGAACCGACCCCGGCGGGCGCCATCCGCACGATGAGCCACCGCACCACCGAACCGGCCACAGCACCAGGCAAGTCGCTGTCGGGTGCGAGCGGTGCGGCCGTAGGATCACGCAATGACCGCCGATGCCCCGCTCACCCGAGAGTCCTTCCGGCGCCTCCGGCCGATCAACACGCCCCGGCCCGTGTCCCGGTTGCCGGCACGTGTCTGGACCGACGAGGACTGGGGTCGGATCCGACGCGGGTATCACGCCCGGGACATGGATGAGAAGTGGAACGTCTTCGTCGAGGGCGATGTCCTGTTCATGCACCGGAGTTGGACCGGTCTCGGCGTCTACGAGACGTCCTTCACCACCGCGACCGGTGGAGGCAGGAGGATCTCCTCCGTGGTGGCGGAGGGCGATGTGGAGCGCTACCGGAGCATGGGTGACGCGTACGACTGCCTGATGGTGGAGCTGGTCATCAGCGCGATCGTCCTCGGTGAGCCCGCCGTCGACCTCCGGGCGGGTCTCGTGGCGTTGACCGCCCGGGCTGCCGGGAGGACCGATCTCCCCGCGGGCGTGGTGCAGCACAGCGTGCTGGGCCTGCGCTCATCGGGAGCGTAGGCTCCACGGCCCCGCGGGGGTCCGGTGGGCGCGCTACGGCGCCGGGAGTTCGGCGAAGTCGGCCACCAGGGCGCGGTGGTGACCCGCCGTACCCAGGGCCAGGGAGTCGGCCTTGGCCCGCTTGAGGTAAAGGTGGGCGGGGTGTTCCCAGGTCATGCCGATGCCGCCGTGCAGTTGGACGCACTCCTCGGCGGCGCGGACGGCGACCCCCGAGCAGTAGGCCTGCGCGACGGCCACGGCCAGGGGCGCGTCCGGGGCCGAGGTGGCCAGGGCGTCGGCGGCGGCCCGGGCCGCGGCGCGCGCCGAGGCGACGTCGAGCCAGAGCGCCGCGAGCCGGTGCTTGAGTGCCTGGAAGGAGCCGATGGGCCGGTTGAACTGGTGCCGGGTGCGGACGTGGGCCACCGTCTCCTCCAGGCACCACTGCGCCAGCCCGAGCTGTTCCGAGGCCAGCAGCCCCGCGCCGGAGAGCAACGCCCCGGCGAGGGCGGCGCGGGCGGTGGCCGGATCCGCGAGCCGGGTGCCGCGGGCCCCCTCCAGGGTGACGGACGCCAGCGGCCGGGTCAGGTCCAGCGGGACCTGGGCCCGGATCCGGGCCGCCGCGGCCGGGACGGCGTAGAGCCCGCTCTCGGCGAGCACCAGCAGCACGTCGGCGGCGGCCGCGTCCGCGACCGCGGTGACGGTACCGGTCAGCGTGCCGTCACCGGCGTCCCGCACCAGGACGGCGGGCTGCGCGCCGGGGCCGAGGGTGAGCGGCAGCACCGGTACGCACACGCGCGTCCCGGCGGCCAGCTCGGCGAGCAGCCCGGCGACGGCGGGGTGCTGGCAGTCGCAGTCGAGCAGGATCGCGGTGGCCAGGACGGAGCTGGTGAGGTACGGGACCGGGGCGACGGCCCGGCCCAGTTCCTCCAGGACGACGGCCACCTCGCGGTGTCCCGCGCCCTGCCCGCCGAGCTTCTCCGGTACCAGGAGTCCGGCCGCGCCGATGCCCGAGGCGAGGGTGCTCCAGAGCGCCGGGTCGTAGGGGTCGCCGCTCTCGATGCGCCCGAGGAGGGCTGCGGGGGCGCAACGGTCGGCGAGCAACGCCCGTACCGTCGCCCGCAGTTCTTCCTCGGTCTCGGAGTAGAGCAGGTCGAGGGAGGAGGTCATCGGGCCAGGTCCTTCCAGGCGAGGTCCTTGTCGTCGCGCGGCTCGGCGGGCAGGCCCAGGACGCGTTCGGCGACGATGTTGAGGAGGACCTCGCTGGTCCCGCCCTCGATGCTGTTGCCCTTGGCGCGCAGGTAGCGGTATCCGGCGTCGCGGCCGGTGAAGTCGACGAGCTCGGGCCGGCGCATGGTCCAGTCCTCGTACAACAGCCCTTCCTCGCCGAGGAGTTCCACTTCCAGGCCGCTGATCTCCTGGTTGAGGCGGGCGAAGGCGAGCTTCATGCCCGAGCCCTCCGGGCCGGGTACTCCCGCGGCGAGCTGCTGGCGCAGCCTTTCACCGGTGAGCCGGGCCACTTCGGCCTCGACCCACAGTTCGAGCAGCCGCTGGTGCAGGGCGTGGGTGCGCAGCTCGGGGCGCTCGCGCCAGGCGGCCGCGACGGGCGCGATCATGCCGCCCTCGCGCGGGATCCGCATGCCGCCGATGGAGACGCGTTCGTTCATGAGGGTGGTGCGGGCGACCTCCCAGCCCTGGCCGACGGCGCCGAGCCGGTGGGCGTCGGGGATCCGCACACCGGTGAGGAAGACCTCGTTGAACTCGGCCTCGCCGGTGATCTGGCGCAGCGGGCGGACCTCGACGCCGGGGGCGGTCATGTCGCACAGGAAGTAGGTGATGCCGCGGTGCTTGGGCACGGCCGGGTCGGTGCGGGCGATCAGGATGGCCCAGCGGGCGGTGTGCGCGCTGGAGGTCCACACCTTCTGGCCGTCCACGACCCAGTGGTCGCCGTCGCGCACGGCGCGGGTGCCGAGCGCGGCGAGGTCCGATCCGGCGCCGGGCTCGCTGAACAGCTGGCACCAGACCTCCTCCCCCACCCACAGGGGGCGCAGGAAGCGGCGCTTCTGTTCCTCGGTGCCGTAGGCGAGGATCGTGGGCGCGGCCATGCCGAGCCCGATGCCGATCCGCCGCGGGTCGTTGTCGGGCGCTCCGGCGGCCTCCAGTTCGGCGTCCACGGTCACCTGCAGGGTGCGCGGGGCGCCGAGGCCGCCGAGTCCCTCGGGGTAGTGCACCCAGGCGAGTCCGGCGTCGAAGCGGGCGCGCAGGAAACCGGTGCGGGAGGTGTCGGCGGGCGGGTGGGCCGCGAGCAGCGCCTGGGTGCGCGCGACCAGTTCCTCGGCGGTGGTCACCGGGCGCCCCCGTCCAGGGCCGGTACGACGACCAGGCGGCCGGTGGTGACCCCGTCGGCGAGACGCTGCACGGCCCCGGCCGCCCCGGCGAGCGGGACCCGCTCGCTGACCAGGGGCTTGATGGCCCCCTCGGCCGCGAGCCGGGTGAGTTCGGTGTGGCAGGCGAGGACGGCCGCCGGTTCCTTGCCGGCGTACAGGCCCCAGTGGAGGCCGACGATCGCGTAGTTCTTGACCAGGGCGTGGTTCAGGGCGGGGGTGGGGATGGTGCCGCTGGCGAAGCCGACGACCAGGATCCGGCCCTCGAAGGCCACGCACTTGGCGGAGGCGGTGTGGGCGTCGCCGCCGACCGGGTCGTAGACGACGTCGGCGCCGCGGCCGCCGGTGAACTCCTTGACCCGCGCGACCAGGTCCTCGGTGCGGCGGTCGATGACCAGGTCGCAGCCCAGCTCCTCGGCGGCGGCCGCCTTGGCCTTGCCTCCGACGACCCCGATGACGGTGGCCCCGGCGGCCTTGCCGAGCTGGACGGCGGCGCTGCCGACGCCACCCGCGGCGGCGTGCACGAGGAGCGTTTCGCCGGCCTGGAGCCGGGCCCTTCGGTGGAGGCCGAACCAGCCGGTCTGGTACCCGATGTGCAGGGCCGCCGCCTCGGCGTCGTCGAGGCTCTCGGGCGCGGGCAGCAGGGCGCGCGCGTTCGCCGTGACGTACTCGGCGAAGCCGCCGTGCGGCAGGCTCGGGTTGGCGATCACGCGGCGGCCGTCCTCGGTCTCGCCGCAGATCTCGACGCCCGGGGTGAAGGGGAGCGGCGGCCTGATCTGGTACTGGCCGCGGCAGAGCAGCGCGTCGGGGAAGTTGACGTTGGC
The DNA here is from genome assembly GCF_044454405.1 of Streptomyces sp. NPDC051555. Classification (NCBI taxonomy): domain Bacteria; kingdom Bacillati; phylum Actinomycetota; class Actinomycetes; order Kitasatosporales; family Streptomycetaceae; genus Streptomyces; species Streptomyces sp. NPDC051555. Next base: position 465,819 of record NZ_JBITDP010000001.1, on the reverse strand, counting down.
CGCGAGCACCTTGAGTTTCACCTCGCCCTCACCGGGCACCGGTTCGGGAATCTCTTCGAGGCGCATGGCCTCACGGGGCTCACCCGGGGTATGTACTCGCCATGCCTGCATCCGGGGCCTCCAGCCGCCGTCGATGAACCACGCTCCGCCCGGCATACTAAGCGGTCGCTTGTCGCGTTGGGAACCAGTTCGTCCGGACCGAACCAAACGGGCGGGAACCGCTCGCCGCCGGGCCGGCGGATGCACGCAGTGGCCGCCTCCCCCCGTCCCGACATCCGGAAACATCCCCGGGGACGTCCTCGCCGCGCATACCTGCCCGCGCCCATGGCGATCTCGGGCCGGGCGCGCTATCGATGCCCCCATGGAATCCATGGAGTCCCCCGAGCACGCCCCGCCCGCACCGGGTTCCCCGCCCGTCCCCGGCGGCCTCCCCGGGCCGCCGCCGCCCGGCGCCGCGGCCCTCCCGCCCGGTACCTTCGCGGGCCAGGTGGTCCTGGTCACCGGCGGCGGGACCGGGCTGGGCAAGGCCATCGCGACCGAGTTCGCCCGGCTCGGCGCCGACCTGGTGATCGCGGGCCGCCGGGCCGAGCAGCTGCAGGCGGCGCGCGTGGAGCTGGCCGCGGTCCCCGGCGCGGGGCGGGTGACGGCGGCCGTGTGCGACATCCGGGACCCGGAGCGGATCGCGGAGGTCTTCGACGCCGCCGCGGCCGCGCTCGGGCTGCCGGACGTCCTCGTCAACAACGCGGCCGCCAACTTCCCCTGCCCCGCCGAGGACCTCTCCCCCAACGCCTGGCGGGCGGTCGTCGACATCACCCTGACCGGGACCTGGTTCATGACCCGCGAGTTCGGCCGCCGCCACCTCGCCGCCGGCACACCGGGGTCGATCGTGAACATCGGCGCCTCCTACGCCTGGACGGGCGGTCCGGGCTTCGCGCACAGCGCGGCCGCCAAGGCCGGGGTGAAGAACCTGGTGGAGACCCTCGCCGTCGAGTGGGGCCCGTACGGCATCCAGATCAACGGCCTGGTCCCGGGCCTCTTCCCGCACGGCGACATGAGCGCGGACATCCGCGACGGCCTCGACCGGGCGGGCCCCGACGCCAAGGACGCCCGCCAGCCCGCGCTGCGGGTCGGCCGCCCCCGCGAACTGGGCTGGGCCGCCACCTTCCTGGCCTCGCCCTACGCCCGCTTCGTCACGGGGCACACCTTGGTGGTGGACGGCGCGAACTGGCAGCGCCGCTCCCTGGTCAACCCGGAGGTGGTCCCGGTCCGCGCCCAACTGGGCCGCGGCCCCTTCGAGGGGTGAGCGGCGCCCGGCCTACCGCCCCTCGAAGTGCGGGGGGCGGCGGGCCGCCTTGGCCGCGTAGCCCTCGCGACTGTCCTCGGAGGTCAGCGTCAGGGCCGCCGTCATCGCGACCCGGTCCAGGGCGCTCGCCAGGGCCGCGTCGGCGTAGGCGTCGACCGCCCGCTTGATGCCCTGGACCGCGAGCGGAGCGTTCGCCGCGACCTCCGTCGCCACCGCCCGTGCCCGCGCGTCCAGTTCCTCGCGCGTGGTCACCAGTTGGACGAGGTTCAACCGCTCGGCCGTGGGCGCGTCGATCCGGCGGCCGGTCAGCGCCAGCAGCTTCGCCCACCCCGCGCCGGCCTCGCGGGCGATCCGCAGGTCGCCGCCCGCGTCCACGGCCACGCCCAGCGCGGCTTCCGGCAGTGCGAAGACGGCGTCGTCCGCCGCGATCCGGATGTCCGCCATCAGCGCCAGCTCGAAGCCGAAGCCGAGGCAGTAGCCCTGGACGGCGGCGACCACCGGCTGCGGAAGGCGGGCGAGGACCGCGAAGCGCTCGTGCACCCACCGGATGCCCTCGTAGTAGTTGCGGGTCCGCTCCGCGGCCGAGGCGCCGGTGATCGCTCCGCCGGGGGCGGTGACGTCGATGCCCGCGCAGAAGGCCCGCCCCTCGGCCCGCAGCAGGACGGCCCGGACGGAGCCGTCGAAGCGGATCCGGTCCGCGAGCAGGCCGAGCTGCCGCGTCGACTCCCAGCTCCAGCCGTTCAGCTTCTCCGGGCGGCACAGGGTGAGGACCGCGAGACCGTCGGCGACCTCCAGCCCGATGCGTTCCTCACCCTTCCCGATCTCCGTGGACAGAGTGTCGATCACGCCCGGCTCCCTCACATCTGACGATGCGTCAGGATAGGGCGCGGTCCGGCCCGGTGGAAGGGTCAGCGCGGGAAGACCTCGAAGGCCACCGCGGGGCGGCCGCCGAACCGGGGCGCCGCCCGCTCGACGTTCATCGTCAGGAAGCCGCGCGCGTAGCTCTCGGGGTCCTCGTCCGTCAATCCCTCGATGTACGCGCGGTGCTCCAACAGGGACGCGACGGACCGCTCGAACCCGGGACCCGCGTCCACCGCGTGCGTCGGCGTGCTGGTGCCGGCCACCGCCACCCACCGCACCCCGTTCCAGGGCTCCAGCTCCTCCTCGGTGATGAGGTCGGGGAAGATCCAGCGGTTGCCCGCGTCAGCGGCCGCGTCCAGCGTGGCCCGGCCGACCGCCCGGTGGTCGGGGGTGTTCCAGTAACCGCCGCCGCCCTCCCCGCCCCAGGTGTCCCGGTGGTTCAGCGTGACGACGAGTTCGGGGCGGTGGCGACGGATCGCGGCGGCGATGTCGCGGCGCAGGCCGAGGCCGTACTCGACCACGCCGTCGCGGTGGTCCAGGAACTCCACCGCGTGCACGCCGACGACGGCCGCGCCGGCGCGCTGCTCGGCCTCGCGCAGCGGGGCGCACTCCTCGGGCGCGATGCCGTCGATGCCGGCCTCGCCGCGCGTGGCGAGCAGGTACACGACCTCACGGCCGGCATCGGTCCAGGCCGCGACCGCGGCCGCGCCGCCGTACTCCAGGTCGTCGGGGTGGGCCACCACGGCCAGGGCGCGCTGCCAGTCGGTGGGCATGGGGTCGAGCTGATTCGGTTCGCGGATCGTGTCGTCGGTCATGATGCGCACGATAGGCGACGGGTTGCCGGACGACCCGTCAACCACGGAGGAACGGGGGCGGCATGGGGGATCACGACGGATCGGCGGCGGCCGCGGCGAAGGCGGCGGGAGCGGCGGCGCCCGAGCGCTACGGACGGGTGACGGCCCTGCTGGACGCCACCGGGACCTTCTTCGAGCCGGCGCGGCTGGCGTTCCCGGACGCCCGCGCCGCGGACTGGGCGCGCGCCGCCCGGATCGACCCGGGGGCGGTGGGACCCGGCGGCAGCTGGCGGCTGGACTTCCGGTGTTTCGCGATCGCCCGGCCCGGTGGTCGCTGGGTGCTCGTGGACGCGGGGGTCGGTCCGGCCGACGGACCGGCCGCGGGCTGGGCGCCCGTACCGGGCCGGCTGCCCGAGGCGATGGCCCGGGCGCGGATCGCCCCCGCCGAGGTGGACACGGTGGTGCTGACGCACCTGCACGAGGACCACACGGGCTGGTCGGTCGACGCGGCGGGCGAGCCCCTCTTCCCGGCCGCGCGGTACGTCGTCCAGCGCGCCGAGGTCGCCGCCCTGGACCCGGCGGATCCGGTGCGCCGCTGGGCCGTGGACCCGCTGCGGGCCACCGGGCAGCTGCACGAGGTGGAGGGGCGCCACCGGCTGGGCGACGGGCTGACCCTGTTGCCCACCCCGGGGCACACACCGGGCCACCAGTCGGTGCTGGTGGCGGCGGCCGGTGGGCGGGGGCAGGGGCGGGACGTGGTCGTCACCGGGGACGTGTGGGTGCACGCCGTCCAACTGGCCGATCCCGCGGTGGCGTACGCCCATGAGCGGGACCCGGCCGCGGCCCGCGCCTCCCGTGTGGACCTGCTGGCACGGGCCGTGGGACGCGGGGCGTTGCTGGCCACGGCCCACCTGACCCGCGCCTTCGTCGAGCCGACGGCCGACGGGTCCGCCGGGTCCGACCGGGCCGGCGGGGCGGTGGAGCGGCTGTCAGGCGAGTTCCAGGAGGCCGCCGAGGGTGAAGACGAGCCCTCCGAAGCCGATGAGGGTGGCGAGGTACCGGTAGAACTGCGCTGACGGGACCCGCTCGGGCGGCCCGAGGTCTCCCCGGGCGTGCATCGCGCGCTGCTGGTTGCCGGTGGCCCAGCGCTCCAGCCCGTCGGCGCTCCCCCGGACGTTCAGCGCGACCGTGGCACCGGCCACGAGCGCGACGGGACCGATGGTCAGTAGGACGGTGGCCAGGCTCAAGGAATGCCCCCCAGGCAGTGTGATGATCGACTGGAGGCTACTCGCAGTGGGGTACCGGCGCCACGTCCTCCTCCGGGGCCGGAAGGGCCGGGCCCCCCGCGCGGGCCGGCCCGGACGTGGCTCCGCGGGGGCCCGGAGCCGGGCTGTTAGCGTCGGCTCATGACGACCGCACCGCAGCGCTTCGAGGTCCTGCTGGTTCCCGAACACATCGAGGGCGAGGACGCCGGCCCCGCCGCGCGGCACGCCGTACGCTCCGCCGTCGTCGGGGCGACCGGGCAGACCGGGGCCTCGGGCTACCCCCGGTACGAGGGGGAGGGCATGGCGGCGGACATCGACCCCGCGACGGGGGCGGTCGAGGCCCTCCTCGTCGACGGCGCCGAACTGGACTACGGGCTGCGGGCGGTGACCTCGCCGGTGGAGTGACCGGCTCACCGTGTGAGGGCACCGCACGGGGGCACCGCCCGCCGCCGGACGACCTGGTGTCAGACCTCGTCCCGGACCAGGGCGAGGAGTCGGTCCAGGACCCGCGGGCCGCCCGCGCGGACGCCGTCGTGCTCGAACTCGTCCGTCACCCAGGTGCGCAGGCCCCGGATCGCGCGGGCGGTGGCCAGGGAGTGGGCGGTGTCCACGTACATGTCGTCGTGGTAGACGGCGGCGGCCACCGGCACCTCGTTCACCGCGAGGCGCGCCGGGTCGTAGAGGGGTTGCCAGCCCGTGCGGGCGGCGAGGGCCTCGGCGGTCGCGCGCACCGGGACGAGGGACGGGTCGGTGGTGAAGTGCCAGGGGTGGATGCTCTCGCCGGTGAAGAGCAGCGGCTCGTCCCCGGCCAGGGTCTTGGCCGCGTCGAAGCGCGGGTGCCCTACGCGGGCCCGCTCCGCGGCCCAGGCGGTGGGGACCGCCGGGTCCTGTGCGTAGATCGCCTCGTGGAGGAGCGCGTACAGGGGGTGTCCGGCGAAGGACAGCAGGGACCGTGCGCCGTCCAGGAAGGCGTCGGAGAGGCGGGGTCCGGCGGGGGTGGGGACGAAGGCGTCCTCCAGCAGGTAGTGCAGCTGGTGACTGCCGTCGCCGGTGCCGAGGAGGATGCCCAGCGACTGGAACGCCTCGGGGGTGAACGGGTGCCCGCCGGGGAGTTCGGTGGGGTGCTCGGCGAGGTGGGCGGCGACGGCACGGGCGCGTTCGACGTCCATCGGGTAACGGGCGTAGTGCGCCGCGTTCTTCCGCTCGATCCGCGGGGTCGCCGCCGCATAGACCTCGTCCGCGCTCGCGGCGAGGGCGGGCAGACCTCCGGTGATCAGCGCGGCGGTGAGTCCCTCGGGCGCGGTGGACAGGTAGTGGGTGACGCAGAAGCCGCCGAAGCTCTGGCCGAGCACGGTCCACGGCGCGCCGCCGGTCAGCGCCGCACGGATGGTCTCGCAGTCGCGGACGATCGCGTCGGAGCGGAAGTGCGCGAGGTACTCGGCCTGCTCCGCGGGGCCGCCGCGCAGCGGGAGGGTCTGCCGGTTCGCCGGGGTGGAGCGGCCGGTGCCGCGCTGGTCCAGGAGGAGCACCCGGAACTCGGTGAGCGCCCGCTCCAGCCAGGCCTGGCGGCCGGTGAAGCGGCGGGCGCCGAAGCCGGGTCCGCCCTCCAGGTAGAGCAGCCAGGGCAGCGCGGCCGGGTCCTTGCCCGTGGCCACGACCTCCCGGGCGTACAGCTCGATGCGCTCGCCGTCCGGACGGGCATGGTCGAGCGGGACCGTGAAGTGGTGGTCGGTCAGGACGACACCGGGCTGACGGTAGCTGTGGCTGTTGGTCACGGACGGATCCCAAGGTCGGTGCGGGCGCTGGTCGGTCCCCCGTGCTCCGTCACCGGCGCCGAGGCCGCGTCCCGGGCCGCGACGGAAACGGCGGCCGGGCCGAGTCTAGTGCTGTGACCGGCCGCCGGCGCGCCCCGGGCCGCGGGGGTCCGCGGCCCGGGGCGGCGGTTCAGAACAGGACGACCGAGCGCAGCACTTCGCCGCGCTCCATCCGCGCGAAGGCTTCCTCGACGTCGTCGAGCGCGATGGTCTCGGAGACGAAGGCGTCGAGGTCGAGGCGGCCCTGTAGGTAGAGGTCGATCAGCAGCGGGAAGTCCCGCTCGGGCAGGCAGTCCCCGTACCAGGAGGACTTGAGCGAGCCGCCGCGGCCGAAGACGTCGAGCAGCGGGAGTTCGAGCTGCATCTCCGGGGTGGGTACGCCGACCAGCACGACGGTGCCGGCCAGGTCGCGGGCGTAGAAGGCCTGGCGGTAGGTCTCCGGGCGGCCGACGGCGTCGATGACCACGTCCGCGCCGTTGCCGCCGGTCAGGGCCTTGACGGCCTCGACCACGTCCTCGGTGCGACCGTTGACGGTGTGGGTGGCGCCCAGCCCCTTGGCCTGTTCGAGCTTGCGGTCGTCCAGGTCCACGGCGATGATCCGGCCCGCACCGGCGAGCCGGGCGCCGGCGACGGCCGCGTTGCCCACTCCCCCGCAGCCGATGACGGCCACCGAGTCGCCGCGGCCGACGTTGCCCGTGTTGAGGGCCGCGCCGAGGCCCGCCATCACCCCGCAGCCCAGCAGTCCGGCGGCGGCGGCCGAGGCGGCCGGGTCGACCTTGGTGCACTGTCCGGCGGCGACCAGGGTCTTCTCGGCGAAGGCGCCGATGCCCAGGGCCGGGGAGAGCGGGGTGCCGTCCTCCAGGGTCATGGACTGGGTCGCGTTGTGCGTGTCGAAGCAGTACCACGGGCGCCCGCGCTTACAGGCACGACAACGCCCGCACACCGCACGCCAGTTGAGGATGACGAAATCGCCGGGCGCGACGCCGGTGACGTCGGGGCCGACGGCCTCGACCACACCCGCCGCCTCGTGGCCGAGGAGGAAGGGGAACTCGTCGTTGATGCCGCCCTCGCGGTAGTGCAGGTCGGTGTGGCAGACCCCGCAGGCCTGGACCTTGACGAGGGCCTCGCCGGGGCCCGGGTCGGGCACGAGGATCGTCGCCATCTCCACCGGTGCGCCCTTGCTCCGTGCGATGACCCCTCGTACGCGATGCGTCACGTCGTACCCCGTTCTCGTGTGATCCGTGCCGTACCGCGAACGTACACGGCGGGGCATGCGCGGGTGGCCCGGTGCGGGAGTTGTGTCACGTTTCCGGCCGCGGCGAGGGCGTGGGCTTCGGCGGTGACGACGGCGCGAGCTCCGGCGGTACGGCCTCGCGCAGCGCGGCGGCGAAGGCGGCCACGGCCGGGTGCGCCGCGGCCCCGCTGCGGAAGGCGATCTTCGTGCGCCGCTCCATCGGCAGCCGGGTGAGGCGCACCCCGGGCACGCTCGGCCCACCCGCTTCCCCCGCCTCACCCGCCTCCCCCACCGGCGCGGCGGATCCGGCCACGCCGAGCTGCGGTACGACGGCCACCCCCTGCCCCGCCGCGACCAGGGCGAGCACGGTCGCGAACTCGTCCACGCGGTGGCGCTCCCGCGGACTGAAACCGGCGGCCTGGCAGGCGCGCACGGTCATGGCGTGGCAGAGGGTTCCCGGGGTCGCGGTGATCCAGGGCGCGTCGCGGTGGGCGCGCAGCGCGACGCCCTGACCGAGGGCGAGGTCCGGGGCCGCGGAGCCGGGCGGCGGGGTCGGCTCCGCGAGGTACATCGCCTCCCGGCACAGCGGCTCGGTCTCCAGGCCCGGTTCCACGGGCGCGGGCACGAAGTCGTACTCGTGGACCAGCGCCACGTCCAGGTCACCGGCCCGCAGGGCGTGCGCGACGGCGGCGGGGTCGGTTTCGGACACCATCGCCTCCAGGGCCGGATGGCGCCGGGCGAGGGTGACGAGGGCGGCGGGGACGATGGCCCGGGTCGCGGACGGGAAGGCGCCGACCCGCAGGGCTCCCGCCAGCCCGTCGCGGGCCTCGGCGAGGTCCGCCTCGGCCCGTTCCAGGCGCTCCAGCACCGCTTCCGCGTGCCCGACCAGGTGCTGGCCGGCGGGGGTGAGTCGGACCCGGCGGCCGGTGCGCTCCAGGAGCGGCAGGCCCGCCTCGCGTTCGAGGACGGAGAGCTGTTGGGAGACGGCGGAGGGGCTGAAGGCCAGCGCCTCGGCGACGGCGGCGATGGTGCCGCGGCGGGCGAGTTCGCGCAGCAGGCGCAGGCGGCGTACATCGAGCATCGGCTCAGCTTACGGGTCAGGACGGAAATGCGAACTGGACCCGGGGCTCGGAAGGGGGCCACCCTCGACCCATGGCGCAGAACACCACACAGGACATGTCCCGGAGCGACACCTCCACGCTCCCCGCCCTCCCCGCTCCTCCCCCGCCCCCCATCTCTCCCCCGCTCCCCGGCCTCCACGGGCTGGAGGGGCTGCACGTCCCGCTCATCACCCCCTTCGACGCGTCCGGCGCGGTCGCCCTGGACGCCCTGGAGTCGCTCGCCCACGAGGTGCTCGCGGCGGACGCCACCGGCATCGCCGCCCTCGGCACGACCGGCGAGACCGCCTCCCTCGACGCGGCGGAACGGGACGCGGTGACCGAGGTGTGCGCACGGGTCTGCCGCGAGCGCGGGGCGTTCCTGAGCGTCGGCGCGGGGGGCAGCAGCACGCGGGCGAGCGAGGTCGCCCTGGCGGGGCTGCGGCGGTGGCCCGAGGTGCGGGCCGCGCTGGTGACCGTGCCGTCCTTCGTGCGGCCCTCGGCGGCGGGGGTGCTGGCGCACTTCGAGCGGCTCGCGGAGGTCGCTCCCGTACCGCTGGTCGTCTACCACATCCCCTACCGGACCGGTCAGCCGCTGGACGCCGGGGCGCTGCGGGCCCTCGGGGCGCTGCCCGGGGTCGCGGGGGTCAAGTACGCGGCGGGCGGCATCGACCAGGACACGGTGGAGCTGCTGGGCGATCTGCCGGACGGGTTCACGGTCCTGGCGGGCGACGACGCCTTCGCCTCGCCCCTGCTCGCCCTCGGGGCGGGCGGCGCGATCCTGGCCTCGGCGCATCTGGCCACGGAGCGGTTCGCCGCGCTCGTGCGGGCCTGGCGGACGGGCGACGTGTCCGGCGCACGGGCGCTGGGGCACGCGCTGGCCCGGCTGTCGGCGGCCGTGTTCGCCGAGCCGAATCCGGTGGTGCTGAAGGGGGTGCTGCACGCGCAGGGGCGCATTCCGACCCCCGACGTGCGGCTGCCGCTGCTGCCCGCCGGCGCCGCCTCGGTACGGGAGACGCTGCGCAGGCTGGAGGAGCTGGCGGAAGTGGAGGAACTGACGGAGGTGGAGGAAGTGGAGGAGCTGGCGGACCGCACCGCGTAGGCGGGCGCGCGGCCCCGCAAGAAATCCCCAAGAAGCACTAATGGGCGATTTGCCCTTGAATGCCGTACGGGCCGCTCGCCGGTGACGTCAGTCACGCGGGAGCGGCCTTCACGGCCGCCCCCGCGGGGGTAGCGGAAGGATGGATTCCGGGCGCCGCAATGAAATACGGCAATTCCCGACCCGGCCGGGTGAGATCAATTTCCCGGCCGCTTCCGATATACCGATCACTGCGCGGAATTCAAGCCCTTGTTCCACTCCTCTTCTCTCCTCTACGGTCACCGCAATCCGGGTGGAACGCCGAATCCTGCCGCTACCCGCGAACCCATCCCACTCACGTACGGCAGGAGCGGGGGAACCAGGTAGGCCGCTGGTCCGGACACATGGTCCGGCCCGGCTCGGGGTGAAGTCGCACCGCTGACACGCACGTCCTCGTCATGCCTCGGGCATGTCCGCGGGCGAGCCGCGTCACGGTGCGGCCGGACAGCTCCCGTCCGAACCCGACAGCTCACCTCGCAGGCGACGGAGAGGAATTCGCCATGTCCGCATCGGGCAAGCACCGCCGTCCCAAGACCAGCCCCCTCGCCCGCCTCCTCGCCGTCGCGGGTACCGGCGGCATGGCACTCGCCCTCCCCCTGATCAGCGCCTCCGGCGCCGATGCCGCACAGCCGGCCGCCGCCACGGCCGCGGCCCCCGCCGTCGCGGCATCCGTGGCCGCCACCGCTCCCGCGCTCTCCGTGCGGGCCGCGGCGTCCACCACCTATTCCGTGGTCGCGGGCGACACCCTTTCCACGATCGCCCAATCGCATTCCGTGAGCGGCGGCTGGAAGAAGCTCTACGCGGACAACCGGGCGGCGATCGGCAACGACCCGTCGGTGATCCGGCCGGGGACCGAGCTGACGATCGGCGGCGCGGCGAAGGCGGGTTCGGCGGCGGCGGCCGTGGCGGCCGTGGCGGCCGGGCGCGATGCGGGGGCCGCCCCCGCGCGGGCCGACCGTTCCGTGCGGGCCACGACCCTGTACGCCAACAACCTCGACGGCTGGATCCGGCAGTCGCTGGACGTCATGGCCCAGCACGGAATTCCGGGCACCTACGACGGAATTCGCCGCAACGTCCTGCGCGAGTCCTCGGGCAATCCCCTCGCCATCAACAACTGGGACTCCAACGCCGCGGCGGGCATCCCCTCGAAGGGCCTCCTCCAGGTCATCGACCCCACCTTCCGGGCGTACCACGTGCCCGGCACCGCGACCGACTCCTACGACCCGGTAGCGAACATCACCGCCGCCTGCAACTACGCCGCCGACCGCTACGGCTCGATCGACAACGTGAACGGCGCCTACTGAGCGGACCAGGACGCGGCCACCAACGACCGCCGCGCGGCGTGCAGATGGGTGGCCGCGGCCAGCCAGGCCCACGCGTAGCGGTCGGCGGCGGGATCGACGAGACGACCGAAGACGTCCCGGGGCCGCCGGTCGGCCTCGGCGGCCAGCGCGGCGGCCAACTCCGCGGCCCCCGCGAAGCCGGCCCGACGCAGCGGCCCCCGGCCGCCGTTCGGCGCGAACTCGCCGCGGGCCGCCTCCGCCACCGCCCGACGGCCCCCCGCGACCCCGGATTCCAACAGCCGCCGCACCCGCCACAGCGGTGACCCGCCCAGCGCGTCCGGTACCGGCTCCCGGTCCCGTACGTCGGCCGCCTCGGGTGCGTCGGCCCCGGCCGGGAGGTGGGACCCCTGGAGCAGGTCGTAGCCGAGGTCGGCCCGGCCCAGCCACTGCGGCGGCAGCCGCAGGGTGTACGCCGACCCCGGCACCGGCCCGACGGCCAGCGGGCGCAGGGTCGCGCTCCGGTCCGGGTCGGGGCGGCCGAGCACGCGCAGCGCCAGCCCGGGGCGGTCGGCCAGGCGGCGGAGGTTCGCGGTGTGCGCCAGGTCCGGATGCGGGTGGGCGGGGACCAGGGCGATCAGCGGCGCGTCGGGACGTACCGCGCCGTCCGACGACAGCTCGCGGACCAGCAACCGGTCGCCGGCCGCGGCCACCACCAGCACGTCGCACCCGAGCAGGCCCGGGTCGGCGGCCGGGTCGGCCAGGGCCCGCGCCACGGCTTCGGCCGCCGGGCGGGCGAAGAGCGCGGCGGCCGGTCCCTCGCTCCAGTCGATCCCGCGCAGCGGCGTCGCCCGTACGCCCCGGCCCGACCCGAGGCGGCCGTCGGCGGACACGGTCGCCCCGACCACGTGCAGTGCGCCCCGGGCCAGGCCGGCGTGGTCGAGGACGGCGCCGCCGAGGGACACGGAGGCGCTCGCGGCGCCCCGGGCCCGGCCGATCCCGCCGGGGCGGACGTCGGCGAGGGTGAACCGGTCGCCATCGGCGTCGACGAGGTGCGTGACCACTCCCGCGTGTCCGGTGGCCGAGAGCACCGGCTCCCGGCAGAGGCCGTACACGCGCAGGCTGCCGCCGGACCGGTAGGCGCGCCGGGAGCCGCCGGCGGACGGGAGCGCGGCGGTGTGCAACAGCTCGCGGAAGGCCTCCGTCAGCTCGGTCAGCCGCTGGGCGGCGCTGCGGTCGCGGGCGGCGCGCAGCCCGCGGACCACCCGGAGGGCGGCCGCCTCGGCGTGCGGCAGGCCCGCCAGGCGCGCGGTGTGCGCGGCCCGCAGCAGCTCGGCCTGTACGACGGCGCCGCCCGCGGGCACTCCCGCCGCCAGCGCGGCGGCGGCCGCCTCCCACAGGGCCGCGGCGGCGGCCACCTGCTCCGGGGACGGGGAGGGGGACAGGGACGGTGGCGCGCCGTCGGTCGCGGTCCCGCTCCCCGGTTCCGGCTCGGCGGGGGCGGTGGTCGCCCGGCCGCGGGCGGGCTCCGGCTCGGGCTCCGGGTCGATCACCAGGTCGGCCGTAGGGTCGGTCCCCGGTGGCTCCGCGATCGGGGACACCGCGAGGACGGCGGTGCGGTGGAGGCAGCGGGGGCTCAGGAGGCAGCTGCATACGGCCTGGTCGGGGGTGGTGATCGCACCCGAGGGGCCGGGGCGCAGGGTGACCAGGGCGTCCTCGCCGAAGCGGTGGGTGACCTCCCCGTCGGCCGCCACGACGGCCGGCGGATCGCCCGCCGCGCAGGCCTCGATGGTGGCGTCGAGCTTCTTGCGCAACCGCGCGGAGAGTCCGCCGACGGCCTCGGCCAACAGCTCCGGAGCCACCGGAGGAAGCGCGGTCGCGGGTACGTTCGCGGGCACGGTTGCGGTTGCGGTTGCGGGCACGGTTTCGGTTACGGGAATCACGCGCGCTCTCCACGGAGGCGGTCGCCGACCCAGCGGGCCAGGGCGAGGGGGCTGAGGGCGGCCACCGGCATTCCGGCGGCGACGAGTTGCTGCGCGACCGGGACGCTGTAGCGGGGCGCACCGGTGTCGTCGAGGGCCGCGCAGCCCAGCAGTCGGGCCCCCGAGTCGGCCAGTGCGCGGACCTCGCCGAGCAGCCCGCCGAGCGCGTGGCCCTCCTCGAAGTCGCTGACCACGACGACCAGCGTCCGGCTCGGCACCGTGATCAGGGACCGTGCGTGCGCCAGCCCTGCCGCGATGTGCGTACCCCCGCCGACCCGTACTTCGAGCAGCAGGGACAGGGGGTCCTCGACCCGGCCCGTGAGGTCGACCACTTCCGTGGAGAAGGCCAGGAAGTGGGTCGAGAGGGTGGGGACCCCCGCCAGGACCGCGGCGGTCAGCGCGGACCACACGACCGAGGCCTCCATCGAGCCGGAGACGTCGACGACGAGGATCAGCCGCCAGTCGGCCTCGCGGCCGACCCGGGTGCTGAACACCGGTCGCCGCGGCACGACGACCACGCGCCCGTCGTCCGTCCGGCGGGTGTGCGCGAGGTTGGCCCGCAGGGTCCGGGGCAGGTCGAGCACACCGCCGGGGCGGCGGGTGGGGCGCGGGGTGGACAGCCCCGAGAGGGCGGGGCGCAGCCGGGTGGCCAGCTCCCGGCGCAGTTCGTCGACCAGTCGCTTGACCAGGGGGCGCAGCCGGGCGAGTTGCCGCTCGGGCAGTCCCCCGGCGAGGGAGAGCACCGAGGCGAGCAGCTCCACGGAGGGGCGTACGGAGGCGGGGTCGAGCTGGGTCAGTACGTCGGTGCGGCCCGCTCCGGCGGCCTCGGCGAGCACTTCTTCCCGTACGTCGGCCCCGAACAGGTCTTCCAGTTCCTCGGCCCACTCGCGGGCCGTGGGGAAGGACGCCTCCCGGCCGCCGCCGGCCCCGGACCCGCCGCCGTCGAGGTCGCCCGCGCCCTCGCCCCGCCCGGCGCCGTACAGCTCGTCCAGGGCGTGCGCGTAGCGGCGGGCGCCGGCGGAGAGCCGGTCCCGGTGGCGTCCCAGGAGCAGCCGCCACCGGTCGTCCGGGGCGATCCGCCGCGGGTCCGCCGCCCCGGGCCCGGCCGGCGGGAGCGGTGCTACGGGCGCTTCGGCGACCGGGGCCGCGGGCCCGGGCGGGAGCACGGAGGCCGGGGGGAGCGGGAGGGACCGCAGGGCCGCGAGCCCTGCGGCATCCGCCGCCGCCCAGAGGGACAGGAGGGCGGGCGGTGCGTCCAGGGAGAGGTCGATCCGGTCACCGAGCCGCTCCGCGACGGTGTCCAGGAGCCGGTCCCGGGCAGCCGGGGCGAGGGTGTCGAACCCGCCGCGCAGGGCCGGGAGCCGGTCCAGGAACTCCTGGTCGGTGAGGTGGTCGACGCGGTCCAGGACCGGGGCGAGCGCATCCGCGCAGGCGTCGAGGAGCGGCCCCGCGGCGGTGAACAGGCCCGCCAGCCGGCGGGTCAGCGTGCGGCGGCCCTCGGCGGCGGTGGCGCCGTCGATCCATCCGGCGGCGCGGGCACCGAGGTCGGCGGCGCGGTCCAGATCGAGCAGGACCCGTACGGCGAAGGCCGCGCCCTGCATCAGCGGGGAGACCGCGGGGCTGCGACCCGTACCGGTCAGGGCCGCGAGGGCGCCCTCCAGCCGTAGCCCCAGCTGCTGGGCGGCGGCCCGGTCCGCGAGGGCCACCAGGGCGGCCGCGTCGGCCGGGTCCTCACTGCCGGCGAGTCCGGGCAGCGCGCGGACGCAGGCGTCCAGCAAGGCGGCGGCGAGCTCGGTCGTGTCGGGCCGGACCCCGGGGAAGTGCCCGCGCCGCAGAGCTTCCAACAGGTCGAGAGCGCTGAGGAGTTCGGGGAGGGTGGCAGCCGAGGGCAGCACCTGCGCGGCCTGCTCCAGTCGGGCCGCGACGAGGGCGGGCAGGTCACAACGGGCCGCGGCGGACAGGCCGGTGAGGACCTGGGCGCTCGTCGGTCCGCCTTCGGCGACGGCGCGCCGGGCGGTGTCGCGCAAGGTGCCGGCGGCGGCCTGCTCGGCCGTGACCCCGCGCACGCCCGCGAGGTCGAGGCGCGCCGGGACCGAAGGCGTCCAGGAGAGCCGCCACTTGGTGCCGAGGGCCGACCCGTCGCCGGTCGCGGCGACGGCGAGCGGCTCGCCGTACGCCGCCCCGCACACCAGCAGCCGTTGCAGCAGCACCTCGCGGCGGGCGTCCAGCGCGGAGCGCAGCGGGTCGAGGCGGACCTCGCGGGGCGCCGGGTCCTCGGGGGACGGCAGGCGCAGCGCGGCCAGTTCGGCCTCGACGCTGGGGCCGAGGCCGGACCGGGGGGTGTGCGGGGCGATCCGGCCGCGGGCGGCGCCGACGAGCACGACCTCCAGGGCCCGGGCCAGCGCCCGGCCCCGGCCGAGCGGTTCGCCCTGGCCCAGGACGCTCGTGACGGCCTCCAGCAGCTCGCCGCGGCCGGGGGCGGGCAGCCCGCGCAGCCGGGCCAGGTCGCAGGCGACGCGCAGGGTCTCCGCGGCCTCACCGGTGCCGGCGGTGTGCCCGGCCCGGCGCAGCTCGCGGCAGACGCCGGTCACCGCGGTGGAGGCCGCCGCGCGCAGCCGGGCGGGGTCGCCCGCCGCGGCCAGCACGGCCTGCTGCCACAGCGGGTCCCGGATCCCTGCGGGGTAGCCGGAGCGCGAGTCGAGCAGGTCGAAGGAGTACGGCACGAGCGAGGTCACGACGCCGTCGGGGGCGTCGGGGCCGTCACCGGTGCGCGGTGTGGCGGATCCCGTGTCCGGGGTGGCCGCCGGGGCGGTCGGGGCGGTCGTGCCGGGCAGGAGGGCCGGGGCGTGGAAGGCGCCGATCACGGCGGCCACGCGGCGGCCTCCGGCGGTGAGGGTCGTGATCACCTGCCGCATGTGGGCCTCGCGGGTCAGGTCCGTGGCCGCGACGGAGCGGGTGTCCTCCCGTAGGGCCCAGCCCACGCCGAGGGCGGCGCGGCGGATCGCCTCGGGGGTGCAGCCGGGGGCGAGCACCTCCACGGAGCGGTCCCAGAGGTCGTCCCCTGCGCGGCCGGTGCCGGTGCCGGTGGCCGGGGCCCCGGTCGCCAGGCCGTCGGCGTAGCCGGGCCGGGGGACGTCCGACCCGTCCGTCGTCCCCTCCGGGGGCGCCTCAAACGCCGGCGGGGCTGAATCGGGGGCCCCTGCCGGCAGCGCGGTGGGAACGGGGGCCACAGCGGGCAGTGCGGCAGGAGTCGCGGCCTCCGGGGCCGGCGCCGACGGAGCTTCGGAGATCAGCAGGGCCGGATCGGCACCCTCCGGGGGCGCCTCAAACGCCAGCGGGGCTGAATCGGGGGCCCCTGCCGGCAGCGCGGCGGGAACACGGGCCCCCGCCGGCAGCTCGGCGGGAACGGGGGGACCAGCCGGTAGCGCGGCGGGAACGGGGGGCGCGGGGGCCGGATCGGTTGTGGCGGGGGCCGGTCCGAGGGGGAGGTCGCAGCAGATGAGGTCGATGTCTCGGGTTCGGGCCCAGCGGATCGCGGCCAGTTCCGGGGAGAAGTCCGCGAAGGGGTAGAAGGCCAGTCGGCCGTCGGCGCCCGCGGCCGCCAGGGCGACGGGGGCCACGGTCTCCGGGTCGGCCAGGTGCTCCAGCCACGGCTGGAAGTCGGCGGGCAGCTCCACGCAGACCACGTCCGCGCCGGAGGCGTCCAGCAGGGCGGGCACGACGGCGGCCAGGGCGGGGCTGTGGTGGCGCACGCCCAGCAGGTACGGCTCCCGGCACGCGGCCAGCGCCGCCACCCGCCCGCGGGGGTCCCCGGGATCCCGGGGCTCGGGGATCGTCATCGCAGCGAACCCCGCAGGTCCCACAGGCGGCGCCACATCGCCGAGCCGTCCTCGGCCCGGCGGCGGACCGGGCCGTCCCAGTACCCCAACAGGCGCCCGTGATCGGCGGGGTCGTCCTTGCGGACGACGCCCAGGAGGTGACCGGGCAGCAGGTCCAGCACGTCCCCACCGGGCAGGTAGGCGGCGGCCACCCCGAGGGACGCGGCCACCTGGACGGCTTCGGCGGTGGACATGACCGTTCCCGGGCGTTCCACGTCCCAGCCTTCGGCGGAGCGTCCGCACCGCAGGTCGCGGAAGACGGTGACCAGGGCGTCGAGCACCGCGTCGTCGACCTCGAAGGCCGCGCCCGCCCGCTGGACGGCGGCCACCGCCTGGCGGCGGATCAGGGCGGCCTCGGCGTCGGCGTCGGCGATCGGCTCGACCGTCTCGAAGTTGAAGCGGCGCTTGAGGGCCGCGGACATCTCCGAGACGCCCCGGTCGCGCAGGTTGGCGGTGGCGATGACGGTGAAGCCGGGCGCGGCGGCGACCTGCGCGTCCTCGGTGGCGGTGAGTTCCGGCACGCTGATGCGACGGTCGGAGAGCAGCGAGACCAACGCGTCCTGCACCTCGGGCAGGCAGCGGGTGATCTCCTCGACCCGGACGACCCGTCCGGTCCGCATGGCGGCGAGCACCGGGGAGTCGACCAGGGCCTGCGGGGTGGGGCCCTGGGCCAGCAGGAGGGCGTAGTTCCAGCCGTACCGGAAGGCGTCCTCGGTGGTGCCCGCGGTGCCCTGCACGGTGAGCGCGCTGGTGCCGCTGACCGCGGCGGCCAGCAGTTCCGAGAGCATCGACTTGGCGGTTCCGGGCTCGCCGGTGAGGAGCAGGCCGCGCTCGCCGGCCAGGGTGACCACGCAGCGTTCGACGAGGGCCCGTTCCCCGACGAACTTCGGGGCGATGACCAGCTTGGCGGGCAGGCCGGTCCGGCGCCCGGGCAGGGCGAGTGCGGCCCCGTCGCTGCCGCAGACGAAGGTGACGACGGCGCGCGGGGTCAGGAGCCAGCCGGGCGGGCGGGGGCCGGTGTCCTGGGCGGCGAGGAAGGCGAGTTCGGCGGCGTGGCGCTCCTCGGCCGGGAGGCTCCGGCGGGCGCCGCCATCAGCGGGTTCGGCGGCGGTGGGGGCAGCGGTGACGGTCATCGTGCTTCTTTCGCGAAAGGGGTCGGTGGTCAACGGCGGCGGGTGCGCTTGACCTTGAGGGTGTCGAAGCGCGGCGCGTCGCCCGCGCGCACCCGCTGCCAGGCGCGCCGGTAGAGGTCGGCGGCCGGTTCGGAGGGGACCAGGGCGCCCAGGCCCGGCTGCCCGTCGACGAGCGGCTCGTACAGCGGGAGCTTCCACTCCTCCAGCGGCAGGGCCGGGGCGGCGGGCTCGGTCCAGCCGCCGGGGAGGAAGAGGGTGCGCCCGGCGCGGGCCCGGGTGGCGCTCACCACGAGCTCGGTCGCGGCCAGTTCGGCCCGGGCGGCCTTCAGTCGGGCGGGCTTCCACCCGGTCCAGCGGGCGGTGTTGCGGTCGGTGGGGTCGGGCATGGCGAGCAGTGCGAGGTAGAGGGCGCTCGCGTCGGCGCCCAGCCCGAGGGCGGTGGATGCCTCGGCGACCAGGTCCGGCACCGAGCGGCTCGGGTCCTGCGGCCACCAGGTGCCGTCCGCCGCGGCGGAGCCCGCCGCCGGGGCTCCCGGGTCGGCGAGCAGCGCGGCGAAGTGCGGGGCCTGCACCACCCGTAGGGCGGTCTCCACCCGGGTGGGCTGCTGCTGGACGCCGCGCAGCAGCGGCAGGTAGGGGTCGGTGCCGGCCGAGTCGAGGAGGGCGGGGCGCAGCGCGGCCGCGGCCTGGGTGTGGACGGTGGGCAGCACGACCGCGCCGTAGCGTTCGTGGTCCTCGGCGGTCTCGGTCGGCGTACCGGCCGCGGCGCGGAACTCCTCGCGCCCGCAGTACCCGACGGACAGCAGCAGTTCGGGGGCGGCGAGCCGTTGGCGCAGGGCGGTGAGGGCGGGCGGCAGCGCGGCCCGGACGGGGTCGCCCGCGGGGAGTCGGTGGGCGAGCCACGCGGCGAGGGCCAGGGACCCGGTCAGGACGGCCGTGGTGAAGGGGCGGGCGGCCTGCTCGCGGGGTTCGGGCTGGTTCCCGTTGATGGTCCAGGGCACGTCGGTGGAGAGTTCCGGTGCGCTCGAGGGGTCGAGGAGCGCGGGCAGTGCGTGGTGCACCGCCCATCCGGCGCGCACCTCCCGGACCGCGTCGGCGAGCAGTTGCTCGGGGACGGGCGTACGACGGCCCACGCGCCGGTTCCACACCTCGGCGGCCGCGGCCGCGTCCGGGCCGGTGGTCCACAGCGCGGCGGGGTCGCGGGGCAGCAGCGCACCGGTCAGGGCGCGGCGCAGCTCGGGGGCGAGGCCGCGCAGTTCGGTGCGGGCGACGGCGGCTTCGGCGACCTTGACGTCGAGCAGGGTGCGCAGTGGGGTGGGCAGGAAGTTGTTCTCGTAGGCGTCGATGCGGGGCAGTCCGGCGACGACCAGCTTGGCGAGGGCGGCCGGTACGCCGGTGAGCCGGGCGAATTCACCGGCGGCCTCGGGGAACCAGGGCGCCGCGCCACGGGCTTCGGCTTCGCTGCGCAGCCGTGTGGCCCAGTCGGGGTCGCGGTCCCGGTCGCGGTCGCGTCCGGCGAGGGGGGCCGCGGTGCGCAGGGTGTAGGGCGCGGGCACGGCGAAGCCGCCGGTCGGGTCGTGCAGGAGGGCGTCGAACTCGTGGCCGTCGGGGACGGCGCGGTCGGCGCCGGTGAGGGCCAGGACGGCTCCGCCGCCCAGCGGCAGGACGGTGCGGTCCTGGAAGTGGCGTCGCGGGCCGGCGCCGGCGCCGCGGATCCGGTCCGCCGCGAGGTGGACCACGACCCGGCGCCAGTGGCCTGCGGATCCTTCGGCCGTGGCGAGGCCCAGGTCCTCGACCGCGGCGAGCAGGGCGAGCAGCGCCTCGCGCTGGGGTGCGGTGGTGCCCGGTGCGACGGCGCGCAGCGCGAGGGCGGCGGGCCGGTCCAGGAGTCCGCTCCAGGGCAGGCCGGAGTGGGCCGGCGCGGACAGGTCGAGGTGGACCCGGCCGGGTACGGCCGGGGCGGTGGTGTCGGCGCGGGCCGCCGCGAGCGCGTGCAGGTACTGGTGGAGCAGGTCCTGTTCGCCGTTCCAGCGGTAGTAGCCGGATCCCAGGAGCCCGCCGAGCGCCTCGTGGAACAGCTCGTCGGTGGGGCCGGGGGCGCAGGTGCGGTCGGTGGCGGCGGGTTCGAGCCGGGCGGCGGCGCGGTCCAGGACGTCCTGCTGGGCGAGGGCGAGGGTGAGGGCCTCGACGACGCCGCCGATCATCTTCGGCTCGGTGACGGTGGGCAGGGCCACCGCGACCAGGGCGGGCAGGTCGGCGTTGCGGCCGGCCGCGGCGGCCGCCTTCAGGAGCGCTCCGATGCCTTCGCGGTCGGCGGTGCGCAGCGCGGCCGAGGACTCGGGGTCGCGCGGGCGCAGGGCGTACCAGTGGGCGAGGGGCGGCAGTTCGACGCTGCCGGTGGAGAGGGACGTGTGGTATCCGCCGCGGGATTCGACGGTGACGACGCCGTCGGGGTCGGTGAGGCTGAGCTGGCGCCAGTGGTGGGTGAGGACGCGGGGGCGGTCGTCGCCGGGGAAGACGAGGGCGGCGACCGGCATCTCCCGCTCCTCGGGGGCCGTGACGTGGCGGCCGGCCGTGTCGCGCGCGCTCCAGCCCTGGCCGGGGGTGCGGACGGCGCACCAGCCGAGCAGGCCGTCCGCGGGGGCGCCGAGGACGGAGCCCACGACGGTGGGCGCCGGGCGCAGCCAGTTGCCCTGGCAGGAGCAGTTCCCGCTGCAGGGGCCCGCGGGGACGCCGTCGGCGCTCCGGTCGCGCAGGGCGTCGGTGAAGAACGCGGGCAGGGAACGCCGTCCGTGGGCGCCGCTCGCGGGGTCGTATTCGCACCAGCCGCCGTGGTCCTCGCCCTGCGCGCCCTCGGTGTGCTGCCACACCCAGTAGGAGGAGCCGTCGTGGAGGACCGGGCGTTCGGTGGGCAGCCGGGTGTCGCCCGGGTGCAGGACTCCGCCGCCGAGAACGCGGCCGCCGCCGGACAGGGGCAGCGAGACGTGTTCGGAGCGCATGTTCCAGTAGCCGCGGTCGTTCCCGTCCTTGTCGAAGGCGACGGTGAAGACCCGGTCGGGGGTGCGGTGCCAGTAGCCCTCGGTGGCGCCGCCGTACGTGCCCCAGAGCACCAGGAGTTCGCCGTCGACGTAGTGGAAGCCGTACCGGCGGTGACCGCCCTTCGGTGCGCGCAGGTCGTGGACGAGGACGGTGGACTCGGCGTCGATGACACGGACCTGGGCGGTGCTCGCCACGATCAGGTGGGGCCAGGCGTCGACGACGGTCAAGCCGTCCTGGCTCCCGCCGGCGGACAGGGCGGCGAGGGCCTCCTCCCAGGCGGGCCAGTGCAGTTCCTCGAAGAGTCCGCCGCGCAGGGTACGGGCGAGGGTCTCGCCGAGGTCGGCGGCCACGGCGGCGGCGACCTCGGCCGGAGCCAGCTCCAGGGCCTCGGCGGGCAGCCAGCCCAGCCGCGCGGTGGCCGCGGGCAGACCGGGCAGGCCGGCGGAGGAGGACTGCCCGGCGACGCCGCGCATCCACTCGGCCAGCATGGTCCGGCCGCCGGGGGCCGCGGCGAGGCTGCGGATGACCTGCGGGCCGGGGGCGCCCTCGCCGAGCGCGTTGACGGCGCGCTCGAAGGCGGGCCGGAACCGCTGGTCGGCGGCGAGCGCGAGGAGGTCGCGCCGCTGCTCGTGCTGGGCCCAGTCGCGCAGGCCCAGTTGGGCGTTGGCGTCGTGGCGCGGGTCCGGGTCGGCGACCGGGAGGTCGAGCGAGAGCAGCAGGTCGAGCAGGTCCGCGTCCTGCACGCCGAGGGCGAGGCCCCCCGCCCGGTCCGGGTGCGCGAGTTCGGCGCGCAGTCGGTCGGCGGCGCGGGTGACGAGGTCGAGCAGCAACGGCGCGGTGGGGCGGGATCCCCAGCCGCCGTGCCGGGCCGCGTGGAAGCGCTCCAGCCAGCCCGCGGCGCCGTCGGGGGCGCGCTCCTCGGCGGGCAGGTCCGCGGAGCACAGGCCGGCGGTGGCGCCGGATTCCTCCAGGATCTCCAGCCAGAGGGTGGTGAAGGCGGCGCCCTGGTCGGAGGTGACCGGCGGGGTCAGGCCGAGCAGCGCTCCGCGCACGGCCGGGACCCGGCGGGCGAGCGCGACGAGTGCGCCGCGGTGCGCCTTCCACCAGCCGTGGGCGGCGCGCAGGGTGGCCGGCAGGGGCAGGAGTTCGGCGAGGTGGTCCTGTTCGGCTTCGGTCCCGGTGTGTCCTGCGGCCTTGGCGAGACGGCGCAGTTCGGTGGCGGCCTGTGCGGAGGGGGCCAGTCCGCCGGCGGTGCGCCGCAGGCACAGGCGGCGGAAGCGTTCGTACGCCTCGACTGGGCTCACCCGGGCGGCCAGTTCACGGCCGTAGCCGGTGAGGACCTTCACGGGGAGGGCGCCGGCCAGGGCGAATTCGAGGAAGACGGCGTCGAGACGGTCCTCGTCGACGGTGAGGCCGTGCTGGGCCTCGCTGGTGCGGGCCCGGCCGAACAGCTGGGAGGCGTAGGTGGTGTTGTCGACCGCGAGGAAGATCCGGGCGGCCTGTTCGTAGAAGACGGGCAGGAAGTGCGGGACGGACGCGGCCAGTCGGCCGGCCAGGGCGAGGCACCCGTCGAGGGTCGCCTTGGGCCGGTTCGTCGCCTGGCGGGCCAGCCGGTCCAGTTCGGGGACGACGGCGAGGGCGTGGTGGCCGTCCTCGGGGTGGTGGACGAGCACCCAGGCGGGGAAGCCGAGGGCCTGGCGGCGGCCGATGCCGACCACGGCCGGTTCGCCGTCGGGGACCAGTCCGAGGAATCCGGCGGCGAGGTCCTCGGCCGCGCCGAGTTCGGCGGCGGCGAGCCGCACCACGACCCGGTCGCCGCCGAGGGCGGGGTGACGGTAGGTGCGCGCGGTCAGGTCGACCGCGCCGGGCCCGGCGCCGGGGGTGCCGCAGGGCAGCACCGCGCCCGCTCTCAGCAGCGGTTCGGCCTCCCCGACGGCCCCTCCCCCCTCGGCGCCGGCGCTCGGGGCGCCGTCCGTGCCCGTACCCGGGCCATCGCTGTCGATGTCGATGTCGATGCCCTGCACGTCAGCGTCGATGGTGTCGCTGGTGCCGCTGGTGCCGCTGGTGTCGATGTCCTGCACGTCGCCCCCGCTCATGTCCTGGTGTTCCCGCCCGCTCGTCGTCCCGACCGTGGTGCTCACGCGTTCCCGCCCTCGTCGATCCGGCGCCCCGCGTACAGCGCGGCGGCCATCCGCATCCCCTCGGACCAGGCCACCGGCCCGACCTGGGCCAGGCGCACGCCCTGGCCGTCCGCGTCGCTCCAGGTCAGTGCGCCGGTGCTCTGCTCGGACTCCCAGTACGGTTCGCCGACCCACACGGCGGCGGAGGTGGCGCGGCCCGCGTCGCGGACGGCGCAGGTCGCGTAGCCCCCGGAGACCCGGTAGCCGAGGGCGGTCGCCCGGGCGGTGAGGCTGAAGCGGCTCGGGAACACCCCGCCCGCGAAGTCCTGGACCTCGAAGCCGTCGCCCCGCTGGGCGCCGGAGCCGGTCGCCCCGGGGCCACCCGCCGCGGGGACACCGGTGCGCTGCCAGGTGGCGCGGTGGATCTGCTCGATCCGCTGCTCGATGCCGAGTTCGGCCGCGAAGTCCCGTACGTCGTCCAGGTCCGGCAGCAGCACCGGGTGCGGCAGGGTCACCGTGCGCGGGGCCAGCCGTACGGTCTCGCCGTCGAGGTCGACCACGCGCAGTTCACCGGAGTCGGTGACGTCGCGCAGGAAGCCCGGCTCGTCCGGGTCCTCGCCGATCACCACGAGGTCGCGCAGGGCGCTGCGCCAGGCCTCGTCCGGCCAGACCCGGGCGATCAGAGCGGTCGGCACGGGCAGCGAGGACACCATCCAGGTGTCCACCTGCGCCAGGCACGCGGCCGCGTGCCGGTCGAGCCATTCGGAGAACTGCCGCAGCCGCTCCACCTCGGGGTGCTCCCGCAGCGCCTTGGGCAGGGTCTTCAACTGCCGTCCCGCCGAGCGCCCGGCCGTCGGCCGCGCCGCCACCCGCCCCTCCACCAGGGCGATTTCATACCCTTCGCCCGCTGCCAGCCATGCCATCAGCCCGTACCCCTCCGCCTGTCCGATCAGGATGCGCGCAGCCTGGACAGGAGGGGTTGGAGCCCCCCTGAGCTGCGGCATGTCGGGAACAGTAGGGGTGGCCACTGACAACGCGCCCGGCAGGGTGGGCCCAGCCGGTCAGCCCAGCCGGTCAGCGCAGTCGGTCGACCAGGTCGGTGAACTGACTCCACGTCGGCTGCGGCGGGCGCGGGTCCCAGACCTTCTGCGCGAGGGCGGCGAGCGGCAGCCGGATCCCGGCGGCGACCTGGTCCTGGGTCTGCGAGGCGGCCAGGTCGCACCAGACGGCAAGGCGGGCGCCCAGGACCTGCCCGGCGTAACGGGCGGGCACGGCTTCGGTTCCGCGCAGGACGAGCGGGGTCCACTGTTCGTAGATGCGCCGCCCGGTCGGGTAGGTGAAGTCGTTGGGTTCGCCGAGGACGTAGTACAGGTACTCGTCGTTGAGGTTGACCACCGGGCGGCCCTCGCGCAGGTACTCCAGGGGTGGGCGGGCCCCGATCTCCTTGCCCGTCCAGTACTCGACCTCGATGTCCCGCGCGGCGGTGGCGGCGCCCCCGGCGAAGAAGCCGTCGTTCCACGCCTTGGGCGTCCGTCCGGCGCCGCGGACGACCGCGGCCCGGTCGTTCAGCCAGCCGGTGGCCAGGTCCGACACGCGCGCCCCGGCGCCGTAGCGCTGCCGGGCGGCGGCGGCGAGCTGGGGGAAGGAGGCCTGCGGGTCCTTGACCACGAGGGCCTGGTACTCGTCGGCGCCGACGTGCCAGTGCGCACCGGGGAAGAGCGGCAGGTACTCGCGCAGCAGCTCGTCGACGAGCCGGGCGGCCGCCGGGTCGGATATGTCCACGGCGCCCTTGACGGCCCGACCGGCCGCGTCGCGCAGTTGGAGGGCGGGGTGGGCGCGCAGGACGGCGCCGAGGTGTCCGGGCGAGTCGATCTCGGGGACCACTTCGATGTGCAGGCTGCGGGCGAGGGCCACGATCCGGCGCACCTCGGCCTGGGTGAGGTGCGGGTCGGAGACGATCTCGGGGTGGCTGACGGAGGCGATGCGGAAGGCCTGGTCGTCCGAGAAGTGCAGGCCCAGCTGGTTGAGCTTGAGGTCGGCCATCTCGCGCAGCCGGTCCTCGATCCAGGGCGCGGTGAAGTTCTTGCGGGCGATGTCGAGGTTCAGCCCGCGCTGGGGGCGGTCCGGCGCGTCCTTGACCGTGCCCTCGCCGATGGATCCGGCGGCGCGGACGGCCTGTTCGAGGGTGCGGGTGCCGTAGAAGACCCCGGCGTCGTCGGGGCCCGTGATGCGGACGCCGCCGCCGCGGACGGTGAGCGTGTACGACTCGGGGACGGCCTTGGCCGCGCCGCCGGGGGCGTCGTCGAGGGCGAGTTCCACGTCGCCGGGCCGCACCGCCGCGCCGTCCTCGGCGTAGCCGAGCTTCAGGTCGCGGGCGAGCGCCCTGCCCTCGTCGGCGAGGGCGGCCCTGTGGGCGGGGGCGACGACGACCCGGGCCTGCGGGGCGGGTTTCCAGCCGGGGCCGCGGGCGGGTTCGAAGGTGCGCACGGCCGGGATGGTCCGGGGCGCGGTGGAGAGCGGGAAGCTGCGGCTCGGCGAAGGGGCGCTGGTGCTGGGGGGCGCCGGATCCGGGCTGCCCGGGGCCGCCGGCGAGCTGGCGGCGCCGGAGTCCGCGCGGCCGCTCGCGGGGGCCGACGTACAGCCCGGCAGTGCGAGCGCGGCCACCGCGACGGCCACGGCCGTCGCGGTGGTGCGTATGTTCCCGGTTCGCCCCATGGTCACCAACCTCCCACCGGGCGGCGCGCTACGCGACCCGAACCGGCGCCCGCTCCCCTTCGGGGACCCCCGCGCCCGACGCGACCAGGCGTCCGGTACGTGCGGTGCGCCGCTCCAGCGCTCCGGAGACCAGGGCGAGGACCAGCGCGGATGCGGCGAGGGCGGCGCCGACCCAGTTGGGCGCGGTCCAGCCCATGCCGCCCGCGATGACCAGTCCGCCGAGCCAGGCGGCGAGGGCGTTGCCGAGGTTGAAGGCGCCGATGTTCACGGCGGAGGCCAGCGTGGGGGCGCCGGCGGCCTGGTCGAGGACCCGCTTCTGGAGCGGGGGTACCGTGGCGAAGCCGAGGGCGCCGATCAGGGTGACGGTGACCGCGGCGGCGGCCTTGTGGTGCGCGGTCACGGTGAACAGGGCCAGTACGAGCGCCAGCGCGCCCAGGGTCCCGTACAGCATCGGCATCAGGCGGCGGTCGGCGAAGCGGCCGCCGAGCAGGTTGCCGCCGACCATGCCGAGGCCGAAGAGGACGAGCAGCCAGGTGACGGAGGTGTCGGCGAAGCCCGCGACGTTCGTCATCATCGGCGTGATGTAGGTGATCGCGGCGAAGACCCCGCCGAAGCCGAGGACGGTCATCGCCATGGCGAGCAGGACCTGGACGTTGCGGAAGGCGGCCAGTTCGTCGCGGATCCGTACGCCCTCGGGACGCGGCAGGTCGGGGACGAGCCGGGCGATGCCGAGCAGGCCGAGGACGCCGAGCCCGGCGACGATGACGAAGGTGACGCGCCAGCCGAGGTGCTGGCCGACGAGGGTGCCGAGCGGTACGCCGACGACGTTGGCGACGGTGAGGCCGGTGAACATCATGGCGATCGCGCCCGCCTTCTTCTCGGGGGCGACGAGCTCGGCGGCGACGACGGCGCCGATGCCGAAGAACGCGCCGTGGGCGAGGGAGGCGAGCACCCGGCCGGCGAGCATCACGCCGAAGGTGGGGGCCAGCGCGGAGAGCAGGTTGCCGGCGATGAACAGGCCCATGAGCAGCATCAGCATGCGCTTGCGGGGGATCCGGGTGCCGAGGACGGTCATCAGCGGCGCGCCGAGCACGACGCCGAGGGCGTAGCCGGTGACCAGGAAGCCGGCGGTGGGGATCGTGACGCCGTAGCCGGCGGCGACCTCGGGCAGCAGGCCCATGATCACGAACTCGGTGGTGCCGATCCCGAAGGCCCCGATGGCGAGGGCGAGCAGTGCGAGTGGCATGGGGGGAGGCCCTTCAGGGGGTGCGCTGTCTGTGTGCGGGGGCGCCGCGGCGCCCCCGGGAAGGATCCGGCGCCGATGGTTGCGCCAACGCCTTACGAGCGTCCACATTAATTGCAGACGCGGGATATTTGCAAGCGCGGGCTATTGCAGACGTGTCCTATCCTGAGGGGGTACGCGTGCCCCGCGCGTCCCGCGAGGAGGACCCCATGACCGCCACGGACGGCGCGCCGACCGCCCTCTCCCAGGGCTGGTGCGCCCTCTCCCTGCTGCACGGCAGGATCGAGACCCACATCGAAAGGGCGCTCCAGGCGGGCCACGGGCTCAGCGTCCGGGAGTACTCGCTCCTCGACGTCCTCAGCCGGCAGCACGACGGGCCCGGCGGGCACCTGCGCATGCACCAGGTCGCCGAATCGGTGGTGCTCAGCCAGAGCGCGACCACGCGCCTGGTCACCCGCCTCGAAGACCGCGGGCTGCTCAGCCGCTACCTCTGCGACACCGACCGCCGGGGCATCTACACCGACGTCAGCGGGGCCGGGCTGGCGCTGCTGGAGGCCGCCCGGCCCACGAACGACCGCGCCCTGCGCGAGGCCCTGGACGCGGCTGCCGCGAACCCGGACCTCGCGCCGCTGGTCGCGGCCGTCACCGGCCCGGCGGGGCGCTGACCTGGGAGCTCATCGACGGGGAGCGCTGCGGCGACGGGGATCCGCTGGCGGAGGCCGCGGAGCTCGGCACACCGCCCGTGGCCGGCGGACGCGGCGACTGCGTGCCCTGCGTGCCGCGCGAGGGCGTGGGGCTCGGGGGCAGCGGCGAGGACGGAGCGGTGGACGGGACCGCCGAGGGAGAGACCGAGGGCTGCGGGGGCGACTGCGAGCCCCCGGGCGAGGGGGTCGGTGATGGCGCGGGCAGCGAGGGCGGGGACGCGGGCGGCACCGGACGCGGGGCCTGATCGGGCGCGAGGGCGACGTATCCGAGCGCGATCGCGGCGGCCGCCGCCAGCCCGGCCAGCGGCAGGGCGAACCGGCGCGGCGGGAGGACCGACAGCCGTCGCAGGTGCCGGCCGGGGGGATCCGCGGGCCGTAGCTCGCGCACGGTGACCTGCTCGGCCCGCGCGGACAGCGCCGCGCGCAGCCGTCGTTCGACGGGCCGCTCCCCGTCACCTCCGCCGTCACCTCCGCCGTCACCACCGTCGGCGCCGCCGCCGGATCCGCCGTCCCCGCCGAAGCCGGGCAGCACGGCGAAGGGCCCGGCCGGCCGGCCGTCGGGGCCGGCGGCGCGCGGGCCGTGCGCGCCGGGGGCGTGACCCGGCCGGTCGGCGCCGCCGGCGCCCCGGTCGAAGGCCCGGCCGACGTGCGCGCCGGCTCCGGCGCCCCGCGAGGCCCGCGAGGCGGGGAAGCGCGCGGCGGGGCCTTCGGTCGCGACGGGGGGCGGGGTGGGCGTGGTCATATCCGGCCTTCCAGGATGCGCTCCAGCGCGTCCAGGGCGCGGCTCGCGTTCGACTTCACCGCGCCCCGGCTGATCCCGAGGGTGGCGGCTATCTCCGCCTCGCTCAGGTCGGCCCAGTAGCGCAGGACGAGCACCTCGCGGCGGCGCGGGGTCAGGCGGCCGAGGGCGGCCAGTACTTCGCGGTGTTCCTCGTCGATGACGACGTACTCCTCCGCGGAGGGTACGTCGGCCGCGGCGGGCGGGGTCCAGGAACGGACCGTGCGCCGACGGCGCAGCACGGAGCGGGCGGTGTTGACCACCGCCGTCCGGAGGTAGCCGAGCGCGTTGTCGATCTCGGTGATGTGCTCGCCGTGGCGCCGGTACAGGGCCGTGAAGGCGTCCTGGACCACGTCCTCGGCGGTGGCCGGGTCGTCGACGAGGAGCACCGCCAGCCGCACCATCCGCAGCCGGTGCGCGTGGTAGAGCTCGGTGACCGTCGGCGGGCGCTCGAAGGCGTCGCCGTCCGCGCCGGCGTGCGCCCCCATGTACGCCCCCGGGGAGGCGGCGGCGATCCGGGGGACACCCGGCCCGTCGCGCAGCAGGAGCCGTTCGCTCGCCAGCGGCCCGCGCCACACGCGCAGCGCGCGCAAGGTGCGCAGGACGCGGGCGCCCCGCCCCGCCCGGCCGGAGCCGGGCAGGACGAGGCGTACGTGTGGTGCGGGCCGCAGCGCGGCGGGGTACGACATGAGCAGGGTGTCCCTCGGGTGGAGCACGTCAGCCGTTCGCGCGGCGGCGTACGGCGTACAGGGTGCCGGCACCTGCGACGACGAGCACCGCCGCGCCCGCACCGATCGCCATGGTGGCGGGGTTGCCGCCAGTATGCGCGAGCTCCGGACCCGCGGGCGAAGAGGGTTCGGCGGACGGCTTCGGGCTGGAGGCGGGGGCGGAGGCCGAGGGGCTGGAACCGGGGGTCACCACCGACGGGGCGGTGCTGGGCACCGCGGTCGGGCGCG
This sequence comes from Streptomyces sp. NPDC051555, assembly GCF_044454405.1. Lineage (NCBI taxonomy): Bacteria > Bacillati > Actinomycetota > Actinomycetes > Kitasatosporales > Streptomycetaceae > Streptomyces > Streptomyces sp. NPDC051555. The sequence goes on along the minus strand of NZ_JBITDP010000001.1, from coordinate 436,485 downwards.
GCGGGTTCGAGGCGGAGCTGCTGGGCCGGGGGGACGCGCTCGGGGAGCCCGAGGAGCTCGGGAGCGCACTGGGCGAGGCGCTGGGCACGGCACTGGCCGAGGGGGCCGGCGCGGCCGCACCGGCGGCGTGGGCGGGGGCGGCCAGGGCGGCGAGCGCCCCCGCGGCGGCGAAGGCGAGGGCCGCGCGGCGGACGGCCGGGGCGACGGGACGGGCGGCGGCGGAGCGGGAAGCGCGCTTGACGATCTTCAAGGTGGTTCTCCACGGTCGGGTGAGGGACGCCGGATCGCGCCCTTCACCCCCGCACGACGCGCGACCCCGCCGGAGGTTGCCGCGGTTCCCGAAAAACTTTTCGCCTCCATCACCGGCGGGGCTCAGGGGGGCGGTGCCACCCCGGCCCGGCCGGTGTCCGCGGCGCCTCAATCGCTGGCGGGGCTCAGGAGGTCGGCGCCCACTTCAGCCGCCCGGCGTTTGAGGGCCCGCCGGAGGCAACACCCGCCCCCACAGCGCCCGGACGCCGTGAGCACCGACGGGGCTCACCGCGCCTCCGGCGGCGCCTCAATCGCCGGCGGGGCTCAGGAGGTCGGCGCGACCCCGGCCCCGCGGCGCCGGACCGCCCGAAGGGCGACCCCGGCCCGCCCGGCGTTCGAGGGCCCGCGGGAGGCGGTATCCGCCAGCAAGGCCCAGCGGCACTCAGGAGGTCGGCGCCAACCCCAGCCCGCCCGGTGTTTGAGGGCCCGCCGGAGGCAACAGCCCCCGGCGGGCTCGCTCAGGAGGTCGGCACCTACCGCCGGCTCATCGGATGCGATGTCGTCGTAGGAAGGTGTCGACGAGCAGGTCGGTGAAGGCGCGGTCGACGGGGTCCCCGGTGACCAGGACGCGGTGGTAGATCGGCCCCACGAGCTGGTCGACCTCGGCCACCGTGTCGATGTCCGCCGGGAGTTCGCCGCGTCGTACCGCGTCCTCCAGGGGGAGCCGGTCACGACGGCGCTGCTCGTCGAGATACCGGGCGCGCAGGACGATGGCGAAGGCCGGGTCGTGCTGCGCGTGGCCGAGCAGCGCGGTGAAGACGGCGCCCGCGTCGGACCGCGTGAGGAACTGGGCCAGCTGGTGCAGGTGGGCGCCCAGATCCGCGGCCAGGTCCCCCCGATCGGGCGGGGTGAGGGCCTCCGCCGCGTCCAGGAGGAAGGCGTCCAGCAGGATGTCGGTCTTGGTCTTCCACCAGCGGTAGATGGTCTGCTTGGCGACCCCGGCGCTGCTTGCGATGCCCTCGATGGTGACGCCGGAGAAGCCCTTCTCCACCAAGAGGCCGTCAGCGGCCTCCAGTACGGCTTGGCGCGCCTGCTCGCTCCGCCCGTGCCGGTTGCCGTGGTGGTGCCGCGCCGACCGGCCCGCGCCGGTGCCGGTGCCCGCGCCGGTGCCGGCGTCATCGGCAACCGTGTTCCCTCGATCCGTTTCTGCCTTCACGGGCCAAGGGTAGGTCACCGACTTCTAGACTCAACGCAACGGTGCGTCTAGTCTAGGTTTCATGACACAGACCAGCACGCTCCATGACCCCCGCGTGGCGTCCACCCTCGACGCGATGTTCGCCCGGGCGGCGGAGGACGAGGCCACCAGCGAACGGATCAGGGCCGCCCGGCCCGACGGTTCCACCTGGGTGAGTCCGCAGGAGATGGCGGACGCCAACGCGGAGGTGTACATGCCGATCTCGGCCGAGGGCGGGAAGCTCCTGTACAACCTGGTCCGGGCCGCCCGGCCGGCGACCGTCGTCGAGTTCGGCACGTCCTTCGGGATCTCCACGCTCCACCTGGCCGCAGCGGTACGCGACAACGGCACGGGCCGGGTGATCAGTTCGGAGCTGAGCGCGGACAAGGTCGCCGCCGCGCGCCGCACCTTCGCCGAGACCGGTCTGGACGACCTGATCACCGTCCTCGAAGGCGACGCCCGCGACACCCTCGCCGGAGGGGACGCCGCGGTGGACTTCCTGCTGCTCGACGGCTGGAAGGACCTGTGCCTGCCCGTGCTGCGCCTGCTCGAACCGCGCCTCGCGCCCGGCACCCTCGTCGTGACCGACGATGTGGACCTGCCGTCCCTGGCCCCGTGTCTCGCCTACCTGCGCGACCCGCGGAACGGGTACCAGAGCGTCACCTTCCCGGTCGAGGACGGCATGGAGATCAGCTGCCGCCTTTAAGAGGGGCGCGTGGCCGGGGCCCGCCCGCGGTGGTGGCGCGGCGCAGGGCGGTGCCCAGGACCGCGACGCCCTCCTCGATCTCGCTCGCGGGCCCGGCCGCATAGCCCAGGACCAGACCGGGCGGCCCCGGGCGCACCCGGTGCCAGGACAGCGGATGTGCCTTGACCCCCATGTCCAGCGCCGCGCCGGCGAGTTCGGTGTCTTGCAGCCGGAGCCCGTCGAAGGTGACCGTCAGGTGCAGTCCGGCGGCCGCCCCGTGCACCCGCGCCCCGGGCAGGTGCACCCCGACGGCCCGCAACATCGCGTCCCGGCGCGCGCGGTGGCGCCTGCGGACGAAGCGCAGGTGGCGTTCCAGTTCCCCCGACGCCATGAGGTGGGCCAGCACGAGTTGCGGCAGGATCGCGTTCCCCAGGTCGGCGTTGCGCTTGGCCGTGACCACGGCCTCGTGAAGGCGCGGCGGGACGAGGAGCCAGCCCACCCGGAGCGCCGGGGCGAGGAGCTTGGAGACGCTGCCGGCGTAACAGACCCGCTCGGCCAGCAGCGAGCGGAGCGCCGGGACCGGGGTGCGGTCGTAGCGGTGCTCGGCGTCGTAGTCGTCCTCGATGACCACCCCGTCCTCCTCGGCCGCCCAGCGCAGCAGGGCGCGGCGGCGCTCCCCGTCGAGCACCACGCCGGTCGGGAACTGGTGCGCGGGCGTGAGCAGGACCGCCTTCGCACCGCAGGCCCCGAGCGCGTCCACGCGCAGGCCGCCCTCGTCCACCGGTACCGGGACCGTCGTGATCCCCCCGTACTCCAGCTGTTGGCGGGCTCCGAGCGAGCCCGGGTCCTCCACCGCGATCCGGTCCAGCCCTCGCGCCCGCAGCACGGCCCCGAGCAGGCCCAACGCCTGGGCCACGCCCGCCACGACGATCACCTCGCCGGGGTCGGCCCTGATCCCGCGGCTCCGGGCCAGCCACCGCGCGACCTCCGTCCGCAGGGCCGGTGCGCCCTGCGCGTCCCCGTAACCGAAGCCGGACGGCGCCAAGCCGGCCAGGACGGCGCGCTCGGCCCGCAGCCAGGCGGTACGCGGGAACGCCGCGAGGTCGGGGACCCCGGGCGAGAGGTCGATCCGGCAGGCGGCGGCCCGCAGGGCGTTGATCGCCCCGTCCCGTGCCCCGGCGCCGAACAGCGCGCCGGACGTCGAACCCGCGCCCTCCCCCGCGCCCTCCCCCACAGCCGTCACCGCAGCCGTCCCGGGCGGCGGCGGGGCCGCGACCACCGTCGTGCCGAGGCGGCCCCGACCCGCCACCTGACCGGCCTCGGCGAGCCGTTGGTAGGCCTCGGTGACCACCCCGCGCGCGACGCGCAGCTCCTCCGCCAGCACCCGGCTCGCCGGGAGTCGACTGCCCACCGGCAGCCGACCGTCCGCGATCGCTTCGCGGAGGCGGTCGGCGAGCCATTCGGTGCGGCAGCCCGGCGGTGCGTGGCCGATGTCGAGCTGGAGGAAGTCGGATCCGCGGGGCGCCGGGGCGGGGACCGCTTCTTGGGACTCTTTGGACCTCTGGGTCACGGCATCTTTGGACCTGCTCATGGGTCCATTCTGCGCACACAGTGGAGTCATGGACACCATGCGATCCCTCGGCCCCGGCGCGCTCGGCATGGCGCTGGTCGGCACCAGCGTCAGCGTCTCCCACACGCTCACGGACGCGCCCCTCTTCACCGCCCAGGCCGTCCGGTACGCCGCGGCCTCGCTCCTCCTCCTGGCGCTGGCCCGGGCCGCCGGGGCGCGGCTGGTGTGGCCGCGCGGGCGGGAGTGGCTGTGGCTGGCCGGGCTGGCGGCCAGCGGGCTGGTCCTGTTCAACATCGCGGTGGTGCGCGGGGTCGCGCACGCCGAGCCCGCCGTCATAGCCGTCGCGGTGGCCTGCGTGCCCGTGCTGCTCGGGGTGATCGGTCCGTTGCTGGAGCGGCAGCGGCCGAGCCGTCAGGTCATGCTGGCCGCACCGGTCGTCGTGGCGGGCGCCGTCCTGGTGCAGGGGACCGGGCGCACCGATGCGACCGGGGTGGCCTGGGCGACCCTGGCGCTGGCCTGCGAGGCGGGGTTCACGCTGCTGGCCGTGCCGGTGCTGCGGCGGCACGGTGCCTGGGGGGTCTCGGTCCACTGCGTGTGGCTGGGCTCGCTCATGTTCGCCGTCCTCGCGGCGTTCACCGAGCCGTCGTCCTCCCTCGCGGCCCTGGGATCCCGGCAGTGGCTGGCCGTCGGGTACCTGGCCGTCCTCGTCACCGCCGCGGCCTTCGTGCTCTGGTACTCGACGGTCGCCGCCGTCGGGGCCGGGCGGGCCGGCCTGCTGACCGGCGTGGCCCCGCTCTCGGCCGCGGCGGGCGGTGCGTTCACGGGCGGCGGCGTCCCGGGAGCGGCCGTGTGGGCGGGGCTGGCCGTCGTGGTCGGCGGACTGGTCCTGGGCCTGCGCCCGCGCCGCACGCCCGGACCGGACACCACGACGAACACCACGACGAACACCGTGCCCGGGACCGCGCCGGACGCGGCACCGGGCACCGCTCCCGACACCGTACGGAAGAACGCTCCGCAGCCCGCCCCGGAGTCGGCACAATGGGCCGGATCGGGCGGCTGACCCATCCGGGTGCACGGTGAACGCCCGCACGGCGGAGGGCAGCACGGTGGACGACGACGCGGTGGACGACGGCACGGTGGACGAGGACGGCGCGAGGGACGAGAGCGGCGACGCGGTGGACCGTGACGCCGATGTGCGCATCGAGCGCGACGGGCCCGTCTTCACCGTGATCCTCGCCCGCGCCGCGTCCCGCAACGCCGTGGACGGGCCCACCGCCGACCGGCTGGCCGCCGCCTTCCGCGCCTTCGAGGCGGACCCGGACGCCTCGGTCGCGGTGCTGTGGGGCGAGGGCGGCACCTTCTGCGCGGGCGCCGACCTCAAGGCCATCGGCACCGGGCGCGGCAACCGCGTCGAGGCCGGGGGCGACGGGCCGATGGGGCCCACCCGGATGCGGCTGAGCAAACCGGTGATCGCGGCGATCGCCGGGCACGCGGTCGCGGGCGGGCTGGAGCTGGCCCTCTGGGCCGACCTCCGGGTCGCCGAGGAGGACGCCGTCCTCGGGGTGTTCTGCCGCCGCTGGGGCGTACCGCTGATCGACGGCGGTACGGTGCGCCTCCCCCGGCTGATCGGCGAGAGCCGCGCCATGGACCTGATCCTCACGGGGCGCGCGGTCCCGGCAGCCGAGGCGCACGCCATCGGGCTCGTCAACCGCCTGGTCCCCACGGGGCGTTCGCGCGAGGCGGCACAGGAGCTCGCGCGGGAGATCGCGGGGTTCCCCCAGCTGTGTCTGCGCCACGACCGGCTGTCGGTCCTGGAACAGCACGGCTCGGGCGAACAGGAGGCCCTCGCGGGCGAGTTCCGGCACGGGCTGGTCCCCTTGTCGGCCGGGGAGACGGTTTCCGGAGCGGCCCGCTTCGCCTCGGGCGCGGGCCGCCACGGTTCGTTCGCCGACTGACCGCGCCGCGGCGGACCGACAGGGGAACGGGCACGTCGGACCCGAACCATGCACAGGGCATGAAGAACATGTGACAGGGCCCGGTCCGCTGTTCTCCCGCGGCCCCGGCGGGGTGACAGTGAGGTGGTCGGCAGGACCGCGACCAGGAAGGCCACCCCGCCATGCCCCCATCCTCCGGAGCACCCGTCCCCGGCGGCCCGTCCGCCGGTGCGTTCCACCTCGCCGTCGCACTCGAAGGCGCCGGCGCCCATCCGGCGGCCTGGCGCGAACCAGGCTCTCCGGCACGGGAGTTGGTCACCGCGGGTTACTGGGCCGCACTGGTCGCGGAGGCCGAGCGGGGCCTGCTGGACTTCGTCACCTTCGAGGACGGACCGGGCCCGCGCCCCTCCTCCCCCACCGGCCCGCAGGGCCGCACCGACCAGGTGCGCGGGCGGCTCGACGCGGTGCTGACGGCCGCCCGGGTGGCGCCGCTGTCCCGGCACGTCGGACTTGTGCCGACGGTGGTCGCCACCCACACCGAGCCGTTCCACGTCTCGAAGGCGATCGCGACCCTGGACTACGTCAGCGGTGGCCGGGCGGGGCTGTTGGTCACGGTCTCGGGACGCCCTGACGAGGCCCGCCACTTCGGTCGACGCAGCTTCCCGCAGGGCCCCGCCGACAGCCCCGACGGCCTGGGTTCGGCGCTGCGCGCCGAGCTGTGGGACGAGGCCGCCGACCACGTCGAGGTGGTCCGGCGGCTGTGGGACAGCTGGGAGGACGACGCGGAGATCCGCGACGTGGCGAGCGGCCGGTTCGTGGACCGCGACAAGCTCCACTACATCGGCTTCGAGGGCAGGCACTTCGCCGTCAAGGGGCCCTCCATCACCCCGCGGCCGCCGCAGGGGCAACCGCCCGTCGGCGCGGCGGCCCCGGTGACCGCGCCGGACGCCGGGACCCGCCTGTCGGCCGGGGCCGCCGACCTCGCCTTCGTCGCCCCGCGCGACGCGGACGAGGCCCGTACGCTCGCCGACGCGGTCCGCACAGCCCGCTCGGCCGCCGGGTGCGCGGAGGGCACCGGGCGGGTCTTCGCCGACCTCGTGGTCCTCCTCGACGAGAGCGCGCCGGCCGCCCGGGCCCGGCTCCGCCGCCTCGACGCGCTGGCGCAGCAACCGTACGCACCCGGCGCCCACGTCTTCGCCGGGACGCCCGCCCAGCTCGCCACCCTCCTGGTCCAGTGGCACCGGCAGGGCCCGTCCGGCTTCCGGCTGCGGCCCGGCGTGCTCGCCCACGACCTCCCCGCGATCACCCGCGGCCTGGTCCCCGAACTCCAGCGGCGCGGCGCCTTCCGGACCCGCTACGCGGACGCCACCCTCCGCGACCTGCTGGGACTCGCCCGCCCGGCGAACCGCTACGCCACCACCTGACCCGGAAGGGCGACAGCCACCGTGAGCACACCGAAGAGTCCGAACGCGCGGCACGGATCGAGCGGGCCGAGGGGTTCGAGCGGGCCGAACGGGCCCCGCAAGCAGATCCACCTCGCCGCGCACTTCCCGGGCGTCAACAACACCACCGTCTGGAGCGACCCGGCCGCGGGCAGCCACATCGAGTTCGCCTCGTTCGCGCACTTCGCGCGCACCGCCGAGCGCGCCAAATTCGACTTCCTCTTCCTCGCCGAGGGCCTGCGCCTGCGCGAACAGGGCGGCCGGATCTACGACGCCGACGTGGTCGGGCGACCCGACACCTTCACGGTGCTGGCCGCGCTGGCCGCCGTGACCGAGCGGATCGGCCTGACCGGGACCATCAACTCCACCTTCAACGAGCCCTACGAGGTGGCCCGCCAGTTCGCCTCCCTCGACCACCTCTCGGACGGCCGGGCCGCCTGGAACGTGGTCACCTCCTGGGACGCCTTCACCGGCGAGAACTTCCGCCGCGGCGGCTTCCTCGCCCGCGAGGACCGCTACTCCCGGGCCCGCGAGTTCCTGGCGGCCGCGCACACCCTCTTCGACTCCTGGAGCGGTGCGGAGATCCTCGCCGACCGGGAGACGGGGGCCTTCCTGCGGGACGCGGGCGCCGGGGCCTTCGCGCACCGGGGGCGGCACTTCGACATCGCCGGGCACTTCGACGTGCCGCGCAGCCCGCAGGGCCGGCCGGTGATCTTCCAGGCCGGGGACTCGGAGGAGGGCCGCGAGTTCGCGGCCTCCGACGCCGACGCCATCTTCAGCAGGCACGGCACGCTGGGCGCGGGCCGGGAGTTCTACGCCGACGTCAAGGGCCGCCTGGCCCGGTACGGCCGCACCCCCGACCAGCTGCTGATCCTGCCGGCCGCGACCTTCGTCCTCGGCGACACCGACGCCGAGGCCCGGGAGCTGGCGCACGAGGTGCGCCTCGCCCAGGTCAGCGGAGCGACCGCGATCGCCTACCTGGAGCACGTGTGGAACCGCGACCTGTCCGGCTACGACCCGGACGGGCCGCTGCCCGACGTCGACCCGGAGCCCGGTGAGAACACCGTCGCGCTGGGGCGGGCCAGCGTACGGATGCACCGCGACCCGCTCGCGGTCGCCAAGGAGTGGCGGGAGCTCGCCGCCGCGCGGAAGCTGTCGATCCGGGAGCTGGTCATCGAGACCACCGGCCGCCAGACCTTCGTGGGCTCGGCCGCGACGGTCGCCGACGCGATCGACTCCCTGGTGCAGCAGGACGCCGCGGACGGCTTCATCCTCGTCCCGCACCTGACGCCGACCGGGCTCGACGTCTTCGCCGACACCGTCGTGCCGCTGCTCCAGGAGCGCGGCGCCTTCCGGACCGAGTACACGGGCAGCACCCTGCGCGACCACCTCGGCCTGGCCACCCCGCCGCCCGGGGCGGTCCGGTCCCGCGCCGCCGCCCCCGTTCCCGCCGCCGCCACCGTCCGTTAGTCGATCCGACAGTCGAACCGAGGAGGGCACGACCATGCCCGGCATTCCGCTCGGGGTCCTGGACCTCGTACCGATCCCGTCCGGCTCCACGGCCGCCGCGGCGCTGCGCGCCAGCATCGACCTCGCGCGGGAGGCCGAGCGCTTCGGCTACGCCCGCTACTGGTTCGCCGAACACCACCTGAATCCCGGGGTGGCCGGGACCTCGCCCGCCGTCGTGCTGGCGCTGACCGCGTCGGCGACCACCACCATCCGGCTCGGCTCCGGCGCGGTGCAGCTCGGGCACCGCACGGCCCTGTCCACGGTCGAGGAGTTCGGCCTGGTCGACGCCCTGCACCCGGGACGCCTCGACCTGGGCCTGGGCCGCTCGGGCGGCCGCCCGCCCGGTCCGCCGCCCGGACCGCCGTCCGGCGCCGCAGCCGGGGGCGGGCAGGAATCCGCACCCGCGACCGCGCCCGGTCACCGCACCGAGAACGGGCTGTTGATCCCGCCGGGCTTCTCCTTCGCCTCGCTGGCCGGGCACCCCCGCGTCGCCCTCGCGCAGAAGCTGCTGCTCCTGCCCGGTGCGCGGCCGCAGGACTACGACGAACAGGTCGGCGACATCCTGGCCCTGCTGCGCGGCGAGTACCGCGACGTCGACGGCACCGAGGCGCACGCGGTGCCGGGCGAGGGGGCCGACGTACAAGTGTGGATCCTCGGCAGCAGCGGTGGGCAGAGCGCGGAAACGGCGGGCGGCAACGGGCTGCGCTTCACCGCGAACTACCACGTCGCTCCCGCGGGGGTGTTGGAGGCGGCGCAGGCGTACCGGGCCGCCTTCAAGCCGTCGGACGAACTGGAACGCCCGTACGTCAGCGTCTCCGCGGACGTCGTCGTCGCCGAGGACGACGCGAGCGCCCGCGAGTTGGCCGTCGGGTACGCGCCCTGGGTGCACGGCATCCGGACCGCCGCGGGCGCCGTCCCCTACCCCACGCCCGCCGAGGCCCGCGCGCTCACCGCCGGCTGGAGCGCGGCCGATCACGCCCTGGTCGCCGACCGGCTCGACACCCGGTTCGTCGGCTCGCCGGGGACCGTCGCCGACCATCTCGAACGGCTCCAGGAGGCCACCGGCGCCGACGAACTGCTGATCACCACCATCACCCACGGCCACGCCGACCGGGTGCGCTCCTATCGGCTGCTCGCCGAGGAGTGGCACCGCCGGTCGCCCGCGGGCTCCGCGACACGGACGGGAACCACCGCATGAGCACCACCAGTTCCACCACCACCACCGGTTCGCTCGACGCCCACGAGGCGCACCGCCGGCTGGCCGAGCTGACCGTCGTCGACGTCCGCACCCCCGGCGAGTACGCCTCCGGGCACCGGCCCGGGGCGCACCACGTCCCCCTCGATCAGCTGGCCCGGGCCCTGCCCGCACTGTCCGCGGCGGCGGGGCGGCGCGAGCTGCTGGTGGTGTGCGCGAGCGGGGTCCGCTCGGCGGGGGCGGTCGCCACGCTCGCCGGACACGGGATCCCGGCCGCCACGCTCACCGGCGGCACGGCCGCCTGGTCACGGCTCGGGCACGCCCTGGAGCGGGAGGCGGGGGCCCGTACCGTCTGGGCGATGGAGCGGCAGGTGCGCCTCGCCGCCGGAACGCTGGTGCTGGCCGGGCTCGCGGCGGGACGGCTGCGCCCGGCCGCACGGCTGCTGTCCGCGGGGGTCGCGGGCGGGCTGGTCTTCTCGGCGGTCACGGACACCTGCGGGATGGCGCGGGCGCTGGCGTTCCTCCCGCACAACCGCGGCCGGACGGACGCCGCGGACGCCCTGGAGGCCACGCTGGAGACGCTGGCCCGGCACGCGGGCTGAGCCCGGGGGACCGGTCACAACCAGCCCTGGCGGCGGGCGGCGCGCACGGCCTCCATCCGGTTGCGGGTGCCGGTCTTGCCGATGGCCGCGGACAGGTAGTTGCGCACGGTCGATTCCGACAGGTGCAGCTTCGCCGCGATGTCGTGGACGGTCGCGCCGTCGACGGCGGCGCCCAGCACGTCCCGCTCGCGGGCGGTCAGCGGGTTCGGGCCCGCGCTCAGCGCGGCCGCGGCGAGCGCGGGGTCGATGACCGTCTCCCCCGCCAGCACCCGGCGGATCGCGGCCGCCAGGTCCTCCACCGGACCGTCCTTGACGAGGAAGCCGCCCGCCCCGGCCTCCATGGCCCGGCGCAGGTAGCCGGGGCGACCGAAGGTGGTGAGGATCAGGACCCGGGTGCCGGGGCAGCGGGCGCGCAGCTCGGCGGCGGCGTCGAGGCCGCTGAGTCCGGGCAGTTCGATGTCGAGGAGGGCCACGTCGGGTCGTGCGGCGAGGGCGGCGGGCAGGATCTCGTCCCCGGCGCCGACCTGGGCGACGACCTCGATGTCCGCCTCCAGGTCGAGCAGCAGGGCCAGCGCGCCGCGCATCATCCGCTGGTCCTCGGCCAGCAAGACCTTGATCATCGTCTGCTCCTCAACCCGTGCTCTCGTCGGCCGGGAGTTCGGCGACGACCCGGAAGCCCCGGCGCGGGGCCGGCCCGCCCCGCAGGGTCCCGCCCGCCGCGGCCAGCCGCTCGGTGAGTCCGGTCAGCCCGCTGCCGGGCGCCGCCGAGCCTACGCCGGCGCCGTCGTCCGTGATGACCAGGCGGATCCGCTCGTCGGCGGCGGACACCTGGATCGAGCAGTGCGCGGCGCCGCTGTGCCGGATGGCGTTGGTGACCGACTCCCGGACCACCCAGCCCAGCAGCGCCTCGGTCCGCGGGCTCAGCGGCGGTCCCGAGCGGCTCACCGAGGGCTCGATCCCGGCGGCGGTGAGCGCGGCGCGGGCCCGGTCCAGCTCGTCCGTCAGGCTCGACTCGCGGTAGCCGGTGACGGCTTCGCGGATCTCCACGAGCGCCTGGCGTCCGATGGACTCGATGTCCACGATCTGGGCCACGGCCGCGTCCATGTCGCGCGGGGCGATCCGGCGGGCCGCCTCCGACTTCACCACGATCACCGACAGGGTGTGCCCGAGCAGGTCGTGCAGGTCGCGGGAGAAGCGCAACCGCTCCTGCTCCACCGCGGCGCGGGCCAGCTCCTGCCGGGTCTCGCGCAGTTCGGCCACGGTCTCGGCCAGGGCGAGGATCGCCGCGGTCACCATGCCGGAGAGGAAGGTGCCGTAGAGGATGCCGCTGATCCCGCCCCAGCCCTCGTGCCGCCAGGCGACCGCGCCGGCAACCAGGGCGAGACCGAACATCACCGGTCCGAGCCAGCGCCCCCGGACGACCGCGCCGGTGGCCAGGCCCAGCAGCGGGAAGAAGAGCAGCCAGCTGTCGCCGTAGGCGAGCGCCAGCGCGAGGGTCACGGCCGCCAGCACGGCCAGGCTGATCCTGGTGCTCGGGGCGTCCCGTGTGGCGGGGACGAAGGCCCGGAAGACGATGCTGATGTAGAGCGAGTTGAACACCAGCAGTCCCAGGCCGCCGATCCACGGCTGCGGCGTCTGTCCCTGGAAGATGTTGGACACCGCGCCCATGCCCAGGAGCAGCCAGGGCAGCAGGGTGAAGCCGTTGGGGGCGCCCAGCGGACCGCGCGGGCGGTCGGTGGCGGGTGCGGCTGTCTTCGTCATGCCCCTACGGTAGGGACCGGGTCCGCCCCGGCGGCAGGGCCGCCCGTACGGACCCGGCCCGTACGAATGTCACGGCCCGGGCGCGCCGTGGCGGGTCAGCAGCGGCGCAGGTCCTGTGTGAGCGTCCCTTGCGCGCTGGCCACCGTGCGGTCGTAGCAGCCGTCGGAGCCGGTGAGCCGGTAGCGCTCGGTGCTGGTCCCGACCGCGTGTCGCTGCTCGCGCGGGACGCCCGTCGCGTAGGAGGCGTCGCCGGTGTAGCGGTCGTCCAGCCGGGACCAGGAGGGCCGGCTGCCGTCGTCGCGCACGGAGGCGGTGTCGGCCCGGTCCCCGAGGGAGATGACCGTGCGCAGCCGGTTGTCGGCGCCCAGGGTGGTCTCGCCGTTCATGGTGTAGGCGCGCCGGGTGCTGGTGGTCGTCCCTCCGCTGGTGACGCTCTCGTCGTCGGTCCAGTCCGCGACGAGGGCGTCCTGGTTCTCCCCGTCGGTCCAGCGGTGGACGGAGCTGTTGGCCAGGGTCCGGGTGACGGTGGTGGTGACGCGGCCGTGGGAGGTGTTCAGGTATCCGGCGACGGTGAGCCGGTGGCCGCCCTCGGTGTCCACCCGGTGCTGCGCGCCGGGTGTGTGGACGGAGGAGTTGGCCGGTTCGCTCGCTTCGGCGCGGGTCAGCGCTCCGGTCACCACGGCGCGGCCCGGGTCCTGCCACAGCAGCACGTTGGCCGGGGTGCTCCAGCCGCTCTGCCCGGCGGGCACGCCCGCGACGGAGACCTCGACGCGGTGCGGGCGGCCGTCGTTGAGGAGCGCGGCGAAGGGGGTGAGGTCGTAGACGACCGGCTGCACGTCGAAGGCGCGCGGCGCCGGGGTGACGTACCAGAGGAAGGGGTTCGACCAGCCGCCGGTCCACACGGTGGGGAACGGGGCCGCGATGCCGGCGAGTCGACCGTCCACCGCGATGCGCACCTCGCGGTAGGGGCCGTCGGCCGCCTTGCAGGAGTACGGGGCGGCGTCCGGGGTGCTCAGGTACCAGAACTCCTCGCAGCCGCCGCCGGAGCCGGTCGCGTACACCTCGGCGAGGATCCGCTCGGTGTTGCGCGGGGTGGTCAGGGTGGGCGAGGTGAGCGGCAGGACCTGATCGGGGACCGTGGCCGGGCGGGGCCGCCCGCGCTCGGCGGCGTAGAAGGTCAGGGTCACCTTGACGTCGATGACCCCGGTGTAGGTGTCGTCGACGACGTTCCCGATGAGCATCTCGACCGGCTGCGCGGTGCGCAGGGTGGGGGTGTAGCGGGTGACGTCCTTCTCGACGGACCAGGTGATGCCGTCGGGCGAGGGTTCGGGGGTGGAGGTGCGCAGGACCTCCACGCCGCCGACGGAGAGGTGGCCGAGCCGGTCGTACTGGCGCCCCTTGACCTTGCCGTCGAGGCGGAGCACCACCTTGCTCCAGGTGGCGCCGCATCCGGCGGGGGGCTCGTAACTCCCGCGGTACGGCGTGAAGTCGCGGAACTGGGCTTCGGCGAGGGTGACTTCGCAGGAGCGGGTGGTGGGTTTCGCGACGGGCGGCGCGGCGGTGAGCGGGTCGTGCCAGTCGGTGCCGAACTCGGCGGGCGGGGTCGGGGTCGCCGCGGCCCGCGCGGCCTGGGTCGGGGCTGTCGGCGCGGCCGCGGCCGCGCCGGCGCCGGTCAGCGCGGCCGCCGCGAGCACGAGGGCGCCGAACGCACCCGTGATCCTGTGTCGTCTCATGGGCGCGAAGTCAAACGCGGGCCGGGGTGACCGCGCCAGGGCCGCGACGTCCTCCTGGCGCGTTCCCGCCGGTCCGGGGCGCCCCGGACCCTTGTCTACGCCCGTACGACGACCACGCCGTCGTCGTCGCAGTGGACGGTGTCGCCGGGGCGGAAAGTGGCGTCGCCGAAGGTGAGGGGCTCGTCCACGGTGCCCGCGCCGGTCTTGCCGCTCTTGCGCGGGATCGTGCCCAGGGCCTTGACGCCGAGGTCGAGTCCGCCGAGGGCCACGCTGTCGCGGATCGCACCCCGGATCACCAGCCCGGCCCAGCCGTTGCGCGCGGCCGCGCCCGCGATGAGGTCGCCGACCAGGGCGGTGCGCAGCGACGCCGCGCCGTCGACGACGAGTACGGCGCCGTCGCCGGGGCCGTTCACGAGCTCGCGCAGCAGGGCGTTGTCCTCGTGGCAGGAGAGGGTCCGCACCGGTCCGGCGAAGGCGCGGCGCCCGCCGAACTGACGGAACGCGGTGCCGCAGATCTCCAACTCCTCGCCGTGCTCGTCGTAGAGGTCTGCGGTGGGGACGGGCGTGACGGTCATGGGCGGTTCACTGCTCCTCGGTGGTGCGTGTCGGGCGGGCCGGGCGCCGGCCCGGTCTGCGGTCCGACGTCCCCGCCGGTCAGGGTAGGCGGTACGGGCCGGGGGCATTGAGGGGGGCCGAGCGAGGGGAGCCACGGGCGGACGGCAGCGTGCTACGGGTAGCGCGCCTGCGCCCGCCCCGACTCCACCGACAGGTCCAGGTGGCCCGGCGCGGCCGGATCCCGCATCCCCCGGGCCACCTCCAGGCTCCCGCTGCCCACGCGGCTCGCCACCTGGAAGCGGGTGCCCACGGGCACGGTGACCTGGACCGCCCCGGAGTCGGACCGCGCGGTGAGCCGGACCGGCGGGGTGAGGAAGCGGGCGACGGCGGAGCCCGTACCGGCCCGGATGTCGGCTTCCGGGGAGGTCAGCGCGCTGCCCTCCAGGGAGCCCGAGTGGACGACGGCCCGCAGCGGGCCGCGCAGCGCGGTGAGCCGCAGGGCGCCCGAGCCGGTCTCGACGTCGACGGCGCCACCGAGGCCGCTGATGTCGACCTTGCCGGAATCGCCGGTCACCCTGACCGGGATGTCCGCGGGGACGCTCACGCCCAGGTCGACCGTGCAGCCCGAGCCCGCGCGGACCAGGCCGTCCCCGCCCGGACAGCGCGGCGTCAGCCGCAGCGTGCCGCCGAGCCAGCTCTCCTCGATCTCGGGCCGGCCGAAGGACCAGAGGAGGTCGGCGCGGTAGGCCACCTGCTGGTCGGCGCGGGGGCTGACGGTCACGGACGCCGCTCCGGCGTCGATCTCCAGCGCGGTGACCGGCCGTTCGCCGCTGCCACCGTGCAGCACCCCCCTCCCGCCGGCCTGCTGGTTCCAGAGCGTCCAGGCCCCCGGGGCCACGATGAAGACGGCGCTCAGCGCCGCGGCCACGGTCCACGCGGTCCGGTGCCGGGGGCGCGGGGGCGCTCCCCCGCCCGCCTGGGCCGCGGCGACCCGATCGTCCCCGTCGCCCCCGTCGTCGCCGCCGCGCACCGGACTCACGAGGACCCGTCCAGGAAGCGGAGCACGGCGAGGACCCGACGGTGGTCGCCGTCGGCCTGCGGCAGGTCGAGCTTGGCCAGGATGTTGTTGATGTGCTTGGCCACCGCGCTCTCGCTGATGACCAGTTCGGCGGCGATGCCCGCGTTGGAGCGGCCCTCGGCCATCAGCGCGAGCACATCGCGCTCGCGCGGGGTCAGCCGGTCCAGCGGGTCGAGCCCGCCGCCGCGGCGCAGCAGCAACTGGGCCACGACCTGCGGGTCGAGCGCGGTGCCGCCGCCCGCGACGCGCTTGAGGGCGTCGATGAACTCCTCGACGTCGGCGACCCGTTGTTTGAGGAGGTAGCCGATGCCGCCGGTCCGGCTGGCCAGCAGATCGGCCGCGTAGCGCTCCTCGACGTACTGCGAGAGCAGCAGCACCGCGGTCCCCGGCCACTGGCGGCGGATCATCAGGGCGGCCCGGACGCCCTCGTCGGTGAATCCGGGCGGCATCCGGACATCGACCAGGGCGAGGTCCGGGGCGTGCTCCTCGACGGCGGCGAGCAGACCCTCGGCGTCCTCCGTCTCGGCGGCCACCTCGAAGCCCGCCATTTCGAGGACTTTGACCAGCCCTATTCGCAGCAGCACCGAGTCTTCGGCGATCACAGCGCGCACGGCAACTCCACAATCACGGCGGTCGGGCCCCCGAGGGGGCTGTTGATCACGATGGTTCCGTCGACGGACCCTACGCGTTTGCGCAGGCCCACCAGCCCGGTGCCGCCCGCGGGGTCGGCGCCGCCCACCCCGTCGTCGGTGACGGTGATGCGCAGCAGGTCCCCGCGGCGCCGGGCGACGACCTGGCAGTGGTGCGCCCGGGCGTGCTTGGCGACGTTGGCGAGCGCTTCGGAGACGACGAAGTAGGCGACGGCCTCGATGGTGGGACCGGGCCGCTCGGCGAGCTCCACCGTCAGCTCGACGGGCAGCGGTGCGCGGGCGGCGATGCCGGAGAGGGCCGCGTCGAGACCGCGGTCCTCCAGGACGGCCGGGTGCAGGCCGCGCACCAGGCTGTTGAGTTCCTCGATGGCTTCCTTCGCCTCGCGGCGGGCCTCGTCGATGACGGCCTTCGCCTCGGGCGGCAGGTCGGGGAGGGTGGCCCGGGCGATGCCGAGGTTCATGGCGAGGGAGACCAGTCGCTGCTGGGCTCCGTCGTGCAGGTCCCGCTCGATGCGGCGGCGTTCGAGGTCGGCCGCGTCCAGGACCCCGGCCCGGCTCTCGGCGAGGTCCTCGACCCGGCGCTCCAGCTCCCGGGCCCGGTTGGGCCCCAGGAGGGTGCGCGCGAGGGCGGTGTCCAGGCGGGCGAGGCCCGCGGCCAGCCAGGGCGTGAGCAGCACCAGCAGCACACCGGCCACGGTGAGCAGGACCTCGTCGTCGATCCAGCCCGCCCCCCGTTCGTCGACCGGCCGCATCCACGACCAGGCGAACACGCCGGCCCCCGCGAGCCCGCCCGCCCAGCCCAGCACGACCAGCCCCCCGCCGAGACCGGCGAGCGGGCTGACCAGGAGGTGGTAGCCGTACTGCCGCCAGGTCGATTCGGCCCGCAGCCGCTCCAGCCAGCCGCGCGGCGACCACCAGGGCGCCTCGCGACGGAGCTCGGGCACCTCGACGGCCGACACGGACCACAGGCGGCTGCGTTGGAGCCGGGTGAGCAGGGGCTGGAGGGCCAGCAGGATCAGCAGCCCGGTCGGTGCGCGGCCCGGGGTCACGAAGAAGGCGGTGAGCGCCGCCGTCGCGGGCAGGGCCGGCGGGATGGCGGCGACCGTGAACACGGTGTTGCGCCGGGCCCAGGCCGACCACGGCGTGTGCCCGGCGATCCAGGTGTACGTACGCCGCAGCGCGCCGGAAGGTGCCATGCGCATACGGTAATCGCACAGGTCGGGGGCCTCCACCACCCTGGTGCCCGCTCGGGGGTGTAGCCAGTGCCACCCCCTTTCCGGACCGCTCCACTACTGACCGCGAGCCCGCTGACCAGCAGAGTTGTCACCGTGCTCGGGGGAAGGACCGCCGGGCCGGAGGGAGTTGTGCCGCCATGACGCTCGTCGCACCGCAGCTGCGGACCCGCCGCGTCCCCCGGCTGTTCGCCGCCCCCGCCTTCGGCGGGCCGGGCGCTCGGCGCGCCCCCCGGGCGGCCACGGTGCTGACGGCCGCCGGAACGGCGTTGGTGCCGTGGATCGCCGTGCTGGCGAAGACCCTGCCGCACACCGTCGAGGTCTCCCACTGGTCCACCGCGTGGATCGGTCTGGACGTCATGCTGGCCGCCGGACTGGCCGGTACGGGACTGCTCGTCAAGCGGGACGATCCGCGGGCCGGGGCGCTGGCCGCGGCGACGGCGGCCGCACTGGTGCTGGACGCCTGGTTCGACGTCACGACGGCGGCGGCGGGCGGCGCGCGGCTGACGGCGGTGGCCCTCGCGCTCTGCGCGGAACTCCCCCTGGCCGCACTGTGCACCTCGATCGCGGTCCGCCGCCCACAGCCCACCGCCGTCGCCGCGACCGCCGAAGCGGCCCCGGTGGCCTAGGCCGGGAGCGGGTGGCCGTCCTGGTCGGTCGCGTCCGCCTGCGTGGAGAACCGGGACAGGAACGCGTCGTACCGGCCGTCCGGGCGGCGGACGAGCGTGGCCCCGTCCTGCCAGATGCCGTTGTCGTCCCACCACTGGCTGTCACGGGGGTCGCCCTGGTTCTGGTGGACGTTGTGCACGCCGAGCCCCTCGTCGAAGGGCTCACCGAAGACGAGCACCTGCCGCCCGGGCACGAGCAGCGGCTCCAGCGCCTGCGAGGCCTCCAGGTAGCTGCCGGAGATCCACGGCCGCGGCCGGCTCACGCGGTCGATCAGCCCCTGGAGCCAGCCCGGCGGGCGGCGGACGAAGAGGCAGCCCGCCCGGTCCGCGAGCGCCGGGTGCCTGAGGTAGTCCAGCGCGCCCGACCCGGAGGCGCGGGACAGGTCGTGGAAGCCCGTGGCCGAGGGGTCCACCGGTTCGAGCACCGACGGGTAGAGGGTGAGGACCTTCCACTGCACTCCGGTGCTGGAGTGCTTGCTGTCCACGTCGATCGCGCAGGCGTAGCGGCCCGCCGGGGTGTCGACCTCCAGGTGGACGTGGAACCAGCGGCCCTGGTCGTCGGGATCGTCGCGGAAGTGTCGGTGGAGGGTTCCGGACAGTACTCCGTAGTTCTCGAGCGGCATGGTCCCAGTCAACCACCGGCCGCCGCGAGAACCCGCGGAAAAGAATTCTCCGGCGTGTGTCGATCCCGCCGCCCGCCGTTCGACGTATGAGTGAGGGGCGGGGAAGGAACCCCGCCTCCGTACATCCCCCCGTACGGCCCCCGTACGGAACGGCACGAGGAGCACGTCATGCCCCGCTACCTTTCGATGATCCGCCTCGACGAGGCCAACGCCCCGGTCGAGGGCCCCAGCGACGCGCTGATGGAGCGGATGGGCCTGCTGATCGAGGAGATGACGAAGGCCGGGGTGCTGCTGGACACCGCCGGGCTCACCCCCACCGCGCAAGGGGCCCGGGTGACCTGGGACGGCGGCCGGACCTCGGTCGTGGACGGCCCGTTCACCGAGGCCAAGGAGGTCGTCGGCGGCTACGCGATGCTCCAGTGCAAGGACCTGCCGGAGGCGGTCGAGTGGACGAAGCGGTTCCTCGCGGTCCACGAGGACTACTGGACGATCACCTGTGAGGTCCGCGAGGTCGCCGAGGGCTGAGCCGCCCGCGCCGCACCGCGCCGCACCCCTCCACCGCCCGGCCCGGCCTCGTTGCCGGGCCGGGCGGTGGGGTGCTCTGATGGGTGGCCGTGAGGACAGACAGCACGGTGGAGACCGTTTTCCGGATCGAGTCCGCGCGGATCATCGCTTCGGCCGCGCGGATCGTCCGGGACGTCGGGCTCGCCGAGGAGATCGCCCAGGACGCCCTCGTCGAAGCCCTGGAGCAGTGGCCGCGCACGGGGGTGCCGGACAATCCAGCGGCCTGGCTGACGACCACCGCCCGCCGCCGGGCGGTCGACCTGGTGCGCCGGCGCGAGACCTACGCCCGCAAGCTCGCGGAGCTGGGCCGGGACGTGGACGAGGCGGCGTACGATCCCGAACCGGCCGGCCCGGACGACATCGACGACGACGTGCTCCGGTTGATCTTCACCGCCTGCCACCCGGTGCTCCCGCCGGACGCCCGGATCGCGCTCACCCTGCGGCTGCTGGGCGGGCTGACCACGGACGAGATCGCCCGGGCGTTCCTCGCGCCGGAAGCGACCGTCGCCCAGCGCATCGTGCGGGCGAAGCGGGCGCTGGCGAAGGCGCGGGTGTCCTTCGAGGTGCCGTACGGGCCCCAGCGCACCCAGCGGCTCGCGGGGGTGCTGGAGGTCATCTACCTGATCTTCAACGAGGGCTACTCGGCCACCGTCGGCGACGATCTGATCCGCCCGGCGCTCTGCGAGGACGCGCTGCGGCTCGCCCGGCAGCTGGCCGCGCTGATGCCCGCGGAGGCGGAGGCGCACGCGCTGGCGGCGCTGCTGGAGATCCAGGCCTCGCGGACGGCGGCCCGTACCGACCCCGAGGGCCGGCCGGTCCTCCTCGCCGACCAGCGGCGCAGCCGCTGGGACCGCCTGCTGCTCCGGCGCGGTTTCGCGGCGCTGGCGACGGCGGGCGACCTGGGCGGCCCGCCCGGGCCGTACGCCCTCCAGGCCGCCATCGCGGCCTGCCACGCCCGGGCCCGTGGCTACGAGGAGACCGACTGGACGGCGATCGCCGCGCTGTACGGGCGGCTCGCGGCGCTCGCGCCCTCGCCCGTGGTCGAACTGAACCGCGCGGTCGCCGTCTCGATGGCCGAGGGGCCCGAGGCCGGCCTGGCCGTGGTGGACGCCGTGGCGGGGGCGCCCGTGCTGAAGACCTACCACCTGCTGCCCAGCGTCCGGGGCGAACTGCTGGCCCGGCTCGGCCGGAGCGCCGAGGCCCGGGCGGAGTTCACCCGCGCCGCGCGGCTGACCCGCAACGCGCGGGAGCGGACCCTGCTGCTGCTCCGGGCCGACGCGGTCGCGGCGCCGGAGCCCGGGCCGGAGCCGGCGGGCCCCACCGGCGCGGCGGGCCGGGGCTGACGCGGCCGGACCGGGTCAGAGGGCCGCTTCCAGGAACTCCGCGAGCTCCGCCCGGTCCAGCGGCCCCTCCCGGGTGGCCACGACCTCGCCCGCGGTGACGAGCACGAACCAGGGCGCGCTGGTGACCCCGTAGCGGGCGGTCGGTCCCGGGCAGCGGGTCATGTCGGCCTTGACGGCGGTCAGCCGCCCGGCGTGGGCGGCGGCCGCCTCCCGGACCAGGGCGTCGGCCTCCTTGCACACGGCGGCGACCTTGGGCCAGGTCCCGGTGAAGTAGGCGAGGACCGGCCCGGGGGCGTGCCCGAGGATGAAGTCGAACTCCGCGTTCTCCAGCGGCTGGTGGACCGGGCTCGCCATCGGGGCTCCTGGGGGTGGTGATCGGTGCGGCAGCACCATCATGCGAGGACGGGCCCCGCTGCCGCCAACCGGCCCCCCGGTGCCCCGCGCCGCCGGGTGGCGCGGGGCACCGGGGGGCCGGGGCGTCCGCCCTCAGACGGGCCGTACGGCGATGGCTCCCACCGGGCAGGCCCGGGCCGCTTCGCGGACCAGCGCGCTGCCGTTGCCGTCCTCCTTTCCGGGCAGCAGTTCGCTGAGCCCGTCGTCGTCCTGCGTGAAGACGCCCGGTGCGGTCAGGGCGCACTGTCCGGCGCCGATGCAGACGTCCTTGTCGATGTCGATGCGATGGGCCACGGCGCGGCTCACCAGGTCACGGGGAGTTCGAGCATCCCCTGGATGGTGTTCGCCGGTTTGAAGGGGATCTGCTCGGCGGGCGCGGCCAGGCGCAGTCCCGGCAGGCGTTCGAAGAGGACCTGGAGGGCGATCTCCACCTCGGCCCGGGCCAGGTTCTGCCCGAGGCACTGGTGGATGCCGAAGCCGAAGGCGACGTGGTGCCGGGCGGACCGGTGCCAGTCCAGGGCGTCCGGCCCCGGGTAGGCCGACGCGTCGCGGTTGATGACCGAGGTGGAGAAGACCACCCCCTCGTCCTTGCGGATCGTCACCCCCGCGACGTCGACGTCGACGGTCGCGACCCGGAGCATGCCGTCCGCGATCGAGAGGAACCGCAGCAGTTCCTCCACGGCCGCGGGCATCAGCTCCGGCTCGGCCCGCAGTTCGGCCAGCTGCTCGGGATGGCGGAGCAGGGTGAAGGTGCCGAGCGAGATCATGTTCGCGGTCGTCTCGTGTCCGGCGACCAGGAGGATCGTGGCCAGGTCGACGAGTTCCGCACGGTCCACCTCGCCCGTGAGCAGGCGCTGCGCGATCAGCTCGTCGAGCAGCCCGTCGCCGGGTTCGGTGCGCTTGCGGTCGATCAGTTCGCCCAGGTAGCGGTTCAGCTCGTCGCGGGCGTCCCCGACCTCGACGGCGTCCTTCCCGCGCAGCAGCCGGCGCGACTGCGCCTCGAAGAAGTCGTGGTCGGCGTACGGCACCCCGAGCAGGGCGCAGATCACCATCGACGGCAGGGGCAGGGCGAAGGCGTCGACGAGTTCCGCGGTCGGCCCGTTCGCGATCACCGCGTCGATCAGCCGGTCCGCGGTCTCGCGGATCTGCGGCCGCAGGGACGCCGTCCGCTTGAGGGTGAAGCTGGGGATCAACATCCGGCGCTGGACGTTGTGCTCGGGGTCGTCCACCCCGAGCAGGGCGACCCGGCGGTTCTGCAGGCCCTTCAGGCGGGCCGCGGGGTTGGGGAACGCCTCGTTCTGGCGGTTGGAGGAGAGCCGGGAATCGGTCAACAGGGCCCGCGCCTCGGCGTGGCCGGTGACCACCCACACGGAGCGGCCGTCGTAGAGGGTGACCCGGGAGAGGGGCCTCGCCTCGCGCAGCGGCTGGTAGGCGGCCGGCGGGTGGTAGGGGCAGGTGCGGTCCTGGGGAAAGGCAACAGCGGGTTCCGTCATGAGTTGACCTCACAAGCGATCGATCGGTCGTGTGACCCCTCCATTAGATGCCTCAGGCATCTATAGGTGCTATGTGAAGTTCGGCCAAATCACCCGCACGGACGCACCACCGGAGCCGACGCCCGGCCCGGGCCGATCAGTCCCCCGCCGATCAGTCCCCCGCCGATCGGTCCCCCGCCGTGCCGGATCCGCGCCGCCCCTCCCGGTCCGGCGGTGGCCATTCCTCGACAGGATGCCCCGGTACGAGGCGCTCCACCAGCTCGGCCATGTCCAGGCACGCCTGCTCGATCTTCTCCCGGACGTTCTGCTGCTCGGTGACCAGGGCCGACAGCAGCAGTCCGGTCAGCGCCACGGAGCCGTTGAGCGCCTGGAGGTTCACCATGACCTCCAGGAGCGACTGGCCGGCGAAGGGCCCGACCCGGTCGTTCGCCGCCGAGATCGCCAGTACGGACACCAGGAGCACGCACGGCGCGGCCCCCGGCAGCCGGAACCGCAGCGCGGCCCAGATCAGCAGCGGGAAGACGAGGAAGAGCAGGGCGATCGAGCTGCGGGTGACGAAGAGCGAGACGCACACGACACCGACCGCCAGCGCCGCCGCCTCCGCCCATCGCAGGGGGTCCCGGGACAGCCCGTACGGCCGCCGCAGGACGAGCAGCAGCGGGGTCAGGACGAGCACCCCCATGGCGTCCCCGGCCCACCAGGCCGCCCAGAAGGACCAGAACCCGTTCGGCGGGAGGCTGCCGCTGAGCACCACCGCCACGGATCCCACGGTGGCGCTGATCAGCATCGGGACCATGCCGCCGAGGAAGACCAGCGCCACGCCGTCCCCCAGCCGGTCCAGCGCGGGGCGGAAGCCCACCTTGCGGAGCAGCAGGGCCGCGCACACCGGCGCGAGGGTGTTCCCCGCGAGGATCGCCAGACCCGAGGGCTGGAACCCGTCGATCGTCTCGATCACGAGGTAGCTGCCGAGGGCGATTCCCGGCCAGACCCCCAGCCCCAGCCGCAGCAGGCAGCTCAGCGCGATGCCCGTCGGCAGGAACAGGGGCGTGACGACGGCGCCGTCGATCTCGACCCGCTGGAGCAGACCGATCCGCCCCGTCAGGTAGTAGGCGACGGCCACGGCCAGGATCCGCAGGACCGGAACGCCCCACCGTCGCCACCGCTCGTTGCGCACCGCACCATCAGAACACCGTCCCCGCGTCCCGGCAGGACGTGACACGCGCCCCGGCAGGTCCCCGGGCTCACCCGCACGGGCCCGCGGGGACCTCCTCCGGCGGGCCGGCCGTCGCGTCGTGGGACAGGACGAGCACCGCGGCGTCGTCGGCGTGCCCGGTGGAGTCCGCCACCTCCATCACCGCGGCCGCGAGCTCGCCCGGATCGGCGCCCGCACCCTCCCTGACCACGCGGGCGACCCGGTCCAGCCCCTCGTCGATCGGGAACGTCGGCCCTTCGACCACCCCGTCGGTGAGCAGGACGAACGCCCCCGCCTTGGTCAGCCTGCGCCGGGTGACCGGGTACACGGCGCCCGCCAGCATCCCCAGGGGCACACCCCCGGCGTCCAGGGATATGCCGTATTCCCCGTCGACGGTCGCCCAGACGGCCGGCACGTGGCCCGCGCGGGCGCTCTCCAGGGCCCAGCCCCCCGGATCGAAGCGCAGGAAGCTACAGGTCGCGAAGAGGTCGCAGTCCACCGACAGCAGCAGGTCATTGGCCCTGCGAAGCACCTCGCCCGGGTCCGCCGCGGAGGCCGCCACCGCACGTAGCCCGATCCGCACCTGGCCCATGAAGGCGGCCGCCTCGACGTCGTGGCCCTGGACGTCACCGAGGGAGAAGCCCAGTGCGCCGCCCGGCAGCGGGAAGCCGTCGTACCAGTCGCCGCCTATGTCCAGGCCGTGCCGGGCGGGCGCGTAACGCGCCGCGGTCCGCAGCCCGGGCACGTTCGGCAGGGCGGCCGGGAGCATCCTGCGCTGGAGGGCCTCCGCCAGCTCGACCCGGGCCTGCTGGAACTCCGCCCGCTCGCGGGCCTGCGCGGTGAGCAGTCCGAGCCTGATGAGCAGGTCGTCGGCGCTCGTCGGCCGCGGAGCACGTGGCGGGGCCATGGACCGCTCCCAGGTGTGACGGACTGGCGCGCACATCATATTTCGGGGCGGCCCGCGGCGCCCGTCGGGAGCCCCGGGCCGCCCCCGGGTCAGCGGACGCGGCCCCGGGGCTTGAGGGGGACCGGCGGGAGCTCGGGGGCCGGGATCGGCGCGCCGTCGTACCCCTTCACCTCGCCGTAGCGGGTGCCGCCCATCCACTCCGAGCGGGCCTGGTGGATCTCCTCGTCGGTGCGGGCCACGAAGTTCCACCACATGAGGATCTCCTCCTCGAACGGCTCGCCGCCCAGCAGCATCAGGCTCGCGTCCGAGGAGGCCCGCAGCGGCAGCTCGGTGCGCCCGCAGCCCAGGTAGAGCATCGATCCGGGCAGCACCGCGACCCCGTCCACCACCGCCTCGCCCGCCATCGACAGGACCGCGTACTCGAAGTCCGGCTCCAGCGGCAGCCGGGCCTCGGCCCCGGCGGCCAGGGTGATGTCTGCGCCGACGAGGGGGCTGTACGTGGTCCCGGGCGAGGTCGCGGTGTCGAGCGTGCCCATGATCACCGTGGCGGACAGGCCCGGAGCGGTGACGTGCGGCAGCTCTCCGTGGTGCTCGAAGTGCGGGGCCACCTGGCGGTGCGCGTCCGGGAGCGCCACCCACAGCTGGGCGCCGTGCAGGAAGCGGGCGTGCCGGCGGGGGCTCTCCTCGGAGTGGCTGATGCCGCTGCCCGAGGTCATCAGGCCCAGCTCGCGGACCCCGACGGTCTGCAGGCTGCCCACGCTGTCGCGGTGCAGGACCTCGCCCTGGTGCAGCCAGCTGACCGTCTGCAACCCCTGGTGGGGGTGCGGGGCCACCTGCATGCCGGGCTCGTCGGCGATGTCGTCGGGACCGTAGTGGTCGACGAAGCACCAGGCGCCGACCATGCGGCGGCCCAGGTTCGGCAGCAGCCGGCGCACTTCGGTGCCCGCGCCGAGGGTGACCCGGCGGGGGCTGAGGAGTTCACGGACCGGTTCGGCGACGACGAAGCCGCGCCCGCCGCAGGCGGACAGGGCGGGCCGGCGTTCGAGATTGCTCATGGGCACAACCTAGTGCTGCGACCGGGAAGGTTCACCGCGTCACGACGCCCGGCGCGACGCGGCCGCGCGGAATGTCCGGCGCCGCGCCCGCGTTGCAGCCACCGCACACCCCGACGACCGAGCGGGCCGGACGGACCGAGCGGTCCGCCGCGGCCGAGAGGAACCGATGGACACGCCGATGGAGCCGACGCCGACCCCGAAGCACCGGGCCGGGGCCCAGGCCCCCGCCGCGTACTACGAGCAGGGCACGGCGGCCGAGCGCTGGACCCGCGCCGGGCTGTTCTTCGACGCCAAGGAGTACGTCCCGGCCGCCCGCGTGCTGGAGACCCTGACCGCCGAGGCCCCCGAGCAGTTGGCTCCCCGGCTGCTGCTGGCCCGCACCTACTACCACTCCGCCCGGCTCTCGCTCGCCGAGCGCGAGCTGCGCGCCCTGCTGGAGCGATGGCCGGTGGAGGACTACGCCCAGCTGCTGCTCGGGCGCACCCTGGAGCGCCAGGGGCGGGCGGCCGAGGCGGCCCCGCACCTGCGTATCGCCGCCGCGATGGCGGGCGAGTTCCCCGAGGCGCGGGAGGCGGACCGGGCCGGGGAGGCCCGTACGGACGCCCCGGCGGCGCCGGGTGCGGGCGCGGGCCGCGTACTCGGCTAGCCTGGGTCCCATATGAACCGCCTCACCACGCCTTTCGGCTCCCACCAGCTCACCCGCTTCCCCGAGGACCCCCGCGACCGGCTCCGCGCCTGGGACGCCGCCGACGAGTACCTGCTGCGGCACCTCGCCGCCGGTACCGGCGAGCGCCCGCCGGTGGAGCTGGACGGGCAGATCACCGTCCTCGGGGACCGCTGGGGGACTCTGGTGACGGCGCTGGCCGCGCACCGGCCGGTACAGATCACGGACTCCTCCCTCGCCCACGAGGCGACCCGCCTCAATCTGGCGCGCGCCGGGGTGCCCGAGGCCGACGTCCGCCTGCTGACCACTCAGGACGCCCCGCCGGAGCGGATCGACGTCCTGCTCGTCCGCGTGCCCAAGAGCCTGGCGCTGCTGGAGGACCAGCTGCACCGACTGGCCCCGCGCCTGCACGCGGACACCGTGGTCGTCGGCACCGGCATGGTCAAGGACATCCACACCTCCACGCTGCGGCTCTTCGAGCGCATCGTCGGCCCGACCCGGACCTCCCTCGCGGAGAAGAAGGCCCGGCTGATCTTCGCCACGCCCGGCCCGCAGGCCGCCCGCGAGGCCGCCGCGCCCGGGCCCTGGCCGCTGACCTACACCCTGGACGAGGACTCGGGCGTGGCCTCCGGGCTCACCGCGGTCAACGAGGCCGGGGTCTTCTGCGCGGACCGGCTCGACATCGGCACCCGTTTCCTGCTCCAGCACTTCCCGCAGCGCACGGGCGCCGCCCGGATCGTGGACCTGGGCTGCGGCAACGGCGTGGTCGGCACGGCCGCCGCGCTCGCCGAGCCCGGCGCCGAAGTGATCTTCACCGACGAGTCGTACCAAGCGGTGGCCTCGGCGGAGGCGACGTACCGGGCCAATGTCCCGGAGGGCGACCGCAAGGCCGAGTTCCTGGTCGGTGACGGGCTCGCCGGAGTACCGGACGGCTCGGTGGACCTGGTGCTGAACAACCCGCCGTTCCACTCGCACCAGGCGACGACCGAGGCCACCGCGATGCGGATGTTCGCCCAGGCCCGCCAGGCCCTGCGGCCCGGCGGCGAGCTGTGGGTGGTCGGCAACCGCCACCTCGGTTACCACGTCCGGCTGCGCCGGCTCTTCGGCAACAGCCAACTCGTCGCGAGCGACCCGAAGTTCGTGGTCCTGCGCGCGGTCAAGCAGGCCCCCGCACCCAAGGACCGACCCGCCGGAGAATGAGCGTCCCCACCGGTCAGCGACCGGTGGATACCCGCCGGTACCGGCCAGGAGCGTCCGGATCACCTCCTAGACTCGGCCCGTGAGCAGCAGCCGGGTCGGGCCGACCCCATCCGCGGGCGAGCGCGCGGCGCACCACGGCGACGGGCCCGCGGCCCGCTACCGCCGGGAGGAAGTCGCCCTCGCGGCGGGCGTGAAGGTGCGCAACCTGCGCTACTACCAGGAGCGCGGCCTGCTCCCGCCGCCCCTGCGCGAGGGCCGGATCGCCTGGTACTCCGACGACCACCTCGCCCGACTGCGGTTGATCAACGACCTCCTGGGCCGGGGCTACACCGTCAACGGCATCGCGGAGCTGCTGCGCGCCTGGGAGGAGGGCGGCGGCATCGGCCGACTCCTGGGCCTGGAGCGGGAGATGACCCGGGGCTGGGTGCACGAGGACCCGGTCACGATGACCCTGGCCGAGCTGCGCGCGCTGTTCGGCGCGGCGGCCACCGCGCAGCACACCCGGCGCGCGGCGGCCCTGCGGTACGTCACGATCGAGGGCGACACGGTGACCTTCCCGAGCCGCGGGCTGCTGGAGGCGACCGTGGCGCTGGTGCGGCAGGGGGTGCCGCTCACCGAGATCCTGGACGCGGGGGACTTCGTACAGACCCAAGCGGCAGCGCTCGCGGACCGGTTCGTGGGACTCTTCCGATCGCATGTGATCGGCCCGGCCGGGCTGGAGCACCTTTCGGCCACCCAGGTTCAGCACATCACCGATGCGGTGGCCGCCCTGCGTCCGGTGGCGGGCGAGGTCGTGGCCGCCGAGTTCGCCCGTGCGATGGCCCGGCGGGTGGAGGCCGAGGCCGCCGAACTGCTGCGTACGGAGCAGTAGGAGTCGGCCGAAACCGGGCGTTCCCGCAACCTTGCCAACCACCATTGGCACTCTTACATTCAACTCGTCGGTAACAACGGTGCACAGCCGATATATAGGGGCATCCGGTGGAAGATTCCCAGAATTTACCTGACAACGCTGTCAACAGCGCTGACGGCCGGGTCAGATGGCGGCGCTTCGCCGTCCTGACCCTCCCGGCGGTCGCGGTCACGGCGGGCCTCGGGATAGCCCTGGCGCAGGGCGCGCTCGCCGCCTCCTTCGCCGTGTCGGGGCAGCAGTTCAAGGTCTCGGCGCAGAGCCTGGAGGGCGAGGGCTTCGCCCAGTACGGCAGCGTCGACGTCAATGCCCGGGGCGAGCTCATCCCGGTGGCGGTCACCGCCATCAAGGAGGCCAAGCTCCACAGCCTCTGCCAGTCGGTGGTCACCACGCTCCCGCTGATCGGCGACATCTCGCTCAACCTCACGGCGGGCCAGAAGAATCCGGTCGAGGCCAGCAACCTCTTCGTGGACGCGACCCAGCTCTCCGGCGACGCGGTCTTCAGCAACATCGAGATCGGCCGGGACGCCTCCACCCTGGACAAGGGTCCGACGGAGGCCGTGGGCATGCAGGACCTCTTCGCCCAGCAGGCCGACAGCGTCACCATCAGCAACCTGCACCAGACGGCGTGGGCGACCAACGCCGGCACCTTCAAGCTCTCCGGCCTCAACATGAACATCAGCAAGGGCAAGAAGGAATGCTTCTGACCCGGGGCGGCGCCCGGGACGGCACCGGCCCGGAGACCGGCACCCCGTCCGGCGGCGGCCGGCGGCCCGGGAGGTTCCGTCGCTGGAGGCGGAGCAGACCCTTCTGGGGCGGCTTCTTCACCCTTCTCGCCGGGGCCGAGATCTGCGCGCTGCCGCTGGCACCGCTGAAGATCATGCTCCAGCAGGGCGTGGCGGGCATCCCGTCCGTCCTGATGGGGATCGTCATGATCGTGATGGGGCTCTCCGCCTGGTTCTCCCCTCAGCACCGCACCCTGGCGGGGATCCTCACGACGCTCATCGCCACGGCCGCGCTGGTCCTGTCGAATCTGGGCGGGTTCCTCATCGGCACCCTGCTCGGCATCCTCGGCGGCGGTCTGATGTTCGCCTGGCAGCCTTCCGCCGCGCCCCACCGCACGTCCGCCACTCCCCCCACGCAGACCACTCCTCCCCCCTCTCCTGCGCCCCCCACGCAGGACACCGATCCCCAAGGAGCGCCGTCATGACCCGTACGCGCACCCGCACCGCACTCGCCCTGGCCGCCGGTCTCGCGGCCGCCGGGGCCCTCACCCTGGGCTCCGTCCCCGCGACGG
The DNA here is from genome assembly GCF_044454405.1 of Streptomyces sp. NPDC051555. NCBI lineage: Bacteria > Bacillati > Actinomycetota > Actinomycetes > Kitasatosporales > Streptomycetaceae > Streptomyces > Streptomyces sp. NPDC051555. The sequence goes on along the minus strand of NZ_JBITDP010000001.1, from coordinate 406,750 downwards.
CGAGCCCCTTACCCCTGGCGGGCTCGACCACCGTCTCGCCCGCCGGACACGCCTTCAAGGCCACGCTCAGCGGCAAGGCCACCCTCAAGGCCGGCTCGGTCACCGTGACCTGCTCGGTCTCCGTCTCGACGGGTTCGGTCCCGGCCGCTCCCGGCAACCACAACGCGGCCGGGGCCGTCTCCTCGCCCATCTCGCCGCCGACGTACAGCTCGTGCACCTCCAGCATCCCCGGGGTCACGCCGACGGTCACCACGAGCGGCGCGTGGTCCGTCTCGATGCAGAACGGCTCGCCGATCACGGCCACGATGACCGTGCCCACCGGCGGTCTGGTCGTGCACACGACCGGCCTCGCGACCTGCACCGTGACCACCGCCCCCAGCGGTCCGGCCGCGGTCGCGGGCACCTGGACCAACGGCGCCCCCTCCAGCCTGACCTTCACGAACGCCACCGTGCCGGTCACGGTCACCGGCGGCTTCGGCTGTCCGACGAGCGCGACCAGCTCGACCTTCAACGCCGTGTACAAGGTGACGGACACCACCGACCCGGCCCAGCAGATCACCGTCGCTCCCTGACCCCCGCACGGTGAACGCCGCCCCGCCGCCCCCGGTCAGCACCGGGGACGGCGGGGCTTCGCGCGGGGTCGGGCCGGTTCGGCGGTGCGCCGGTTCAGCGGTGCGCCGGTTCAGCGGTGCGCCGGTCCAGCGGTGCGCCGGTCCAGCGGTGCGCCGGTTCAGCGGTGCGCCGGGAACTCCACCACCTGCTGGTAGGTCGGCCGGTTCTGCCAGGTGGTCATCGGGTGGGCGAGCCCACCCACCGGACGCTGGACGATGCCGTCCGCGCACCACTGCTTGCCGGCGGCGCAGGTGCCGTCGGCCGGGTAGACCGCGGCCGGGGTCGCGGCCGCCGCCTGCTTCAGGGTGGCGAGCAGGACGTCACGGCAGCCGCTCGGCGAACCGCCCCCGCAGTAGACCCGGGAGGGCGGATCGGCCACCGGCCGCCCGAGGACCATCCGTAGATCCTCGTCCGCGTAGCTCCACCACCCGTACTGGAACGCGGAGCCGGCGTGCGAACCGGTGGGCCCGTGGCCCGCGTTGGGTGCCTCGTCGATGGTCAGCGAGGCCCGCAGGGCGTCGTACAGGGGGGCGCCGAGACCGGGCTTGAACTCGGCTTCGATCAGCAGCGGCCACCACGCGTCCATGATGCGGATGGCGTCGGCGTTCGCGTAGGTCTGCGAACCCGGGGCGGTCTCCTTGCGTTCGCTGCCGGCGTCGCGCCAGGCGGCCAGCTTCTGCACGGCCGCGGCCGCCGCCGGATCGGTGACGGGCGCGCCGGCGAGGACGTCGATCAGCTCGGGCAGCAGGTTCTCCCCGCGCAGGTCGGTGACGGCCGCGTCCTCCATGGCCCGGGTGAGCGAGGCCCGGGTGACGCCGCCCGCGGCGACGAGCGGTTTGACCCGGTCGTCCAGGAGGCTGGCACGGTGCACCGCGCCCATCCCGAAGCCGGCCGCCCCGTACCCCTTGGCCTGCTTGTTGTTCCAACTGATGTAGTAGTCCTGCCCGATGGACTGCGGGTGTTCGGCGGGCGGCGTGTAGGCGGCCGTGTTCGCGGTCGGGTCGAAGTCCCGCCACTCGTAGGCGGCCCGGCCGAGGACGGGCAGTGCGGGGTCGGCCCCGGCGGCCCGGACCGGGTTCGCCCCGCTGTTGTAGTAGGCGGCTTCGCGGGAGTCGGCGTAGAACCAGTTGAAGGCGTAGCCGATGTGCTGGGCGGCCTGCTGGAAGGCGCGGGCGTCCGTCACGTACGCCGGGTCGTTGAGCATCTGGAAGCCGATCATCGAGTCGGCCTCGTGGCGGTAGGTCGAGCGCAGTGCGGTGTAGGCGACCGGCTTGCCCGCGACGCTCGCGCGGTGCGTGACGATGCCGTAGGCGGTGCGCCACACCTGCATCCGGTAGGAGCCGGCCGCGGTGCCGTCGGCGACGCTGGGGGTCCAGGCGTTGCTGTGCTCCAGCTTCTCCATGGGCGTGCAGGTCCCGCGGAACAGGTAGGAGGCTGAGGCGGTGGTCGGCGCGGCGCCGCCCGGTTCGCACAGCTCGACGGCGAAGGTGTCGGTGATGTCCTGCCCGGCGGAGGTCGCGCTCCAGGCGTAGTCCTGGCCGCGCCCGAGCTGTACGTACATGCTCACGCCCGCGAAGGAGGCCCCGCGCGCGCTCAGGCCCGGGCCCTGGAGCTCCTGGAGCATGAGCAACTGGGGTGCCAGATAGCCGGTCTGCGGACCGAAGACGGCGACGGGATGACCGCTCGCGGTCTTCGCGCCGGAGACGAGCAGCGCGTTGGACATGCTCTGCTTGACCGGTTTGGGCGGCGCCGCCGCGGCCGCGGCGGTCGCCGCGCCCTTACGGTCGTACACCAGCGGTTCGGCGACGACCGAGCCGGCGTCCGGGAGCGCGGTGCCCTGGGGGGCCGCCGGCTTCTGTGCGTAGGGGAAGCTCGTCCCGTCATGGACCGTCAGCACGGCCTCGGGATCCTCGCGTCCGCGGAAGGACTCCCAGACCCGGGTGCCCTCCTCCAGGCCGAACTTCTGCTGCGCTGCCAGGAGCGAGACCGCGGCCTGCACCTCGCCGCCGCCACCGCCGCCGAAGAGCCCGCCGACGACGGAGGCGAGGGCGATCAGGTCGGTGAGCTTGAAGGGCTGGATCTCCCCCGCGTTGGTGATCGAGTCGATGTGACCGGTGAGGACGTACTCGCCGGGGAAGTAGCGGCCGTTCTTCGACTGCGTCCGGTAGTCGTTGATGCCGTCGACGTACGCCTGCGCGTCCGCCATCGCCTGGCGACCGCGCTCGCCCTCGGTGGTGCGGATCCGGTCCACCTGGGCCTGCAGGTCGGCTTCGGTGTAGGGGGCCTGGGGCCAGAACTCCTGCTCCAGGCCCTGGTTGGCGAGGGCGCCGCCCGCGAAGGGGGTCAGGTCCCCGCGCCCGACGTGCCGGAAGAGGTCCATCTGCCACAGCCGGTCCTGGGCGGCGGCGTAGCCCGCGCCGTACTCGGTGCCGTAGCGGGTGGTGCCCTTGATGTGGGGCACGCCGGACTTCTTGTCCCGGGTGATGGTGACGTCGGAGCGCGGGCTGATCGTGGAGGCCACCTGGGACGAGGGGACGCCGAAGGAGGCGTCGTTGAAGAAGTCGTTGATCTTCGCATCGGTGAGGCCCGGGTACCCACCCGCCAGCGCGGCGTAGCGCGCCAGTTGGTCGGAGGTGTGCTCGGGCAGGGTGCCGAAGGCCTTGTGGAGCAGGATCTGGGCGAGGGTGGCGTTGCCGCTCTGGCCGGGCGGCAGGATGTCGGAGCACTGGCCGCCGCAGTAGTCCGCGACGGGGAGCGGGACGGGGTCGACGGCGGACCGGGCCGCCGAGGCGGTCGCGAGGGGGGAGAACAGGGCGGCGCCCAGGGCGATGAGCCCGCCGACGACGGCGGTGCGCAGGCGGGCGGTGGGGCGTTTCATGGGTGCTCCTCCGAGAGGCGGGGAACGGTTCCCGGAGGGTACTGGCGGGGACTACCACTCAGTAAGATGAAGGAGCGTCACTTTTTGGTGCGCGGGGAGAGCCGTGTGCGGGAAAACCGGTTGCCCGGGGCCCGGCCGCCGGGTCAGGCTGCCGCTCATGTCCGAGAACGCAACGCAGCACCCGCCCCGTCCGTCCGCCCGCGCCGAACGGAACCCCGTGGCCGACCTGTTCTCCGCCACGGGCCGACTGAAGGCGGTCCCGCGCAAGCCGGCCCGCCGCGACCAGCTCCTGCGGCACCTGGCCGAGACCCTGTTCGAGCCGGATCGCGACTACACCGAACCCGAGGTCAACGGGGCGCTGCGCTCCGTGCACGACGACAGTGCCGCGCTGCGGCGCTACCTGGTCATCGCGGGCCTGCTGACGCGGACCCGCGACGGCGGCAGCTACCGGCGCGCGACGCTCCCGGCGTAGCCGGCGGGGCGGGGCGCCGGCGGGCCTCAGGCGCCCGGCACGCCCGGCGGGCCTCAGGCGTCCCGCGGGCCCGGAGCGTCCGGCGTGCGGCGACCCCTGCGGGCGAGCAGCCAGCCGCCACCGGCCAGGAGCGCCGACGCGGCGGCGGCCAGGGCGCTCACGGCGACACCGGTGGACGCGAGCGCGCCACCGGCGGCACTGGAACCACCGCCGCCGACCGTGGAACCGGAAGCCGTACCCGATGCCGCCGTGCCGGACGCCGGGGCACTCCCCGACCCGCCTCCCGCACCGCCCGTGGTGCCCGGGCCCGCGGCGTCGCCGGTCGTGATGACCGGCACCTGACCGCCGGTGGAGGCGGACGGGAGGGGCGACGAGACCGACGGCGCGGGTGACGGCCCCTGCGGGCCCGTGGGACCGGGCGTGGGCGTCGGCGAGGGCCCCGGGCCCGGGGTGGCCGGCGGCGAACTCCCGTCCGTGGGACCAGGGGTGGCCGGCGGGGGCGGCTCGAACCGCTCCAGCCGGGTGATCCGGGCTCCGGCCGGGTCGGACACGAACACCACCTTGGCGCCGGGGGCCACCGCGACGGCGGCCGCACCCAACTGCCCCTGATTGCCGGGCAGTACGACGGGTGGCGCGGCCTCCTTCAGGTCCGCCGAGCGCAGCACGGTGAGCGTGCCGTCGCCGTCGCTGCCCGGCCGGCCCGGGTCCCCCGCGTCCTGCCAGACCACGAAGACCTGGTGGGTGGCGCGGTCGAAGGCGGCCGCCCGGGGCAGGTCCACTCCGGTGACCGCGCCGAGGGGGGCGCCCGTACGGTCGTACGCGAGCACGGAGTTGTCGAGCCCGACCCACACCGCGCCGGTCTCCGGGTCCACCTCGACGAATCCGCCGAAGCCCTCCCCGGCGGGGAGCCGGACCGTGGCGGCGACCGTGAACGACGCGAGGTCGACCCGGTACAACGCGCGGCCGGCGTAGTCGGCGAACCAGGCCGCGCCGCGCGCCGCGTCGACGGCGAACTCCGTTCCGCCGTCGAGCGCGAGGGAGCGCCGGACCGTCACCTCGGCGGTGTCGACCTCCTCCAGCACGGAGCCCTGCGCGACGAGAACCGTGCCGGGGGTGGCGCCCGGGCCGACGTCGGTGACCGTCGCCCCCGGGAGCCAGCCGCCCGTCACGGCCGGGTCCCCGTCCTTGGCGGTGCCGATACCGCGCAGCGGATAGACGAAGGCGGCGCCGTCGCCGGGCAGCGGGGCCGCGAACCGGCCGACCGCGCGCGGGCCGAGCGCGCCGGTGGGTCCGGGCGCCCGGGTGACCGTACTGCGCACCTTTCCGTCGGCCGGGTCCAGTACGTACAGCCCGTTCTCGTTGACCCCGGTGGTGTCCGGCAGATCGGCCGAACCGACGTACAGCTTGCCGGAGTCGGGGTGCAGGAGCAGGTCGCGGGGCCGCCCCGTGGTGGTGAACTGCGCCACCGCCCGGTAACTCGCGGTGGCGGCGGGCGCGCCGCTCGCGGCGGACACCGAGGTGCCCGCCGCGAGCGCGCCGAGGACGACGGCGACCGCGGTGACCACGGTGACCGTGACGGTGACGCCGACGGCGCTCTGCTGGCGGAGGGTCATGGGGATCGACCGGTCGACCGGGCCGGCTAGTTGAAGGTCACCGGGGCGTGCACGTCGTAGGCGCGGTTCCCGGAGTTGAAGTGGTCGGCGCGGGTGACGACCGCGCATTCCACGGTCTCCCCGCAGACCTGCCCGTTGCCGAGGTCGGCCTTGACGTGGATGGTGACGCTGAAGCTGCCGCCGGGCCCGAAGACGGAGGTGTTGGGGAGGGTGCCGCCGCCGACGTCGGAGACCCAGTGGGAGGCTCCGGTGGTGCCGGCCTGGTCCGAACCGCCCAGGCACGGCGTGGGCTTGGCGGCGCCCTGGGCGCCGTTGACCGCACAGAGGCCGACGTAGACGCCCTTGGCGGTGTTGTAGCCGCTGCCGGTGACGGTGATGTTCTGGCCCGTCGCGGCGGCGGCGCCGGGCGCGGTGAGCGAGAGGTGGTAGGTCGCGCCGCCGTCGGTGACCGTGCGCGTCGACGTGGCGGCCGAGGCGGAGGTGGCCATGCCGAGGGCCACGGCGATGGTGGCCGTGGCGGCGACGGCCGTACGGACGGCGATGCGGGCGGCGATGCGGGGCATGCGGGCGGCACTCATCGGGGAACACCTTTCGGGCGCGGGAGGAGGGGCGGGAAGGCCCGAGGATGGCGCGGAGCACGCCCCGACCACCTCGACTTAGGTAAGGCTAACCTAATATCGATCAAGATGGGAAGGGTGGTTCCGGCCGTCCGGATCCAGGAGATGTCGGGAACTCCGGCCACTCCGCGCCCGGTTCGCCGTCGACCACCCACGCGTACGGCGCGCGCCAGGAGCCCGCAGCCCTACCGCGGGTACTGCGGGTAGTACCGGGCGACGGTCTCCCGCACCTCCTCGAAGAGGGCGGGACCCTCCTGCGGCACGGGCGGTCGCCCGCTGCCCGACCTGATGCCCGCCAACTGCTCACCGGACAACGCGAACACCACCCGTCGCAGGCCCGCCAGCCGGATGACCTCCGCGCACATCCCGCACGGCTCGCAGCTGGTGTACAGCGTGGTGCCCGCCGCCGTGACCGCGTCCAGCTCCCGCGCCGCCCAGCGCGCCAGCTTCAGTTCCGGATGCGCGGTGATGTCCGCGTCGCTGCGGGTCGTGTTGCGCTCCTGCGCCAGCACCGCGCCGTCCGGCCCGGCCAGCAGCGATCCGAAGGGCGGATCGCCGCGCTCGCCCGCCTCTCCCGCGAGCGCGATCGCCCGCCGCAGGAGGGCCTGGTCCTCGGGTGTGGTCATGACTGCTGCTCCGTTCCGGTGCGGTGCGGTGTGGTGTGCGGTGTGCGGTGTGCGGGGCGCAGGTGCGCGGCCACCGTCGCCAGTGCCTGCCAGGCCGCTTCCGGGTGACACGTCCGGCGGGGATCGCCGTCGTAGGGGTCGAGGATCACGGACTCGGCGCCCAACAGCCTTATCGCCTCCAGATCTTCGACGACCTGCCCGATCGTTCCCTGCCCGGCGAGCCGGTCCGGCCCGAGGACCGGCTGCGCCGTGAGCCCGAGGGCGATCCGGGGCGCGAGCGCGGGCGCGGGCCGCCGCAGGTCCTCCGCGTGCGCCGCGAGCCGCACCGCGGCCTCGCGCAGCCACGCCACGGTGGGGCGCAGCGGATGCCACGCGTCCCCGAAGCGCACGGCCCGGCGCTGCCCCGCGTCGCTGTTGCCGCCGACCCACACCGGGATCCTGCGGTCCCCGTAACCGGCGGTGTCCGCCCAGGCCTCCCGGAGGCCGCGCAGGTGGTCGTCGGTCAGCCGGCCCCGCTGCGCGAAGGGGATTCCCAGGGCGGCGAACTCCTGCCGCGCCCAGCCCGCTCCGACGCCCAGGACCAGCCGGCCGCCGCTCAGTTCGTTGGCGTTGGCCGCCATCCGGGCCGTGAGCAGCGGGTGCCGGTAGGGAGCGATGAGGACCGTCGTGCCGAGCAGGACCCGGGTGGTCAGGCCCGCCAGCCAGGACAGGGTGGTGAACGGCTCGTAGAAGGGCGCGGGATAGCGTACGGCGACGTCGGGCGTGATGGCCACGTGGTCCGAGACCATCAACAGGTCGTAGCCCAGGTCCTCCACGGTCCGGGCCCAGCCGCGCAGGACTCCCGGATCGGTGCCGGGGCCGAAATTGGGGACGTTCACTCCGATCTTCACACCGTCGAGCCTAGCCAGGCGGCGGGACCCCCAGAAGCGACTCCCGCCTGCACAAAAGCAGTTCGGCCGTGGATCCGCCGGTATTCTGGCCCGATGACCGAGACTCTTGACGCAACGGACTGGGCGATCCTGAGGGAGGTCCAGCGGGAGGGCCGGATCGCCTTCACGGAGCTGGCCCGACGGGTGAACCTGAGCGCCTCCGCGACGAAGGAGCGGGTGCGGCGGCTGGAGGAGGCCGGGGTGATCACGGGGTACCGGGCGGACGTGGACCTGGAGCGGACCGGGTACGGCGTGCTGGCGGTGGTCCGGCTCAAGTACCCGGGCCCGGGCACCCGGCACGAGCCCCTGCGCCGCCTGCTGGAGGCGCGCCCGGAGATCCTCGAATGCCTGCGCACCACCGGGGACGACTGCTACGTCCTCAAGGTGGCGACCACCTCGATGGGCCACCTGGAGGAGGTGGTCGACGAGCTGGCCGCCTTCGGCAGCACCACCACCAACCTCGTCCTCAGCCGCCCCCTCCCCCTCCGCGGCCCGCGACCCGCTACCCCCTGAAGCGATCTAGGAAGCCTCGTCGGCGTCCCGGTAGCTCTCCAGCAGCCGCAGCCAGATCTCGCTCATCGTCGGGAACGCGGGAACCGCGTGCCACAGCCGGGCGATCGGCACCTCCCCGACCACCGCGACGGTGGCCGCGTGCACCAGTTCGGCGGTCCCCGGGCCCACGAAGGTGGCGCCCAGGAGGACTTCGCGGTCGAGGTCCACGACCATCCGCGCCCGGCCCCGGTACCCGTCGGCGTACAGCCCCGCCCCGGACACCCGCGCGAGGTCGTAGTCGACGGCGCGCACCCGGTGACCCGCCCGTTCGGCCTCCGCGGCGGTCAGCCCGACCGCCGCGGCCTCCGGGTCGGTGAAGACCACCTGCGCCACGGCGGCGGTGTCCGCGGTGGCCGCGTACGGGCCCCAGCGCCCCTCGTCCGCCCCGGTGGCGGTGCCTGCCGCACGGGCGGCGATGGCGGCCCCCGCGATCCGTGCCTGGTACTTGCCCTGATGGGTGAGCAGCGCCCGGTGGTTGACGTCCCCGACCGCGTACAGCCAATCGGTTCCGGACACCCGGCAGCTCTCGTCGACCGCGATCCAACCACCGGGCTCCAGCCCCACGGTGTCGAGGCCGATGTCCTCGGTGCGCGGGACCCGACCGGTCGCCATCAGCAGCTCGTCGCCCTCCAGGGTCTCCCCGCCGGTGAGCACGACCGTGACCGGCCCGGTCGCCCCGTCACGCACGACGGCCTCCACGTCCACGCCCGTACGGACCACCGCGCCCGCTTCCCGCAGCGCCTCGGCGACCAGTTCCCCGGCGAAGGGTTCCATCCGGGGCAGCAGCCGCGCGCCGCGCACCAGCAGCGTCACCTGCGACCCGAGGGCCTGCCACGCGGTGGCCATCTCGACCGCCACCACCGAACCCCCGACGATCAGCAGCCGCTCCGGGGCCTGCCCGGCCGAGGTCGCCTCACGGCTGGTCCACGGGCGGGCCCCGGCCAGCCCCGGCAGGTCGGGCAGCCGGGCCCGGGTGCCGGTCGCCACGACCACGGCCTGCCGGGCGGAGAGCACCGTGTGCTCCCCCTCGGGGCTGGTGACGGCGATCTTCCGGATCCCGTAGAGGCGGCCGTGCCCCCGGTAGAGGTCCACGCCGATGGACGCGAGCCAGTCGCGTCCGCCGTCGTCCTTCCAATTGCTCGTCCAGTAGTCCCGGTGGGCCAGCACGGCCGCCGCGTCGAGCGGCCCGCGGACGGCGTCGGCCAGCCCCGGCACCTTGCGCGCGTCCGCGCGCGCGAGCGCCGGGCGCAACAACGCCTTGCTGGGCACGCAGGCCCAGTACGAGCACTCCCCGCCGACGAGTTCGCTCTCCACCAGCGCCGCGCTCAGCCCGGCCGCCCGGACCCGGTCGACGACGTTCTCCCCCGCGGGCCCCCCGCCGAGCACCAGGACGTCGTACTCCACCGCTTCCGACATAAACACCTTCCAGGGTTCCCACCGCGTCCACCCGGACCCGACGGAATCCCGGCCAGGGGCTCATAGCCCGTCACCTTACGCGGGGCGGAAGGGACATCGACCGGACGGCGACGGCCCGGCGTGGTGCACCGGCGGGTGGCGGTGCACCGTGCCGGGGCCGGGCCGTCGGGGTGTGGCTATGCCTCCGTGGGGGGCTGGGTCGGGTCGGGGGCCTCCGTCTTCGCCTTCTCGGCGGCGATCTTCGTGCGGATCTCGTCCATGTCCAGCGCGCGGGCCTGGCCGATGACGTCCTCCAGCATGACCTCGGGCAGCGCCCCCGGCTGGGCGAAGATGGCCACCTGGTCCCGGATGATCATCAGGGTCGGGATCGACCGGATGTCGAAGGCGGCGGCCAGCTCCTGCTGGGCCTCCGTGTCCACCTTCGCGAAGACCAGGTCGGAGTGGGCCTGCGACGCCTTCTCGTAGACCGGGGCGAACTGCCGGCAGGGACCGCACCACGACGCCCAGAAGTCGATCAGCACGAACTCGTTCTCGCTGACCGTCCGGTCGAAGTTCTCCTTGGTGAGTTCGACTGTAGCCACGGTTTCCAGACCTCCGTATGTCTCGCTTCCTGTTCCCTGGAACGAACGGAGCGCCGCCGGCATTCCGCGACCCCCGGGCCGGGGCCGGGGGGCGGGCCGGCCGGACCTGCCGCGCCCCCGGGGCCGGTCAGAACGGGTGGCCGGCCGGGGTGCGGCGGACCGTGGTCCAGCGCAGCTCCGTGAAGGCGTCGAGGTTGGCCTCGCCGCCGAACCGGGCCCCGTTGCCGGAGGCACCCACACCGCCGAAGGGGGCGACCGCCTCGTCGTTCACCGTCTGGTCGTTCACGTGCACGATCCCGGTGGGGATCCGATCGGCCAGCTCCAGCCCGCGCGCCGCGTCACGGGTGACCACGCCCAGGGAGAGGCCGTACGGGCCCGCCGAGGCGAGGCCGATCGCCTCCTCCTCCGTGGCGAAGGAGCGTACGGGCGCCACCGGTCCGAAGACCTCCTGCGCGTACGCGGGGGTGTCGTCGGCGACGCCCGCGAGCACCGTCGGCCGGTAGAAGAGGTCCCGGTGGGTGCCGCCGGCGAGCAGCTTGGCGCCGCGCTCGGTGCTCGCCTCGACCAGCGCGTGGACCCGCTCCAGCTGGGCGCGGTCGATCAGCGGCCCCAGGTGCACCTGTTCCCGGTACGGGTCCCCCACCACCAGCGCCTCGGCCCGGGCGGCGAGCCGCTCGACGTACTCGTCGTAGAGCGACGCGTGCACGAGGTGGCGGCCCGCGGTCATGCAGATCTGGCCCTGGTGGAAGAAGGACCCCCAGGACGCCTGGGCCACGGCGGCCTCGACGTCGGCGTCGGCGAGCACGATCAGCGCCGAGTTGCCGCCCAACTCCAGGTGTGCGCGCTTGAGGTGACGGCCGGCCGACTCCCCGACGGTCCGGCCGCTCGCGGTGGAGCCGGTGAACGAGACGACGCGCACCAGGGGGTCGGCGACCACGGCCGCCCCGGTGTCCGCGTCCCCGGGCAGGACGTGCAGCAACCCGGCCGGCAGCCCGGCGGCGGCGAAGACCGCGGCGAGCGCGAGCCCCCCGCACACGGCGGTGCGCCGATCCGGCTTGAGCAGCACGGCGTTGCCGAGGGCGAGCGCGGGCGCGACCGATCGGATGGCGAGGATCAGCGGGGCGTTGAAGGGGGCGATCACCCCGACGACCCCGGCCGGGGTGCGCCGGGTGTACGAGAGCCGGGGCGCCTCGGTCGCCAGCACCTGCCCGGTCGGGCGCGAGGCGAGCGCCGCGGCCTCGTAGCACTCCTGGGCCGCGACGTGCAGTTCGAAGTCCGCCTTGCCGGCGATCGAGCCGGATTCGCGGATCAGCCACCCGCGCAGTTCGTCGGCGTGGGCGGCGAAGAGGTCCCCCGCCCGGCGGAGCACCGCGGCGCGCTCCAGGTGGGTGGCGCGCGCCCAGTCCCGCTGCGCGGCCAGGGCCCGTACGGCGGCCTCGGCGACGTCGGGGGCCGAGGCCAGGTCGAGGGTGGCGAGGGTGCGGCCGGTCGCCGGTTCGACGACCGGTGACGTACCCCCGGCCAGAGTCGGTCCGTCCTGCCAGAGCTGCGGGTCGAGGAGCGGCATGGCGCGGGGCCTCCGATGGATGGGGCGGAGCTGCGGGGGTGGGGGGCGGCACGCGTCATCGTGTCAGAACGGAGTTCCCAATTCTGTTCACTTATTGGGCAGTTGCCGGCGGCACGTGTCCGGAATCGATCGAGCGTCCGTACGGCCCACCGCCCCCGCCCCGACGGCCCCCGCTACCCCGTCCGCCCCGGCCCGTCAGCGCTCCAGCACGAGGGCGATGCCCTGACCCACCCCGATGCAGAGCGCGGCCATCCCCGTCCCCGAACCGGCCGCCGCCAGCTGGTGGGCGACCGAGCCCGCGAGCCGGGCCCCGGAGGCGCCCAGCGGGTGGCCCAGCGCGATGGCCCCGCCGCGCGGGTTGACCACGCTGCGGTCCAGCTCGGGCCAGGCCTCCAGACAGCCCAACGCCTGTGCGGCGAAGGCCTCGTTGAGCTCCAGGGTGGTCAGGTCCGCGAACGCCCGGCCCGCCTTCTCCAGGGCCCGCCGGACCGCCTCGACCGGCCCCAGCCCGAAGAGCTGCGGCTCGATCCCGGTGACCGCGGAGGCCCGGATCCGGGCGAGCGGCTCGCGCCCGGTCGCCGCGAGCCCCGCCTCGTCGGTGAGCAGCAGGGCCGCGGCCCCGTCGTTGAGCGGGGAGGCGTTGCCGGCGGTGACCGTGCCCCGGCCGTCGGTGCGGAAGGCCGGCTTCAGCCGGCCGAGGGCCTCCATGGTCGAGCCCTCACGGATGCACTCGTCGCGCAGCAGGTCGACACCGGGGTACGGGACCACCTCGGCCGCGTACTCCCCCGCCGCCCAGGCGGCGGCGGCCTTGCGGTGGCTCTCCAGGGCGAAGGCGTCCTGGGCCTCGCGGGTGAGGGCGTACTTGTCCGCGACCAGTTCCGCGCCCTCGCCGAGCGTTCCCGTCCATTCCTGCGGCATCCGGGGGTTCGTCATCCGCCAGCCCAAGGTGGTGGACCACATCTGCTGGTGCGCCGCGGGGAAGGCCCGCTCCGGCTTCTGGACCACCCAGGGGGCGCGGGTCATGGACTCCACCCCGCCCGCGATCGCCACGGAGGCGTCACCGAGCGCGATGGCACGGGCGGCCTGGATCACGGCCTCCAGACCCGATCCGCAGAGCCGGTTGACGGTGACCCCCGGGACCGTGACCGGCAGGCCGGCCAGCAGCACCGCCATGCGGGCGACGTCCCGGTTGTCCTCGCCGGCGCCGTTGGCGTCACCGAAGACCACGTCGTCGATCCGCGCGGGGTCGAGCGCGGGCGTACGGTCCACCAGGGCGCGGACCACGTGCGCGGCCAGGTCGTCCGGGCGGACCCCGGCGTAGGCACCGCCGAACTTGCCGATCGGGGTACGGACGGCGTCGACGATGTACACGTCGCGGATGCGCATGCGGGGTCTCCTGGGCAGATCCGTGCGGGCGCGCCGGTGGGCGCGCCCGCAGTCTCCGTCCCCGGCTCGCGGCCTGTCAACGCCCCCCGGCGGCGCCCTGACCTGGCCGGCCGACCCGCGCACCGCCACACCACCCGCCGCACCGCCCGCCGCACCGCCCCCGCACCGCACGCCGCACCGCACGCCGCACCGGCGCCCGGCCCGGCCCGTCGGCCGGGCCCCGAGCGCTCAGGTGGACTCGCGGGGGACGGCGCGCGCGGCCAGCAGATCGCGGCGGGCCGGGACCTCCGACGGTTCCCGGACCGCCCGGTCCACCAGGGACGCCAGGTGATCGCCCGTGGGCATCTCGATCCGCACCGTGCTCAGGCGCGGCCGCAGCAGGCGGCCGATCAGCAGGTCGTCGGCGCCCATCACGGCCACGTCCTCGGGCACCCGCAGCCCCGCGTCCTGGAGGGCGCGCATGAGGAGCATCGCGTACTCGTCGTTGTAGGCGAAGACGGCATCAGGGCCGCTTTCCGGCCACCTGGCCACCAGGGCCTGCGCCGACTCCTCGGTGTAGGCCATGGGCAGCGGCTCGATCTCGGCCGCGCCGGCGGCCGCCGCCCGGGCGCCGTCCAGGCGCGGGGCGGAGAAGAGTTCCAGGCCCGCCTCCTCGGGGACGATCACACCGATCCGGCGGTGGCCGCGCTCGACGAGGTGGGCCGCGGCCCGGGCGCCGACCTCGGCCTGGTCCATGACGAGCGCGTGTGCCCCGGCGACGCCGGCGGGCCCGAGCGTGATCACGGCGCGGGCTCCGGCCCGTTTGAGGGTCTCGACGTTGTGGGCGCTCAGGACGATCTCGCCGAGGGAGATCACCGCCACGGGCCGCAGCTCGGCCCAGGCGCGGGCGGCCTGGTCCCCGGTGAGGCCGAGGCTGCCGTACTGGACGACGGTGTAGTCGAGCCGGCGCAGCGCCCACTGGAGCTCGTTGAAGAAGGCGCTGTACAGCGGCCCGGCCGGGACGTGCGAGGTGGGCAGCAGCACGATCCGGGTGTGCCCGGCCCGCAGGCTGCGGGCGGCGGCGTGCGGGACGTAGCCCAACTCCTCCGCGGCCTCGCGCACCTTGCGGCGGGTCGGCTCGCTGATGCGCACGGCTTCGGCGTTGTTCAGGACGTACGAGACCGTGGCGCGCGAGACGCCGGCGAGCCGGGCCACGTCGGCACTGGTCGGTGCGGCGGGGAGCGTGGTGGGTGCAGGGGACACCGGGGCGACGGGCGCGGGGGCGGCGGCGAGCCCGGGGGCGACGGGCAGCCCGGGCGCAACGGCCTCGCCGGCGGCCGCGGCGGGGCCCGCCGTAGGGCCCGGGGCGGGCGGCGGGGGCGGCGCCGATCGGGCGGACGACGTCGGCGACGGTCGCTTCGGGGACGGCTTCGGTGAGGGAGGCATTGCCGTGGCATCTTTCCAGACCGGTGGGGCCCGGGGGCTAGCGGATGGCCGGAATCGGATGCTACACAGTGGTTACACGATTCATTGACACGTGTAACCCGGTCGTCACAACCCCTGCACCGACCGTGCCGCAGCCCGTGTCGCACCGTGCCGCCGCCCCGTCGTGTTCCGACGCACCCCCGCCGTCACGGCGGGGCGGCGCGCACCCCCTCACCCGCCCGACATCCCTGCCCAGGAGGGCACCGTGGCCGTCTCCTCCCCCGGCACCGGCACCGCCGACGCCACCCCCGCCGCATCCGCCGCCGCGCCCTCGCCGCCCGCGCCCGGACGCGGTCTGCTCCCGCTGCTCCTCATCGGCAACACCGCGATGTACGCGCTCTACATCGGAGTCGCCGGGATCCTGCTCGCGCTCCAGGTCGAACACATCGACCCGGCGAACAAGGTCTCCAACTTCGGCCTGATCGCGGGGGTCTCCGCGGTCTTCGCCACGGTCTTCAACCCGGTCGCGGGCGCCCTCTCGGACCGCAGCGGCCGCCGCAACCCCTGGATCCTGGGCGGCGGCCTGGCCGCGGTCCCCGCGATGTTCCTCCTCGGGCTCGCCGATACGATCCTGCTGATCACCATCGCCTGGTGCCTCGGCCAGGCCGTGATGAACGTCTACCAGGCCGCGATCACCTCCGTGGTCCCCGACCGGATCCCGGTCAGCGCCCGCGGCAAGGCCTCGGCGGCGGTCGGACTCGGCCTGCCCTTCGGCTCGACCCTGGGCGCCCTGCTGGGCGCGGCCTTCTCCGACGACTACCGCACCGGCTACCTGGTCTTCGGCGCGGTCGTGGCGGGCGCGGCCGTGCTCTTCACGGCGAGCAGCCGCGAGCAGCGCCTCCCGGCCCGCGCCCAGCTGCCCGTCCGCGCCCAACTGGCCGCCTTCAGCGGGGCGTTGCGCGACCATGACTTCCGGTGGGCCTTCATCGGGCGCGCGCTGCTGGTCCTCGGGTACTTCTCGGTGAGCGGGTACCAGCTGTACATCCTCCAGGACCACACCGCGTTGCCCGCGGGCATGGAGGCGGAGGAGGCGGTGGCCCTCCTGATGCCGCTGACCAGCGTCGCGATGGTGGTCTCGACGGTCCTGGGCGGCTACCTGTCCGACCGCTTCGACCGCCGCAAGCTGTTCGTCGGCGCCTCCGCGCTGCTGTCGGCCGTCGCGCTCCTCATCCCGGCCCTGTCGACGAGCTGGTCGGCGATGCTCGCCTTCTCCGTGGTCAACGGCCTCGCCTTCGGCTGCTACATGGCCGTCGACACGGCGCTGGTGACGATGGTGCTCCCGAAGGCCGAGGACGCGGCCCGGGACATGGGCGTCCTCAACATCGCCAACGCCGGACCGCAGATCGTCGCGCCGTTCGTCGCCTCGGTGATCGTGTCCGTCAGCGGCGGGTACACCGCCCTGTTCGTCATCGCGGCGATGCTCTCCGTCGCGGGCGCGCTGGCCGTGAAGCCGATCCGCAGCGTCCGCTGACGACCGCTCACCGGCAGACTCGTACAGCACACCCGCACCACGCTCCACGCTCCACGCGCCACGCAGCCCGCAGCCCGCAGCCCGCACCGCGCGTCCCGCAGAAAGGCACTCCGTGCAACTCCACACCCACACCTGGGGCGAGGGCGACCGCGTCGCCCTGCTCGTCCACGGCATCATGTCCGACCACCGCACCTGGCGCCGGGTCGGTCCCGCGCTCGCCGCCCTCGGGTACCGCGTCATCGCCGTCGACCTGCGCGGCCACGGCGCCAGCGGCCGGGGCGACTACACCCCGCAGGGCTTCGCCGACGACCTGGTCGAAACCCTCCCCGCCGGGGCGGACCTCGCCCTCGGCCATTCCCTCGGCGGCCTGACGCTCTCCCTGGCCGTGGACCGGCTGCGGCCGCGGCGCGCGGTCTACTCGGACCCGGCCTGGCACCTGGCCCCGCTCGGGGAGGGCTTCGGGCCCGAGGTGTTCGCCGCGTTCAAGTCGGCTTCCAGAGAGCGGATCCGGGCGCTGAGCCCGCGCTGGGAGGAGGCCGACGTGGACGTCGAGCTGCTCACCCTGGCGGCCTGGGACGAAGCCACCGCGCTGTGCCTCGCTTCCCTGGCCGGTACGGACCTGCTGCCCGCCGCGCCGGTGGTGCCGTCCCTGGTCCAGCTGGCCGATCCGAGCTTCCTGATCGACGAGGAGCGTGGCGACATCCTCAAGGCCCGCGGTTTCGAGGTCCGTTCGGTGGCGGGCGCGGGTCACACCATCCACCGCGACGACTTCGAGGGGTTCATGACCTCGCTTGAAGGATGGATATAGCAAGCTTCCAGATCTCCCCGTTACGGTCGGTGTACCGATGAGTAACGGGGAGGTCCGGTTTCGATGACCACAGTTCCTGGCACGGTTCCTGGTAGGGCTCCTGGTAGGGCTCCTGGTGCGACGACCGCCGTCCTGGCCCCGGGCCCCACGGCCGTCCTGGCTCCCGGCTCGCCGCCGGGCCCGCACCCCCTCCCGACCCCGCACCGGGTGCCCGGCCTCGCCGACATGGTCAGGGCGCTCGCCGACGGCAGCGTGACCTCGCGCTGGCTCACCGAACAGTGCCTGGAGCGGATCGAGGCCTCGCAGCCGGAGCTGAACGCGTTCCGGATCGTGCACTGCGAGGCGGCCCTCGCGGAGGCGGACGCGGCCGACCGGCGGCTCGCCGCCGGGGAGCGGCTCCCACTGCTCGGCGTGCCGCTCGCGGTCAAGGACGACATGGACGTGGCCGGGCTGCCGACGGCCTTCGGCTGCGCCGGGGACTTCCCGCCGAAGGCCGAGGACAGCGAGGCGGTACGCCGTCTGCGCGCCGCGGGCGCGGTCATCGTCGGCAAGACGCAGACCCCGGAGCTGGGCCAGTGGCCGCTCACCGAGGGGCCCGCCTTCGGTGCGACCCGCAATCCGTGGAACCCGGCCTTCACCCCCGGCGGCTCCTCGGGCGGCTCGGCGGCCGCCGTGGCCGCCGGCCTGATCCCGGCCGCGCTGGGATCGGACGGCGCCGGTTCCATCCGCATCCCGGCGGCCTGGACGCACCTGGTCGGCATCAAACCGCAGCGCGGCCGCATCTCCACCTGGCCCGAGCCGGAGGCCTTCCGCGGGCTGACGGTCAACGGCGTGCTGGCCCGTACGGTCGCGGACGCCGCGCTGCTGCTCGACGCGGCCAGCGGGTCCCACCGCGGCGACCTGCACCGGCCCGCGCCGATCTCCGCCTCCCGGGCGGCCCGCACCGAGCCGGGGCGGCTGCGGATCGCGCTCGCCTTCGCGATGCCGTTCACCGGCACCTCCAAGTCCCTGGACCCGTCGATCCGTTCCGCCGTGGAGCGGCTCGCCGGGCGGCTGGAGGCGCTGGGTCACGAGGTGGCCCTGGAGGACCCCCGGTACGGGCAGATCGGGCTGAGCTTCATACCCCGCGCGACCGGGGGCGTACACGAGTGGGCCGCCCGGGTGCCGGATCCCTCGCTGCTGGACCCGCGGACGAGCGAGGCCACGCTCATGGGGCGGATCCTCAGCGGCCTGCCCCTGCGGGCCGCCCGCCGCGCGGAGGCCCTGCACCAGCACCGGATCGGGGAGATCTTCCACCGCTACGACGTGGTCCTCACGCCCACGACGGCCACCACCCCGCTGCGCGTCGGCGCCCTGGAGAACCGGGGTTCCCTGGACACCGAACGGGCGATCATCGCGGCCTGCCCGTACGCCTGGCCCTGGAACGTCCTCGGCTGGCCGGGCGTGAACGTCCCGGCGGGCTTCACCCCCCAGGGGCTTCCCGTGGGCGCGCAACTCCTGGGCCCGGAGTCCTCGGAGCCGCTCCTCATCTCGCTGGCGGCCCAGCTGGAGGCGGCGGAGAACTGGCAGTCCCACTGGCCGCGTTGGTCCGCCCCGCTGGGAGCGGCGACGGCATCGGTCACGGGTTCGGCATAGCGCCCGGTCCGGGCATCGCTGCGGCACGTCCCGCACCGGCCGCGCCGGCACCCCGCTAACCTCTGCCGGATGACGGCACTTTCGCACCACACCCCGCACACCGACCAGCCCCACCAGCCCGGCCGCGACGGCGCCGGGGCGACCGCCGAGGTCGATCCGCGCGCCATCGGGCCCGTGCGCACCTCCTACGCGCCCGACCACGACGGGGACCCCGACCCCGGCGAGATCGTGTGGACGTTCGTCCCCTACGAGGAGAACGACGGCCGGGGCAAGGACCGGCCGGTGCTGGTCGTCGCCCGCGAGACCGACCGCGACACCGTGCTGGCCGTACAGCTCTCCAGCAAGCGCCACGACCAGGACCGGGAGTGGGTCCCGATCGGCACCGGGCCCTGGGACGCGGCCGGACGGGAGTCCTGGGTGGACGTGGACCGGGTGCTGCGCGTGCACGACGCCGGCATGCGGCGCGAGGCGTGCGCCCTGGACCGCGGCCGCTTCCAACTGGTCGTCGACCGCCTGCGCGAGCGGTACGGCTGGGCCTGAGCAGACCTCCCCCTGTCAGTGCCCGCTGTCAGTGCCCGCTGTCACCATCCTGTGCATGACGGACACCGAGGCATTCGACTGGCGGCCCTTCCTCCTCAAGTGGAGCGGGGAGTGGTCGGACTGCGCGGCGGCCGGCGAGGAGCGGAACGAGGACGACGAGCTCGCCCTGCGGGCACGGTGGTTGGGGTTCCCGGCCGCCTCCGAGGAGCGGATGGCGGCCATGGAGGAGCGCCTCGGCCGCCGCATGCCCCCGTCGTACCGGGAGTTCCTCGCGGTCAGCGACGGGTGGCGGCACGCGGGCGGGTTCGTGTGGCTCCTGGCAGGGACCGCGCAGGCGCGCTGGCACCACAACGAGTCCACGCTCGCCGACGTGTTCGAGGAGTACCTGGACGACGACGCCGGTCCCGAGGCGCGGCGCGAGGCGGCCCTCTGGCGGCGCGGGCTCCAGCTGAACGTGCGGTCCGACGCCACCTACGTCCTGATGGATCCGGAGGACGTCGACGAGGACGGCGAGTGGGCCGTGTACACCTGGGCGGGCTGGCGGGCCGCGCCGCCCGAGCGGTACGCCGGTTTCCGGGCGTTCATGCGGGACATGCACCGGGAGTTCCACAACCTCCGGGCGAATCCGGGGGACGGGGAGCCGGAGTTCGTCAACGACACCACGCGCGAGCTGGACGCCCTGGTGGACGACGCCCGACGGGAGGCGTTGCGGGGCGGGTGGGAGTCGGCCCTGGCCGCGCTGGACGAGGCCAAGGGGTACGGCAGGCCGGGTGCCGCCGGGCTCGGCGACCAGATCCGGCGCCTGCTCGGGCAGACCTACATGGTGGCCTTCGGCGACCTGGTGGCGGACCCCCGATACGCGCAAGAGCTGTTGCCGCTGCTGCTGGCCGCGGACGCGCACCGCGATGCCCCCGCGCTGAGGATCACCGTGCGGGGCGCCGACGAGGACCTGCTGGACCTGGCCCGTGCGACGCTGGAGCGCCTGCGGGGCGGCACCTACCGGTACGCGGCGGCGGGTGCGTTCGGGGAGGCCGTCGAGCGGGCCCGGGAGCTGGTCCGATGGGGCGACACCGACGGGGCGTGGCGGACGCTGCGGGAGGCCCTGCCCCTGTGGGAGCCGTGCGGGCCGGACCACCTGGCGCCGCTGGGATGGCTGGCCGACCCGTTGCTCGGCCCGTTGCTCACCCCGGAGCGGGGCCGGGAGCTGCTGGCCACGCCGCGGGGCGGGCAGACGGGCGCGGTGCCGGAGCCGACGGCCGGGCTCGACCCGGGGAACCTGGCGTGGCTCGCGGAGCCGGACCCCGGCGGCCACCTCACCTCCTACCGGTTCGTCCTGGTGGAGGGGGTGGAGCCGGCGGAGCTGCCCGACCGGCTCGCGGACGCCGACCCGGAGGGGGAGGGCAAGGAGGACGGCCTCCTCCTCCAGCTGCCGATGACCTCCTGGGAGGCGCGCAACAGGGCCTTCCAGCGCCGGCGGGAGTCCTCCTCCTACGACGACCGGGCCCTCGTGTCGGTCGGGCGGGCCGGCAACGGCTGGAGCTTCGCCTTCGACGGCGAGCCCGCCCCGTTCGACCGGCAGCGGCTGCGCTCCCCCGCCGCGGGCGCCAGCGCGGGCACCCGCGCGGTGGTGGTGTGGAGCGGGCTGCGGGCGGACCGCGGTGCGCCCGTGTTCCACCTGTCGGTGGCCCGGGAGGGTGTCGAGCAGTACGCGTTCACGTACGCGGAGGGTGAGCTCCGCGCCGCCGGAGCGGTACCGGCGGTGCTGGACCCGCACCGGTTCTTCGGCAGCCCCCTGGACGGCGCCGCGGCAGAGCGCTCGCTGCTGGAGGCGTTGACCCGGGAGTTCGGCGTGCTGCTGCCTCGGCACTCGCTCACCCAAGGGCGGCTGCACACCTTCACCACCCGCTCCTGGACGCGGCCGCCGGCGCACGGGGAGACGTACACGGGGTTCACATGGTCCAGGGGGTGACCCACCAGGAAGCCGTCCTCAGCCCGGGAAGGCCGCCTCGAAAGCCCGGCGTGGGCCCGGGGCGCGGTCCAGGATCCCGAACGCCACCCGGTCGAAGACGCCCGCGAACCGGCCCGTCAGCAGCGCCCGGAAGGCCTCGGCGACCTCGGCCGGATCGTTCATGAACACCCCGCACCCCCACGCCCCCAGCACCAGCTGCGGGTAGCCGTGCAGCGCCGCCACCTCCAGGACCCGCTCGGCCCGCCGGGCCAGCGCCGCCGGGATCTCGTGGGTCCGCTCGGGTTCCTGGCGCCGGATGGTGCCCGCGTTCGGAGCGGGGGAGGTGAGGAAGCCGGCCCGGAAGGGCACCTCCAGCAGTTCGCCCCGGTCGTCGCGGAAGACCGGGACCCCGGGCGAGTGAATCACCCGGTCGGTGTAGAAGGTGCTCACTTCGGCGCGGTGGACCTCGTAGTACTCGCGCGCCTCCAGCAGCGTCTCGTAGAGCGCCGAAGCGCGGCACAGGGCTTCCTCCTGCGCCTTGGCCCCGCGGACGTATCCGCCCCCGGGATTGCGGGCCGAGGCGAAGTTGAGGACCGCGACCGGGCCGGCCGGGGCGAGCCTGCGGGCGGCGACCGTGCTGCTCTCCCCGGTCACCTCGCACACGGTCTCCCGGCTCCGCGCCCCCTCCGGCTTGCCCTGGATGACCGGATTGGGGCCATATATCCTGGTTCCTGCCTTGGCTTCCGCCACGGCGGCGGCGAGCGCCACCTCCCGCCCCGACCGCGACCGGTACCCCCCGGCCGCCACGATCTGCGCGTTTTCCAGCGCGATGGCCCTCAATCTGCTGCTCATCCCCCGATCCTGCGGAACGGGCACCGCAAGCGGCAACGCAATTACTTGCACGAATCGGCACGTGTTTGCGCGATCTTGATGCGATCCGCACGCTTCACGGCCCGACCACGACGGGTAGGCAACGGTGACGTCACGGCTCACGACAGGAGAAGAGGATCCGGTCATGCCCCAGGACTCACCCCTGACGCACCTGCGCGCACATCCGCCAGGGCGTCCCCCCGGACGCGCCGCCGAGCACTCCCCGCGGCCGCTCACCGAGACCGCCGCCGAGGACCTCGTGCGCGGCATCTGTTTCAAGACGGGCCCGCCCCGGCTGCTCGGCGCCGAACTGGAGTGGCTGCTGCTGGACGCCGAGGACCCCGCGCGGCCGCTGTCGCCGGACCGGCTCACCGCCGCCCACGACGCGGCGGCCGCACTGCCCCTGCGCTCCCGGTTCACCGTCGAACCGGGCGGCCAGCTCGAACTCAGCTCACCGCCCGCCACCTCCTTGATGGGGTGCGTGGGCGACCTCCAGGCCGATCTGGACGCCGTGCGCGCCGCCCTGGGCACGCAGGGCGTCGTACTCGACGGGCTCGGGCACGATCTGCGCCGGCCGCTGCGGCGACTGCTCGACAGCCCGCGCTACCGGGCCATGGAGACCTACTTCGACCGCACCGGGCCGGCCGGGCGCGCCATGATGCGCGCGTCCGCCTCCGTGCAGGTCTGCGTCGACGCGGGCCACGAGGAGCCCGGCCCGCTCGGCCACGGCAGGCGCTGGCGCTCCGCGCACCTGCTCGGCGCGGTGCTGGTGTCGGCCTTCGCCAACTCCCCCGCCCACAGCGGCCCGTACGCGGGCTGGCGGTGTTCCCGCCAGGGCGTCTGGAGCGACCTCGACACCGCGCGCGCCCTCGCCCCACCGCTGGACGCCGACCCGCGCGCGGCCTGGGTGCGCCACGCGCTCGACACCGCGGTGATGTGCGTACGTCCGCAGGACCCGACCGGCCGGGACGGGGCGGGCGACCCGGACGCGGAGCACGCCGCGGGCGCGGCGTGGGAGGTCCCGCGGGACCTGAGCTTCCGTGCGTGGGTGCGTGGCGCCGGGCCCAGGCCGCCGACCGCCACTGACCTCGACTACCACCTGACCACCCTGTTCCCGCCGATCCGGCCGCGCGGTCACCTGGAGCTGCGGATGATCGACGCGCAGCCGGGCGCGGACGGCTGGCTGGTCCCGGTGGCCGTGGTGCACGCCCTGTTCGACGATCCGGAGGCCGCGGAGACGGCCTACCGCGTGGCGAAGGGGCTGGCCGACACCTACGGCCCGGGGCCGGCGCCGCGCAATCCGCTCTGGCGCTCGGCGGCCCGGTACGGGCCGCGCGATCCGGAGCTGCGCGCGGCGGCCCGCGCGTGCTTCCGGGCCGCGACCGAGGCGTTGCCGCGGCTCGGCGCGGACACCCGGGTGCGGGACGCCGTCGGGGAGTTCACCGAACGGTTCGTGCGCCGCGGCCGCTGTCCGGCCGATGAGGTGGACGGGTTCGGTGGGGTCGGTGGGGTCGACGACGCACGGCCCCGGTCCGCCGCCCCGCCCCTCCCGGCCTCGGCCACCGCCCCCGTGCGCGCACCTGTCCGCGCGCCTTTCCGCGCCCCCGTCCGCAAGGAGGAATGCCCGTGAGCGCCGCGACCGCCCCGACCGGCGGGACCGACCAGCAGCCGCCGGGCGACCTGCGCGAACGGGCGGCCGCCGCGCTGATCGCCGCCCGGGCCCGGACTGCGGCGCTGACCGATCCGGTGACCGACGCCGACCTGACCGCGCAGCACTCGCCGCTGATGTCCCCACTGGTGTGGGACCTCGCGCACATCGGCAACCAGGAAGAGCTGTGGCTGCTGCGCCGCGTCGCCGGGCGGGAACCGATGCGTCCCGAGATCGACCCGCTGTACGACGCCTTCGCGCATCCCCGCGCCCAGCGGCCCGCGCTGCCCCTGCTCGGACCCGCCGAAGCCCGTGGCTACAGCGCCGAGGTGCGGGGCCGGGTGTTCGACCTGTTGGAGCGCACCGCCTTCGAGGGTTCGACGCTGCTCGACGACGGCTTCGCCTTCGGCATGATCGCGCAGCACGAACAGCAGCACGACGAAACGATGTTGATCACCCATCAGCTGCGGCCCGGCGGCCCGGTGCTGACCGCCCCGGAGCCCGGACCGGCGACCGGCCCGGCGCCATCGGCTCCCGAAGTCCTGGTTCCCGGAGGCCCGTTCACGATGGGGACCTCCACCGAGCCCTGGTCGCTTGACAACGAGCGTCCCGCGCACATCCGCGAGACCGCGCCCTTCTGGATCGACACGGTCCCGGTCACCAACGCCGCCTACCTGGCCTTCATCGCGGACGGCGGCTACGGCGAGCCCCGCTGGTGGGCGGCCGAGGGCTGGGACCAGATCCGCGGCCACGGCATCGAGGCCCCGCTGTTCTGGTACCGCGAGGCCGGCCAGTGGCTGCGGCGCCGCTTCGGCGTGGTGGAGCCGGTGCCGGCCGACGAGCCGGTGCTGCACGTCAGTTGGTACGAGGCGGCCGCGTACGCCCGGTGGGCCGGGCGGCGGCTGCCGACCGAGACCGAGTGGGAGAAGGCGGCCCGTCACGACCCGGCGACCGGCCGCTCGCACCGCTACCCGTGGGGCGACGCCGATCCCACACCCGCGCACGCCAATCTGGGCCAGCGGCACCTGCGGCCGGCCGCCGCGGGCAGCTATCCGGCCGGGGCCTCCCCGCTCGGGGTGCGCCAGCTGATCGGCGACGTGTGGGAATGGACGGCGAGCGACTTCCTTCCGTACCCGGGCTTCAGGGCGTTCCCGTACCGCGAGTACTCCGAGGTGTTCTTCGGCCCGGAGCACAAGGTGCTGCGCGGCGGTTCGTTCGCCGTGGACCCGGTGGCCTGCCGGGGCACCTTCCGCAACTGGGACCTGCCGGTGCGCCGCCAGATCTTCGCCGGTTTCCGCACCGCGAGGGATGCCTGATGTGCCGTCACATCGCCTGGCTCGGACCCGTGGCGCCGCTCGGCCGGCTGCTGACCGAACCGGAGCACTCCCTGGTGCGCCAGTCCTGGGAGCCGCGCCACCAGCGCTACGGGACGGTCAACGCCGACGGCTTCGGCGTGGGCTGGTACGCGGAGGGCGACCCGATACCGGGCCGCTACCGCAGGGCGGGCCCGGTGTGGGGCGACGCCACCTTCGGCGACCTCGCCCGGGTCGTGCGCAGCGGGGCCGCGCTGGCCGCCGTCCGCGACGCGACCCTGAGCGGCGCGGACGGGGAGGCCGCGGCCGCGCCCTTCACGGCCGGGCCCTGGCTGTTCAGTCACAACGGAGCGGTCCGGGACTGGCCGGACTCGGCCGCCGCGGCCGCCGCGACGCTCCCACCGCTGGAACTGCTCCAGTTGGCGGCCCGGTCCGATTCGGTGCTGGTGTGGGCGCTCGTACTGCGCGCCCTGCGGGCCGGTGCGAGCCCGGGCGACGCGCTGACCGGGCCGGTACGGGAGCTGGCGGCCGCCGCTCCCGGGTCACGGCTGAACCTGCTGCTCACCGACGGCCACACGATCGCGGCGACGGCCTGGGGCGATTCGCTCTGGTACCTCGCGGACGCCCGCACGAGCCGCACGGTCGTCGCGTCCGAGCCCTACGACGACGACCCGCGGTGGTGCGAGGTGCCCGACCGGACCCTGCTGACCGCCTCGCGCACCCGTGTCGGCCTGACCGCGATCAAGGGGATCCCCCCGCAGGCGAGCACCCCGAAACCGAGCAAGGAGAACCAGGACAGTGAGTGAATTCCCCATGGGCGACTTCCGGTTGACCCGGACCCTCGACGAGAACGCGGCGGAGGCGGCGCTGCGCACCGATGTGCGCGAGGGGCTGACCGGCTCGCCCAAATCACTGCCGCCCAAGTGGTTCTACGACGCTCGGGGCAGCGAACTCTTCGAGGAGATCACTCGGTTGCCCGAGTACTACCCGACGCGCGCCGAGCGGGAGATCCTGCTGGAGCGGGCCGGGGAGATCGCGGCGGTCAGTGGCGCGCGCACGCTGGTGGAGCTGGGGTCCGGGTCCTCGGAGAAGACCCGGCACCTGATCGAGGCGCTGCCCGCGCTGGACACCTACATCCCGGTGGACGTGAGCGAGAGCGCCCTGCGGGGCGCGGCCGACGTGCTGCTCTCGGACCGGCCCCGGCTGCGGGTCCACGCTCTGGTGGCGGACTTCACCCGGCCGTTGGCGCTCCCGCCGACGCCCGGGCCCCGGCTCGTGGTGTTCCTGGGCGGGACGATCGGGAACCTGCGGCCGGCCGAGCGGGCCGCCTTCCTGTCGTCCGTCCGGGCGATGCTCTCGCCCGGGGACGCGCTGCTGATGGGGACCGACCTCGTGAAGGACGAGGCGGTGCTGGTCGCGGCGTACGACGACGCGCAGGGCGTGACGGCCGAGTTCAACCGGAACGTCCTGGCCGTGATCGACCGGGAGTTGGGCGCCGATTTCCACACCGCCGATTTCGCGCACGTGGCGGTGTGGAACCGGGAGCGGGAGTGGATGGAGATGCGGCTGCGGGCCCGCACGGACGCCCTGGTGAAGATCCGGGCCCTGGATCTCGTGGTGCCGTTCGCGGCCGGCGAGGAGATCCTCACCGAGGTCTCCGCGAAGTTCCGTCAGGAGGGCGTGCGCGACGAGCTGGCCTCCGCGGGGCTCGAACTGACCCAGTGGTGGACCGACCGGGAGGGCCGGTTCGCGCTGTCGCTGTCGGTCGCCGCGGCCGCCGCGGCGACGGACGACGGTGACATGCGCGAGGGCGCACGGCGCGGGGTCGGGACTGCGCCGAGCGGTGCCGGCGCGGACGTGACGGCCGCCTGAGCCGCCGCGGCGAGTTCCCGCCGGTCCGCGTGGCGGCCCGGCGGGATCCGCGGCAGCAGGGTGAGCTCGGCCCGCACACCGCGGGACCGGGCGATCCGCCACAGCGAGGCGGTGAGCGGATCGTCCCCGACGAAGGCGGGCGCTCCCGCGAGCTGCCCGTCGGCCAGCCGGTAGGCGATCCGGACGGGCTGTACGGGGGCCCCCGCGTCCAGCGCCGCCTGGAAGGCCGCCCGGCGGAAGGGCCCCTGGCCGCGGCCGCACCAGGTGCTCCCCTCGGGGAAGACGGTCACCCGGTCCCCGGACCGTAGCGCGGCGGCGAGCGCCCCCACGGTGTCCGGCAGGGCCCGGATCCGCTCGCGTTCGATGAAGAGGGTCCCTGCGCCGGTGGCGAGCCGCCCCAGGACCGGCCACCGGCGGACCTCGCTCTTGGCCAGCATCCGGGAGGGCAGCGCGGCCATGACCAGCGGGACGTCGAGCCAGGAGATGTGGTTGGGGACGACGAGCCGGGCCCCCTCGGGCCCGGGGTTGCCGTGGACGGTGATCCGGATGCCGAAGGACCGGACGAACCCGCGCGCCCAGGCCCGTACGAGCGCCTCGCGGGCCCCGGCGGGCAGCAGCCGCAGGGCCGGCGCGGCCAGGATGCCGAGCAGCAGCACCAGCACGGCGGTGGCCAGGCGCGCCGCCGCGTGCCCGGCGCCCGCCGCCGGGCCGTGGTGGGCGGCGCAGGCGTCGGGGGTGCAGGGCGAGGTGGGCAGCCAGGCGCTCATGCGCCCGGGGCGAGCGCGAGGAAGTGCCGCAGGTAGCGCGGGTTGGTGCGGCGCAGCGAGAGCAGGACGTACAGGTCGGCGACGCCGAACTCGGCGTCGAAGGCGGGCTCCCCGCACACCCAGGCCCCCAGCCGCAGGTATCCCCGCAGCAGCGGCGGCAGCTCGACGCGGTCGGGGAAGGAGATGCCCTCGGGGCTCCACGGGTGGTGCGGGGTGACCCGGTACTCCTGCGGGGCCTGGTTGCGGGCGAGGACGGTCTCGCGGGTGGCGGCCGCCAGGACCCCGCCGTCGGCGAGCGGGACGGAACAGCAGCCGGCCAACCAGTTGTGCCCGGAGCGGTCCATGTAGCGGGCCAGCCCGGCCCAGATCAGGGCGATGACGGCGCCGTTGCGGTGGTCGGGGTGGACGCAGGAGCGGCCGACCTCGACGAGGTCGGGGCGGATGGGCGCGAGTGCGGAGAGGTCGAACTCGCCCTCGGAGTAGAGCCGCCCCGCGATCGCGGCGCGCTCCGGGGGCAGTAGCCGGTAGGTGCCGACGACCTGTTCGGTCTCCTCCTCGACGACGAGGAGGTGGTCGCAGTAGGCGTCGAAGGCGTCGGCGTCCAGTCCCGGCTCGGGGCCGTCGAGGCGGGCACCGAGCTCGCCCGCGAAGACCTGGTGGCGCAGCCGCTGGGCGGCGCGGACCTCGTCCTCGTCGCGGGCCAGGCGGACGGC
Organism: Streptomyces sp. NPDC051555; assembly: GCF_044454405.1. NCBI lineage: Bacteria > Bacillati > Actinomycetota > Actinomycetes > Kitasatosporales > Streptomycetaceae > Streptomyces > Streptomyces sp. NPDC051555. The sequence continues at coordinate 378,452 of NZ_JBITDP010000001.1, read as the reverse complement.
GTAGCGGGGCGCGGGGTGGGCGGGGGCGGGGGCGGCCTGCGGGGGTACGGGGCGCGGGGCCGCGGGGAGGTTGGTGAGGTGTACGGGGGAAAGGGGGGCGATGGTCATGACGGCTCCTGATCCGGAAGCGGGAGCCGGGCCGGCGGCGTATCGGCCCGTCTCCCCTACTTCTTCCGTGACCGACTGGATTCGACATGACCGAGCGGCGGCACCCGGATGTGCGAACGCTGAACTCAGCGGTCGGAGCTGAGGACCTTGCTGATGGCCTCGGAGGCGGTCTTGGCGGCTTCCTTGGCGTCCTGTCCGGACAGGACGGCCGTCATGTAGGGCTTGATGGGGTTTTTGGCCTCGACCTCGGCCCAGCGCGCGGACTTCGGGGTGGCCCGGCCCTGGGCGGCTCCGGGGGCCATCGCGGTGGCGCCGTCGTTGCCTTCGACGACGTGCGCGAGCGTGGTCTTGTTGGGCACGTAGCTCATCTCGCGCGCCAGCTCGGTCTGCCACTTCTCGCTGACCAGCGCCGAGATCACGTCCACGGCGGCCTTCCGGTCGGCGGTGTGGTCGGGAATGATCAGGTCGGAGCCGCCGGTGAAGACGGCGCCCGGCTTCTCGGTGGTCTTCCCGGGTATCGAGAAGAAGCCGAGCTTGCCCTTGAGCGCCGGGTTGAGCTCCTCGATCTGCGCGGCCTGCCCGGGCGGGGCGATGATCTGCGCGATCTGGCCGCGCGCGAAGACCTCGGCCTGTGAGGGGCTCTCCTCGTCGGAGCTCTTGGGGCCGTCGCCGAGCGCCTGGAGCTGCTTGTAGAAGTCCATGCCGGCGAGCGCCTCGTTGGTGTCGAGGGTGCCGACCCACTGGCCGCCGGTCTCCACGGCCAGGTCGCCGCCCTCGTCCCAGATGAACCCGGACAGCACGTACCAGTTCTGGCCCGGCAGGTAGATGCCCTGCTGGGCGCCCTTGTCGAGCTTCTGGGTGGCGGAGATCCACTCCCCGCGGCTCTTGGGCGGCGTCTTGATCCCGGCGCTCGCGAACATGTCCTTGTTGTAGATCACCACCCGGTTGGCCGCGTACCAGGGGACGCCGTACTGGGCGCCGCCGACGCTACCGGGGTCCGCGAGGCCCTTGAGCCAGTCCTTGCTGCCCCACTCGCGCAGCCCTTCCAGGGTGACTTCGGACAGGCCACCGGTCTCGATGTACTGCGCGACCTGGGTGTTGCCGACCTCGATGACGTCGGCCTTCTCCTTGCCCTTGCCCTTCAGGACGCCGTTGACCTTGTCGCCGATGCCCGTCCACTCCTGGATCTTGACGTCGAGGTCGATCCCGGGGTGGTCCTTCTCGTAGGAGTCGGTGAACTTCTTGATGAAGTCGTCCGAGGCACTGCCCTTCATGAGCCACAGGGTGACCTTCTGGGGCCCGCCGTCCGATTCGCCGAGCACGCTGCAGCCGGTCAGCGCGGTGGCGGCCACCAAGGCCGTGCACACGGCGAGGAAACGCATTTTCACGAAGGTCACCTTCTGGGGGGTTGATCTCAGATGGCTTGAAATTGGCATGGACCAATGGGCGGGTCAAGGGGCTCAGGCTTTGGATTCTCTGCGCAAAAGCGACGAACCGGTACGACTCCTCCACCTGACGCACACAACGGGTTCACAGGAACGCCGCATGTGGGCCGTACGGACCCCCGCGCCGCCCTCGCGCACCGCTCGGCCACCGCCTCCGCCTCGCGGACCGGGACGTACTGGGGCACCGTGGAACGAGGCACCAGTCCCCACCCTCGGGAGAGCCCCATGTCCAACCACACCTACCGGGTGACCGAGATCGTCGGCACCTCCACCGAGAGCATCGACCAGGCCATCCGCAACGGCATCGCCCGCGCGGGCCAGACCCTGCGCAACCTCGACTGGTTCGAGGTCTCCCAGGTGCGCGGACACATCGAGAACGGCGAGGTCGCGCATTTCCAGGTGGCGCTCAAGGTGGGCTTCCGCCTCGACGGCGAGGACTGAGCCGGGCCCCCGGCCCGATCAGGTACGCCCCTCGCCCTCCTGCGCCTCGCGCAGCTCCGGCGCGTCCGCCGCCCAGTCGGCCCGCACGACGCGGAACCCCGCCGCACGCACCGCCTGACACACGAGCTCGTCGTCGTCCACGAGCATGCGCACCTCCCGGCCCCGGGCGATCCGGCGCAGCACCTCCAGCTTGGTCGTCCGCGCCGGACGCCGGTCCTGGTTCCCGCGCATCCACACCCGCCCCTCGGGCAGCCCGTGCCGCGTCAGCCACTCCAGGGTGTCCGCGCGGCACCGCTCGGGCCGACCGGTCAGGTACACCACCTCGCAGTCGGCGCCGCTCTCGACCGCCAGCGCCACGCCCCGCGCGAGCGGCGGGTCGTCCTGCGCCGCGCCGAAGAAGCCGTCCCAGTCCCGGGGGCGGACCTCCAGGAAGTGCTGGCGGTGCGCGGTGTCGGCGAGGGTCCCGTCGATGTCGAAGACGGCCAGGGGGCGGCGGGTGGCGTGATCACTCATGCGGGCCAGCCTAGGCGCGGGCACCGACAGCGACCGGGACCGGGACCGGGGCCGGGGCCGGGGAACCCTTCACCTCCGCGAATTCCGCCCCCGCCGCGCGTTGCATACGCACGGGCGATTCCGTCAGCACGCAATGGGCCGGAGCCGCCCAGGATATTCGATCTTCATTCCTGAGAGTGAACTTACGCGGCACTTCCCGACCCTGCGCCGCACCCGAACCTCCGCTGCGCAAAGCCCCTTTCGCCGCTCACAGGACCCGGGCCAGGCCGTATCGGTCGGATTGACAACGGTGGACCGATCATAGGGAGATTCGAATTCCCATGAGGGGCACCCTTGCACGTTCTGCTGGGACGTCACTTCCGCTGAGGAGACGGTAGATTCGGCTCCGCATTCAACACAGTAAGACGGCCCCGAGCGTTGGCGCGCCCAGGGCCGTCCGTCAAGCGAAGGGAAAAGGAATCACCTTGCTCAACCCGCTACGCCGGGGGGTCCTCGCATGGAACCCGGTGCACCGTAAGCGCAGTATCCCGCAGCCGTCCGGCGGGCAAACCCTCCTGCGCCTCGTGCTGGCCACGGTCCTCGCCCCCCTCTGCCTGCTCGTCGCCCTGCTCCTGTACCGGTGGGGCGGTTCCGCGACCCTCGACGTCGTGGGCTTCGCGCTGACCCTGGTGGCGCTCCTCTTCGCGATCGGCCTGTGGGTCGCGCGGGAACGCCGGGTCCGCAGGATCCGGCGCGAGCGCCGGGAGCGCGCCCGGCGCCGGGCGCCCTGACGGCTGCCGCTCCGGCGGTCCCACGGGACCGCCGGACGCGATCCCGCGCGACCCCTGCCCCCGCGCGCCCCGGATTGAACACCTTCAGGTGACGGCGCGGGCCCCGCATCCTCTCTAACATGGTCAGTTGTGACCGGAACAACTCCTGGCAAGGGTTGAGGGGGACGGATGCACCACGGTGTGCGCACGCCGAGCGTCGCGCGGATCTACGACCGGTTGCTCGGGGGGGTCGACAACCATCCCGTGGACCAGAAGGTCTGCGACGACCTGATCGGCATCGCACCCGGGTCCCGCACCCTGGCTCTCGCCAGCAGGTCCTTCCTGCGCCGCGCGGTCCGGGTGCTGGCCCGGGACTACGGCGTGCGGCAGTTCCTGGAGCACGGCTGCGGCCTGCCCGCCCGTGACAACGTGCACGAGGTCGCCGGGGCCGTCGCCCCCGAGGCGCGCGTGGTCTACATCGACAACGATCCGCTGGTGCTGGCCCATGCCCGGGCCCGGCTGGTCGAGAACCCGTGGACCGCCGTGGTCGCCGCCGATGTCCGGGACACCGCAGCCATCTTCGACTGTGCCCAGGTGCGCGGGCTCGTCCGGCCCGACGAACCCACGGCCGCCCTGTTCGTGGCCGTCTCCCAGTGCCTGCCCGACGAGGACGTCGTCCCCATGCTGGAGCGGGTCAAGGAGCGCCTGGCGCCCGGCAGTTTCCTAGTCGTGTGCCAGTACACCAGCCGCTGTCCCGAGGTCCGCGAACAGGTCACCTCGCTCATCAGGGGCGCCACGCAGGGGAGATGGGGCCGCGTGCGCGAGGAGCACGAGGTCCGCGGCTTCCTGCACGGGCTGGAGATCATGGACCCCGGGTTGGGGGACGTCACCGACTGGCGTCCGGATCCGGTCCGGCCGCCGCTGCCCCGTGCCACGGACCTGATCGCGTGGGGCGGAGTGGGACGGATCCCCTGAATCAGCGTCCGACCGGGGCCGGTTCCACCGGCTGCGACTGCTCGAACTGCTCCGAACGGTGCGACTGCTGCGCGTAGTCCCGGATCCGCTCGTCGAGGAAGTCGACGCTCTCCCGCCATGGCAGGGCGCGCTCCATCAGGTGGTCCATGACCTCGCGGTAGCGCCGGACGCGGGCGGGGGCCGTCACGTAGTCCGCGCTCTCCAACTGCTCGACGTACACCAGCTCGGCCGGCCCGCCGTCGACGAACTGCAGGTGGGTGACGGGGAATCCGGGGGCCGTGCCGACCTGTTCGTGATCGAAGCGCAGGATCCGGATGTGCGCGTCGGTGGATCCGTCGGAGGCGAAGCTCCTCAGGTGCCGCATCTGGTCGCACATCACCCGGGGTCCGCCGACGGGCCGGTACAGGACGCTCTCGTCCAGGATCATGATGAGTTCGGGGCGGTGCGGGCGGTGCAGCAGCCGCTGGCGCTCCTCGCGGACCCGGACGTGCCGGCTGATCTCCACCGGGTCCGCATCCGTGGCCTGGCCCACCAGCACCTCGGCGTACTCCTTGGTCTGGAGCAATCCGGGGACCACGTGGGTCTCGTACGCGCAGATCCGTTTCGCCTGCGCCTCCAGCGAGATGAGCCTGCGCAGGAAGTCCGGCGTGAGGTCCTCGTACTTGCGGGCACGGCCCTCCAGCCGCACCTGGCCGAGGAGTTCGTGGATCTCGTCGTACTCGGTCGCGGGCAGGCCGTAGTGGCGCACCAGGTCCCAGACGTCGTTGGTCTTGGGCGGGCTCTCGCCCCGCTCCAGTCTGCTCAGTTTGGACGCGGACCCCCGGATGAGGGCCGCTGCGTCCACGAGGGACATCTTCTGGTCCTCCCGCAATCTCCGCAGCCGTTCGCCCAACAACCGCGATGCGGGACCGCGTTCGGCGGGGGCCACGGCGGGGGACGGACCGGGGGACGGGGGGGCGGTGGCCCCGCGCCGTGGTCGCGGACGACCGGGCATGCGAGCTCCTTGCTGACTGAAAAGCGCCATCAGCGGCCCAGTCTGGATCTCGCATGCCCGTTTCATCAAGCATTGGCCAGGAATTTACCCTAGGCACTCGCTCCGTGCAGGTGATCGAACTCCCCCGCGCCCGCGCCCGCCACGAACGCCGTCATCTCGTCCTGGGTGAAGACCAGTGCGGGACCGCCCGGGAACCTCGAATTGCGCACCGCGAACTCGCCTCCCGGCAAGGCCGCCACCTCCACGCAGTTCCCGATTCCGCTGCTCGCACTGCTCTTCACCCAGCGCACCGATGTGATGCCGTCCGCCGCCATGCCGTTCTCGAACCCCACGGGCCACCTCTTCCCGAAATCCCATATCCAACACTCCCTCCATCCCATATGCAATTGCATGCGGGTGGATTCAGGGACGAGCGTAGCCAGTGGCCCCGACGAAGTAAGTCCCCCTAACGGGTGTCCCGGCGCCCGGCGCGGTGACCCGGACCCCGTAAAATGTGATGAATGCGCCAGTCGACCGATCTCCCCGCCCGTGATTCCTTCGTCCGCGTGCGGGGCGCCCGGGAACACAATCTGCGCGGGGTCGACGTGGACGTCCCCCGCGACGCCCTGACCGTTTTCACCGGGGTCTCCGGATCCGGAAAGAGTTCGCTCGCCTTCGGCACCCTGTACGCCGAGGCGCAGCGCCGGTACTTCGAATCCGTGGCGCCCTACGCCCGGCGGCTCATCCACCAGATCGGCGCGCCGAAGGTGGACTCGGTGACCGGTCTGCCGCCCGCCGTCTCCCTGGAGCAGCGGCGCTCCACGCCGGGCTCCCGCTCCTCCGTCGGGACCGTGACCCTGCTGTCGAACTCCCTGCGGATGCTGTACTCCAGGGCCGGGACCTATCCGCCGGGCGCGCCCCCACTGGACTCGGACGCCTTCTCGCCCAACACGGCCGCCGGCGCCTGCCCCTCCTGCCACGGGCTCGGCCGGGTCCACCGCACCAGCGAGGAACTCCTGGTGCCCGATCCGGGCCTGTCGATCCGCCAGGGCGCCGTCGCCGCCTGGCCGGGGGCCTGGCAGGGCAAGAACCTGCGGGACATCCTGGAGGTGCTGGGCCACGACGTGGACCGTCCCTGGCGGGAGCTGCCGGCGCGGGACCGCGAGTGGATCCTGTTCACCGAGGAGCAGCCGGTGGTGACCGTGCACCCGGTGCGGGACGCCGACCGGATCCAGCGGCCCTACCAGGGCACGTACATGAGTGCGCGACACTACGTGATGAAGACCTTCGGCTCCACGAAGAGCGCCACCCTGCGGACGCGGGCCGAGAAGTTCCTCGCCGATTCCCCCTGCCCCGTCTGCGCGGGCAGCAGGTTGCGCCCCGAGGCGCTCGCCGTGACCTTCGCGGGCCGGACGATCGCGGAGCTCGCGGCGCTGGCGCTGACCGAGCTGGACGCCGTACTGGCCTGCGCTCCCCCGACCGGTGAGGCGGCCCGGGTGCTGGCCGCGGACCTGCGGGCGCGGATCGGCGCGGTGACCGAACTGGGCCTGGGGTACCTGAGCCTGGACCGGACGGCGCCGACCCTGTCGGCGGGCGAGCTGCAGCGGCTGCGCCTGGCGACGCAGCTGCGGTCCGGGCTGTTCGGCGTGGTGTACGTCCTGGACGAGCCGTCGGCCGGGCTGCACCCGGCCGACACGGAGGCGCTGCTCGGCGTGCTGGACCGGTTGAAGGAGGCGGGGAACACCGTCTTCGTCGTGGAACACCACCTGGACGTGGTGCGCCACGCGGACTGGCTCGTGGACGTCGGGCCACGGGCCGGGGAGCACGGCGGCCGGGTGCTCTACAGCGGGCCGCCGAAGGACCTCGCCGGGGTGCCCGATTCGGCCACGGCGCGGTTCCTGCACCCCGCACCGGGGAGCGCGGGGGCCGGCGGGCGGGCCGAGCGGGTGCCGCGGAAGGCGACCGGTGAGGTGCGACTGTCCGGGGTCACCCGGCACAATCTGCGGGACCTGTCGGCCGCGTTCCCGCTGGGCGTGTTCACGGCGGTCACCGGGGTCTCCGGATCGGGCAAGTCCACGTTGGTGGGCCAGGTGCTGGCCGAGACGGTGCGGGAGCGGATCGCGGCGGCCGGGCCGGGGTTCCCGGTCCGGCGGCTGGTGGAGGTGGACCAGAAGCCGATCGGCCGGACCCCGCGGTCCAACCTGGCGACCTACACGGGCCTGTTCGACGCGGTCCGCGCGCTCTTCACGGCCACCCCCGAGGCGCGGGCGCGCGGCTGGAAGGCGGGCCGGTTCTCCTTCAACGTGGCGGGCGGGCGCTGCGAGACCTGCCAGGGCGAGGGCTTCGTCTCGGTGGAGCTGCTCTTCCTGCCCAGCACCTACGCCCCCTGTCCGCTGTGTGCGGGCGCCCGGTACAACGACGAGACCCTCCAGGTGCGCCACGCGGGCCTGAACATCGCCGAGGTGCTGGCGCTGACCGTGGAGGCGGCGGCCGCGTTCTTCGCCGAGGTTCCGGCGGCCGACCGGGCGCTGCGGGCGCTCACCGACATCGGCCTGGGCTACCTGCGGCTCGGACAGCCCGCGACGGAGCTCTCGGGCGGCGAGGCCCAGCGGATCAAACTGGCGAACGAGCTGCAACGGGTGCGCCGCGACCACACCCTGTACGTGCTGGACGAGCCGACGACCGGACTGCACCCGGCCGATGTGGAGGTGCTGTTGGACCGGCTGCACGGGTTGGTGGACGCCGGGCACTCGGTGGTGGTCGTGGAGCACGACATGGCGGTGGTGGCGGGCGCGGACTGGGTGCTCGACCTGGGCCCGGGCGGTGGTGCGGAGGGTGGCCGGGTGGTGGCGGCCGGACCACCGGCCCGGGTGGCCCGGGCCGGGGAGGGACTCACCGCCGGCTACCTGGCGCGGGCTATGCGTCTCCGGTGAGCAGGTGCTGCGGGAGCTCGCGGAAGCTCCAGCGGCCCTGGCGGCGGGCCAGCAGCCAGACGAGGTCGTAGCGGTCGGGCCAGCCCGCCGGGATCCCGAGCACCTGGTCGGCGCCGAGGGCGCCGACCAGCCGCGGGACGCCCGTGTGCTCCCAGCAGACGAGGACGGGGGCCCGGGCCGCGAGCACGGCGCGGGCCAGGTCCGCTTCGCGACCGACGGCGAGGTCGGCCCGTACCGGCGTGCGCAGTGCCTCGGCCAGCGGGGCGACGGTCTGGCGGGACCGGGCGGCTCCGGCCGCGCCGCCCGCGAAGATCACCGTGGGCCGGGGCAGGAGGGCGCCCGGGGTGGGCGCGAAGAGCTGCGGCAGGGCCTCGGCGCGGCGGCGGCCGCGCACGGCCAGGGATCCGGCGTCGTCGTTGCCCTCGTCGTCCTCGCCGGTGTCGCCCGCGTACGGCTTCTCGGCGTGCCGGATCACCATGACCAGGGCGTCCTTGGCGGGCGGCTGCGGGCCCGGTGCGGGGGTGACCGGCCGCTCCTCGGCGGCGCAGCCGGCCAGGGCCAGCGGGGCGATCGGGGCCAGTGCGGCGAGCACGGTCCGGCGCCGCGGTCCGCTGCGGGCGATTTCGGGTGCTTCTGCCATGCCGAACACTGTCACCCATGACCGTGCGCGGTCAGGGACGCGGCACGGTGCGGGGCCGCCGAGGTCAGCCGATCGGCGCAGGCTCGGGGGCCCGCTGCCCCTCGGCCGCCGGCACGGGCGCGGACTTCTCGTAGGGGGAGAGGACCGGGAAGTACGCCTCCAGGAAGGCGGTGACCGCCCGGTGCTGTTCGTCCGGCGACAGCTCCGTTCCGCAGTCGTCGGCGAGGCAGAAGGCGTCGGTGCGCCGGTCGTGGACCAGCTCGGGCAGCCGTTCGATCTCCTCCGAGCGGTCGGTGGAGACGTAGGCGAGGGTCAGTTCGCCTTCGACGGCCCGGCCCTCGGCGAGCGCGAGGTGCGCCGCCAGGGTGATCGGGGCGAGGTCGGTGGCGCTGCGGAAGGCGGAGCGGCTGGTGGCCGCGAGCCGGCCGGGGAGCCGTTCCTCCAGCCGGGCGAAGAGGGAGCGACGCATCGGGTACGGCGCGTGGGCCAGGATGCGCGGGTAGGTGCGCTGGGCGACTTCCTCGACGGCGCGGCGCGTGGCCCGCTGCGAGGCGGTGAACACGTCGTCGTGGGTCTCCGGCGAGCTGGGCGGGACGGCCCGGGTGTCGTGGAAGACCCGGGGCAGCCCGGAGGGGAGGAAGTAGCCCTGGGGCCGCTGGGGCCGGCCGAGGAAGATGTCGTCGTTGAAGTACAGGAAGTGCTCGGCGAGACCGGGTATGCGGTGCAGTTGCGTCTCGATGGCGTGCGAGTTGAAGACCGGCAGCGCGCCGGGGTCGGCGAAGAGCTCGCGGTGGGAGACGACGGTGACCTGCGGATGGTCGGTGGCGAGCCAGCCGGGCACCTGGTCGTCGGTGACGACGAAGATCCGCCGGATCCAGGGGGCGTGTGCCGCGATGGAGCGCAGGCAGTAGCGCAGCTCGCCGCGGTCCCGGTAACGGTGGTCCGCGTCGTCGACGGCGGGGACGCCCGCCGCGCCGCCGGCCCCGGAGCCGTCGGCCGACATGTCCTGCGCGTACTCGGCCTTGGTGCGGTCCCTGCGACGACGCCAGACGGGGTCGGCGGCGTCCACCCAGGTGACCACGGCGTCGATCGGGAAGTCGATGTCGTCGGGGAAGCGCCGCGCGAGGGCGTCCACGACGGGGTACTCGCGGTCGCCGACGCGGCGGGTCAGGGTGGCGGCGAGGGAGGGCACCCACCAGCCGAAGGGGGTGTCGCGCAGCGAGGCGATCCCGCCCGAGCCGGATGCCGGAGGGTCCCAGAACTCCAGGTCGCAGCCGTGGTCGGCGCCGAGGTAGAGGGTCCGCCCGGAGGTCACCACGGGCTGGTGCAGGCGCACGCCCTTGACCTTGTGGTGCGGGTCCTCGTCGTCGGGGGCCGCGTCGTGGCGGCGCTCGGTCTCCTTGGCGGCGACGGCCGCGGGGAGGGCCTCGGCGAGGGTGACGCCCAGGGTTCCGCCGTCGCCGAGCAGTTCGGCGTAGACGGGGCGGCCGGTGAAGGCCCGCGCGCACGCCGCCAGCGCGGAGGTGCGCGTGCCGGGGGCGAGGGCGACCCGGTGCAGCAGGCCGCCGTCGGGGACCAGTCCGTAGTCGATGCCCGCGGTTTCGAGGGCCTCGGCCGCGGCCCGGAGGTTCACGGCGCGCATGTCGGCGGGCAGCAGGTCGTCCCGTACGAGGGCGAGGCGCCCCCGGTAGCGGACGGCGCCCTCGCTCGGGGCGAGGACGGCGAGCAGCTCCTCCTCGCGGTCGGGCGGGCGCGGGGCCTGCGCCGCGCCGTCGAGGCGTTCGCGCTCCGTGCGACCCGGTTGCTTCGGGACGCGGGCGGACGGGCGCAGGACGCGGACGAGTCGGTGCAGGCCGGTCCAGCGCAGGCGCCTGCGGAAGCCGCTCATGCTCACACCTCGGGGGTCGCGGTCGTATTTCCCTCGGCCGTGAACGGCGGTTCCGCCCAGGTCAACATCACAATAAGCCGAGATGGCTGAATGTTGAACAGGACCTTGGACCTTTGGCGTTCCGTACAAGTCAATGCAGGTCACAGGCCCCGCACAGGAATCTCGCTCGACCCTTCGACAAAACCGGACTTTCCCGAAACACTTCCGGAAAAGCCCGGCGCCGCATGTCCGCCCGACCCCGATGCCCGACCCTAATGACCGCCCTTGCGGACGGCCCGGAGCCATTCCTTGTTCATCGCCGCGATCGACGGGAGCGGGATGCCCTTGGGGCAGGCGGTGGCGCACTCGCCGGTCAGGGTACAGCCGCCGAACCCCTCGCCGTCCATCCGGGCCACCATGTCCAACACGCGGGTCTCCCGCTCCGGGGAGCCCTGCGGAAGCACGTTGAGGTGGTTGACCTTGGCCGCGGTGAAGAGCATCGCCGAACCGTTCGGGCAGGCCGCCACGCAGGCGCCGCAGCCGATGCACTCGGCGTTCTCGAAGGCGTGGTCGGCTACGGGCTTGGGCACCGCCGTGGCGTGCGCCTCGGGTGCGGCTCCCGTCGGCGCGGTGATGTAACCGCCCGCCTGGATGATCCGGTCGAAGGCGCTGCGGTCCACGACCAGGTCGCGGACCACCGGGAAGGCCGCGGCCCGCCAGGGTTCGACGTCGATGGTGTCGCCGTCCGCGAAGGACCGCATGTGCAGCTGGCAGGTGGTGGTGCGCTCCGGTCCGTGTGCGTCGCCGTTGATGACCAGGCTGCACGCACCGCAGATGCCCTCGCGGCAGTCGTGGTCGAAGGCGACCGGGTCCTCGCCGCGCAGGATCAGGTCCTCGTTGAGGGTGTCGAGCATCTCCAGGAAGGACATGTCCTTCGAGATGCCGTCGACCTCGTAGACCTTCATGGCGCCGGGGGCGTCGGCGTGCTGCTGGCGCCAGACGCGCAGGGTGAGCTTCATGCGTAGCTCCGCTGAGTGGGGTGGACGTACTCGAAGGCTAGTTGTTCCTTGTGCAGGACGGGGGCGGCGGCGGTCCCGGTGAACTCCCAGGCCGCGGCGTAGGAGAACTCCTCGTCGCGGCGCTCGGCCTCGCCGTCCGGGGTCTGGGACTCGACGCGGAAATGGCCGCCGCAGGACTCGGCGCGGTGCAGGGCGTCGAGGCACATCAGCTCGGCCAACTCCAGGTAGTCGACGACCCGGTTGGCCTTCTCCAGGGTCTGGTTGAACTGCTCGCCGCCGCCCGGGACCTTGACCCGCCGCCAGAACTCCTCCCGGATCTCCGGAAGGCGGTCGAGCGCCTTGCGCAGCCCCTCCTCGGTACGGGCCATGCCGCAGTACTCCCACATCAGCTCACCGATCTCGCGGTGGAAGGAGTCGGGGGTGCGGTCGCCGTCGACCGCGATGAGCCGCGCGATGCGGGCCTCGGTCTCCCGCACGGCGGACACGGCCTCGGGGTGGGTGTCCTCGAGGGCCTCGGTACGGGGATGGCGGGCGAGGTAGTCGCTGATCGTGGACGGCAGGACGAAGTAGCCGTCGGCCAGGCCCTGCATGAGGGCGGAGGCCCCGAGCCGGTTGGCACCGTGGTCGGAGAAGTTGGCCTCGCCGATCGCGAAGAGCCCGGGAACGGTCGTCGCCAGGTCGTAGTCGACCCAGAGTCCGCCCATCGTGTAGTGCACGGCGGGGTAGATCCTCATGGGGACCTCGTAGGGGTTCTCCGCGGTGATCCGCTCGTACATCTCGAAGAGGTTGCCGTACTTCTCGGCCACCTTGTCCTTGCCCATGCGGCGGATGGCGTCGGCGAAGTCGAGGTAGACGCCCTGACCGCCCGGGCCCACGCCCCGCCCCTCGTCGCAGACGTTCTTGGCGGCGCGGGAGGCGATGTCGCGGGGCACGAGGTTGCCGAAGGAGGGGTAGATCCGCTCCAGGTAGTAGTCGCGCTCCTCCTCGGGGATCCGGGAGGCGGGACGGGTGTCCCCGTGGGCCTTGGGCACCCAGATCCGGCCGTCGTTGCGCAGCGACTCGCTCATCAGGGTCAGCTTGGACTGGTGGTCGCCGGTGCGCGGGATGCAGGTCGGGTGGATCTGGGTGAAGCAGGGGTTGGCGAAGTGCGCACCGCGGCGGTGGGCCCGCCAGATCGCGGTCGCGTTGGAGTTCATGGCGTTGGTGGAGAGGTAGAAGACGTTCCCGTAGCCACCGGTGGCCAGGACGACGGCGTCTGCGAAGTGGGTCGAGATCCTCCCGGTGATCAGATCGCGGGCCACGATCCCGCGCGCCTTGCCGTCCACCACGACGAGGTCGAGCATCTCCGTGCGCGCGTGCATCTCGATGTTGCCGGCGGCGATCTGCCGGGAGAGGGCCTGGTAGGCGCCGAGCAGCAGTTGCTGGCCGGTCTGGCCGCGGGCGTAGAACGTCCGGGAGACCTGGACCCCGCCGAAGGAGCGGGTGTCGAGGAGGCCGCCGTACTCGCGGGCGAAGGGGACGCCCTGGGCCACGCACTGGTCGATGATCTCCACGGAGATCTGGGCGAGACGGTGCACGTTGGACTCGCGGGCGCGGAAGTCGCCGCCCTTGACCGTGTCGTAGAACAGCCGGTGCACGGAGTCGCCGTCGTTGCGGTAGTTCTTGGCGGCGTTGATGCCGCCCTGCGCGGCGATGGAGTGGGCCCGGCGCGGGGAGTCGGAGAAGCAGAACTGGACGACGTGGTAGCCCTGTTCGGCGAGGGTGGCGCCGGCCGCGCCGCCGGCGAGGCCGGTACCGACGACGATGACGGTGTGCTTGCGGCGGTTGGCCGGATTGACCAGCTTGGCCTCGAAGCGGCGGCGGTCCCAACGGTCGGCGACCGGACCCGCGGGGGCCTTGGCGTCGGCGATCGGCTCGCCGGTGCGGTAGTCGGCGTAGCTGTTCGAGCTCATGGTCAGCCCACCAATCCGGTCATGACGGCGACGGGGACCGAGACGAATCCCACGAAGAGGACGAGGGCCAGCAGGTCGGCGAGGGCCTTGAGCGTCCGGTCGCGGCGGGCGTTGCCCGCGCCGAGGGTCTGGGCCGCGCTCCAGAAGCCGTGCCGGACGTGGAGGGCGAGGGCCGTCATCGCGGTGATGTAGATGACGTTGCCGTACCAGGTGGAGAAGGTCGCCACGACGTTCTCGTACGGATGCCCCTCCAGCGCGCGCTCGTTGACCGTCAGAGTGGTCAGGTCGAGGATGTGCCAGACGATGAACAGCCCGAGGATCACTCCGCCCCAGCGCATGGTGCGGGTGGCGTAGCCGGCGCGCCGCCGCTTGTGGGCGTACTTGACGGGGCGCGCCTTGATGTCGCGGCGGCTCAGCTGGTAGGCGGAGACGGCGTGCGCGACGACGGCGGCGACCAGGGCGATCCTCGCGATCCACAGCCCCCACTGACTGTGCAGGACCGGCGCGCCCATGTGGCGCAGCCAGGCCGCGTAGCCGTTGAACTCCGCGGCCCCGAAGAAGATCTTCAGGTTGCCGAACATGTGGACCACGAGGTATCCGAGCATGATCAACCCGGACACCGCCATGACGGTCTTCTTGCCGACGGTGGAGTCCCAGAGCGTGCGCGTGGTGGACGGCCGTCGGCCCGTCCGCGTTGCCAGAGCCATAGGTCCAGACGGTAGGGACCAAGGGCCCCAAAGGTCCAAGACATGATGAGGCTCATCTTGATAGGACACGACTATGAGGTGGTCTAAGCTGGGACGATGCAATTCCAGCAACTCGTGTACTTCGTGGCCGTCGCCGAGACCAAGCACTTCACCCGGGCGGCGGAGCGGGTGCACGTCGCCCAGCCGTCGCTCTCCCAGCAGATCAAGGCGCTGGAGCGGGAGCTGGGCGCCGAGCTCTTCAGCCGGGCACGGGGGAACATCACGCTCACGGACGCGGGCGAGACCCTGCTGCCGCTGGCGCGGCGGATCCTGGCCGACGCAGACACGGCCCGCCTGGAAGTACAGGAACTGGCGCAGCTGCGGCGCGGGCGGGTGCGACTGGGAGCCACGCCGAGCGTGTGCACGGGCCTGCTGCCGGACGTCCTTCGCGCCTACCACACCGCGCACCCGGGGATCGAGCTGATGATCGAGGAGAGCGGGTCGCTGGACCTGGTGCGCGAGCTGGCGCGGGGGGCCCTGGATCTGGCCCTGGTCACGCTGCCGTTGCCGCCGTCGGCGCCGGCGCTCACGACCGTGGAGCTGCTGACGGAGGACCTCGTGGTGATCTCCTCGGCGGAACTCCCGCCGCCGGGCGACGGCGGTCCGCTGCACATCCGGGACCTGCGCGAGCAGCCGATGGTGATGTTCCGGCACGGCTACGACCTGCGGGAACTGACGGTGGCCGCGTGCCGGGCCGAGGGCTTCGAGCCGGTGTTCACGGTGGAGGGGGGCGAGATGGACGCGGTCCTCGGTTTCGTGCGGGCCGGGCTGGGGCTCGCGGTGGTCCCGGCGATGGTGGTCGACCACGCGGGGCACGGGCTGCGCACGACTCCCCTGGCGGGTTCACCACTGCGCCGCACGATCGCCCTGGCCCACCGCACGGACGTGGCCCCGCCGCGCGCGGCCCGGGAGCTGAAGCGGATCCTGGTGGGCTGAGCAAGGGGGGCCGGGCAGCGGGCCGATCAGCGGAAATCGGGCTGTTGAGGGCCGGACGACACCCGTGCTGTCCCCACATGAGCGCTCCTTCCTATCCCCGCAAGCCCGTACCGGGCGACCGCATCGCGGTCATTTCCCCTTCCTCCGGCCTGCCGGGGATCCTGCCGCTTCCCTACGAGTTGGGGCTGGCGCGACTGCGGGAGGAGTTCACCCTGGAGCCGGTGGAGTATCCGGCGACCCGGAAGATGGGATCCACGCCCCGGGAACGCGCCGACGACATCCACGCCGCCTTCGCCGACCCGACGGTCAAGGCGGTGATGGCGAGCATCGGCGGCGACGACCAGCTCACCGTCCTGCCGCTGCTGGACCGGGAGCTGATCCGCTCGCACCCGAAGCCGTTCTTCGGCTTCAGCGACAACACCTGTCTCCTGTTGTTCCTGCGGAACCTGGGCATCGTGGCCTACCACGGCGCCTGCGTGATGACCGAGCTCGGGCGGCCGTACGCGCTCCACCCGATGACCGCCGCTTCGATCCGCGCCGCCCTCTTCTCCTCGGGCCCCTACGAGATCCGGCCCGCCGAACGCTTCCGGGACACCGACCGGGACTGGGCCGATCCCGCCACCTTCGACTCCGCGCCCGACACGCGGGACGGGGGTGGGTGGATCTGGCACCGCCCCGACCGGGTGGCCGAGGGACGCGCGTGGGGCGGCAACCTGGAGGTCCTCTCCTGGCTCCTGATGGCCGACCGGGAGGTCGCGACCGCGCAGGACGCGGCCGAGGGCGGCGTGCTGTTCCTGGAGACGTCGGAGGAGATGCCTCCGGCACAGGAGGTGTTCCGGATGCTGCGCGGCTTGGGCGAACGTGGGCTGCTCGCCCGCTTCTCCGCGATGATGATGGGGCGCCCGAAGGCTTGGTCCTTCGACCGGCCGAACGACCCCGAGGACAGGCTCCGTTACGCCGAGGAGCAGCGGGAGGCCGTGCTGCGGGCGCTCAAGACCTATGCCCCGGACATGATGGCCGTCTTCGACGTGGACCTGGGGCACACGGATCCGCAGGTGGTGATCCCCTACGGCGGCCTCGTCCGGATCGACGGCCCCGAGCGGCGGATCACCCTGACCTACTGACCCGACGACCTCCTGCCCCGACCACCCCTTCAGCCGCTGCCCTACTGGCCGGCTCCGGGCGTGGTGGATATCGGGGCCGAGTCCGTGGTCGGGGCGGCGGACGATCCGTGCCGGACCCGGGCGGGCAGGGTCCGGTTCAGCCCCTCGCCCAGCATGGCGAAGGCCGTGTCGGCATCGGCCACAGCGGCCGCATGCGCCTCGGCGGCACTCTGCCCGGCGTCCATGCGGAGCCAGTTCGCCCGCCCCAGTTCATGGCGGGCGGTCACCAGGTACAGGGCGGCGAGCCGGGCCGGCAGCAGCTGGGCCTTCGCCCCGGACCGCGCCGCATCGGGGTCCACATCCGCCTCGACCTCCGCTTCCGCCTCCGCTTCCAGCACCGCGGCGAGCAGGTCCACCTCGCGTTCGGTGTAGTGGGCCAGGCGCGACTTGAGGCTGGCGGTCGAGTAGAGCAGCCGCTGGAAGACAACCACGTTCGGGTGGTCGCAGAGGCCGGTGATCGGGTCGTGGGCGGCGAGGGCGGCGATGAAGTGGTCGCGCAGGGCTTCGACCGGCGTCTGCCCGGCCGGTCGCTCCCGCACGACGCGCGCCGCTTCGTCCTGGTGGTCGGCGAAGCGGTCCAGCAGCAGGTCCTCCTTGCTCGGGTAGTACCGGAAGAGGGTGGGCTTGGAGACCTGGGCGGCGGCCGCGATGTCCGCGACCGAGACCGCGTCGAAGCCGCGCTCCAGGAAGAGCTCCAGCGCGGTCGCGGCGAGCTGCTGCCGCGTGCGCTGCTTCTTCGCCTCTCGCAGCCCGGTCGTCGGGGGGGCACTCGTGTTGTCCATGCCACCAAGCTAGCACAGATTTCACAACCTGGTTATTTTTGTGACCCGGTTGCTTTTTCTCCGTGGAGGCGCTTCACTGGAACCACGACGACGACAGCGGCCGCCCCGGCGGCGCCAATGCCGCTACGGAGCAAAGGACTTCTGATGAACGACGCACTGACCGACGTACCGACCACTGACGTACCGACCACTGACGCACCGGCCGAGGTACCGACTGACGTATTGATCGTGGGTTCCGGGCCGACCGGCCTCACCCTCGCCTGTGACCTGGTCCGCCGCGGGGCCCGGGTCCGGGTGATCGACCAGCGCTCCGCACCCCACCGCGAGTCCCGGGGCAAGGCGCTCCACCCCACCAGCCTGGAGGTCTTCGAGACGCTCGGGGTGGCCGAGCGGATGACCTCGACGGGCAGCGCCGGACTGATCTTCCGCAAGTACTTCGACGGGGAGTACATCAACGACACACCCCGCGACGCCACCGCCCTCTTCATGGGCCAGTGGCAGATCGAGGAGATCCTGCGCGACCGACTGGCCGAGCTCGGTGTCGACGTCGAGTACGACGCCGAGGTGAAGGCCGTGGACCAGGACGCCACCGGGGTGCGGGTGACCCTCGCCGACGGACGGACCCTGCGGGCCGCCTACCTCGCCGGCTGCGACGGGGGCCGCAGCACCATCCGGCGACAGCTCGGCATCTCCTTCGAGGGGCGCACCTCCGACGAGGAGGCGATGGTGGTCGGGGACGTGACGGCGCAGGGCCTGAGCCGTGAGTACTGGCACCAGTGGTTCACCTCCGACGGCGGCGCCATGATGCTCTGCCCGATACCGGGAACCGAGACGTTCCAGCTCCAGGCATCACCGGAGACGGACGAGCAGGGACAGCGCCTGGCCCCCTCCTTGGAGGGCTTCCAGCGACTCTTCGACCAGCACGCACGGATGCCCGGGATCCGGCTCACCGAAGCGACCTGGCTCTCGACCTGGCGGGTCAACGTGCGGATGGCCGACCGGATGCGGCAGGGACGTTGCTTCCTGGCAGGAGACGCGGCCCACGTGCACCCGATCGCGGGCGGGCTGGGCATGAACACCGGCATCCAGGACGCGGCCACTCTCGGGCGGATCCTGGCCGAGGCGCTGGCGGGGTCCGGCGACGAGCGGATACTGGAGGCCTACGAAGCCGAACGGCTGCCGGCCGCCGCCCACTTGCTCGCCGACACCTCCGCCCGCCACGACCGCGTCCGCGAGGCGGTCCGCGAGCCCGGCCGGGGCATCGAAGCCGCCCTCAACTGAACCCCGTACGCCGCGTGCACCCCGTACGCCCCGCCCGACCTCGCCTCAGGTGTCGGGCAGGGGCAGCGAGGTCAGGGAGTGGGTACGGCGTCGCAGAGGGACAGGGTGTGGATCCGGTCCGGGGAGCCGGGCCTGGCGTAGTACCACCCCTGGGCCGTGTCACAGCCCAGCGCGCGGAGCTGTGCCGCCTGGGCGCCGGTCTCGACGCCCTCCACCGTCACGGCGAGTTCGAGGCTGTGGGCCAGGGCGACGATCCCCTCCACTATCTTCACGTCGACCGGGTTCGCCGGCTCCTGCTGCATGCCCTGCGTGAAGGAGCGGTCCAGCTTCAGGACGCTCACCGGGAGACGGCGCAGGTTCGCCAGGTTCGAGTAACCGGTGCCGAAGTCGTCGAGCGCGATGTCGACACCGAGGGCGGCGAGTCGTCGCAGCGGTTCGAGGAGTTCGTCGTCGGCCCCGATCAGGGCCGATTCGGTGACCTCCAGGCACAGCGCACCCGGCGCCAGCCCGGAGTTCTCCAGCACCGCCACCGTGTCGGCGACCAGGCCCGGGTGGTGGAGCTGGGTCGGCGAGAGGTTCACGTTGATCCGCAGGGCCGAGTCACCGTACTCGCGCTGCCACTTGCGGGCCTGGCGGACCGCTTCCTCCAGCACCCAGCGACCGAGCGGCACGATCAGGCCGGTCCGTTCGGCGAGCGGGATGAAGCGGTCGGGACCGAGCACCCCGTACTGCGGGTGCGACCAGCGCACCAGCGCCTCGGCGCCGTGCACGCTGCCGTCGTGCATGTGCACCAGCGGCTGGTACTCGATGAAGAACTCACCGCGCTCCAGGGCCGCGGGGAGCGCGTTGGTCAGACCGTGTCGGGTGATCGCCCGGGCGTCGGCCTCCTCGTCGGCGAACTCGAAGCGGTTGCCGCCGGCCGCCTTCGCCCGGTACATCGTGATGTCGGCGCTGCGGAGCACCTCGGCCGCGGTCCGCGAGCCCGCCGGGCCCTCGACGATGCCGATGCTGCCCCGGACCGTCAGCTCGCGGCCCTCCAGGCGGATCGGGGTGGCGAGGGCGGAGAGGATCCGCATCGCCAGGTCCGTCACCTCCTCCTCGGTCTCGGGCCCGGTGGTCAGCGCCACGAACTCGTCGCCGCCGAGCCGGGCCACGACCTCGCCGGGGCCGGTGGCGCAGCTCTGGAGCCGGTCCGCGACCTCCACCAGCAGCCGGTCGCCCGCCGAGTGGCCGAGGCTGTCGTTGACGGTCTTGAACCCGTCCAGGTCGAGGTAGCACAGCCCGAAGCGGCTGCCGCCGGCCCCGCTCAGGGCCTTCTCCAGCCGTTCGAAGAACAGGGTCCGGTTGGGCAGACCGGTGAGCGCGTCGTGGGTGGCCTCGTAGCGCAGCCGCAGGTTCAGCAGCCGCCGCTCGGTGGTGTCCTCCATCAGGGCCAGCTGGTACTGCGGGGTGCCCTCGGCGTCGCGCAGCAGGGACACCGTCAGGTTGGTCCACAGCACGGTCCCGTCGTGCCGGTAGTACGGCTTCTCCACGCGGTAGTGCTCGCGCTCGCCGCGCACGAGTTCCCCGTACATCCGCCACACGTGCGGGGTGTCGTCGGGATGGCTCCACTCGTTGACGTTGCGGCCCCGGACGTGCCCTTCGAGGCCGCCGAACATCTGGAGCAAGGTGTCGTTGACCTCGATGACGTTGCCCTGGAGGTCGGCGATGCCGATGCCGATGGCAGCGCCCTCGAAGACCGCTCGGAAGCGCGCCTCGCTGGCGTGCAGGGCCTGCTGGGCATCGATCCGGGCGGTCAGCGCGGAACGGGCGATGGCCTCCTGCTCCCTGAGCGTGCGCTCCCGCAGCTCGCGGGCGAAGCCCGCCGCGATCCCGTGCTGGAGGCGGGCGCACCGGGCCCGGTACTCCTCGGACTCGTCCGCCCCGCCGCCGCCCGGGCCGCAGTACAGGACGAGATAGGCCTCGACCACGCCGAGGGTGCCCGCGAGGGCCTCCGGGTCGGTGCAGTGCACGGCCACGAGTTCCGTGCCGACCCGCTGACCGACCGACGCGTCGAAGGGACGGGCGTGCAGGGCCTCGGCCAAGGTGCGCGCGAGGGGCACGAGGTGGCGTTCGAACTCCACCCGGGTCAGCGAGGTGGCGGTCACCGGGAAGATGGCCCGGCTCCAGATCGTCGCGAACCGTCCGATCCGGTCGTCCGGGTCGGCGGGCAGCCCGGCCGCCACGGGGCCCGCCGGTGCCGTGCCCGCCGGTGCCGTGCCGGTCCGCGCCGTGCCCGCAGGGGCCGTGCCGGTCCGCGCCGTGCCCGCCGGTGCCGTGCGCGCGGTCGTCGGTACGGCTCCGGGCGCGGGGACGCCCTTCGCGGTCCTTCCGGTGCCCATCGCGCCCGCTTCCCCCGCCGTCTGTGCCGGGAGTCTCACGCCTTGCGTCCCACGCCCGCGAAGCCCGAGAAGGCGTACGGGTCTTCCTGTGCCTCGCCGTCCTGCGGGCCCTCCGGCCGCCACTCGGGCATCGAGACGAGTCCCGGTTCCACCCACTCGAACCCGTCGAAGAACCGGCCGATCTCCGCGCCGCTGCGCATGACCAGCGGGTTGCGAATGTCCCGGTACACGCCAACAGCGCCGCCCGCGACCTCCTCCGCGAGCGGTACACCCTCGTACGAGGCGTGCGTGAGGACCAGCAGGCTGCCGGGGGCCAGCGCGTCGCGCAGCTCGGCCACGGCGGCGTACGGCTCGTCGGCGTCCTCCAGGAAGTGCAGGACCGCGACCAGCAGCAGGGCCACCGGCCGGTCCAGGTCGAGCAGCCGGGTCACCTCGGGGCTCGCCAGGATGTCCGCCGGCTTGCGTAGATCGGCGGCGGCGATGCCGGTGCCTTCGGTGCCGGCCAGGACGGCCTGGCTGTGCGCGACGGCCACCGGGTCGTGGTCGACGTACACGACGTGGGCTTCGGGGCTCGCGGCCCGGGCGATCTCGTGGACGTTGCCGAAGGTGGGGATGCCGGACCCGATGTCCAGGAACTGGGTGACGCCCTGGTCGACCGCGTACCGGACGGCGCGCCGCATGAATGCCCGGTTCGCCTGCATGATCTTGGGAAGGCCCGGGATGAATTCCATGGCCCGGCGGGCCGCTTGGCGGTCGACCTCGAAATTGTGGGAGCCGCCCAGGTAGTAATCGTAGATGCGGGACACGCTCGGCACCGATATGTCGATGCCCGGCGGGGCCCAGGCGGGTCGCTCCATCGGGGTCTCCAAGTGTAGTCCATCGGTGTCCGCGGTCTCGGACAGCTGTCCGAGCCGAATGTACTGATCATTGCCCAACCGAGCGAGCGAAAGCGGAAATTGGCGGTCCGTTCTTCGTCACACACCAAACACACCAGGAGCCCCGTCCGCCCACATTGATCGAAACCGACAAATACCTTTTGGGAATTGACCGCTACCTGATCGGACACCGTCGATCGCTGGCTCAAACCTCTACGGTCCCCACATCGCCCGTTCGGGGGAACCGGAGCGGGTCCGGGAGTGCGGGAGGGCCTGCGGCCCCATGCTCCCCGGGTGAACAGACCCTGTGCCAGGCGCCTGCTGACGGTCCCGGTCCTCGTGTGGGCGGCACTGTCCGTCACACCTGCCGTGGCCGATAGCCGCGCCTCCACGATGCCCGGCCCGGACGACGGCCGAGCCGTCGTCGAGCTGGTCACGGCAGCCCGGAGCGAGAGCTTCCGCGGTGGTGGCGGGGGTTCCCGAGGTGGCGGACATCACGACGACGACCACGGGAGTCGGCCCTGCGGAGGCCATCACGGCGGGCACCACTGCACGCCGCCGCCCCCACCGTGCCCACCGCCCCCGCCACCGCCCTGCCCGAAGCCCACGCCCACCCCGACTCCGACCCCGACGCCGACCCCCACCCCGACGCCTCCCAAGCCCACGCCCACGCCCACCCCGAAGCCCACCCCGAAGCCCACGCCGCCGGCGCCCCCGAAGCCGGCGCCGCCCCCTCCGCCGCCGCCCGCACCCCCGAAGCCGGCGCCGCCCGCGCCCCGGGTCCACCGGGCTCCGGCGCCGCCGCCGCCGCCCGCGCCGACACCGCCGCCCGCCCCCGTGGTGACGCCTCCCGCGAAGAAGCCGGTGCCCAGGCCGGCTTACCGCACGGAGGCCCGTAAACCGGCGGAGCACCACATCTCGCCGGTGACCTTCACCCTGCTCACGGCGGCCCCCGCCGTGCTCGCCATCGTCGCGCTGCGCCCGCGCTGACCCCGACCCGATTCGTTTCTTGTGGGAGTTCCCTTGTCGGAATGGCTCGTCCTGTCCCTCGCGATGGCCGCGGCCTGCGCCGTCGTCTTAACCATCGCCTTCTTCAACCACCGCCGGATCGGTGAGGACGACGATCCGAACGAGACCCCGGACGTCATCGAGTACATGACGATGATGATCGGGGTCATCTATGCGATCGTGCTCGGCCTGGCGATCGCCGGCGTCTGGGAGGGCCGCGGGGCCGCCCAGGAGTACGTACGCCAGGAATCCCAGGCGCTCCACGAGGTCAGCATCCGCTCCGAGGTCTATCCGGCGGCGGTGCGCACCCGGATCCGGGCCGACGTCGACGCCTACGTGACGTACGTGGTCACGCAGGAGTGGAAGGACATGGCGGACGACGGGGACGTCTCCGACCAGGGCACCAAGCTGCTCGACCGGATCCGCCGGGACGTCACCGACTACGAACCGCAGACCGACCACGAGGGCCAGGCCTACCAGCCCCTGGTCGACCAGGTGGGGATCGCGGACGACGCCCGCAGCGCGCGGCTGCAGAGCGCCGGGGCCACCATGCCGGGTGTGGTCTGGTTCGGCCTGGTGGCGGGCGCGCTGGTGACGGTGGGTTTGATCTTCACCCTGCAGATCCGGCGCTCCTTCCGGGAGATGCTGCTCGCCGGACTCTTCAGCGCGCTGATCGCCTTCCTACTCTTCCTCATCTGGGACTTCGACGCGCCGTTCAGCCGGGGGGTCTCGGCCACCGCCGAGCCGTTCTTCCAGCAGTTCCCGCACCTGGGGCCGGACGACAACTGATCCGGGGCGGGCGACCCGGGGCCGGCAAACCGCTGCCGGCCCGTCCGTCCCCGGTTCGGCCTACCGGGATGCCCCATTCGCCCGTTCCTGATCGCGGGTCACCGCAGGCGCACCTAGCGTGGCGGACATCGAGGCGCACGTTCCCCCACGTGCGGAAACCGTTCCGCAGCTGCTCCTCGGGGATCCGGAGAAGAACCATGGGCGCGATACGTACCTCAGCCACCGCTCTCCTCACCGCCGGGGCCGCGGGCACCGTCCTCGCGCTCGGCGCAGCGTGCGCCGTCGCGGCGGAGGCCCAGCCCATCACCTCGTTCGGGTTCGCCGTCTCCCCCTCGACGGTCGCACCCGGCGGCGCGGTCGTGCTCTCCCTCACCGGCTGTACGGCGGCGTACGCCACCGTCTCCTCGGGCATCTTCGACACCGTCAGCGTGCCGAAGGGCAAGACGGTCCGGGTCACGGTGGACCGGGACGCCCGGCGCGGGGCCCGCTACTCCGTCAACTTCACCTGCAACAACGAGACCGGTTCCACCGATCTCACCATCGCGGGCGGTACGACCGCCCCCACCGCCAGGTCCACGGCCGCGGCCCGCGGCGTGCGCGGCGGTCTCGGCGGCAGCGTGGCCGGGATGGACGTCGGCGAACTGGCCGCGGGCGCCGGACTCTTCCTGGTCGCGGCCGCTGGTACCGGATATGCGATCAGACGCCGCGCGGACTCCCGCGGGCACTGAGCCGACCCCCACCGGATCGACCGCCGTTCGCCCCGAGTCCTGGCCAGGACTCGGGGCGAACGGCGGTTCACGGGCTGGTGGGCAGGACCGGGGAGGCTGCCGGTCAGACCCGCCCGTGGACCGGGCGGCGGCGGCGCATCACGTGGATGCCCGCGCCGAGGGCCGCCGTGCCCACGAGTCCCGCGCCGATGGCGGTCTCGGTGGCGGACGGGCCGATGGAGCCGCCGAGGCCGCCCTGTGCGCCGCGACCCTCCAGGATCCGGAAGCGGTGGGTGGCGACGAGACTGTTGTCGTGGCACTTGACGGAGAGCGTCTGGTCGCCGGTGCGGGCGTCGTGCCTGATGTGCACGTTGGCGAAGGCGGGGGACCCGCCCGACAGGTTCGCCTGGTCGAAGTTGCCGGGCGACCAGACGGTGCCTCCGTTGCGGCAGCCCTCGGCCTTGACCTCCATCGAGGCGCCCCGGTGCACCGAGTACGGGCTGACCGCGACGTTCCTGGGCCCGCCCCCCGGTCCACCGCCGGGCCCACCGGCGGGCCCGGCGGCTGGCTCATTGCTCGCACTGGCGAACGGAGCGGCGAGTCCGAGGGCGACGAAGGCCGCCGCGGTCACGGTGAGAGCGCGAGAAGCACGCATGGTGGAACCTCCAGCGGGAGGCGCCCCGGAGCGGTGGTCGCCCGGGATCATCGACGAGAACGCCTCCCAAGACGAACCCTCCGGCCGGTCCGCAACCAGCGCATTTCCACCTTTGGGCCGCCCGGTTGAGCGACACGCCGAGGCGAGCGCGGCTCATCTGACGGATCCGCAGGTCACGACCCGTCAGTCATTTATGTGACGATTACCTGGATGGGCGCATCCCGTACGGCCCCCCGCCCCGGCCCGGCCGCGGTCCGCCACCCGTTCGCACCTCCCCCCTCGCCGTCCCCCGCACTCGCCCTTAGCGTGCGTGACGTAGGGCGTACGAAGCAGTGCACACGGGGTGGGAAGTGAACGCGGGTCGGGACCCCCGCGTCGGGAAGGGAGAACCATGGGCTGGGACGAGACCGTTCCGTCACGAAGACGCTCTCCGTGGGGAGCGCTCGCCCTCGTCATGCTCACCGGCCTCGCCATGGTCCGGAACGGGGCGGAGTTCGAGGAGGGGCCTCCCCAGCCGGCCGCGGCCGCGGCCGTCGGGGTGCGCCCGGGGCAGCCGCAGGCGGCGCCGAGCACGCCGGCGACCGCGCAGCAGCTGGATCAGCCGTCGGACCAGGTGCCGCAGCAGCTGCCGGAGCAGGCGCTTCCGCCGGCGCCGGACCCGCTGGACCACTCCTCGGTGCAGCGGGTGCGGATCCCCTCGATCAAGGTGGACGCGCCGGTGATGACGGTCGGGCTGGACGCGGAGGGCTGGATCGATGCCCCGCCGCCGCAGGATCCGAACCTCGCGGGCTGGTACCTCAACGGCATCTCGCCCGGCCAGCAGGGCTCGGCGGTGATCGTGGGCCACGTGGACAACGCGAAGGGCCCGGCGGTCTTCTACGGGCTGGGCGCGCTCCGCAAGGGCAATCGCGTCGAGGTGCAGCGCTACGACGGGCGCACGGCGGTGTTCGAGGTGTACGGCGTCGAGGTCTTCGCCAAGGACGCCTTCCCCGGAGCCCGGGTGTACGGGGACACCGGCCAGCCGGAGCTCCGGGTGATCACGTGTGGCGGCGGATATTCGAAGGCCCGCGGCTACGACGGCAACGTGGTCGTCTTCGCCCGGATGGTGGAGACGCGCTGACCGTGCGGCCCCGAGGGGCCGGACCCGGACCGCGGTCCCACTGACGGAACGTATCTTCAGTGGGACCGCAGGCCGGGCAGGGTCATCCGGTAACCCCGGGAGAGCAGTTGGGGCAGGTACTCGCCCAGCGCCTGGACGCTCTGCGTGCGGTTGCCGCCCGCGTCGTGCGAGAGCACGATCACTCCGGGGGCGGCCCCCTTGAGCACCCGCGAGACGATCGTCGGGGTGCCCGGCTCGGTCCAGTCCAGCGTGTCCACGGTCCAGGCGAGCGGCTCCATCCCCAGCTCCGCGCCGATCTCGAAGGCGGCCCGGTTCCAGGCCCCGTACGGCGCCCGGAACCACCCCGGCGCCTCCCCCGTGGCCTGCTGCACCACCTCGCTCGTGCGGCCGATCTCGGACGCGAGGTCGGGCCGGGTGAGCTTCGGGATGAGCGGGTGGGTCCAGGTGTGGTTGCCGATGACGTGCCCCTCGGCGGCCATCCGCCGCACCAGGTCCCGGTTGTCGGTGGCCATTTCGCCGCAGACGAAGAACATGGCGCGGACCCCGTACCGGGCCAGGGTGTCCAGGATCGCGGGGGTGTAGCGGGGGTCGGGGCCGTCGTCGAAGGTGAGCACCATCTGGCTGCCGACGGCCGGGGCTCCGGGCGCGCCCGAGAGTTCCAGGATGGGGCGGGTGCGGACGGCGGGCCTGGCCGGGTGGTGGCGGGGCGGGACGTCGGCCGCCATCGGGCTCAGCCGGTACGCGCTGGAGGCCGCGCCCTGCCGGTTCAGCGCGGCGGTTCCGGGTGCTCCGGGCGCTCCGGCGCCGCCGGCCGCCGCGGGTGCGCCGGGCCGGGCGGGATCCGCAGCCTCCTCCTCGCCGAGGACGCCGGAGGCCGCGGCGGCGATCCCGAGGAAGACGGCGGTACGCAGGAGCATGCGCCGCCCTACTGTCGGCTCGTCAGTTTTCATTACTACTACGTATCAACGGCACCGCCCCGGATGCCGGGGGACGCGGACGCGCCACCGCCCCCTCACCCGATCAGCCGCCCGGGCGGTCGCCGGGCGGCGGCTTCAGCTCCGGCGCACCAGGGGGAACGGAAGCGTCTCGCGGATCGTCAGACCGGTGAGGAACATGACGAGCCGGTCCACCCCGATGCCCAGCCCGCCCGTGGGCGGCATCGCGTACTCCAACGCGTCCAGGAACTCGTTGTCGATCTCCATCGCCTCCGGATCGCCGCCCGCCGCCAGCAGCGACTGGGCGGTGAGCCTGCGCCGCTGTTCGATCGGGTCGGTCAGCTCCGAATAGGCGGTGCCCAGCTCGGTGCCGAAGGCGACCAGGTCCCAGCGTTCGGCGAGCCGGGGGTCCTTGCGGTGCTGGCGGGTGAGCGGCGAGACGTCCGTCGGGAAGTCCTTGTAGAAGGTGGGGAGGAGGGTCTTCTCCTCCACCAGCCGCTCGTACATCTCCAGGACCACGTCGCCGCGGGTGTTCTCCGGGGTGTGGGGCACGCCCGCCCGGTCGCAGTGGCGGCGCAGGGCCGCCTCCCCGGTGTCCGCGTCGACCTCCTCCCCGAGCGCCTCGCTGATCGCCCCGTACATCGTCTTCACCGGCCAGGCGCCGGAGATGTCGTGCACGACGAGTCGGCCGTCGGGTCCCGCCTTGTGCGCGATCGCGGAGCCGAAGGCGGCGGTCGCGGCGCCCTGGATCAACTCGCGGGTGAGGTCGAGCATGACGTCGTAGTCGGCGAAGGCCTGGTAGGCCTCCAGCATCGTGAACTCGGGGTTGTGCTTGTAGGAGACGCCCTCGTTGCGGAAGGTGCGGCCCATCTCGAAGACCTTCTCCATGCCGCCGACGCACAGTCGCTTGAGGTACAGCTCGGGCGCGATGCGCAGGTAGAGGTCCATGTCGTAGGCGTTGATGTGGGTGCGGAACGGGCGGGCGTTGGCGCCGCCGTGGATCTGCTGGAGCATCGGGGTCTCGACCTCCAGGTAGCCGCGGTCGAGCAGCCCCTGGCGCAGTGCCTGCACGGCGCTGGAGCGGGCCCGTACGACCTCGCGCGCCTCGGGGCTGGCCACCAGGTCGAGGTAGCGCCGCCGGACCCGGGCCTCGGGATCGGCCAGGCCCTTGCGCTTGTCGGGCAGCGGGCGCAGGCACTTGCCGGTGAGCTGCCAGGAGCCGACGACGACGGAGAGTTCGCCGCTCCTGCTGCTGCCGATCTCGCCGCTCGCGACGACGTGGTCGCCGAAGTCGACCTGGGTGGTGAAGGTGCCGAGCACCTCGGTCCCGGCCTCGTCGCGCGTGAACATCAGCTGCACGTCGCCGGTCCAGTCGCGGAGCACGGCGAAGACCACGCCGCCGAGGTCGCGCACGACCATCACGCGTCCGGCGACGGTGACCTGTTCGCCGGTCCGCTCGCCCGACGGGTACCCGGGGTGCGCGGCGCGCAGCTGCGCCACGGTGTGGGTGCGCTGGCGGATGCCGACCGGGTAGGGGTCGGTGCCGCCCGCGCGGATCCGCTCCACCTTGCGGTGGCGGACGCGGACCTGTTCGGGCAGCCGCTCGGCGCCGCCCCCGCCCTCCTCCTCCCCCACGGCCCCGAGGTTGAGGGAGGCGATCGGGGGGAGGCCCGCGGTGTTGGCCGGGGCGGTGACGCCCCTGGCGTGCCCGTTGCCCCACAGGGTGCGCATGCTCGGTACGGAGACGAACCCCTCGGCGATGCCGGAGGCGAGGCTGACCCGGGCGAGGGAGCCGGCGTCCTGGTAGCAGAGGAAGCGCGGGTACCACTCGGGTCCGTATTTGACGTTGGACCGGTACAGGGCCTCCAGCTGCCACCACTTGGAGAAGAACAACAGGAGCTTGCGCCACAGCTTCAGGACGGGGCCCGCGCCGATCCGGCCGCCCTCCTCGAAGGCGGAGCGGAAGACGGCGAAGTTGAGGGAGATCCGGCGCACGCCCAGCTTGGGTGCGGCGGCGCACAGTTCGGCGACCATGAACTCCATGACGCCGTTGGGCGCGGAGCGGTCACGGCGCATCAGGTCGAGGGAGATGCCGTCCTTGCCCCAGGGGACGAAGGAGAGCAGGGCGATGAGTTCGCCCTCGGCGTCGAAGGCCTCGACGAGCAGGCAGTCCCCGTCGGTGGGGTCGCCGAGCCGGTCGAGGGCCATGGAGAAACCCCGCTCCGTCTCGGTGTCGCGCCACTTGTCGGCGCGGTCGACGATCCGCTGCATCTCCTCCTCGGTGAGGGCGGAGTGGCGCCGGATGACGGTGGAGGCGCCGGTGCGCCGGACCCGGTTGACGGCCTGGCGGGTGACGCGCATGTCGCGGCCGTCGAGGTCGAACTGGGCGATGTGCAAGATCGCCTCGTCGCCGAGCTGGAGGGCGCTGAGCCCGGACCGGGCGAAGGCGGTCGCGCCCTCCTCGGAGGCGCCCATCACGGCGGGCTGCCAGCCGTAGCGGCGCGCGACGCCGAGCCAGGCGTCGATGGCGGGCGTCCAGGCTCCGGGGTCGCCGACGGGGTCGCCGCTGGCCAGGCAGACACCGGCCTCGACACGGTAGGTGACCGCGGCCTTGCCGTTGGGGGCGAAGACGACGGCCTTGTCGCGGCGGGTGGCGAAGTAGCCGAGGGAGTCGCCCCGGCCGTAGGCGCCGAGCAACGCCCGGATGCGCGGTTCCTCGTCGCCGTGCAGGGCGGCGGTCATGCGCTGCGAGCGGAAGAGCGTGGAGGCGGCGTTCAGCAGGGCGAGGGCGCCGAAGAGGCCGAGCAGGAAGTAGAGGGGCCGGGGCGGGTGGCCGTCGAACTGGCGGGCGGAGAAGAGTCCACCGAAGACCTGTTTGGCGGCCCAGTCCAGCCACTGTCCCTTGGGCAGGCTGCCGGGGAAGATCGCGACGAGCCCCCAGCCGAGGAAGACGGCCGCGAGCAGTCCGAGGCCGAGGACCAGCAGCGCCCGCCACAGGGCCCCGGGCCGGGAGGCGGCGTAGAACTCCTTGCGGGCGGCGATCAGGAGCACCATGGCGGCGACGGCGATGACGCCGGAGACGATCGAGACCCAGTAGTCCCCGTCGGCGAGGATGAGGACGTCGACCAGGATCAACAGGGCCAGATAGGTGACGACGATCCACCAGGCGACCTTCTTGCGGGTGCCGAGGGCAGCGGCCAGCAGGAAGAGGAAGACGGCGTAGGCGAGGTTCTCGCTGACCGGGACGACGAACATGTCCAGGAAACGCACCACCGGCCGCAGCAGCCGCCGCAGCGTGGGGGACAGCGCCAGGACGGCGCACACCAGGCCGAGCGTTCCGAAGAACGCGCCGAATCCGTCGGGCACCCGCTTCAGGAAGCGGTTCCGGGTCCCACGGGTCTCCTCCACGGTGGCACTCATGGTTCGCACTGTAGGGAGGCGCGCGCCGGTCCGCGCGCCGAACGCACTAACCTCGGTGGGGTGACAGAGCACGTGAGCACGGGGTTCGAGCGGGGTACCGACGGTCCGAAGGTGATCCTCGCCGGGGTTGACGGATCGGAGTCGTCGCTGCGCGCGGCGGCCTATGCGGCGGGGCTGGCCCGGCGCCAGAACGCCCTCCTGGCGCTGGTCTACGTCCAGCCGGTGATCGCGGCCGGGGCGGCCATGGGCGCGCCGGTGGCCGGGGCCACCGAGGAGATCGCGGAGGGGATCGTGGCCGAGATCCGGGACTCGGCGGAGCGCGTGAAGGGCATCTTCGAGGTGCGCTGGCAGTTCCACACCTTCCGCGGGGACCCGTACGCGGGCCTGGTGAGCGCCGCCGAGGAGCTGACCGCGGACGCGGTGGTCGTGGGCGCCTCGGAGCAGGCCGGGCACCGGATCATCGGGTCGGTGGCGGTCCGGCTGGTGAAGGCGGGGCGCTGGCCGGTGACCGTGGTTCCCTAGCACGACGCCGGGTCGGTGGCGGGTACCGCTCCGGTGGCGGTGCCGCTCCGGTGGCCGGCCCGTCGCCGGACCGTACGGGCGCCCGCCCGGCGGTGCTACTTGCCGAGTGTCAGGCCGTCCTTGGCCGCGCCGCGGCTCAGCACGGCCTCGCTGATGGCCTCCTCGGCGGTCTTGTACGCCTCGTGTTCGGGGTCCTTGGCCAGGCCCGCCGGGAGGTTGACGACCTTGCGCTCGGCGAGGTCGGTCATCTGCGGGATGTACTCGGCCTTGGTGACGCGCCAGCGCTGCCCCGGCGCGGCGGGGGGCTCGAAGGTGAAGCGGCCGATCGAGCCGTAGTTGCCGCGCAGGTCGCGGTCGCCCGAGTCGTTGAACATCTCGCCGGCGACCTGGTCGCCCATGCCGTAGACGATCCAGGTGCCGTTGACCTTCTCGTACGCCTGCGGGATGTGCGCGTGCGTGCCGAGGATCATGTCGATGTCGGGGCGGCCGCCGCTCGTCGAGGCCGTGAGGGCCTTGCCGAGGGAGAGCTGGCGCTCGTCCGGCGCGGTCTGCCACTCCGTGCCCCAGTGCAGGCTGACCAGCACCACGTCCGCGCCCGCCGTCCGGGCCGCCCTGGCGTCGGCGACGATCTCCTGTTGTTCCATCAGGTTGACCGCCCAGGGCTGCCCTTCGGGCATCGGGTGGTCATTGGTGTCGTAGGTGTAGGCGAGGTGCGCCACCTCGGCCCCGCCCGCCGTGTAGGTCGTCACGGTGGCCGCCTCGGCCGCCGTGCGCGCCGAACCCGCATGTTTCAGGCCGACCTTGTCGAAGGTGTCCAGCGTGCGCTTCAGCCCTTCGGCGCCGTCGTCGAGGGTGTGGTTCGAGGCGGTCGAGCAGCCGTCGTACCCGGCGTCCCCCAGTCCTTCGGCCACCTGGGGCGGGGAGACGAAGTCCGGGTAGCCCGAGAAGGGGCCGCCCTCCTCGCCGTAGACCGTCTCGCTGTGGCAGATCGCCAGGTCGGCGGCGGTGACGAGGTCCTTGATGTCCGCGAACATCGGCTTGAAGTCGTAGCCGCCGCCCCCGGTGGCCGCCCCGTTGATGATCGAGGTGTGCGGGAGCACGTCCCCGCTCGCGACCAGGGTGAAGCCCTTCTTCCCGGTCCCGGCGGTCCCCTTGGTCGCCCCGGTCCCCGCGGCTCCCGGGCTGCCCGCGGCTCCCGGGCTGCCCGACGGGCCGGAGCAGCCCGCCGCGGCCACGGCCGACAGCAGGACGGCCGACAGGACCGCGACGGCCCGGCGCGTGCGCTTGGTCATCTGCCCCAGCTTCCATTTCATAGGACTATCGGATGACCTGAATCCTGGAGAGCGAGCAGCGCAAGTCAAGGAACGGCTCCGCCGGGCGCCCCGGACTCACCCTCCTGGCGGCACCGCGCCCCGGCGGACGGCCTGCCGTTCACCGCGCCGTTCGACCGTTCACCGACGAGGGCGGCCGCCCACCGGACGGCCGGGGTGCTTGGGCGCAGCAGCGGCACCCGACGGTTCCCGGGCGGCCCGCCGCAGGTCAGGGTGGTCATGTCGACCCGCACCCACCCCGGAAGGAGCCACTCGGTGCCCCCCTCCCCCACTGATTGCCGCACCGACCCGGAGGCACTCGCCGCACTCCAGCGCGAGCACGGCCGGGCTCTGTTCGGATTCCTCTTCGGCCTCTGCAACGGCGACGCGCAGCGCGCCGAGGACCTGGTGCAGGAGACCCTGGTGCGCGCCTGGCAGCACCCCGAAGTGCTGGAGAGCCCCCACGCCTCCATGCGCCCCTGGCTCTTCACGGTCGGCCGGCGGCTCGCGATCGACGCGCGCCGCGCCCGGCTCTCCCGCCCCCAGGAGGTCGAGCAGGAGGACCTGGACCAGACGCCCGCGCCCCGGGACGGGGTCTCCCGCTCGGTCACCGCCATCGACGTCCGACGGGCGGTCGGCGGTCTGGGACCGGAGCACCGCGAGGTGCTGATGCAGGTCTACTTCCGCGACCGGTCGGTCGCGGAAGCCGCCGAAGAGCTGGGCATACCGACAGGAACCGTCAAGTCCCGGACCTACTACGCGCTGCGGGCCCTGCGCAAGGACCTCCAGGGGTACGGGCTCGGGGCCTGAGACGGGGCGGCGCGGTCGCCCGGCGGCCGTGGGCGCCACGGGGGACGAAGGGCCAACTGGCCGAGAACCGCTCAAGGATTGACCGGAGTGGGCGCATGGCGCATCCAATTCGGCTCCAGAGCGTCCAAGTTGAGTAAACATCGCCCGTCCTGCGAGGCTCTGAGGAGAGGCTCTGACCGACGGCGGCAGGCTCGACACGCGGGAGAAGGTGGAACGGTGCAGCCCGAGGGTATGAACGGCACCAGTGACGGCGGGCTCGCGGTGCCCATGGCGTGGCTCTACGCCGAGTACATCGCGGACGAACTGCTGCGCACGGGACGACTGATCCCGGTCAGCACCCTGGAATTCCGGGCCGGGCGGGACACCCTGGCACTGACGATCTACCTTTCCGACGCCGCCGGCGAGCTGTCCGGGATCCGGGTCGTCTCGCAGCTCGACGAGTGGCTCTCCCTGACGGCGTACGGTCATCCCTGGCGCGACTGGGTGCAGACCCGCTTCCTCCAGCTGGGCGAGGAGGCCCGGGAGCGCGGCGCCGGCGAGGACCCCGACCTGGAACTGGCCCGGGACGCCTGGAGTTGGCTGGAGCGGACCGAGCTGTTCGCCACCAACCTGGACCCGGGGCGGCCCGGCCCCGAGGACACCCCGCCGGGGCTGGACGAGAGCGCCCGGGTGTGGACCCCGGCCTGGCAACTGGGCCTGCCGTTGGGGCACCTGGCGATGCACCTCTTCTGACCGAACGGCCTGCGGGGCGGTCAGCCGGGCGGTCAGCCGGGCGGTCAGCCGGCCGGTGGCTCTCTCGGGGGTTCGGCCAGGGGTTCGCTCAAGGGCTCCGTCACCAGGCCGGTGAAGTCGGCCTCGTTGCGTTCGGCGCGTACGACGTACCGGTGCGCGATCAGCCACATCACCGGGTACACCACCACCCCGAGCGCCACCCACACCAGGGGGCCCGCGTCGACGCCGGGCAGGGAGAACAGCAGGGGCAGGGCCCCGACGAAGGCCAGCAGCACGGCCAGGGCGGCCAGCGCGGCCCGCAGTTGGCTGCGCATCAGGGCGCGGACGTAGGTGGCCCCGAGCGAGGTCTGCTGGGAGATCTCCGAGCGCGCGGGAGTGTGCGCGGGCGGGCGTCCGCGCGCGCCGCGCGCCACGCCGGTGACGATCTCCCGCCGCGAGCCGGGCTGGGCCGGGGGCGCCGGGGAGTGCCGGTGCTGCGCTTCATCGGGCATGGTGCGCACCAGTGTATGCGCGGCTCGGCGCACGACCGGGGGCCGCCGGCGGCTACTTCAGCAGGCGGGACAGCCTCCGGTCGGCGAGCGGCTTGCCCCCGGTCTGGCAGGTGGGGCAGTACTGGAGCGAGGAGTCGGCGAAGGACACCGAGCGGATCGTGTCCCCGCACACGGGGCAGGGCTCGCCGGTCCGTCCGTGCACCCGCAGCCCGCTCTTCTTCTCCGCCTTCAGGCTCCCGGCGGCCACGCCGTGCGTGCGGGCGAGGGCCTCGTGCAGCGTCGCCCGGACCGCCTCGAAGAGGTGGGACACCTCGGTCGCTTCGAGGGAGGCGGCGAGCTTGAAGGGTGACATGCGCGCGTGGTGCAGGATCTCGTCGCTGTACGCGTTCCCTATCCCGGCCAGAACGCTCTGGTCGCGCAGGAACCCCTTGAGCTGGCGCCGCTCCCCCGCCAGCAGCGCCGCGAACCGCGCTTCGTCGAAGTCCTCGGCGAGCGGGTCCGGCCCGAGCCGGGCGATGCCGGGCACCTGCGCCGGATCGTGGACGACGTACACCGCGAGCCGCTTCTGGGTGCCCGCCTCGGTGAGGTCGAAGCCGCCCCCGCCGTCGAGCAGCACGCGCAGGGCGAGCGGGCCCTTGCCGCCGGGCCTGGGCGGCGTCGCGGGGAAGGTGTGGTGCCACCGCAGCCAGCCGGCCCGGGCGAGATGGGTGACGAGGTACAGCTCGCCGATCCGCAGCGCGAGGAACTTGCCGTGGCGGGCGGTGGCTCCCGCCGGCTGCCCTTCGAGGGCGGTGACCGCGGGGTCGTAGGTCTTGAGCACGCTCACGTTGAGCGGGAGGACGCGCTCCACCACCCGCCCGGTCAGGTGCTCGTCGAGGAATTCCCTGAGGGCCTCGACCTCCGGCAGCTCCGGCACCCTCCCAGGGTGCCGCGCCCTCAGCGGAAGCGCGAGCCGGGGACCGGGCCGGGCGAGCGGGCGTGGTCGCGGGCCCCGCCGAGCCAGCCGGGGGCCACCGCGGCGACGTAGGTCCGCAGGGCCTCGTCCGGGTCGGCCGGGGTCTGGCCGTCGCCCTCGTCCGGCGCGGGGTCGGCGTCGACGACGTCGCGGGCCACGTCTTCCTCGGGGCGCTCGTCCGCGGGCCGGTCGCCGTGCGCCGCCCAGGGGGCGACGGCGTACTGGCACAGCAGCGCACTGGAATCGGCGCTCACCGGCGGCGGATCGGTCCAGCAGGTGAGGTGCTCGTGCAGGACCTGGCCGGTGGTGCGGGTGCGCAGGGTACGGACGAGCTCGGGGTCGCTCGCGCGCAGGTCGTAGGAGACCACGACCGTGTCCGGCCGGGCGGGGTCGTAGGGCACCACGGGCAGCCCGAGCACCCCGGCGGCGGCCAGGCCGAGGATCCGGTCGGCGCGGCCGGGGAGCAGCGAGACCGTCGACGGGTGCTGCCCGGCGGCGCCCAGGGCGAGCGCGAGGCGGTCGAGGCCGCGCCGGACCAGTGCGTGGCTGTCCCCGAGGAAGGCGTAGCGGCCGGTCATTCCGGCGCCGTAGCCGTACGGGGAGAGGGTGCCCAGCAGCGCGCCGGTGAGCGCGAAGTGCCAGCCCCGCAGGTCACGGGCGTCGAGGGGGCCGGCCGCGCGGGCTAGTTCGGCGCGGCCCAGCATGCGGCGCTGGCGGCCGTGGGCCCCGAGCCAGGTCGCGTCCTCGGGGGCCGGCAGCCGGATCGCGGCGGCGCGGGCTCCGTCGAAGTCGCCCGCGCACAGGGTGTTGTGGACCAGGAGGTAGGTCTCGGGCCAGGCGGGCAGGCGCTCGCCGCGGGCGGCGAGCAGGGCGGCGGCCTCGACGTGCCGGTGTCCGTCCTCGAGGGCGGCGACGAGCTCGGCGAGGAGCTTGCGGGAGTCGGGCCGGATCGCGAGCGCGTGGCGCAGCGGGGCGACGGCGAGGAAGGACACGCCGCGTTCGACGCAGGCGTAGCCGAAGTCGTAGAGCACCTGAGGATCGCGGGGCTTCTTGGCGGCGGCCTTCGCGGCCAGGGCGAGGTCGGTGAAGCCCGCGGCGTCGGCGAGTACCCGGGTGGCCTTGGCGAGGTCGGCGGGCGAGGCCGTTTCCGCGTGGGGGCGCAGGGCCCGGACGGCTCCGGGCAGATCTCCGGCCTTCAGCGACCGGCGGACGTCGTGCGTGGCGGTAGTCATCGCCCCGATCCTGCGGCACCGCCGGCGCGCGCCGCAACGGGCTTTGGGTCCGACGGGCCGGGCGGTGCGTGCCGGTTCCGCTTCCGCTTCTCCTTCCTGTTCCCCTTCCGGTTCCCCTCGGTTCAGGTCATGACGAACTCGCACCACACGCACTTGCCGCCGCCCCGGGACTCCACCCCCCAGACGTCCGCGAGGCGGTCCACCAGCATCAGCCCGCGTCCCGAGACCCCCGAATCGCCCGCTTCCCGGCGGCGCGGGAGGGCGCTGGAGCGGTCCTCGACCTCGACGCGGATACGGCGTTCGGGGCCGGCCAGTACGCGCAGGGTGACGATCGCCGGGCCGTCGGTGTGCATCAGGGCATTCACGATCAGCTCGTCCGCGACGAGCTCGATCTCGTCGCCCCGGGCCCGGGCGCCCCAGGCCCGTACGGCCGTGCCGATCATGTGCCGGGCCGAGACCAGGCCTTCGGGGTCGCCGGGGGCCACATGCTGCTGGAGCCGGCCGCCCGCCTGCGGGGCGTCCTCGGCCTGGCGGCGCAGCAGCAGCAGGGCGACGTCGTCGTCGCCCCGCTCGTCGGCCATCTCGACCAACCGGTCGGCGAGCAGCGTGAGGTCGGCCGGGCCGGACCGGACCATGGCGGTGAGGTACTGGATCCCGTCGTCGAGGTCGGCGCCGGGCTGTTCGACGAGGCCGTCGGTGCACAGGAGAAGCGTTTCCCCGGGGTCCAGTTCCATCGTGGTCACGGGGTATTCCAGGCGGCCGAACTCCGCCGAGAGGCCGAGCGGCATCCCGCCCTCCACGGGGAGCCTGCGGCAGTCTCCGTCGCGCGTGCGCAGCAGGGGGTCCAGGTGACCCGCGCGGACCAGTTGGAGCACCCCGGTGGTGAGGTCCGCCTCGACGTAGGTGCAGGTCGCGAAGCGGTCGGTGTCCAGTTCGTGGAGGAAGACGGAGGCCCGGGCGATCACCGTGGCGGGTGCGTGTCCTTCGGCGGCGTAGGCGCGCAGCACGATGCGGAGCTGGCCCATCACGGCCGCCGCGTGGGTGTCGTGCCCCTGGACGTCTCCGATGACGGCGCCGACCCGCCCGCCGGGCAGCGGGATGACGTCGTACCAGTCGCCGCCGATGTCGCGGCCCATCCGGGCGGAGCGGTAGCGCACCTCGATCTGTGCGCCGGGTACCGCCGGGATCCGGCGCGGCAGCATGGCCTGTTGGAGGCCCTCGGCGATGTCGTGTTCCTGCTCCAGCAGCATCGCGCGCTGGAGGCTCTGGGCGATGCTGCTGCCCAGGGCGACGAGCAGGTTCCGTTCGTCCTGGGTGAAGGCTTCCTTGTCCTGGTAGAGGAGTCCGATCGCGCCGATGGGGCGGGCCTGGGCGATCAGCGGCAGGTAGGCGGCGGCCGAGATCCGCATGTACGAGATCTTCGACCAGAGTCCCGGGTAGGAGGTGGCGAACTCCTCCTGCGAGTCGATGAACCGGGGCTGGAGCGAGCGGACCACTTCGCTCATCGGGTACTGCTCGTCGATGCGGGTGTAGCGGGTGCCGGGGACGAAGCTGCCTTCGGGTCCCTCGGCGACCAGGTGGATGCGGCCCGCCTCGACCAGCCCCATCACCATGCCCATGGTGCCGAGCCGCTCCAGGCCGTGCGCGTCGCTGAGCGCGTCGATGACGTCCTGCACGGTGCGCGCGTGGGCGAGGGCGGCGGTGGTGCCCTCGACCACGGAGGTCTGGCGGCGGCGTTCCTCGTCCAGGCCGAGGCGTTCGGCGGAGTGGCTCAGCTCCTCGGTCGCGTCCCGGACGATGCCGATGATGCGGTACGGGCGCCCGTCCGCTTCGCGCATCACCCGGCCCTGGGTGTGGGTCCAGCGCAGCCGCCCGTCGCGGCACCTGATCCGGAAGTAGGCGCCGTAGCTCTCCAGCCCGCCCTTGAGGGCGCTGGAGACGAGCGCGTCGAGCCGGGCCGCCTCGGCGGGCGGGACCCGGGGCGAGAGGGACTCGGGCCGCTCGTCGTAGTCCTGGGGGAGGGTGTCGAAGACGTCGAGGGCGGGCGGGTCCATGTGCATGAGTCCGGTGACCAGGTCCCAGTCGAAGCTGCCCATGCGGTTCAGGGAGAGCGACCGGTCCGGGTGTGCGGGCCAGTCGTCCGGCAGCGATACGGTGCTCGGCACCGGTCCACCATGACACACGAGCGGGTCAGACGCTCTCCAATGAGTAACCCGGGTCCGGGGTGAAGTGCTGACCCGGCACGGCGTAGGGGTCGGTGGGGTCGTCCGGGGCGTAGGGGTCGGTGGGCGCGTAGGGGTCGTACGGGCTCAGGCTGGGCCCGTCAGGGGTGGGCGGCAGGTCCGGGGGAAGGTCGCCGGGCGTTTCGCCCATCGGTGGAACGGTGGGCGGCGCGGGCGGGTTCGGCGGCTCGGGCGGGCGGGGCCGGCTCGGGGTGTTCGGTGCGGTGTCCCGGGCCGGGGGCGGGGCCGTGGCGGATCCGGACGGCGGGCAGTCCGGCGCGTCGGGCGGAGGCGGGACGGCGGCCCGCGGCGAGGACGGAGCCTTCGGCGGGGTGGTGCGGGCCAGGCTGTTGGGGTCCCGGGTGACGCAGGGCGGTGACGGGGTCGGGGGCTCCGACGGGTCCGTCCGGTCGGTGGAGGGGATGCCGTCCGCCGGGTCCTGCGCGGGCGGCACCGCGGGACTCTTGTCCTGGGCTCCGTCGTCGCCGGCCTTGCGCTCGATCCAGGTGTTGTCGCCGATGTTCGCGATGACGAGGCTGTTGATGACCTGGACGGTCGGTTCGATGACGATGACCTGGTGGGGGTCGTAGCCGGGCCAGGGGTCGCCCTTGAAGACGGGGTCGCCGCTCGCGGCGCGCGGGGACTGGAGCGGGTTCCCGCAGGCGCAGCGGACCCGGGGCGTGCCGTGGTCGTCGACGAGGACCGCGGTGCCGGCCTGGAGGACGGACTGGAAGCCGGTGGCGCGGCCGTCCTTGAAGCCGTGGCCGGTCACCCGGGTGTCGGCGCGCAGCACGACCGGGGTCAGGCCGCGCAGGAACTCGGGGAGCTTCGCCCGTTCGATGCCGGCGGCCTCGGCGAAGGCCTTCGCCTTGGCGCCGTCGGAGGCGAGGTGGCCGACCTGGCGTTCGACGTCGCAGCTGCCGAGTCGCTGGGTGCCGCCGTAGAGGCCGGGGGTGGCGCCGCCGATGGTGCGGATGCCCTCGCCGGTGGCGTTGGGGGTGGGGGGTTGCAGCGGCGCGGATTCCGCCGTCGCGGTGGAGGGGTTGAAGGGATCGGGGCCCGCCACGGCGACCGGCTGGAGCAGGACGTCCTGGCTCTCCGGGGCGGCCGCGGGTGCGCGCGAGCCGTCCCCCGGGCCGCCGCAGGCCGCGGCGAGCAGCCCGAGCGCGGCGAGGAGGGCGGCGCCCGCCGTTGTGCGGCGGCGGGCCGGCTGCGGGGACGCCCGGCGCGGCGGAGGTTGCGGTACGTGCTGATCCGTCACGAGGTTCTCCCTGTTAGCCCCTGTTGCTCTCCTCTTGTCTGCCGCATGTCCGGGGGTGTCGCAAGCGGAGCGTCACCGTGGAGTACCGGTGGTGACGGGTGGCGACACCGCGTCGCGGAGCGGATCCCCGACTCTCTTGAACATGTTCAAGAGACCCTCTAGGCTCACACCGCGAGTTGAACGCGTTCAAGGTGTTCGACCGCACGGGGGGAGGGCGGTCCACGGTGACGGTACTGGTCAATTGCATCGTCACCCTGGGCATGCTCTACGTCGTCCCGGCCGGACTGCGCCTGATCGACCCGGCCCGGCTGCGCGGGACCGCCCGGCTGTGGCCCCTGCTCGCCGCGCCCGGCGCCCTCTGCCTCTGGTTGCCCCGCGGCGCGCTCGCGGGCTCCCTCGCCGTCCTCTACGCGGGCGCCACGCTGGTGCTCGCCCTGCACGCACCGGCCCGGCTGCTGCGCACCCGCTCGCTCGCCCCGCCCGAGATCGCGGTGCTCACCGCGCTCGTCACCCCCTCGGTCGCCGGGCTCGCGCTGGTCGCCGAACGCACCGGGCACCGGCTCTTCGGCTTCGACCTGGAGATCCTGGCCCTGACGGTCCCGCACTTCCACTTCGCCGGATTCGCCGCGGCCCTGGTCGCCGGGCTGGTGTGCCGGGGCGGCGGGCCCGGACCCTGGGGGCGCTGGGCGGCGTACAGCGTGCCGGGCGGGACCTCGCTGGTGCTCGCCGGGTACTTCGTCGACGACTGGGCGGAGCTCGCGGGGGCCGTCGTACTCACCTCGGGGATGTGGGCGGTGGCCCTCTTGACCTGGCGGGAGATCCGGCCCGGCGCACCCGACCGGGGTACCGCGGCGCTGCTCGCCGGCTCGGCCGGCGTGCTGGTCCTCACCATGCTGCTCGCCCTGTGGTGGGCGCTGGGCGAGGCGAGCGGACTGCCGCACCCCACCTTGACCTGGATGGCCGCGACCCACGGCCTCGGAAACGCCCTCGGCTTCGCACTGTGCTCGGTGCTGGCCTGGCGCCGCCTGGAGGAGAACGCGTCATGACCCGCATCATCAGCGAGGGCGCCCACCGGCCGCGGCCCACGGCCACCCGGACCGGCGCGCTGACCTACCCCGACCGCGGGGCGACCCGGCTGCGCCCGCTGCCCGCGGGGTACCACCACCTGGACCACCGGGCCCTGATCGGCCGCGGCAGGGACGTCTTCGAAGCGGCCGGCGCCGCCGTCACCACCTTCGACCTGCACCGGGCGACCGGGATGCGGATCCGCGCCGACCACGGGGCCGTGCGGCCGGGCGGCCGCGTCGAGGTCGGGATCGGCTTCGGGCCGCTGCGCGTCACCGCGCCCTGCGAGGTGATCTGGACGGCCTACGAACCCGGCCGGGCGGGCTTCGCCTACGGGACGCTCGACGGGCATCCCGAATGCGGTGAGGAATCGTTCCTGGTGGAACTGGCCGAGGACGGCCGCGTCTGGTTCTCGGTCACCGCCTTCAGCCGGCCGGGCGCCTGGTACACCCGCCTCGCCGGTCCGCTCGTCCCGCCGCTCCAGCTCGGCTACGCCCGGCTGCTCGGCCGCACCCTGCGCGCCCTGGTCGCCCGCGGCTGATACTGGAGGCGATGGACTGGTTCACGTCGCCCGGCTACTGGCTCGGCCGGCTGGTCTTCCAGCGGGCCCTGGCGGGCGTCTACGTCCTCGCCTTCGCCGGGGCCGCCCTGCAGTTCCGGGCGCTGATCGGCGCCCACGGCATGCTCCCCGTCCCGCGCTACGTCCGCCACGTGCCGCTGCGCGCGGCGCCCAGCCTGTTCCGACTGCACTACTCCGACCGGCTCTTCGCGTGCTGCGCCTGGTTCGGGGCGGCGCTGGCCGCGGCACTCGCCGCGGGCGCGGGGGACGCCGTACCGCTGGGCGCGGCGATGGCGATGTGGGCGGTGCTGTGGGCGCTGTACCTGTCGATCGTGAACGTCGGGCAGACCTGGTACGCCTTCGGCTGGGAATCGCTGCTGCTGGAGGTGGGGTTCCTCGCGGTGTTCCTCGGCAACGCCCGGGTGGGGCCGCCGGTGCTCGTGCTGTGGTTGCTGCGCTGGGTGGTCTTCCGGGTGGAGTTCGGGGCGGGGCTGATCAAGATGCGCGGCGATCCGTGCTGGCGGCGGCTGACCTGCCTGTACTTCCACCACGAGACGCAGCCGATGCCGGGGCCGCTGAGCTGGTTCTTCCACCGGCTGCCGCGGCCGGTGCACCGGGTGGAGTGCGCCGCCAACCACGTCATCCAACTACTCGTGCCGGTGCTGCTGTTCACCCCGCAGCCGGTGGCGTCCGTGGCCGCCGGGGTGATCGCCGGGACCCAGCTGTGGCTCGTCCTGTCGGGGAACTTCGCCTGGCTGAACTGGCTGACGATCGCGCTCGCGCTCTCCGCCGTCGACTTCACCGCGCTCGCGGGCCCGCCGCCCGCCGCCGCGGCGCGCGCGGGACCGCTCTGGTACGTGGTGGCGGTGTGCGCGCTGACCGCGCTGGTGCTGCTGCTCAGCCGGCATCCGGTCCGCAACCTGCTCTCGCGGCGCCAGGTGATGAACCGCTCCTTCGACGCGCTCCACCTGGTCAACACCTACGGGGCGTTCGGGACCGTCGGGCGGATCAGGGACGAGGTGGTGGTGGAGGGGACCGCGGATCCCGCCCCGCACCGGTACGGCGCGTGGCGGGAGTACGGCTTCAAGGGCAAGCCGGGGCGACCGGACCGGATGCCGCGCCAGTTCGCGCCGTACCACCTGCGGCTGGACTGGCTGATGTGGTTCGCGGCGCTCTCGCCCGGCTACGCGCGCGACTGGTTCGGTCCCTTCGTGGAACGGCTGTTGACCGGCGACCGCGACACCCTGCGGCTGCTCGCCCACAACCCCTTCCCGGACGCGCCGCCCCGCTACGTCCGGGCCCGGCTGTACCGCTACCGCTTCAGCACCCGGCGGGAACTGCGCGCGACGGGTGCGTGGTGGCAGCGCCGCCTCCTGCGCGAGTACCTGCCGCCCACCCGGCTCTCCGGGCCGGGCCCGGGGACGCGCACGGAGCACGGTCCGGGCCCGGCGGAGCACGGGTCAGGCCAGTAGGGCCGCCTCCCGCTCCGCACTGAGGCCCTTCGACGACCGGTCCGGACGCTGCGGGGCCACTCCGCCGATCCCCTGGAGCCAGCTCCAGGTATCGGCCACGGTCTCCTCGACCGGACGGCACACCAGACCGGTGGCCAGGGCCTTGGAGACATCGCCGCGGAACATGTAGTCGTACAGCTCGCCCTCCGGCAGCCACACGGGCAGCTCGGTCC
Source organism: Streptomyces sp. NPDC051555 (assembly GCF_044454405.1). Lineage (NCBI taxonomy): Bacteria > Bacillati > Actinomycetota > Actinomycetes > Kitasatosporales > Streptomycetaceae > Streptomyces > Streptomyces sp. NPDC051555. Next base: position 335,196 of record NZ_JBITDP010000001.1, on the reverse strand, counting down.
ACGGCTGCACCCCGGCCTCCTCGATCGCCTCCGGAGCGGTCCACCGCAGCTCCGCGCCGCCGCCCGTGACGGCCGCGACGGAGTCGAGGAAGGCGCCCATGGTGGCGTGTCCGAGCGGCGAGGCGAGGTTGTACGCTCCCCCGCGCCCGTCCCGCGCCGCGTCGAGGGTCCAGCGCGCGAGGTCGCGCACGTCGACGTACTGGAGTCGCAGGTCGCGCGGTCCAGGGGCCAGCATCGGGCCGCCGCGCGCCGCACGACCCAGCCACCAGGGCAGCCGCCCGACGTTCTCGTAGGGCCCGAGGATCAGGCCGGCGCGCACCAGCAGGGCGTGCTCCTCGCCGAAGGCGGCGAGGGCGGCCAGCTCGCCGCCGCGCTTGTCCTCGGCGTAGCCCACCGCCTCGGCGTCGGGCGAGCCCTCGACCACCGGGGCGTCCTCGCCCAGGCCGGGCGGCGAGGGGTAGGCGTAGACGGAACGGCTGGATATGTACGCGTAGTGCCCGACCCGGCCGTGCAGCAGTCGCGCGGTGTCGCGGACGGCGACGGGGGCGCCGCTCCAGGTGTCGACGACGAGGTCCCACTCCCCCTCGGCGAGGGCCGCGAGCCCGCCGGGGGCGGTGCGGTCCCCGTGGAGGGAGTCGACCCCGGGCGGCGGGTCGTGCCGGCCGCGGTGGAAGACGGTGACGTTCCAGCCCCGCTTCAGCGCGTCCTCGGTGATCGCCCGGCCCACGAATTCGGTCCCGCCCAGCATCAGCAGCTTCATGCCGCCAGCCTGCCCCGCGGTCCGGGCCGCGGGAAGCGGTGATCGCCGTCAGCGATCACGCTGTCGGCGTACATCGGGTCGGGACGCACATGGGCGCACATCGGGACGTACATCGGCCTACATCGCCGCACGCGCACCCGCGCCCCCGCCGCCGGATCGGCGCGGAGACGCGGGTGTGGGGCGGAGCGGCCACCGGTACGGGCCGGGGCCGGGACGGTCAGTCGATGCCGGGCAGGATGTGCGGTTCCGCCAGGTCCTCTTCGTATCCGGCGAGCCGGATCGGTGCGGACCGGGCCCACACTTCCAGGCTCCCCAGCTCATCCGAGCGGTTGCGGGAGCGATGCTCCGTCCGCTCCGTCACCCCGTGGTCACGCTTGGTCAGTTCAGGTGTCACCGCGCACTCCTTTGTGTCGCGTAACCCGGCGGGCGTACCGCTGCCGGGCAGGAATAAGGACATCCGGACGCGGTGGCGCCATGGTTCTCGATACGGAGCGTGGCCCTGGTGGGGCCGTCCGTGTGCCTCAGGGTACACATATGAGCGGGACCCCGCTCGATGGAAAGGTAAAATCCACTTTCGACCTCTTGATTTCGGCCGATGTTCAGGACTTCGCCCCCAGCGGGCCGACGAAGCGGGTATTGCGTCGCCGGCGGGGAGACGTCGGCAACGGCGGAAACGGCGGGCAGGAACGACGGACGGCCCCGTACGACCGGGTGCGGTCGTACGGGGCCGTCGGAGCGGGTCGGCCGGGGCGGGCGGCTACCAGTTGCCGGGCGCGTAGTCCTTGAGGAAGACGCCGAAGAGGTCCTCGCCGGCCTCGCCGCGGATGATCGGGTCGTAGACCCGGGCCGCGCCGTCGACCAGGTCGAGCGGGGCGTGGAAGCCCTCCTCCGCGAGGCGGACCTTGTCCGGATGCGGGCGCTCGTCCGTGATCCAGCCGGTGTCGACCGCGGTCATCAGGATCTGGTCGCTCTGGAACATCTCCTGGGCGCTGGTGCGCGTCAGCATGTTCAGCGCGGCCTTCGCCATGTTGGTGTGCGGGTGGCCGGCGCCCTTGTAGCCGCGCCCGAAGACGCCTTCCATCGCGGAGACGTTGACCACGTAGCGGCGCTCGGCGGCGGCCGCGGCCATCGCCGGGCGCAGCTTGCTGATCAGGATGAACGGCGCGGTGGAGTTGCACAGCTGGACTTCGAGCAGCTCGATCGGGTCCACCTCGGACACCGTCTGGATCCAGCTGTTCGTGTGGTGCAGGTCCGGGACCAGGCCGCCCGCGTCGATCGCGGTACCGGCGGCGATCCGCTCCAGCGAGGCCGAGCCGGAGACCAGGGCCAGCTCGGTGACGTCCTGGGCGGTGAGCTTCTCGCCGTGGCCGCTGGGCAGGGCGGCGACCCGGTCGACGGTGCCGCTGCCGAAGGTGCCGATGACCTCGGAGGCGGGCAGTTCGCCGGCGGGCAGCGGGGCGTTCTCGGCGGCGACCAGCTCGCTGTACGCGCCCGGGGAACGGCGCACCGTCTGCGCGGCGTTGTTGATCAGGATGTCGAGGGGGCCCTCGGCGGCGACCGAATCGGCGAGCGCGACGACCTGGGCCGGGTCGCGCAGGTCGATGCCGACGATCTTCAGGCGGTGCAGCCACTCGTGGCTGTCGGGCATCGCCTTGAAGCGGCGGACCGCGTCGTTCGGGAAGCGGGTGGTGATGGTGGTGTGCGCGCCGTCGCGCAGCAGCCGCAGTGCGATGTACATGCCGATCTTGGCGCGCCCGCCGGTGAGCAGGGCGCGACGGCCGGTGAGATCGGTCCGGGCGTCGCGGCGCTCGCGGTTGAAGGCGGCGCAGTCCTGGCAGAGCTGGTGGTAGAAGGCGTCGACCTCGACGTAGCGCGTCTTGCAGACGTAGCAGGAGCGCGGGCGCTGGAGTATGCCGGCGACCGGGCCCCTGGTGGCGGTGCTCAGGGCGTTGCCCTGGGTCTCGTCGTCGATGCGGTCGGCGGAGCCGGTCGCGGTGGCCTCGGTGACGGCCTTGTCGTTGGCGGTCTTGGAGGCGCGGCGGTCCTGGCGGCGGCGCTGCTTGACCGTGCGGTAGATACCGGCGGTCGCGCGGCGTACCGTGACGGCGTCGGGGTGGTCGACGTCGAGCTCGTCCAGCTCGTCGAGCACGGCGAGGCAGACGGCCAGGCGCTCGGGGTCGATGCCCGGGCCGTACGTCTGGATGTCTTCGGTCACCGTCATGGCCGTTGCCGTTCCTCGATCAAATCGTCCGCGTCCGCGTTTCGCGAACTCCCCAAAAGCAGAACTGTACGGATCCGACGCGCCCGGGACCAAACCGCTCCCGCCCGCCTCACGCGCAGCGGCCGGATCGTCACGTTATGTACGGAAGGGCGGTGTTCTCCGGCGGCAAGAGCCGTCATCCCGCTGGATGACGAACGGCTCTCACACGACCAGCGGACTACAGATTTGCTAGGCGTGTACTACTCCCGGAGTACAGGTGATCACCACCTGTGGAACGAGGAATACTCGAGCGGGACCAGGCATTGTGGCCACCATGAGTGCCCTAGCCCTGTCAGTCCTCCTCTGCTTGATCTCCGCGCTCGCCTACGCGGCCGGCGCGATCGTGCAGGAGCGGGTGGCGGAAAGCAGCCCCGGGCGGCCGTACGCGCCGCTCGCCCGGGGCGGCTGGTGGCTGGCCGTGGGGCTCAACGGGCTCGGCGCGCTGCTGCACGTGGTCGCGCTGGCGTACGGTCCGCTCAGCCTGGTCCAGCCGCTGGGCGCGCTCACCATCGTCTTCGCCCTGCCGATGGCCGCCGTCCTCGTCGGTCGCCGGGCGGGTGCGGCGGCCTGGCGCGGTGCGGTGCTGGCCACGGTGGGCCTGGCCGGACTGCTGGCCCTCACCGGGGGTGACGGACGGGACGGGCAGACCCTGTCGGGCGGTGAGCGCACCCTGCTGCTCCTGCTGACGGCCGGTGTGTCGGCGGCGCTGTTCCTGGCCGCCCGCCGGGTCCGGCGGGCGGTGCTGCGCAGCGTGCTGCTGGCGAGCGCGGCCGGTACCGCCTTCGGCATGGGCTCGGTCTTCACGAAGTCGGTGGCGGAAGGTTTCGAACAGGGCGCCGTGTTCGGCCAGGCCCCGCAGTTGGCCTCGATCGCCGCGCTCGCGGCGGCCGGGCTGGTGCTGTCCCAAGCGGCCTATCGGGGCGCCGGATTGACCGCGCCGTTGGCCACGGTGACCGTGGTCAACCCGGTGGTCGCGGCCAGCGTCGGCATCTCGCTGTTCGGCGAGGGCTTCCGCTTCGGCGCCCTCGGGACGCTCGGCGCGCTGGTGAGCGCCGCGGTCGCGGCGGTCGGCCTGGTGCTGCTCACGGCCGTACCGCCGCGCGTGCGGGTGTCGTCCGACGCCGGTGCCGCTTCCGCGGCGCCGTCAGATGTCGACTCCGTGCCCGCGCAGGTAGGCGAGCGGGTCGACGTCGGTGCCGTAGCCCGGCCCCGTCCGGATCTCGAAGTGCAGGTGTGGTCCGGTCGTGTTGCCGGTCGAGCCGGAGCGGCCGATCCGCGCTCCCCCGCTCACCTGCTGACCGGCCTTGACCCCGAGGGCCGACAGGTGCGCGTACTGCGAGTACCGGCCGTCGGTGTGCCGGATCACGACCTGGTAGCCGTAGGCGCCGGCCCAACCCGCCGAAACGACCTCTCCGGGGGCGACGGCCTTGACGGACGTGCCGGTCGCCACCGGGAAGTCGACGCCCGTGTGGTAGCCACTGGACCATGAGGAACCCGCGACGCGGTACGCCGTGCCCAGACCGGCGTCCACGGGTGCGGCGAAGCCGCCCGAAGCGGTGGCGGGCTTCGGCTTGGCCGCCGCAGGTTCGACGGGCTTGACCGGGTCGGCGGTGCGCGGCGGCTTCTCGGGCGAGGGCGTGGTCTTGGGCGTGGGTACGGGAGTCGGCTTGGGAGCGGGCGCCGGGGTGGCCGCGGGCGGTGGGACCGGGGGCTTGGGCGTGACCGGTGCGGCCGTGATCCGCAGGGTGAGCCGCTGGCCCGGGAAGATCAGGTCGGGGTCGCTCCCGACGGTGGCCCGGTTGGTCTCGTAGAGCGCCTGCCAGCCTCCCTCGACGTGCTGGCCCCGCGCGATCGCCGAGAGCGAGTCGCCCGGCGCGACGACGTACGGATTGGGCAGGACGGACGTGCCCGTCGGGGTGGGGCCGGCGCCGCTCTTGGCGGCGACCTGGGGCGCGGCGGCCTGCGCCGTGCCGGTCTGTCCCTTGCTGCCGGCCTGGGCCTTGTCCGTCTGCGCCTTGCCGGTCTGCGCGCCCTGCCCGGCCGGCGCCTTCGGGGTCACCGCGGGTGCGGCGCCGCCCCGGCTGAGGCCCGCCTCCTTGGAACAGACCGGCCAGGCCTGCGGTCCCTGGGAGCCCAGCACCTTCTCGGCGACCGCTATCTGCTGGTCCTTGGTGGCGAGGTCGGCGCGGGCGGCGTACGCCGTGCCGCCGAATGCCCGCCAGGTGCTCTGGCTGAACTGGAGTCCGCCGTAGTAGCCGTTGCCGGTGTTGATGTGCCAGTTGTTCGTGGACTCGCAGGCGGCGACCTTGTTCCACGTGTCGACGGTGGCGGCGTGGGCGGCGCCGGCACCGATGAAGGGCAGCGCGATCCCGGCGCCGCCCGCGGTCACCACCAACGAGGCCCGGTTGATGGTGCTTGGTTGGTACCGGCGGTGCCGGCCCCGTACGCCCATGGGAGCCCCCTTGAAGACATCAGGAACCGCACAACCTAACGCTGCCACCACGCCGTGACAAGGGGCGCAACAGGGCGCGCCGCAAGGGTGGTTGAGTGGATCTCAGCGTGTGGGAGATCCATTGGCGGGCACCGCGATGTAGCGTCGGCATCCTCCGTACCCGACGGGACCCGACAGGACCCGACAGGGCACTGGAGCACACCCCGGCACACCGAGGCACACCAGGAGCGCGACGATGAGCAGCACGGCCCAGATCGGCGTCACCGGGCTCGCGGTGATGGGCAGCAACCTCGCCCGGAACTTCGCCCGCAACGGCTACACCACCGCCGTCCACAACCGCACCGCCGCGAAGACCCGCGCCCTGGTCGAGGAGTTCGGCCACGAGGGCACCTTCATCGCCGCGGAGTCGGCGAAGGAGTTCGTCGACGCGCTGGAGCGCCCCCGGCGCCTCATCATCATGGTGAAGGCCGGCGATCCCACCGACGCCGTGATCCGCGAGTTCGCGCCGCTGCTGGAAGAGGGCGACGTCATCATCGACGGCGGCAACGCGCACTTCGAGGACACCCGGCGCCGCGAGCGCGAGCTGCGCGAGCAGGGCATCCACTTCGTCGGCGTGGGCATCTCCGGCGGCGAGGAGGGCGCGCTGCTCGGCCCGAGCATCATGCCCGGCGGCTCGCCGGAGTCGTGGGCGTCCCTCGGCCCGATGCTGGAGAAGATCTCCGCCAAGGCCGCGGACGGTACGCCGTGCACCTCGCACGTGGGTCCGGACGGCGCGGGCCACTTCGTGAAGATGGTCCACAACGGCATCGAGTACGCCGACATGCAGCTGATCGCGGAGGCGTACCACCTGCTGCGCGAGGTGGCCGGGTACTCCCCGGCCCGGATCGCGGAGACCTTCCGAGCGTGGAACCGGGGCCGCCTGGACTCCTACCTGATCGAGATCACGGCGGAGGTGCTGGCGCACACGGACGCGGCGACCGGTCGCCCGTACGTCGACGTCGTGGCCGACGCCGCCGAGCAGAAGGGCACCGGCCGCTGGACCGTGCAGATCGCCCTGGACCTCGGCGTCCCGGTGTCCGGGATCGCCGAGGCGGTCTTCGCGCGGGCCGTCTCGGGCCACGCGGACCTGCGCGCCGCGTCCCGCACGCTGGGCGGCCCGACGGCCTCGGCGCTGCCGGCGGACGAGGCCGACGCCTTCGCGGCCCGGGTCGAGCAGGCGCTGTACGCGTCCAAGATCGTCTCGTACACCCAGGGGTTCCACCAGATCCAGGCCGGCAGCGCGGAGTACGGCTGGGGCGTGGACCCGGGTGCGGTGGCCTCGCTGTGGCGGGGCGGCTGCATCATCCGGGCCGCGTTCCTGGACCGGATCCGGGCGGCGTACGACGCCCGGCCGGAGCTGCCGAGCCTGCTGGCCGACGCCCGGTTCGCCGAGGAGATCGGCGCCGCGCAGGACGACTGGCGCGAGGTCCTGGTCGCCGCCGTCCGCCAGGGCGTTCCGGTCCCGGCCTTCGCGGCCTCGCTGTCCTACTACGACGCGCTGCGCGCGGACCGCCTCCCGGCGGCCCTGACCCAGGGCCAGCGGGACTTCTTCGGTGCGCACACCTACCGGCGCACCGACCGCGAGGGCTCGTTCCACACCCTCTGGAGCGGCGACCGCTCCGAGGTCCGCACGGACTGACACCGCGGGCGCCGGCCGGCCGGCTCCACGCCGGCGGGCCGGTCCCCGTGCAGCCCGACGCCTCCCTGTGCTGCCCGGCGCCGCCGCGTGCGCGTCGGCCGCACGCGGGGCGGCCGCCGGGGTTCAGCTGAGGGGTCCGGGCTGCGGGAGCGGCGCGGGGCCCGGCGGCGGCGGGATGGGGTCGGGCTCGGGGACCGGTCCGGGTACGGGCGGCGCGGGCCGGGGCGGCGCGGGCACCGGGGTCGGCGCGGGCGGAGTCGGCGCGGGCGGGGTCGGCGCCGGGTCGGGAGCGCCGGGCTCGGGCACGCCCGGGTCGGGCCGGGGCGTGGGGAACGGATCCGGCAGCACCGGCTCGGGGACCGGGTCGGGCCACGCGGGGCCGGGGGGCGGGTTCGCTACGTTTCGCACCATGGGCCCCGCCTTCCCCCGATCCCGGGGGCTATGCCCGTCGGAGCGCACCCACCGCCGCCGCGAGGCCGACCGCGGGACTGGACAGCAACGGGATGCCCGTCGTGGCCCGGGCCACCGCGCCCGCCATCGACACCTGGGCCAGCACGATCACGTCCGCGTCGACCACCGCGTCCACCGCCCGGGCCACGAGCTCCAGGCACCCCGCGTCGTCACCCGCTTCGAAGCGCTCCCAGGCACCCGGCACCACCTGCGTCCGCGGGGACAGGGCCGCCGCACACCCCGGGCGTTCCCGTTCCAAGGTGTCGGCCTCCTCCCGGATCAGGGCCAGCGTCGGGGCGAGGGTGCTCTCCACGGTGGCCAGGACCGCGATGCGGGGGCCCGTACGGACGGCGGCCGCGGCCATCGGCCGGTCGACCCGCAGCACCGGGCGCCCGAGCACCGGCCCGAGCTCCTCCGCGACCGCCCCGATCGTCGAGCAGGTGCAGAGCACCGCGTCGTCCCCGCTCCCGCTCCCCGGCTCGGCCAGCAGGGCCTGGATCTCCCCGGCCACCGCCTCGGGACCCACCACGCGGGCCCTGGCCAGCAGCTCGGGCACGACGAGGTGCCGCAGCACCGTCCCCGGGTGGTGCAGGTCCCGCAGCGCGTCGAAGACGGGCACGTGCACCGGGGAGGTGTGCAGCAGCGTCAGCCCGACCGGGCCTCCCTGCCCGCTCACCAGAGCGTCGGATCGGTGTCCAGCTGCTGCTTCGCCGCCGCGACGACCTCGGCCGGCGGCTGCGGCGCCAGGTCGGGGTGACGGGCCGCCCAACTGGCCGCGTACGGGCAGAGCGGGACCACGGCGACGCCCTCGGCGGCCGCGATGCCGTAGAAGGTGCGGACGAGGTCCCCGGCGATCCCCTTGCCCTCGTGGCCCGGCTCGACCACGGTGTGCACGGCGACGAGGGCGCCCGCGCCCGGCTCCGAGGCGAGCACGAAGTAGGCGATCACGCCGACCCGCTCCGTCCCCTCATAGGCCCGCAGCCGCCCGGCGGCCCGGTCGTCCCTGATCTCGATCGCCATGCCCATCGCCTCTCGTCCTTCGTCCCTCGTACCCGATGTCTCGTCCCGGTCCTGCGACCGTCGTCAGACCGCGACCGCCTGCGGGCTGCGCCGCTGGTCCGTTCCCGGTACGGGGGCGGAGGGGTCCGCGCCCAGCTCGACGATCCGGTTGTCCGCGTCGACGTGCACCACGCGCGGCACGAAGGCCCGCGCCTCGGCGTCCTCGAACTGCCCGTAGCTGATGAGGATCACCAGGTCACCGGGGTGCACCAGATGGGCGGCGGCCCCGTTGATCCCGATCACCCCGGAACCGCGCTCGCCCTCGATGACGTAGGTCTCCAGCCGGGCGCCGTTGTCGATGTCGACGATGTGCACCAGCTCCCCGGGCAGCAGATCGGCCGCCTCCATGAGATCGCCGTCGATGGTCACGGACCCGACGTAGTGCAGATCGGCCTGGGTGACGGTGGCCCGGTGGATCTTGGACTTGAACATGGTGCGCATCATCGAGGTACTCCTGGATCTAGGCTCCCTGCCTGCGTTTTTGCAGGTCAAGTGCTGTTTCCCTACCCTACAACCCGTCGCGATTCCGGGCAGCTCCTCCCCGGTTGACGACGTCAGCGTACGCAACGACAACCGGAGGGCGTCCAGGGCCGTCGGCGCTGTGACCGGGGCCATGGCATGGGGTCCCCATCTTTTTCCGGAATGCCGCATTCACCCCCCTTGGCGGAGAGCGTCGGTGATGATGGTCGAGCAATGCTCGGATCCGGGGGCGACCCGGGAGGTCATGCCGAATGAGAGCAGCGGAAATGGCAACGGCAGCACTGAAGTCGGGCCTCAAACGGCTCCTGGGGCGCACCGGGTTCGACATCGTGCGCAGCACCAACAGCCGGGGCGGGGTCGATGACTTCCTGCCCTTCGAGGCGACCGTGCGGGCCGCGCGGTCGGCCGGTCTGTCGGTCGGTGACTACATCGACGAGGTCATGAACGGCACTCCCGGCGCCACCCAGGCCACCATCGACGAGCTGCGCGCGCTCGGCGTCTTCGCGGCCGACCCCAGGACGGTGCTGGAGATCGGCCCCGGGTCCGGCCGGTACCTGGAGAAGACGCTCAAGGAGTGCTCTCCGGACCGTTACGAGATCTACGAGACGGCGGCGCCCTGGGCCGGTTACCTCGTGGACAGGTTCGAGGTGGTCGCCCGGCCGACGGCGGAGTGCAGCCTCGCTCCGACGCCCGACGGGAGCGTCGACCTCGTCCAGGCCCACAAGGTCTTCAACACCGTGACCTTCCTCAGCGCTTCGCGCTACTTCCTCGAAATGGCGCGCGTCACGCGGCCCGGCGGCCGGATCGTCTTCGACGTCATGACGGAGACCTGTCTGGACCCGGCCACGATGCGCGCCTGGGCGGCGCAGGGTGGTGCGGGACACGACTCCTACCCGGCCGCGATGCCCCGCCGGGCGTGCGTGGACCTCTTCGCGAGCCTCGGCTGCACCTTGGAGGCCAGCTTCCCGGCCCGCATGGGCTTCGCCTCCACCGAGGTCCTCGTGTTCGGCAAGGGGGCCTGACCCCGGACCGTGCAACGGTCCGGGGTCCCGGCCGATGGCGTCCGGTCAGACCTTGCGGATGTTGTACGACATACCGCTGCCGACACACCCGGAGTTCTGGTACGAGCCGGTGACGACCCACCCTGCCGGGATCGGGGAGAAGGAGCACACGGAGGCGTAGCTCGCGGCGGACACGTTGCTGATGCTGTAGGCCACACCCGAACCGGCGCAACCAGCGCTCGAATACGAGCTCGTGACCACCCAACCCGCCGGAATCGGCGAGAACGAACACACCGTCGCGTAGTTCGCAGCCGACACGTTGCTGATGCTGTACGCCACACCCGAACCGGCACAACCAGCACTCGAATACGAGCTCGTGACCACCCAACCCGCCGGAATCGGCGAGAACGAACACACCGTCGCATACTTGGCCGCGGCCATGTTGCCGATGCTGTACGCGACGCCCGAGCCGGCGCAACCAGCGCTCGAATAGGAGCTGGTGACGACCCAGCCCGCCGGGATCGGGGAGAAGGAGCAGACGGTGATGGCGTTCTGCCCGGCCGAATCGGCGATGGTGTAGGCGACGCCTGTGCCGGGACAGCCGGCGGATCTGTACGAGCTGGTGATGACCCACCCTGCCGGTATGGGGGAGTTGGAGCAGACGGTCGCGCTGGCGGTGATCTTCTGCGCTGCCGCCTGCGACGGCGCGGTCATGGCGGTCATCACGCCCAGCATCAACAACACGACCGTCACCAGGTGCGGGACGCGGTTCCGTAAGGTCTTCAAGGCCTGCCTCATGTCTTCTCTACGTTCTACGAATGCGTGGATGCGTGGATGCGTGTGAGATGAGGCGGGGGCTCGATGAGGACTCGGCCCAACAGCGGTCCATCTCGGGTGAGATGGTGTCAGAGTCACCCGAGGGGCACCAGTGGTGCCATGGGTACCAGAACCGGTCAGAGTGCCTCGCCCAGGGGCCCGAATTCGTCCTCCAGGTTCGCGGCCCAGTGCGCGGCGAAGTCGGGCTGGGTGCCGTCGGCATCGGTGAACCCGTACTCCTGGTACAGGCCCCATGTCGCCAGCGCCCGACCTGACTTGGCCATGACGTGGGGGTCGGCGGCGAGTGCGGCGACCGCGCGGCCGAGGTAGGCGGGGCTTTCGGAGTGCGCGAAGTTCGGGTCCTGCGCCGCGCCCTCGCGCCAGGTGTCCTCGGTGACGCCCAGGTGTTCGAGCATGGCTTCGGAGCGCAGGAAGCCGGGGGTGAGGGCGACGGCCGCCACGTCGTACGGCCTCAGCTCGGCGGCTTGGGCGACGGCGAGGCGGATCACGCTCGACTTGGCCAGGTCGTAGAAGAAGGAGCCCCGGTAGCGGGCGGTGTTGCCGTCGGTGACCTCGACGACCAGCCCGCTCCTGCGGGCGGTCATCAGGGGCAGGGCGTAGCGACTGGTGATCACGTGCGTGTCGACGGCCTGCCGCAGGAGCCGGAAGCCGGCGTCGAGGTCCTGCTCCCACAAGGGGTGTTGCCAGTCGGTCAGCGGGTCACCGCCCCAGACGCAGTTGACCAGCACGTCGAGCCGCCCGTCCTGCTCGGCCGAGATGCGCGCCACGAGGGCCTCGACCTCGTCGGCCCGGCTGTGGTCCACCCGGGCCGCGATGCCCCTGCCGCCGGCGGCGGAGACCCGGGCGGCGGTCTCCTCGATGGTCTCCGGACGGTCCAGGTCGGAGCGTCCGGCGGCGCTGCTGCGACCGGTCACGTAGACGGTCGCGCCGGCGGCGCCGAGTGCGAGGGCGATCCCCCGCCCCCCGCCCCGGGTTCCACCGGCGACCAGGGCCACCCGACCCGTGAGCGGCTGCGTGTGCGTGCCCGTGCCCGTGCCCGTGCCCGTGTCCGTGTCCGTGTCCGTCGTCATGATTCCTCCAGGTGTGACGTCATGCGGCCGAACGTCATGCGGCCGAACGTGATGCGCCGGATCACGCCGGTACGTGCGGGGACAGCGCGGTGTCCAGCTCCTGCCGCAGGCGCTGCGCGAGGCCGCCCTCGCGCACGACCGCCCAGGTCACGCCGGTACCCGCGATGACGACCTGGACCGTGCGGGCCAAGGCCGCCGCGTCCGTGCCGGGGCGCAGCTCGCCCGCGGCGACCGCCTCCGTCAGCAGGCCGAGGATCGCCTCCGTCTGGGCGCGGTGGACCGTGAGCGCGCGCTCGTACAGCTCCGGGTCCCCGAGGTCGGCGCACCAGAACGCGAGGTGGTGGGCGAAGGTCTCGGGGGTGTCCATGGCCGCGGTCCACTCCGCGATCAGGGACGCCAACGCGTCGAGCGCACCTTCGTGCACCGCACGGACCCGGGCGATCAGCTCACCGATGTCCTCGACCGTCCGGTCGGCCAGGGCCACCAGCAGACCGCGCTTGGACCCGAAGCGTTGGGTCAGCGTCGCCGGCACCAGGGCGACCTCGCGCGCCACGGCGGCCAGCGTGAAGCCGGCCGGACCCACCCGACCCATGACCTGGGTCGCCGCGCGCAGGATCGCCAGGTCGTCCACCCCGCGGGGTCGCGCCATCGCCGTCACCCCCGATTAATAAATGGCTGTTCATTTATTAAAACAGTCAGATCCCGCACACCACAAGCGGCGCGGCGGATCAGGCGTCCAGGACGTCCCGCACCAAGGTGCGCAGGGCGTGGGCGTCCATGGCGGCGAGGTGGGCGACGAGCGCCGGGTCGAACGAGAGGGCCAGGGCCTCCGCCAGCAAGCGGGGCTCGCCCGTGGCGCGGGAGATCCCGCCGAGGGCGCGCGCCCGGTGCCCGGGGTGGGGCAGCGCACGGGCGAGGGCGAGGGCCTCGGACGTCAGGCCCGCTCCGGCGAGCGCCACGGCGATGTCCGTCCGCGTGGCCTCCCGCAGCTTCGGGGGGAGGTCGAGGACGGTGTCGAGCGCCGCGCTCGACTCCCCCGCCGTCGCCGCGGCGACGGCGATGCCGGCGAACGCCTCGGCCCGGTCGTCCTCGTCGGTGAGGGTGCGGGTGACTTCGGCCGCCGCTGCGCGGTCCCCGGACTCCGCCGTGGCCACGGCGACGACCGCGAGCGCCTCGGCCCGCAGTTCGGCATGGGGGATGGTGTCGACCAGCGCGAACGCCTCCTCCTGCTCCCCCGCCGCCGCCACGCACCGTGCGACGGACGCCAGGGTCCGGGCCTGGAGGACCGGAAGGGTGAGGGTGGCGACGTGCGCGACGGCCGCATCGCGATCCCCGGACTCCGCCAGCGCCACGGCGATGAGGGCGCGCGCCTCCTGCCGCCGGGTCGGGTGGGTGAGCGCACCGGCGAGCGCGAGGGCCTCATCGACCTTCCCCGATCCGGCCATCGCCGCCGCGATGCGTCCGGTGGCGCGGGCCCGCCAGGAGGGGACGGAGATCAGGCCGGTGAGGTCGACCGCCGCCTCGTGCCGTCCCTTCGCGGCCAGGGCCACGGCCACGTCCTCGAACGCCCGGGCCCGGGCGTCGGCATGGGTGATCGCGCCGGCGAGTTCGACCGCGGTGTCCGCCGCGTCGGCCGCGGCCAGTGCCCCGGCGACGTCCGTCAGCGCCCAGGCCCACTGCTCGTGGTCGGAGGCGGCACCGGCAGAGCCGAGGACGGACGCGACGAGACCCGTGGTGTCGAGTGCGACGGGGGGCTCGGCCGCGGCCGACGCGGCCACGGCGACCGCCAGGAGCCGCAGTTGGTGCGTGGCGGCGCTGCTGTGGGCCAGCCGCGCCGTCGTCTCGGCCAGCTGTTCGGCGGCGGCCGCGTTGCCCTCCTCGGCCATCGTCTCGGCCGTGCGCCCGAGCACGTTGAGGTCGGTGACCAGATCGGTCACGAGATCGGTGACGAGGTCGGTCACGAGATCGGTCACGAGATCGGTGACGAGGTCGGTCACGAGATCGGTCACGAGATCGGTCACGCGACCAGTCGCCTCCCGGCCCGCGTCGACCTCCCGGCCCGCGTCCACCTCCGCGACTTCCGCGACCTCCGCGCCTTCCGCGACCTCCGCCCCGTCGTGGCCGGTCCTGGCCGCGGCCATGACGATGCCCTCGTACGCACTGGCCCGGGCATCGGCGTCGGTGATCGAGCGGGCGAGCGCCACCGCTGCGCCGCGGTCCCCGTTCTCGGCCATCGCCCGGGCGATTCCCGTCAGCGCCCACGCCTGCTGTTCGGGTTCGGCGATGGATCGGGCCAACTCGACGGCCCCGTCCCGTTCCCGGGCCGCCGCCATCACCCTGGCGACCTCGGCGAGCGCCCACACCCGTTGTTCGGGGACGGCGACGGTACGGGCCAACTCGACGCCCTCCTGGTGGTTCCCCGCCGCCGCCATCGCCCGGGCGACCTCGGCGAGCGCCCACGCCCGCTGTTCCGGATCGGTGATGCCACGGGCCAACTCGCTTGCCTTGCGACCCTGTTCGCCGGACCCCGCCATGGCGACGGCAATGCCCCTGATCGCCTGCGCACGTTGTTCGGGATGGCCCAGGGTGTGGGCGAGCTCGACCGCGGGACCGTACGCCCCACCGTCCGCCATGATCACCGCGATGCCGGAGAGCGCCCGGCCCCGCTGTCCGGGATCGGTGATGGCTCCGGCGAGTTCGACGGCGCCGCCGTGGTCGCCCCCTTCCACCACGATCCACGCCACGACCATGAGCGCCGTCGCGCGGTGCTCGGAGTCCGGGATCGTACGGGCCAGCTCCGCCGCGCCGCCGTGGTCGCCCGATTCCGCCATCGCCCCGGCCACGCTGGTGAGGGCCTGGGCCCGGAGCACGGGGTGGACCACGCTGCGGGCGAGCCCGGTCGCGGGCCCGAACTCGCCGGCCGCGCACATGGCCACGACGATGCTCGTCACGGCTCGGGCCGACTGGTCGGGATCGGTGACGGACGAGGCCAGCCCGATCGCCTCGTCCCACCGGGAGCCGGCCGCCAGGGCCTGGGCGATCTCCGACAGCGCCCGCTCCCGCGCCTGCGGGGTGGTGAGGGCCCCGGCCGCCTCGATGACCTGCTCCGTCGCCTCCGCGGTGGTGCCGGCCGCGGTCAGGATGCTGCCCAGCAGGGTCTGTCCCGGCGCCAGGGGCGGGTGGCTCCGGTGCGTGGCGGCGGTGATCGCCCGGCGCAGGTGCCCCAGCCGGGCCCAGGTGGTGATGACGGTCGCGGGCAGGACGTCGGCCGTGTGCTGGAGGCTCTCGCGGCGGTGGGCGAGTCGGACGCAAGGGACGAGGTCGGGGTCGTCCGGGGCCGCGAGGTGGAGCTGGAACGCGGCGGCGATCTCGCTGAACGCCTGGCTGTCGGTACCGGTCGTCTGCCACAGGCGTTCGTGCCGGGCCCGGTCGGTGGCCAGCGCGGTCAGACGTGCGGTGTCCGCACGTTCGTGGAGCAGCCGGGGATACCCGCTCAGCAGGTAGTCGGCGCAGGCGGCCGGCCACGCGTCCTGTCGGGCCCGTTCGGCCCAGGCGTGGACGCGGGCCCGGTGGGCATCCAGCTCCGCGGGGTCGAGGAGGCCGCGGGCGCCGGTGAGGAGGTCCTGGTGGGCGAAGGAGTAGAGGGGCTCCACCCGGCCTTCGGCATCGGTGGCCCATTGGGCGGGCCGGTGCTGGAACGCCCGTCCGGTGCTGCCGCCGAGCACCAGCTCGACGCGTCGCCGCGAGGCGGTGGTCAGGTCGGCGAAGTCGGCGGGGCTCAGACCGCCGCCGGCGGCGGCCGTGAGGCCGACGAGTTCCAGGCCGAGGCCGCCGGAGGCGATGAGGGCCTCCAGGTTCCGTTCGGCATCGGCGCGCACCGCCTGCGCGGCGGGTGACACGGCGAGGGGGTGGTCGATGGCGGTCGTCAGGAGCGGGCCGGTCCGGACGTCGGCGGGGACCGGCGGGTGGGGGCGGCCGGCGAGGACGACCCGCATGCCGGGCGGCGGCACCTGCGGCAGGCAGGCCGCGATGCTCTGGCCGCCCACCGCGGTGGGGACGCCCATGTCCTCGTCCATGCCGTCCACGACCAGTACGAGCCGGCGCCCCGCGCCGCGGGCCCGGGCGGCCGCCCGGTCGAGGCCGTCGAGGAACCCGCCGGGGGCGGTGCAGTCGACGTCGCCGTCCTGGAGGTAGGTGCGCAACTGCCCCTGGAGGGTGGTGAGGAAGGCGGTGCGGTCCGCCCGGCCGGTCATCCGCGCGGTGATGAAGAAGGCGAGCACGTCGACGCCGTCGGGTGGATGGAGGGCGAACTGGGCCATGAGCGCGGTCTTCCCGGCCCAGGCAGGCCCCAGCCACCGCCAGTACCCGCGGAGCCCCGCCGCGCCGTCGCCGTCCTCGCCGTCGCCGTCCTCGCCTTCGCCGTCCTCGCCTTCGCCGTCGTCCCCGCCGTCGTGGTCCCCGCCGTCCGGCGCGCTGGCGAAGGCGGCCATGGCCGCGAGTTCCTCGACCCGGCCCTCGAAGCGGGTGACGGCCGCGAGGTGGCGGATCTCCCGCCAGTACGCCGACCTCGGCTGCGCGGGCTGCTGGCCGAGGACCACGTCGCCGTCGATCCGGATGCGGTTGCCGTCTCCGCTGACCCCCAGCCCGATCGCACCGCCGGCGGCGATCGCGTGCTCACCGCCCACCACCGGTACGTACGCCGGCGCCCCCGGCACCCCTTGCGTCCCCTTCGGCAGGATCGCTACACGGGCGGGGGAAGGACTGCGCGGCCACCACCCCCGGGGTAACCAGCCGTTCACCGCTGTTCGTTCCCGTCGCCGGTGACCGCCTCACCGATGCCACCGGCGGCAGCGACACCCCGCTCCCCCGGAACGGGCGGCCCGGCGGGCGGAGCCACGGGCGGTAAGGACGCCGGGGCCGGCACCGCCGGGGCCGGACCGCGGAAGTGGTTGGCGTCACCGGTCACGGCGCGTCCGATGCCTTGGCCGGACTGCACCGAACGACTGCCGGCCGCCGCGGGACCGGTCCGCGCGGGGCGGCTCAACCCGTGCGCGGCGAGGGCCACGCCGCCGACGCCGGCCACCGCGCCGACCACGCTGGCCACGCGGTCTCCCGTGTCCAGGTCCACCACCAGGGCGACGATCACCAGGCCCACGGCCACCGCTGCCGACACCGCACAGACCGCTCGCCAGATCCACCGGTTCCCCGGACCAGCCATCCCCGCCACCCCTCTTGGCACACCGTCACCAGTGCGTCCCCACGAACGTCCGGCCTCAACCACGGGAGCACCGGCACGTGGACCGGCCGGCGCTGACCGTGCGGGAGGCGACCTAAGGAAGGTAGACCTCGTCCAGGGTGTCGATGACCCCGCCGGCGCCCAGGTGGTAGCGGAAGGGGAGGCCGGAGTTCGGGTGGGCGACGAGCCACGCGGTGAGCTCGTGCACCGTGACCGGCTTGCTCGCGGAGCCGGCGAGGATCGGGGCCGTCGCGGTGATCTTCGCGGTCTCCGCGAGCGGGAGGTACGTCTCCACGCCGACCGGGGCGAAGGAGGCTCCGTCCGCGTCCGGCGAGCCGCCGCAGGTCCAATTGCCGTACTTGACGATGAGACCGTGCGATCCGCCCTCGGGCGTGTAGCGGTAGAGCGCGATGGTGTCCGGCGAGATCGGCATGACGTGGTCACAACTGGGCTTCGGGGCGGCCGGGGTGGGCTTCTTCACCGGGGCCGCGCTCGCCGACCCCTTCGGTACGGGCGGTACGGACGACACGGCGGCGGACTTCGTCGGCGCGGGCCCGCCGCCGGCCGGGGTCGCGGGGACGGCCGTCGCGGCGGGCCCGGGCGGGGTGGCGCCGGGCTTCGCGCCCGGCGCCACCCCGTTGTCCTGGCAGCCGGTCAGCGCCACCACCCCGCACACGGCGAGGGCCGCCCACGCCCCGCTGGTCCGTCTCCGGCTCCGTACTGCCCGCATGGTCGTCTCCCTCTGCCGTGCCTGCGCGTCGGCAGCACCGTAGCAAGCGGGATCAGGCCATGGGGGCGGCCGGATCCGCATCGTCACCGGCTCGGGATCACGTTGTTGCGGAGTGCGGACGTCCGGACGTACCCGGCCGCGGCCTGTCAGGAGTGCCCCGCGTGCGAGGGCTGTACGGACCCCCCGCCCGCGGGGTCGGGGGACGCCGGGGCGGCGGAACCCGGTTCGGGGGACCCCGCGTGGGAGCCGGTGTGCGCGGCGCCGGAGCGGATGGTGCCGCCGAGGTGCTCGCGGGCCGGGGCCAGTGCCTCGGGCGAGGCGGCGGTGACGACCCAGCGCTCCCCCACGAGGTAGGTGCCGCCGTAGGCCTGCGATTCGGCCAGCCAGGCCGCCTGACCCGCGTCGGCGGTGAAGGTGGCCATGCGGTAGCCCTCCTTGCCCGCGCCGCAGGCGCCCTCGCGCAGTTCGTCCGCCTCGACCGTCACCTCCGCCGTGCAGCCGAGGGCCGCTGCGAGCTCCTGGATCGTGCGGGATCCGGACCCGGCGGGAGCGGCGGGCGCGGCGCGCACGACGGGCGCGGAGGACCCTTCGTGCGCGGCGGACCCTCCGTGCGCCGTGGGCGCACCGCAGGCGGCGCACAGGAGGGACAGGGACAGGGCGGTCGCCGCGAGGACACGGCGGCCGGTGGTGCGCGGCCGGTTCGGCACGGATCAGCCCGCCGCCGGGGCCTTCTTGCCCGCGTCGGTGACCGCGAACCAGAGCCCCTGCTTGTTGTGCCCGTTGGTCTGGCCGGGCGCGGTGTCACCGGTGAAGGTGTAGACGGGCCAGCAGTCGATCGTCAACTGCATCGAGCCGTCGGGCCGTTTCACCGATCCGACCAATGCCTCGGGAATTCCGTTCACCTTCTTCTTGTCCACCGCCGCGGCCGGCTTCCACGTATCGAGACAGGCGCCGAGGCAGCCGAATTTCATCGGCCAGGCACTGTCCTTGTTGAATCGATAAAGGGTGCGGCCCTGTCCGTCCACGAGGATGTTCCCGAGCTTCGCGTCCTTCGTGACGGAGAGTTCCGCGCCCTTTTGGTCCGCGCCGCTCTGACCAGCGCCCTGCTGGTCCGCGCCCATCTGACCGGCGCCCATTCCGGCCATGGTGGAGCCGTCCGCCGGTTTCGCCCCCGTCCCCTTCTGGTCCACGGCCTTCTTCCCGTCGGCCGCCAGCGCGTGCCAGGTGCCGCCGACCCCCTCTCCCTTCGCCTCGCCCGCCTGGGTGTCCTTGGCGTACCGGTACACGGGCCAGCCCGCGAGGGTGAGCTGGCGGCTCCCGTCCGGCCGGACGACCGCGCCCAGCAGGTCGGCCGAGATGCCCGCCGAGGCCGTGGCGTCGTCCGCCGGTACGGCGGGCCAGGTCGTGGCGCAGGTACCGTCGCAGGCGGACTTGGGCGGCTGGGCGGTGTCCTTGTCGAACCGGTAGAGGGTGGCGCCGGCCCCGTCGGTGACCACGTTGCCCACCGACTGGATCGCCCGTACGGCCAACTGCCCGGCCGGGGCGCCCTTCGCCCCGGCGGCGCTCCCGGAACCGGCGGCCGGGTCCGCCGCGGAGTCCGCTCCGTATCCGGATCCCGATCCGTAGCCGGAGCCGTACCCGTCACCGTTCCCGTTGCCACCGCTCGGGGATTTGCTGCCGGCCGGCTGCGCCGCGTTCGCCGTACGGAAGTTCTCCGTGTCGCTCCCGCAGCCCGCGGCCAGCAGTACCACCGCGGCCACCGATCCCAGCATGACCCCACGACGCTTGTTGTTCACGATTTCTCCTTCTGCCGAAGACATCCGGTGAATAGGGATGGTGAATGGGGGTGAAGGGGGCCCTATGAAGGGACCGACGCTTTCACGCCCTGTTCCATTCATAGGGCCCGCGGACCCCCGCACCTTCGGATCTCCCGGAATTTGTCAGATCGCGCCAAAGGGTGAACTGCCGAGAACTACTCCTGAATACGCAGAGCGAGCGCGGGACAACGCCGCACCGCGCGCAGGGCCTTCGGGCGCAGTTGCACGGGGACCTCCATGACCCCCTGCGCCGGATAGCCGTCGCCGTCCAGCCGGACGACGTCGGGCAGCAGGTCCACGCACAGGCCGTGGCCCTTGCACAGGGTCCAGTCCACGACGAGGCGTTCGGGGTTCGCGTCGGCGGGCAGCGGCAGGGCGCCCAGCACGCGGCGCCCGCAGCCGCTGCCCACGGCGTGGTCGCGGAACTCGTCCGGGAAGACGGCGAGCGCCGAGGCCACGAAGGACGACGTGCCGTCGGGGTGGCTGCACGCGCCGCGGCGGCGCACCGCCCGCATCCGGGCCTCCACCGCTTCGAGTGCGGCCCGGCCGCCGCCGGCCACGAGGTCGGCGACGGCTCCGGCGAGCGATGGCAGCCCCCGGACGCACGGGCCGCACTGTCCGGCGCTCTCGTCGGCCATCCAGCGCACCACCCGGGCCACTTCGCCCGCCGGACAGGTGTCCTCGGGCAGCGGCAGCACGGCGCCGGCGCCGAGCACCGCGTCGTACGCGGCCAGGGACTCCCGGGAGAGCGCGGCGGACAGCGCCGCCCCCGGGGTCAGCCAGCGGCCGTGGAAGCCCCCGACCAGGACGCCCTGGCCGGGTCCCGTTCCGCACAGCCCCAGTACGTAGGCGAGGGAGGTCCCCGTGGGCACCTCCACCACCGTCGAACCGGCGACCGTCAACAAGATGGTGCCCGGTTCCGCGGGGAGCCCGACGGCCCGGTAGTCCAGTGCGCCGAGCCGGGCGGCGACGGCGAGCTGGGCGTAGGTCTCGGTGTTGGACAGCAGCGTCGGCAGGCCGCCGAGCCCGCGTTCGCTCGTGCGGACCTTCTGCCCGGACGGGAGGGCCTTGCCGCCGTCCAGCCCCGCGATCAGGGCGGTCCCCTCGCCCGTGACGAACCGCTCGGGCAGCCGGGTGACGCGGACCCGGCTGCCGGTGGCGCCGCGTTCGGCGACGGCGGCGCGCGCGGAGCGTTCCACGTCCTCCCGGGTCACGCCGACGACCACCTCCTCCGCGCCCAGTGCGGCGGCGGCGAGCAGGGCGCCGTCGAGCACGAGGTGCGGGGCGTGCAACCACAGCGCGGCGTCCTTGAGGCAACTCGGTTCCCCTTCGGTGCCGTTGACGACCACCGCGGTGCGGCCCTCGCGCCCGCGGGCGGCGCGGGTCACGGCCCGTAGCTTGCGGGCGAAGGGGAAGCCCGCCCCGCCCCGCCCGCGCAGGTCCGTGTTCTCGGCCAGGGCGAGCAGTTCGTCGGGGCGGTACCGGGGCGGGCTGCCGTGTACGGCGAGGTGGCCGCGCCGGTCGAGCCGCTCCGCGACGTCGAGCCCGGCCAGCAGCCGGGGGTGCCCCACGCAGCCGAGGGCCGGGTGGGGCGCGTACGTCACTGCCGGCCCCGGATTCCGTCGAGGGGTCCGACGGGCCGGTCGGCGCCCGCCACGAAGCCGGTGACACCGAACACCGGTTCGTACGGCTGCGGTTCGGGCCAGGGCAGTACGGGCATCGGAGCCGGCGCGGTCCGGCCCGCCACCACCGGCGCGGCGGCCATCGTCGGGGTCAACGGCGCGGGGGGCGCCAGTGGTGCGGGAGGTATCAGCGGCGGGGCGAGCGGGGCCGGGGGGCCGACCCGTACCTCCTGCGGGGATCCGGGCCGGTCCGGTCGGCCCGCGAGGCGGGCGGTCGGGCGGTCACCGGGCCGTTCCGCGGTCGGGTGGACGAACGAGCGGGTGGCAGCGGGGCCTTCGCCCGGTACCCCGGGGGCCGCGGGCGCGGGGGCGGCGGCCGTCCGGGCGCCCTGGGCGGGCTCGGCGCGCAGCCGGCCGCGCAGTCGCAGGGCGAGCACGCCCGCGACCGCGATCAGGCACAGGGCGTACGTGACGGTCACCCACCCGCTGGCGGGGCGGCCCGACTTGAGCCCGTGCACCAAGGAGGCGCCCCAGGCCGGGTAGGCACCCATGTGCAGCGCCCGCCACCACATCGACCGGCCCTTGGTGGCGAAGGCGCTGCGCACCGCGCCGGAGACCGCGACCGCCACGAAGAGGTACCCGGCGAGCGTGCCCAGCCCGATGAGCAGGGCCTGGTCGGGATCCGCGAAGGGGACGACGACCGCGGTGGCGGTGGTGTGCGACTCGGCGACCTTGACCCAGACGTGCAGGGCGAGGAAGCCCAGCCCCGCGACGGCGAGGCCGCGGTGCGCGCCCTGGGCCGCGAGCCGGTGGCCCGAGGCGAAGAGGGTCCGGTCGGTGGCGGCCAGGCCCCACAGGACGGCGGAGGTGAGCGAGACGAGCGAGAGCACGCCCGCCCCGTAGTCGAGGAAGTCCCACAGGTGGGACAGGGCGCCCGCCTGGGCGGCCACGCCCAGGGAGACCAGGGCCGCGAGGGCGGCGGCGGCCAGGGCACCCGGGTGCGGGCCGCCCCGCGCGGAGAGCAGGGGTGGCCGTCGCAGGGCGCGGCGGCCGACCGCGGCGGCCGCGGCGGCGCCGGCGTGGCGTCTGGTGCGCAGGGCCCGGTGGGAGCGGGGCGCACGGATCTGGGACAAGGGCATCGAGTTCTCCCATACGCCAGGACCGAGCACTCCACGTCACGCGCTCGGCGCCCGGGGTGATCGTCGGAACTGCTCGGCAGCGGGCGGCAGATGGGTGCCTCGCCGACCGGGAGCGGGGGCCGGAGTGCATGAGCATCGTGGAGCTTCGCAACGTCTCCACAGGATTTATCGAAACGTGACAACTTCTGGTGCCCACAGCGTCATCGCATCGAGTATCCCCGGAAGATTCCCTTCCAGTGGTGCGGATGTGACCGGGTTGACGCCCGGTTCGCCGCTACACAGGGGGAGGCGGGCCCCGACGGGGCGTGCCACCCTCCCACGGGACAGGCCGTACCCCGGCATGAACGAGGTAACAATGTGCGAACTTCTCAACCGCATCTGGTCCCGCCCGCGCGGCGAATGGACCCGGGTCCTGCGAAAGGAACTGCCCGCCCTGGCCGCCAGCATCATGGAGGAACTCCGCGACGGGCTGCCGGAGTTCTCCACGCTGGTCGAGGACCTCGGCGACGACGTGGTCAGACAGCAGGTGGAGGCGGCCCTGCTCACGGTCCTCGGTTACCGCGAGAGCGCCACCGGCACCTGCGGCGGCGAGGCGGAACCCGATCAGGGGGTCGCGGACCGGCAGGACTTCCCGGAGCGGCCCCGGATCCCCAAGCAGCGCGACGACGAGCCCGGTGCCCGAGCCCCGCGCCCCGCCCTGTCCGCCGTGCCCACCCAAGGCTCCGGCAACGCCGCCGACCGCGCGCGGCGGGAGCTCTTCACCGTCCTCACAGGTGACATGGCCATGGCTGACGTGCTCCTCGCCGAGCTCGCCGAGGCCGCGCACTGGCCCCTGCCGGACAGCGTGCGCGCCGTCGTCCTGGCCACCCCCGGAGACACCCAGCAGCTGGCGTCCGTACTGGACGACGGCCTCGTGGGCATGGTGGGTGGCCAGCCGTGCCTGCTCGTCCCCAGCCCCGAGCCGGACGCCCGGGGCGCCCTGGAGGGCGCCCTGCGCGGCCGTTTCGCGGCCGTCGGCCACCCCGTCGCCCTGCGCGACAGCGCCTCCTCACTGCGTTGGGCACTGCGGCTGCTGGCCCTCACCCCGACCCGTGCGGGACTGGACGCGCGGGCCGTCTTCGTGGACGACCACCTCTCGACCCTGTTGCTGCTGCAGGACGAACCCCTGGCGCACGCGCTGGCCGCGCGCTGGCTGCGGCCCTTGAACGACCTCACCCCCCGCCAGAGCGAGCGGCTCGAAGTGACCCTGCTGGCCTGGTTGGAGGGCGGCGGCGCGCCCGAGGCGGCGAAGGCGCTGAGCGTGCACCCGCAGACCGTCCGCTACCGCATGCGGCAGCTGGAGAAGCTCTTCGGCCCCGGGCTGCGGGACCCGCGCACCCGGTTCGAACTGGAGATGGCCCTGCGCAGCCGCCGCCTGATGGCCCAGGTGCGGCGCCAGCACTCGCGCGTGGGCCGCAGGGCCCGCACCGTCACGGCGGACTTCCGCCCGCTGGACGTCATGGCCCGCGTCAACGGTCTCTGACCCGAACCCCCGACCGCTCCCCCACCCACGGGCTCCGGCCCCTCCCCCGCCCGTACGGCGGAGGAGGGGCCGGAGCCGCACTCGGGACGGCGCTGGGGAGGTGGAGGGGGACGCCGCCCCGAGGGTCTGGTGCCCCCGGGACCCGGGGGCCGCCCGTCAGCGGCAGGAGCGCCCGCCGTTGATGCAGCGCACCGCGTTCGCCATGAGCCCGTCCGACATCACGTTGATGAAGTCGCCGTGGTCGGTGACCGGCTTGTGCAGCTGCTCCGGGAAGCTGTCCACCGCGAACCGCGAACCGGCCGGCACCCCGTAGACGATCCGCTGGACCAGCTGCGGGATCGCCTTGAAGCCCGCGGGGCAGGCCCCGTTCGCCCCCGCGAAGGCCACGTGGGTACGGTGGTTGGCACTGTCGGTGTTGCGGCCGTCCCAGCAGCTCTGGAAGGTGAAGGTCCGCACGACGTCACTGCCCTTGGGGCAGATCGGGTACTTGTCCTTGAGCTGGCGGTTCTCGAATCCGGTGCAGCTCCAGGAGGCGTTGGCGTTGGCGACGCCGTTGGTGAAGGCCTTGGCGTCACCGGTGATGATCCGCAGGAACCGCGGCATGGCCGTGACCTTGGCCGCCGGGCTGCCCTTGAAATCGGTCGTCACCTGCTTCGGCTTCAAGATCGTGCCCACGTTCGCGTCCTTGCCGCCGCCGGGCGCCTGCGCGTCGCGTTCCGCCCGGCCGTCGCGCAGCCGCAGCACCGGCCAGTAGTAGGTGGACTGGTCGCCGTTGGTACAGGTGGTCCCGGCCGCGGCCAGGCTCTGGTTGGTGGAGAAGGCGTCCGTGGTCTTGTTGCCGACGTAGTCGTGCATGTGGTGGGCGCCGTTGCCGACACCGGGCGCGACGATCACGTTGTCGGGG
This sequence comes from Streptomyces sp. NPDC051555, assembly GCF_044454405.1. Taxonomy (NCBI): domain Bacteria; kingdom Bacillati; phylum Actinomycetota; class Actinomycetes; order Kitasatosporales; family Streptomycetaceae; genus Streptomyces; species Streptomyces sp. NPDC051555. The sequence goes on along the minus strand of NZ_JBITDP010000001.1, from coordinate 310,179 downwards.
TTCAGGTGGCGGTTCTCGTTGCGGCCGCAGTTCACGGCGAGGGATCCGGTCGAGGCGCGGGACGAGGGCGCGGGGGTGCGCACGTTCGGACGGACGGTGTTGATCGCGACGAAGTCGCTGCGCGCCGGGCCCCCGCTGCCCGCACCGCCCTTGCGGGCCGCGTCCTGGGCGTCGCCCCCGGCGTCCGCGGCGGCCCGGGGTTCGTCCGCCGGGTCCGCGGCCGCGGCCTGCTTCATCACGCAGGATCCGAGCGCCTCCAGACCTTCGGGGCGGGCCGAGGCCCGGCCGAGCGCGTCGGTGAGCCGGCCGATGGTCGTACCGCGCTGCTGCTTCAGCGTGCCGAGCAGGGCGTCGCCGCGGGCGCGGCCCGAGGCCAGTTTCGTGTAGGCGTCGGCGACCTGGGCGTCGAGCTGGGCGAGGTTGTCGTCGACCTCCGCGCGGGCCTGCTCGGGGACGGTGCGCAGCTTGTCGCCGACGTCGGGGCAGTCGATGGTGGCGGTCACCGGGGCGCTCCGGGTCGAGTCCTGGCCCGCGGAGGCCTGCTGGGTGACGATCACGACTCCCCCGCCGCCCAGGACGAGGGCGCCGGCGAGGGCGAGGGCCTTGTGCGTCGGCCTCAGACGGCGTTTGTGGCCGTTCTTGCTCATGCGATCACTTCACTTCACTTCGTCGGTCGGGGGACCTGGGAGGGGGAGGGGGTGGGGGTGGGAGCGGCATCGGCGAGCCCGTCGAAATCGACCAGCCCGCTGGCTTCGAGGACCGAAATGTGGTCCAGCACCGTGGTGTTGGCGTCGGTGGCCAGCTTCCGGACCATGGAGTTGCGGGTCTGCGCGCGGATCTGGGCCACCAGGGCGAAGACCTTGCCGTGCGCCCGGCGCAGCAGCTGGACGAAGAGCCGTTCGTACTCGGCGCCCTGGGCGCGGTCCAGTTGGCCGAGCCAGCCCTGCTGCTGGTCGCTGGGGCGGTCGGGCAGGTCGATTCCGAGGGCCTCGCCCACCTCCAGGACGCGCCGGTCGAGTTCGGTGTGGCCTTCGACCAGGTGCTCCCCGGCGGTGCGCACGGCGGGCCTGGTGCCGCGCTGTTGGGCCTGGCGTCCCGCGGGCAGCTCCCACAGTCCGGCGAGCCGCACCTTGCGGACGAAGTCCCGGTCCTGGGGGCTCAGCGGACCGAAGGCCGTGCTCAGGGTCCCGGCGCCGTCGTCGTCCGCGGCCGGCGCTTTGGCGGACGCGGCCGCGGCCGCCGTGGCGGCGTTCTTCCCGCCGAACTTCTGCACCGGGATCAGCAGGGCGACCAGGGTGAAGGCGAGGGCTCCGATGACCACGCCCGTGCCGATCACCTGGCGCGAAGCGCGCGACATGCCGGCGAGGGACGAGCGGCGGAATGACAGCACTGTGCCTCCTTGTGCGGGTCCGGGAAGCCGCGCCGTGTCTGCCTGCGGCGCGGTGCTCCCGGGTGCCAAGGGACGCTAGGCGAGTTGGGGGGCCCGTACGGAAGGGCCATCACGAACGGACAAAGATCCGGGCGGTCCGCCGGGCGGATGGTACGGTTCCGCCCGGCCGTCCCCGGATCGCCCGGGCAATGCACCCGTTCCCAACTCCTGCGTCGTGCGGCGTGGTTGAGTGGCAGCGAGCCATGTGTAAGCCCCCGTGACAGGAGACGCGCGATGCGCCGGTACGGACCCGCCCGCCCCGCCCTCACCGCCCTGACGGCCCTCGCGCTCGCCCTCGTCGCCACGGGCTGCGGCGGCGGCGACGGCGCGTCGAAAGAGGTCTCGCAGGAGGGCAAGGGGGGCTATCCGTGGGTGGCCACCGACGAGATCTGCAACGCCCTGCCCTACGGGAAGCTCACCGACCTGCTCGGCAGCCGCGAGGAGGTCGCCGACCGGGCCAAGCGGACCGGTGGCGGCGCCCCCGGCTTCACCTGCACCCAACCGCTGGCGGAGCGCGGCGCCGTCACCTACGGGGGCGTGAAGGTCGAGGTGGGGTTCAGCTTCACGGAGGGCGTCGACTTCGCCAAGCAGGTCTTCGCCGCCGGCCGCAAGGACACCCCCACCACCGTGCCGGACGGCCATCTGGTGGACGTCGCGGGCGTCGGCCGGGAGGCCATCCGGTTCGGCTACGACAAGCCGACCGAGCTGCACCAGGTCAGGGAACTCCAGGTCAGGGACAGCAACTTGCTCCTGACCGTGGTGCTCACCGCGGACGCCCGCCAGCAGCCGACGCCGGAGAGCCTGGGGAAGCTGGACGCGGCCGTCGACTCCTTCGCCCGGGGCGTCCTGGACGCCGTAGCGAAATGACCGTACATGAACAACCCTTGACGCAAGGTTGACGCTCCCTTCGACCGCCCCGACCGCCCCGGCCGTTACGGTCCCTCCCATGTCCACACGACCGACCGCCCTCCCGGTCCTCCCCTACCGCAAGCCCACCCGGGGCCGCGACTACTGGATCCTGGACGACGTGCTCCCCGACCCGGACGCGGTCCGGGAGCGCGCGCTGGCCCGGGACGACTGGACCGAGGGGTACCCGCACAAGCCCGAGAGCTGGCCCGGGCTGCGCGTCATGCCGGGGCTGGACCCGGGCGAGCTGGAGCGGGTGGAGCGCCTGGTCCGCAAGGCCACCGGCGCCCGCGAACTCTGGGCCGAACGGCCCGCCGGCGGCGGCACCTTCAACCACAACTGCGTGCAGGTCGTCGGCGCGGGCGAGTGCGAGCCCCGCCCGCACACCGACTCGCGCAGCCTGTGCCGCTACGCCGCCGTGCTGTACCTCAACCCCCGCGTGCCCAAGGGGTGCGGGACCAGCTTCTACCGCCAGAGCCTGCCCGGCGGGGTGCTCGGCGGCAATCAGGTGATCGCCCCGCACAACACCCTGGTCGACGCCCTGGGCACGCGGTTCGTCGCGCCGGACTCCTTCGTCCCCGACGTCGAGGTCCCGCACCGCGCCAACCGGCTGCTGCTCTACTCCGCGAACATGATCCACAGCGCCACCGACTACTGCGGCGCCACCCTGGAGGACAAGCGGATGACCGCCGTCTTCTTCTGGAAGGCGGCCTGACCCCGCCCGCACGGGTGCGGGCGGGAACGGGCGGCGACGGTCACGGCCCCGGATCGGCTCAGCCCAGCCCGGCCGGGAGCCGGCCCGTGTGCAGCACGCCCAACATCTGCGTGGCGCGCGTCAATGCCACGTACAGGTCGCTGGACGACAGGTCCGCGGGCTCGACCACGACGACCGTGTCGAACTCCAGCCCCTTGGCCTGGCGCGGGTCGAGCAGGACGACCGGCCGGGTCAGGTCCGGCTCCTCCCCCGACCGTACGTCCACGTCCGTGGCGGCCAACGCCGCTGCCAGCGCCGCGTGCAGCGGCCGGGGCGCGATCACCGCGAGCCTGCCCTGCGCCGCACCGTGCTCGGCGACGGCTCCGGCGACCGCACCCGGCAGGTCGTCGGCCTCCCGGACCCAGGGCGCGACCCCGGTGGAGCGCACCGAGCGGGGCGGTTCGAAGCCGGGGTGGTGGGCCCGCAGCACGGCCGCCGCGAGCTCCATCACCTCCGCGGGCGTGCGGTAGTTGACCCCGAGCCGGGCCAGCTCCCAGCGATCGCCGACGTACGGCTCCAGGATCCGCTCCCAGGAGCCGCAGCCGGCCTCGTCGCCCGTCTGCGCCGGGTCGCCGACCAGGGTCATCGAGCGGGTGGGGCAGCGGCGCATCAGCAACCGCCAGGCCATTTCGGACAGTTCCTGGGCCTCGTCGACGATGACGTGTCCGAAGGCCCAGGTCCGGTCGGCCGCGGCGCGCTCGGCCGCGCCGCGGTGGTCCTCCTCCTCCTGCCGCTCGGCCATCCGCTCGGCGTCGATGAGGTCGTGGGCGGCGAGGAACTCGCTCTCCTCGTCCTCGAACTCGTAGGACTCCGAGCCCTGCGAGAGGTCGAGCACGCCCTGCGCGTACGCGACGCGCCGCTGGCGGTCGCGCTCCTCGGCGGCGCGCAGCGCGCTGTCGTCGGTGCCGAGCAGCTCGGCGGCCTCGTCCAGCAGCGCGACGTCCGCCGGGGTCCACGCGCCGTCGGTGCGCCGGACCAGGTCGGCCTCCTCGGGTGCGAGGTGCGTGGGATCGGCGAGGAAATCGGTGATCAGCCGCTCCGGGGTGAGGGAGGGCCACAGGACGTCGATGGCGGCGTGCACCGCGCCGCTGGTGGCGATCTCCTTGCCCAGTTGGGCGACGTCGTCGGGGCCGAGCAGGTTGGGGCCGCCGTACGGGTCGGCGCCGAGCCGGTCGGCGAGCTGCTCGGTGAGCGCGTCGATGATCCGGAAGGCGAAGTAGGGGCGGGCGAGGTTGTGCGGCAGGCCGGTGGCGCGGGCCCGGTCGCGGGCCTCGTGCGCCATCGTGCGGTGCAGCAGCAGGGTCCCGTAGTCGTCGTGGTCGATCTCCAGCGCGGCCTCGGGGACGGTGTCCGTGTCCTCGCCGAGCCCCTCGGGCACGTGCTCCGGCAGCGTCTGCCGGTCGCTGACGACCCGGGCCAGTACGTCGGCCATGGCGGCGCGGCCCTTGACGGCCGCGGCGCCGGGCCGGTCGGCGGCGGTGGCGTGCACCCCGGGGAAGAGCTCGCCGAGGGTGGCGAGCAGGACGCCCGTCTCGCCCAGGGCGGGCAGCACCTGGCCGATGTAACCGAGGAACGCGGGCCCCGGGCCGACGATCAGGACGCCGCGCTTGGCGAGCAGTTCGCGGTGCGCGTAGAGCAGGTACGCCGCCCGGTGCAGGGCGACGGCGGTCTTGCCGGTGCCCGGGCCGCCCTCGACGACCAGCACGCCGCGGTGCGGCGAGCGGATGATGCGGTCCTGCGCGGCCTGGATGGTGCGCACGATGTCGTGCATGCGGCCGGTGCGGGCGGCGTCGAGCGCGGCGAGCAGTACGGCGTCCGCGTCGGCGCCCTCGTGGCCGGTGCGCTCGGCGTCGGTGAGGTCGAGGATCTCGTCGTGCAGGGCGGTGACCAGGCGGCCGCGGGTGGTCAGGTGCCGCCGGCGGCGCAGCCCCATGGGATGGTGGCCGGTGGCGAGGTAGAAGGGGCGCGCCACCTCGGCCCGCCAGTCCAGGACGAGGGGGGTGCGGTCCGCGTCGTCCCGGCGGATTCCGATGCGGCCGATGTGGTGGTCACGGCCGTCGGAAAACTCCAGCCGGCCGAAACACAGGCCGTTCTCGCCCGCGTTCAGGGCGGAGAGCAGCCCGGATTGTTCGGCGACCATGACATCGCGCTCCAAGCGGGCCTGGAAACCGGTCCCGATGTCGCGCAGGGCGCCCCGTACGGTGTGTTCGGCCTGTTCGCGCAGGTCGTCGAGGCGGTCGTACAGCTCGGTGATGAATTGCTGCTCATTCTCGAATTCCGTGGTTGACAATTCCACTCCCGACGCGATACAGTGTTCCCATAAGCTTGTTCATGGCTTTCGCATGCCCCATGAGGCGGCGAAGTCGTGAATCATCAAATATACGCAGAGAAATACCCCGGTCGTCAATCCGACCGGGGTATTTCTCTTATGCGGAACCCAGACGCTTCAGGCCTTCAGGCATTCGACCGCTCAGAGCCGGCACCACTTCACCGGGGTCAGGTCCTTGACGTAGCGCGCGGCGACCCACGCCTCCACCTTGGTGTTGAGGCGGTACCAGAGGTGGTTGTCCCCGACCTTCTCGCCGCGCTCCTTGCAGAGGATCTCCAGCTTCTGGTGCGGGTGGACCCGGCCCAGGTCGCGCGAGTGGGTGGTCGGCCTGCTGCGGACGGTCAGCGGGCCCTTCGAGATGACCTTGCCGAGCGCGTACTTGCGCTGCGGGTCCTTCTCGGGCTCCGGCATGGCGCCCGGGTGACCCGCCCCCCACTGCTCGTTGGACATGATCTGCGTCGCCGGACCCTCGTCCGCCACCGCGGCGCCCGCACCGCTCAGACCGAGCAGCAGACTGCCCGCGGCGAGGGCGAGGACCGTCCTGGTGGGCTTCGACGTGATCGAGGTGATCGACATGTGCGGCTCCCGTGCGAAGACTTCCGGCGACCCGTCCGGTCGCCCGGGACGACTATGGCCCTGCGCCCCCGCCCGCCCCGGCCCGCCGCGCGCGTCCGATCGGGTGGACCCGGCCGGGGAGCGGGGATCCGACGCCGCCGGGCTCGCGGGGCGCACGGAAGATGGGCGGACGCGGACCGGGGAGGCGGACGTCCATGGACTGGCTGCGCGCGCACGTCTTCGAGCCGTACCCGGAGCTACTGGTCTTCCTGACCGTCGCCGTCGGCTTCCAGATCGGCCGGATCCGCTACCGGACCTTCGCGGTCGGGGCGGTGACCGGCTGCCTGGTCGCCGGGCTGCTCATCGGTTCGCAGACCCACGTGGAGATCACCGGACCGATCAAGTCCGTCTTCTTCCTGATGTTCCTCTTCGCCCTCGGCTACGACGTGGGGCCCAAGTTCTTCCGCTCCCTGCGCAAGGACGCCGCCCCGCAGGTCCTCCTCACCCTCGTCGTCTGCGTCAGCGGACTCGCCGTCTGCTGGGGCCTCGCCCACCTGCTCGGCTACGGGCCCGGGCTGGCCGCCGGACTGCTGGGCGGGGCCCTCACCCAGTCCGCCGTCATCGGGGTCGCCGCCGACACCATCGGCCAGCTGCCCGGCCTCGACACCGCCGCGGCCCAGGAGCAGGCGCACCTCGTCGCCGTCGCCTACGCCGTCACCTATCCGCTGGGCACCGTACTGCCCGCGATCCTGCTGCCCACGGTGTTCCCGCGGCTGCTGCGCCGGGACCTGGCCGTCGACAGCGCGCTGCTCGGCGCCGAGCTCGAAAGCAGCGGGCCGGATCCGGACCTGGACGCCGGCAAGGGCTACTACCAGCACGTACTGCGCGCCTACGACGTGGACGTGGAGGGGTTCGCGGGCCGCGGCATCGGCGAGTTCGAGGCGGAGCAGCGGGAGTTGGACCGGCGGATCTACATCACCCGGGTGCGGCGGGACGGGAAGGTCGTCGACCACGACCCGATGACCCTGCTGCGGCTCGGGGACACCGTCGCGGTGAGCGCCGTGCGCGGGGACCTGGTCGCCTTCGACGCGCGGACGCACATCGGCATGGAGTCCGACGACATGGAGCTGCTGGGCTACCGGACGGAGACCCTGCACATCGTGCTCACCGACCGCGCCTACGACGGCACCACGATCCGGACCCTGCGCCACGCGGACTTCATGACCGGGGTGTTCATCGTCAGCCAGGAGCGCGCGGGGGCCGAGCTGCCGATGGGGCGGGGCAACGCGCTGCGCCGCGGCGACACCCTGGTGATCACCGGACCGCAGCCGCTGGTGGAGACGGCCGCGGCGCACCTGGGCACGGCGGTGCCGACCACCTTCGCGACCGACATGGTGTGGATCGCCAGCGGGCTGTTCATCGGCGGGTGCATCGGCATTCCGGCCCTGCACGCGGCGGGCGCCCCGCTGTCGCTGTCCACTTCGACCGGGGCCCTGCTGATGGGGCTGGTCTTCGGTCACGTCCGCAGCAAGCGGCCGACGTACGGGAACCTGCCCTCGGCGGCGCAGTGGCTGCTCGGCACGCTGGGGCTGTGCATGTTCGTGACCATCGTCGGGCTCAACGCCGGACCGAGCTTCGCGAGCGGGCTGGTCCGGGCGGGGTGGCCGTTGCTGGTCGGCGGGGCGGTGGCGACCTCGGTACCGCTGCTGGTCGGCTTCGCCTTCGGCCACTTCGTCCAGCGCATCCCGCTGCCGACGCTGATGGGCGCGCTGTCCGGGGCGCAGACCACGACGGCGGCGATCGGCGCGCTGAACGAGCGGGCGCGCAGCCAGATCCCGGGGCTGGGGTGCACCGTCCCGTACGCGCTCGGCAACGTGCTGCTGACCCTGTGGGGTTCGGCCATCGTGCTGCTGACGGGCTGAGCCGCGCGAGCGCGCTCACCGCGGTACGTCGACGGGCGCACCGAGGGCGCGTGCGCGCTCGGCGGCCCAGACCAGGCGGTGCGTGGCCAGGCTGGTGCGGGGTCCGGAGAGCAGGAGGTCTCCGTCGCCGGTCGCCACCGCGGCCAGGAACGCCTCGGTCAGGGCCAGGTCCCCGCCCCCGTGGCCGCCCTGCGGCGACCCCCCGGCGGGTGCGACCAGCTCCTCGCGGCCGGTGCGGAAGTCGGTGACGCGCAGGGTGGCGCCGTCGCCCTCGATGTGGCCGTGGGTGCCGAAGAGCCGGGTACGGCGGTCGCTCATGGGCGTGAAGGCGCTGACGGTGAAGGTGGCGGTGGCGCCGTCGGCGAATTCCATCGCGACGACCTGGTGGTCGGCCGCGTCGTTGTCGCAGGCGTACACGCAGCGGCCGTACGGCCCGGTGCGCAGTGCTTCGCGCACGGCGGCCCCGGTCGGTTCGGGCGTCACCGCGGACAGCGGCCAGAACTCGCGGCGCGGATCCCCGAGGCAGTCGAGGTAGAGGCGGGGCGCGGAGTAGGGGCAATCGGGCTCGACCGCGCAGTCGGTGCAACGGGCCGCGGCGCCGGGCGGGGCGCCCTCGGGCCGGAAGTGCGTGCGGCGGCCGTAGGACATGACGGTCGCCGGGGAACGGCCGAAGAGGTGCACGAGCCAGTCGAGGTCGTGGCAGGCCTTGGTGAGCAGGAGCGGGCCCGAGGTGTCGGAGCGGCGCCAGTTGCCGCGGACGAAGGAGTGCGCGAAGTGCCACCAGCCGACGGGCTCCAAGTGCTCGGCGCCGACGAGGCGGCCGATCCGGCCCTCGTCGAGGAGCGCTTTGAGGGTCCGGGTGTAGGACGTGTAGCGCAGCACGTGGCACACGGCGAGGAGGACGCCGTGGCGCTCCGCGGCGGCGGCGATCCGCTCGGCCTCGGGCTGCTCGGCGGCCATCGGCTTCTCCACCAGGAGGTGGTGGCCGGTGGCCGCCAGGGCGACGGCGGGCCCGGTGTGCATCCGGTCCTGGGTGGCGATGATCGCGGCGTCGGCGTGGCGGCCGGCGGCGGCCAGGGCCCGCCAGTGGGGGTGGACCCGGTCGGGCGGGACGCCGAACTCGGCCGCGGCGGCGGCGCGTCGGGTCGGGTCGGGCTCCGCGAGGGTGGTGACGCGGCCGGCGCCGGTCGCGTGCGCGTGCCGGGCGTAGGTCAGGCCGCGCAGGCCCGCTCCGACCAGGGCCAGGGTCACTGGCGTGGCCGGGGGGCGGGGGTGCGTCGTCATGCGGGCCTCCTGTGACGGGGGTACGGGGTACGGGGGTACGGGGGTACGGGGGTACGGGTTGTGCTGGCCGCGGAGCGGTCGGGCCGGTGGCGGTCGGGTCGGTGCGGTCCGTGGGGCCTCCGGCGGCGCCTCAAACGCCGGCTGGGCTGGATGGGGCGGTCCGTGGGGCCTCCGGCGGGGCTGAATTCGGCATGGGGTTGCTCTGCCCCGGGTGGGGGGTGGTGAAGCGTTGGTCGCTCGGCGCGGTGGGGGCGGGGGTGGGGGGCGTCGCCGTATTGTCGGCGCGGGGAGGGTCCGGGGTCGTCCGGCCACGGGATCACGCAGCGGCAAGGAGCAGCAGTGGCGCCGACCGACCTCCTCCACTTCCCCAAGGACCCCGGCGGTCCCGAGGGCCGGGGCCACGAGCCCCTGCACGTGTTCGTGCTCTCCGGCTCCTCCCGCACGGGCTCGGTCAACGCCCGCCTCGCGGCGCTGGTCGCGCAGCTCGTCGTGCGCGCTGGGGCGACCGCGGACCTCGCGCACATCGGTGACTTCCTGATGCCCCCGTACGACGGGGACGACGAGTCCGAACAGGGTCCGCCCGCCGCCGCCGGCGCGCTGCGCGACCGGCTGAACGCCGCCCAGGCACTGGTGATCGCGTCCCCGGAGTACAACGCGTCGGTGCCCGGGGTGCTGAAGAACGCGGTCGACTGGGTGTCGCGGCTGCGCCCGCAGCCCTTCAAGGACAAGCAGGCCCTGCTGGTGTCCGCCTCCCCGTCGATGGTCGGCGGCAACCGCGGCCTGTGGGCGCTGCGGGTCCCGCTGGAGCACCTCGGGGCGCGCGTGTACCCGGACATGTTCAGCCTGGCCATGGCCCACCAGGCGTTCGGGGCGGACGGCGCGCTGACGGACGCGGAGCTGGGCGAGCGTCTCGGGTCGACGGTGGACTCGTTCCTCGCCCTGGTCGAGGCCGACACGCGCTACCTGAGCCTCCAGCGCCGCTGGTACGAGTTCCTGGGCGACCGCAGCGACGCGACGGTCACGGCCCGCGCGCAGGACTGAGGGGCGCGCCGGCGCCGTAAGTCCATGACAGCACGCGGGTTTGTCCATGGGCCTGCCGCGGCAGCGGTCCGCAAGCTGACGTGATCAGCGAGCGGACGGCCGGCCTCCACGTCGTGCGGTTCCGCGCGCAGGAAGCGCCGAACTCCCGGAGGTCCGATGCGCACCCCCCTCTGGCCGGCCGCAGCCGCGGTGGCCGGCCTCGTCGCCACCCTGGTCGTGGCCGTGCCCACCGCGATGGCGGCGACGCCCGTGACCCTGACCTCGCCCGAGCTGTCCGTGAGCGTGGACCCCGCCTTCCCCCGGGTGATCGGCTACACCCGACGTGCGACGGGTGACGTGCTGAACGGCAACGAGGACCCGCTCTCCGCCGTGGTGGTCAACGGGACCACCTACACCCCGACGGTGACCTCCAGCGCGGGGGCGTCGGGGATCGACTACGTCATGTCGTTCTCCGGCGTGACCGTCAAGTCCTCGCTGTCGGTGACCGGTTCGGTGGTGGACTTCAAGGTCACCTCGATCCAGGACACGGCCGCGCTGCGCGTGCGCAGTTTCTCGATACCCGACCACACCCTCGTCAGCGTGCGCAGCGACCAGCCGGGCGCCGCCCTGTCCACGGCCTCGATGCACACGGCCACCACCGGTACGGGCGACGCCTTCACCCCGATCACGGCGAGCACGCCGGTCGACGCGACCGCCAGGACGGTGATGTACGGGCTGGTGAACACCGGGAAGCTGGCCGCCGCCATCGACACCAACGCCCGGTACGACCAGCCGTCCGGCGCCACCGCCCGCGAGAACGGGCGGATCAGCGAGCGGGTCACCGACAAGGGGGCCTACCGTCGGGCGGGCCTGTGGAGCGGGGACTGGCTGTACCGGCCGAGCGGCGCTCCGCTCGACGATCCCGAGCCGCTGCCGTACGCGCGCGTGGCGATCACCGCCGACCGCAACGCGGACGCGGTGGTGGACTGGCAGGACGCCGCGATCGCCTACCGGGACGTGTGGACCCCGCCGACGGGCTGGCAGCAGACCGCGGATCGGGTGGTGCAGCGGATCCCGTTCAACTTCGCCTCTGCGGCCACCCATCCCTTCGCCGAGACGCTCGACGAGACCAAGCGGGTGGCCAGGGCCACCGACGGCCTCGGCCAGTTCGTGCTGCTCAAGGGGTACGCGTCGGAGGGGCACGACTCGGCGCACATGGACTACAAGAACATCGGCTCGAAGCTGGGCGGCGCCGCCGGTCTGAACTCCCTGATCACGGCCGGGCACGCCTACAACGCGGACTTCGGCGTGCACATCAACGCGACCGAGGAGTACCCGGTCTCGGCCACCTTCGACCCGGCGCACCAGAGCGGCGGGCTCGGTTGGGACTGGCTGGACCAGTCGTACTACGTCGACACCCGCAAGGACGGCCAGTCGGGCGACCGGCGCAGGCGCCTCCAGGACCTCAAAGCCGCGGCTCCCGGGCTGGACTTCCTCTACGTGGACGTCTGGTACGGCGACGGGTACGTGTCGCGGAAGCTGGAGCGGGAGATCGGTTCGCTCGGCTACCAGTTGGCCACTGAGTTCCCCAACACGCTGACCGAGCAGTCCCTGTGGCACCACTGGGCGGCGGACGTCGACTACGGCGGCAGCGACCTCAAGGGCATCAACTCGACCATCACCCGCTTCATCGCGAACCACGCCAAGGACGACTGGATCGCGCGCAATCCGCTGCTCGGCGGCGCCGAGGTCACCGCCTATGAGGGCTGGCAGGGCAAGAAGGACTACGCCGCCTTCCTCGACACGACCTTCGCCACCAACCTGCCGACCAAGTACCTCCAGGAGTCGCCGATCGTGAAGTGGACGGCCGACACGGTCACCCTCGCGAGCGGCACCTCGGTCACGACGGCCGGCGGCACCCGGAGGATCACCACGGCCGGGCGCACGGTCCTGGACGGCTCCGCGTACCTGCTGCCGCGCGACGGGAAGCTCTACCACTGGAACGACAAGGCCGCCGCGACGACCTGGACCCTGCCGGCGGGCTGGAGCGCGCCCAAGCTGTACCAACTGACCGATTCCGGCCGCCGTTTCGTCAAGGACCTGCCGGTCACGGGGGGCCGGGTGACCATCGACGCCGCGGCCCGTACCCCTTACGTCGTCACCGACGGGGCCGCCCCGGCGCAGGGCGACCCGCAGTGGGGCGAGGGCACGCCGGTGAAGGACCCGTCCTTCTACTCCGGCGACCTCAACGCCTGGAACGTCACCGGGGCGGGCGCCGCGGTGACGCGCAACGCCCAGGGGCAGAACGAGCTGACCCTGGCCGCGGGCACCGCGCCCACCGTGTCGCAGCAGCTCACCGGCCTGACCCCGGGGACCTACGCCGCCTCGGTGTGGGTGTCCACCGGCACCGGGCGGGCCGCCACCCTCACGGTGTCCCCCGCCGGGGGCGCGGCCGCGTCCGTGTACGCCGACTCCTCGCCGCTGGTGAACAACCTCGGCGGCAGCGAGAAGAACGGCACGAGGATGCAGCGGATGAAGGTGTTCTTCGACGTGCCGGCGGGCCGGTCCACCGCCACCCTCCAGCTCTCGGCCGCCTCGGGTGCGGGCACCGTCGTACTGGACGACGTCCGCGTGGCGCGCAGTGCGCGCACCCCGCTCGGCGGGCACTGGTTCACCGAGGACTTCGAGAACGTCGACGCGGGCTGGGGGCCCTTCGCCTTCGGCGGCGCGGGCGGCTCGGCGACCGACCCGCGCACACACATCGCCCAGCGCAACGCGCCCTACACGCAAGCTGGTTGGAGCGGCAAGCTGGTCGACGACGTGATCGGCGGCCAGAATTCGCTCAAGTCGCACGAGGAGCGCACCGGCTTGGTCTACCGCACGCTGCCGCAGACCCTGCGGCTGGTGCAGGGGCGCTCGTACAAGGTGAGCTTCGGCTACGAGAACGGTTTCGCGGGCGACTACCAGTTCGTCACCGGTGCCGGGAGCACGGAGAGCGCCACCGCGCTGGGCCAGGCCCGGACCGCGACCACCTTCACCAAGACCTTCACGGCCGGGGCGGACGCCTGGATCGGGATCCGGAAGGTCAGCGCCGAGGACTCGCACAACGAGGCCGACTTCGTGCTCGACGACCTGGCGGTGGACGATCTGGGACCCGCGGGCGGCGGTGAACTCCTGGTGCCGCAGTCGCAGATGAGCGTGAAGGCGGTGGACAGCGAGGAGAGCGCCGGTGAGAACGGCCGGGGTGCGAACGTCCTCGACGGGGACCCGGCCACGATCTGGCACACCCAGTGGTACCGGGCCACCGCGCCGATGCCGCACGAGATCGCCCTGGACCTGGGGGCCTCGTACGACGTCTCGGCGCTGCACGTCCTGCCGCGGCAGGGCCAGAGCAACGGCCGGATCGCGGACTACCAGGTCCTCACCTCCACCGACGGGGTCACCTGGAGCGCGGCGGCCACGGGGACCTTCCCCGACACCACGGCGCAACAGGACGTGGGCTTCACGCCCCGCTCCGCGCGCTACGTCAAGCTCAGGGCGACGCGGGAGGTGGCGGGCAACGCCTGGACCTCGGTCGCCGAGCTGAACGTCGGCTACCGGCCCTGAACCGTCAGGCTTGAACCGTCGGGTCTGGAGCGTCAGGCCTGCGCCGGCTGGCTCGGCAGCGACTGCTGCTCGCGGAAGCGACCGGGGGCCACTCCCACCCGGCGGCTGAACAGGCGGCTGAAGTAGGCCGCGTCCTCGTATCCGACCCGCCGGGCGACTCCGGCGACCGGCAGGTCGGTGCGGGCGAGGAGCTCCTTGGCCCGGCTCAGCCGGATCCCGAGGAGGTACTCCTTGACCCCCTCGCCGGTGCTGCGCCGCACGGCGCCGCGCAGTTCGTGCAGCCCCATCCCCAGGCGCGCGGCGTGCTCCGCCACCGAGATCGGCAGGAGCGCGTCGCGCGCGAGGGTGTCCATCACGGCGTCCCCGTGCCGGGAGACCTCCGCACGGGCGTAGCGCAGGGCGACGAAGAGGCCGTGGACGGCGGCCGCGGCCTCCACGTCGAGCAGCGGGCCGCCGCGCCGGGCGGCCCGGATGATCCCGTCGATGACGTGGCGCACCCCGGCCGTCTCGGTCAGCGGGACCACCGGCCGGTCCGGGGTGATGTAGCCGAGGTCGGTGTACGCCTCGACGCTGCGGCCCGCGAAGTCGACGAAGCCCTCGTCCCAGCCGGTGGCGGGGTCGGGCCCGTAGTGGTGCACGACCCCGGGCATCAGCCACAGCAGCGCGGGCGCGACCACCTCCTGCGGCGCCCTGCCGCCGTGGCTGAACCAGCCGCGGCCCGCCGTGACGACCACGGCCACGTGGTGGTCGAGGACCCGTGGCCCGACGACGGGCAGCGCGCCCCGCTGGAGGCCGACGCCGAGGCAGACCAGGCCGAGGCGGCGGTGGTTGGCGGTGGGCGCGAAGTACCGCATCCAGCTGCTGTAGGGCGGCGGATCGGAGGGCGGCGGCGTGGGCTCGGGCGTGGACTCGGGCGTGGGGGCGGACATCTGCGGATTGTGATCCACGACCGTGCGCGCCCTCAAGGGGCCCGCTCCCGCCACCCTGGTGGGGCCATCCGGCGGGGCGGGCGCCGAGGGCCGCGCCGGCCCGGTCAGGTGACGGTGATCGCGTCGAGTTTCGCGCGCAAGTAGTGGTGGGAGTCGACCGGTTCGTGGACCACCCGGCCGGTGGGTGCGGGCAGGGATTCCACCCGGGTGTGCGGGTCGCACTCGTAGAAGTAGACGAGGGAGACCAACTCCTCCGCGGGCGCTTCGGCGGGCGGCGGCAGCACGCGGTGGCGGCCCGCGCGCCAGCGGTCCCCGGTCCAGCGGGCCATCAGGTCACCGATGTTGACGGTGAGGGCGGCCGGGTCCCAGGGCGCGTCCTGCCAGCCGCCCGCGTCGGTGTGGATCTGGAGCCCTCCCGCGCCCCGTTCGCGGTCCAGGACGGTCACGGTGCCGAAGTCGGTGTGCGCGCCGATGCGGAACTGGCCGGGCAGGGGCGGTCCGGTGTGCTCGGCGCCCGGGTACCAGTTGACGTTGAAGCCCCAGGTGGGGTGGCCCGTGTGGCGGGTGAAGAGGTCCGGGCCCGCGCCGAGGGCGAGTGCGAGCAGTTCCAGCAGTTCGTCGGAGAGGGCGCGCATCCGGCCGAGGTACTCCGTGACCAGGGCGTGCAGTTCGGGGACTTCCGCGGGCCAGACGTTGGGGCGGAACCACTCGGCGTCCACGGCCGGCCGGCCGGTGGGTTCGTCGGCCGCCCAGGACCAGGACTCCTTGAGGTCGGGTGGGGAGGGGGCGCCCTCGGCGTAGCTGTTGGCCTCGGCGCCCGGGCCGAGCCAGCCGCGCTCGCCGACGGCCACGGCGTACGGCTGCTTGGCGGTGGCGGGCAGCCGGAAGAAGGTGCGGGCGGCCGCGCGGATCCGGGCGGGCAGGGCGGGGTCGATGCCGTGCCCGGCGACCAGCAGGAAGCCGGCCTCCTGGAGCGCCCGGTCGACGCGGTCGGCGGTGCGGGCGCGGGCGTCCGGGCCGTCGGAGCGCCAGGGCCCGAGGTCGATCACGGGGACGGGCGAACGCGTCATCTGCGGCCTGCTTTCCGGTCGGTGCCCGGGGCCGGTCGGTGCCGGGCACGGGCGGGCGTCACGGGTGGGCGTCACGGGGGACGGCGGGTGCGGGTCCATGTTCGCAAGCCCTGTGCCGTCCAGGTGTTGACGACGCGCTCGGCGCTCACCCCGCATTCCACGGCCCGTTCGCAGCCGAGCGGCTGCCAGTCCAGCTGGCCGGGTGCGTGGGCGTCGGTGTCGATCGCGAAGAGCGTGCCCGCTGCCACGGCGCGGCGCAGCAGTGCGCGGGGCGGGTCCAGGCGCTCCGGCCGGCTGTTGATCTCCACGGCGGTGCCGGACGCGGCGCAGGCCGCGAAGACGGCGTCCGCGTCGAAGGTGGACCCGGGTCGGGTCCGGCCGGTCACCAGGCGTCCGGTGCAGTGGCCGAGGACGTCGACGAGGGGGCTTCGGACGGCCGCGAGGAGGCGGCGGGTCATGGCGGCCGATTCCATCCGGAGCTGGGAGTGCACGGAGGCCACGACGAGGTCGAGGGCGTCCAGCAGCTCCGGTTCCTGGTCCAGGCTCCCGTCGGCGAGTATGTCGCACTCGATGCCGGTGAGCAGCTGGAACGGAGCCCAGGTGGCGTTGAGTTCGGCCACCGCGGCCAGCTGTTCGCGCAGTCGCTCCGGGGAGAGTCCGCGGGCGACGGTCAGCCGCGGCGAGTGGTCGGTGAGGACCGCCCACTCGTGGCCGATCTCCGCGGCGGCCCGCCCCATGTCCTCGATGGGGCTGCCGCCGTCGGACCATTCGGAGTGCAGGTGGCAGTCGCCGCGCAGGGCCGCGCGCAGGGCGGCGGCCGCGGGGCTGGGCGGGGGTTCGCCCTCGGGGTGGGCGGCGACCTCGTCCTCCAGCGTTCGGAGGTAGGCGGGGACCGTCCCGGCGAGGGCCTCCTCGATGACCCGGGCGGTCTTGGGCCCGATGCCCTTGACCTCCTCCAGGGTGCCCGCGGCGGCCCGCTCGGCCGTTTCCCGCGGGCCCATCGTGGTGAGGGTCCCGGCGGCGCCGCGGAAGGCGCGCACCCGGTAGGTGGGGGCCTGCGCGCGCTCCAGCAGGAACGCGATCCGGCTCAGCGCCGCCACCGGGTCCATGCGCCACCTCCTGCCGTCGGCCTCCTGCCGTCATCGCCGCGCGGGAGCCCGTACCCTCCCCCAGTCTGGCAAGGGACGCGCGGTGGAGCACCCCGACCGCGCGTAGGCTGGGACGTGGACTCGGGTGCGCTCCGCCGGGAGGCGGTGGATCATGACCGGACTGGTGTACCGGAGCTTTGACTCCGCGGACGAAACGAGGCCGTTCGAGGACGGCAAGGGCAGGCTCGACCTGTTGCAGACGGACGGCGGCCCGGTGGGACGCGCCGTGTTCGAGCCCGGCTGGCGCTGGTCGCAGCACATCAAGCCGCTGGCGGGCACGGAGAGCTGCGAGTCGGCGCACACCGGGTACATCGTGAGCGGCCGGATGAGCATCGTGATGGACAGCGGCGAGAGCGCCGAGGTCGGCCCGGGCGATTTCATTCAGATCGCGCCCGGGCACGATGCCTGGGTGCTGGGCGACGAGCCGTGCGTGGCCTTGGACTGGACGGGTTACGGAAACTACGCTCAGCCCAGCAGCGCGTAGACCGTGGAGGCGGTCGCCGCGGGTTCCGTGGCGCCCTCGGGGGTCATGGTGACGTCCGCGAAGGCCATCCGCTTGCCGAGCTTGGTGACGCGGACGCTGACCAGGACGTCCGCGCCGACCACCGGGCGCTGGAAGCTGCTGGACTGCTGGACCGTGGTCATCGGGCCGTAGGCGCCGCGCGCCGCGGAGATGGCGATGACGGTGGCGGTGTCGGCCGCGGCCATCAGGGCCTGGCCGCTGAGGCCGCCGCCGTCCCGGGCGAGCCGCTCGGACCAGGGCAGGCGCAGCACGGTCCGGTCCGGGCCGGTCTCCTGGACGACGAGGCCGAGGTCGAGCACCCAGGGGGCGAAGTTCTCGGCGAGGATCTTCTCGCCGTCGGCCGGGGTGAGGGGTGTCTGTGTCACAGGGTGAATTGTGGCGGCCGGGACCGGCCGCCACAACACCCCGGTGCGCGGGCGAACCGTCAGAGGGTGGCGGCGAGTTCGGTGCCCTGGCGGATGGCGCGCTTGGCGTCGAGTTCGGCGGCCACGTCGGCGCCGCCGATGAGGTGGGCGTCGATGCCGGCCGCGATCAGCTCGTCGAACAGGCCCCGGCGCGGCTCCTGTCCGGTGCACAGGACCACGGTGTCGGCGGGGATCAGGCGCTGTTCGCCGCCGACGGTGATGTGCAGGCCCTCGTCGTCGATGCGGTCGTAGGCGGCTCCGGCCACCGAGACGACCCCGCGGTGCTTGAGCTCGGCGCGGTGGATCCACCCGGTGGTGGTGCCGAGTCCGGCGCCGACCTTGGTCTCCTTGCGCTGGAGCAGGTGGACCTGGCGCGGGGAGGCCGGGCGGTCGGGGGCGGCCAGCCCGCCGGGGCCGCTGTACGTCGTGTCCACGCCCCAGTGCCGGAAGTAGACGGCGGGGTCCTGGCCGGCGCCCTCACCGCTGTCGGTGAGGTACTCGGCGACGTCGAAGCCGATGCCGCCGGCGCCGACGACGGCGACGCGCTCGCCGACGGGCGCGCCGTCGCGCAGCACGTCGAGGTAGGTGAGCACCGAGGGGTGGTCCACGCCCTCGATGTCGGGGGTGCGCGGGGTGACGCCGGTGGCGACGACGACCTCGTCGTATCCGCCCAGGGCGGCCACGTCGGCGCGGGTGTCGAGGCGGACGTCGACGGCGAGGCGCTCCAGCTGGGTGGCGTAGTAGCGGATGGTCTCCTCGAACTCCTCCTTGCCCGGGATGCGGCGGGCGATGTCGAGCTGGCCGCCGATGTGGCCGGAGGCCTCGTAGAGGGTGACGGCGTGGCCGCGCTCGGCCGCGGAGACGGCGCAGGCGAGTCCGGCCGGCCCGGCGCCGACGACGGCGACGCGCTTCTTCGACCGGGTCGGGGAGAGGACGAGTTCGGTCTCGTGGCAGGCGCGCGGGTTGACCAGGCAGCTGGTGATCTTGCCGCTGAAGGTGTGGTCGAGGCAGGCCTGGTTGCAGCCGATGCAGGTGTTGATGGCCTCGGGGCGTCCGGCCGCGGCCTTGGCGACGAATGCGGCGTCGGCGAGGAAGGGGCGGGCCAGCGAGACCAGGTCGGCGCGGCCGTCGGCGAGCACCTCCTCGGCGATCTCCGGGGTGTTGATGCGGTTGCTGGTGACGAGGGGCACCGAGACCGCGCCCATCAGCCGCTTGGTGACCCAGGTGTAGGCGGCGCGCGGGACGGAGGTGGCGATGGTGGGGATGCGGGCCTCGTGCCAGCCGATGCCGGTGTTGATGATGGTGGCGCCGGCCGCCTCGATCTCCTTGGCGAGGTGGACGACCTCGTCGAGGGTGGAGCCGCCGGGGATCAGGTCCAGCATGGAGAGCCGGTAGATCAGGATGAACTCGGCGCCGACGGCCTCGCGGGCCCGGCGGACGATCTCCAGCGGGAAGCGGACGCGGTTCTCGTACGAACCGCCCCAGCGGTCGGTGCGCCGGTTGGTCGCGGCAGCGGTGAACTCGTTGATCAGGTAGCCCTCGGAGCCCATGATCTCGACGCCGTCGTAGCCCGCGAGCTGCGCGAGGCGGGCGGCGCGGACGAAGTCCTCGACCGTCTCCTCGACCTCGTCCCCGCTCAGCTCGTTCGGGACGAAGGGGCTGATGGGGGCCTGGAGGGCGCTGGGGGCGACCAGGTCCGCGTGGTAGGCGTAGCGGCCGAAGTGGAGGATCTGCATCGCGATCTTCCCGCCCTCGGCGTGCACCGCGTCGGTGATCACCCGGTGCTCGGCGGCCTCGGCCTCGGTGGTGAGGCGGGCGCCGCCCTCGAAGGGGCGGCCCTTGTCGTTGGGGGCTATGCCGCCGGTGACGATGAGGCCCGCGCCGCCGCGGGCGCGCTCGGCGTAGAAGGCGGCGAGGCGCTCGAAGCCGCGCTCGTGCTCCTCCAGGCCGGTGTGCATCGAGCCCATGATCACGCGGTTCGGCAGGGTGGTGAAGCCGAGGTCCAGCGGGCTCATCAGGTGCGGGTACTGGCTCATGCGGGGGCGCCTCCTCGCGCGGGGGTGATGACCCTGTTGTAGCGAGCCGCAGAACCTTTTGCAACTAGGTGCATAACAACACCGGGGTGCCGTTGGTCCCGACATCGCAGGTCTTTCGGCCCTGCCGGGTGGGACTTGTGGCGGACCTCACGCCCCAAGGAATGGCAAAAAATGAGGGAATGCCCGCTCTTCCAGCCCCCGACACCGGCCGCCGCGGCCCCGCCCACAGCCCCGCCCCCAGCCCTGCCGACACCCCCGCCCGCTCCCGCGTGCTGCGCACCGCCGTCGCGGCCGCCGCCACCGTCGTCACCACCGCGCTGCTCGGCTCCTGCGGCGCCGAGCGCTCCGACAGCGACCGCATCGCCGAGAAGGCCGCCGCGGCCGCCGACACCGGCAGCGCGCCCCTCGCGCCGCCCTCCCCCACGGCGGCCCCCGACCCCACCCGGGCGCCCGCGCCCCCGGCCCAGCTGCTGCCCGGTGCGGCGAAGACCGTACGGCCCGCACTGGCCCCCGAGAACGGCGAGACCGTCGGCGTCGGACAACCGGTCTCCCTGGTCTTCAAGGGGCAGCGGGTGGACCCGGCGCTGCGCGCGGGCATCGAGGGCCGGATCCGGCTCACCACCTCCACCGCGGTGGTGGGCGCCTGGCACTGGGCCGAGGCCAAGGGGGACACCCACCTGCACTTCCGGCCCCGGGAGTACTGGCCCGCGGGGACCAAGGTCTCGCTGAAGGCGCCGTTGCAGGGGGTGCGGCTCGACGCCCGCACCGCCGCGTCCGGGGACCGCACGCTGGACTTCACCGTCGGGGCCTCGATGGTCAACAAGGTCGACCTCGCGGCGCACACCCTGACCGTGGTCAAGGACGGTACGCCGCTGCGCACGATCCCGGTCAGCGGCGGCGAGGCGAAGTACCGGACCCGCGAGGGCGTCAAGACCATCCTCAGCAAGGACGGCACCGTGCTGATGGACTCGCGCACGATCGGCATTCCGCGCGAGCACCCGGACGGCTTCTACGGGCGCTACGAGTGGAGCATGCGCGAGACGATCAGCGGCGAGTACGTCCACGCGGCGCCCGACAACGCCGAGTCCTTCGGCCGCGCCAACGTCAGCCACGGCTGCATCGGCATGTCGACCGCGGACGCGAAGTGGCTCTACGGGCAGAGCCGCAAGGGGGACGTCGTCGAGGTCACCGGCACCACGGGCAAGCCGATGGACCGCTTCGGCAACGGCTACGGCGACTGGAACCTCGACTGGGACACCTGGTTGAAGGGCAGCGCCCTGGGCGCCTTCAAGACGACCTGAGGCCGCCCCGGCCCCACCGGCTCCCCGGCCCGCCCCGATCGGTGTCGACGGGGCGAGGGTCGGTGTCGGGGGGCGGGCGCGGTGTCGGGGGGGCGGGCGCGGCGGAGCTCCGGCCGGTGCGGTCAGGCCCGGCGCAGGCGGACCGTGAGGATCTGGAACGGGCGCAGCGCGAGGGTGACCGCTCCGTCCGACCCCGGCCCGGTGACCGCCGCGGACCCGGGCAGCGGGCGCTCCAGCAGATCGCTCTCGACCGCGGCCGAGACGGCGAAGCCCGGGGTCAAGGTGGCCCGCGCGCGCCCGCCGCGGGACTCGTAGAGGCGGACGATCACGTCGCCGCCGCGGTCCTCGGCCAGCTTGACCGCCTCGACGACCACCGCGTCGTCGTCCACCACGACCAGCGGGGCCACCGGGGCGGCGCCCCTGCGGGTGCGCTCGGGCAGGTTCAGCCAGTGCCCCTCGCGCACCGCGTCCCCGACCGCCGCGCCCGGGGCGAGCGAGAAGCGCAGCGTGTGCTCGCCCTGGTCGGTCTCCGGGTCGGGGTAGCGCGGCGCGCGCAGCAGGGACAGCCGGACCGTGGTGGTCTGGCCGCCGTCCGCGCGCACGTCACGGGTCACGTCGTGGCCGTAGGTCGAGTCGTTGAGGACCGCGACGCCCCAGCCGGGCTCCTCCGCGTGGATCCAGCGGTGGGCGCAGATCTCGAACTTCGCCGCCTCCCAGGAGGTGTTGGTGTGGGTGGCCCGGTAGACGTGCCCGAACTGGGTCTCGGAGGCGGTGCGTTCGGCCTTCACGTCGAGCGGGAAGGCGGCCTTGAGGAACTTCTCGGTCTCGTGCCAGTCCACCTCGGTGACGATGTCCACGGTCTTGGCACCGGCCCGCAGGGTCAGGGACTGGACCGCCTTCGAGGCGCCGAAGGAGCGCGTGACCCGGACCGTCGCGGCCTGCGGGGTGTCCTCGCGGAGCTCCATCGCGTCCAGGTCGACCAGGTCGGTGACGTTGTTGCGGTAGAAGGCGTCGATGTCCCAGGCGTCCCACATGTTGGGGAAGTCGGGGTGGATCTGGAGCAGGTTCGCAGCCCCGCCCGGTGCCAGCGACTCGCGGCCCGCCTCGACGTCGTACGCCGAGACGATCAGTCCCCGGGCGTCGACGGCGACCCGCAGCCGCCCGTTGTCGAGGACGTGGCCGCCGCCCTCCCGGTCGCGTGCGCTCACGGGCGCGGGCGCCGCGACGGCCGGCGCCGCGCCGCCGGCCGGGACGCCGCCCCGGGCGTGCGGGGCGCAGTTGAAGACCAGCTCGGTGCTCCCCTCGCCGGCCAGGGCGCGCTGGGCCGCGTCGGTGATCGCCTCCAGTTCCGCCCGTACCTTCGCGTAGGTCGCGCGGGCCTCGCGGTGCACCCAGGCGATGGAGGAACCGGGCAGGATGTCGTGGAACTGGTGGAGCAGCACGACCTTCCAGATCCGCTCCAGGTCCGCGTGCGGGTAGCGGAATCCGGGGACCCGGACGGCGGCGGTGGCCGCCCACAACTCCGCCTCGCGCAGCAGGGATTCGCTGCGCCGGTTGCCCTGTTTGGTCTTGGCCTGCGAGGTGTAGGTGCCGCGGTGCAGCTCCAGGTACAGTTCGCCGGCCCAGACGGGCGCGTCCTCGTACTCGGCGTGCGCCTTCTCGAAGAAGGCGTCGGGGCGCTCGATCTCGACCCGGGGCGAGCCCTCCAGATCGCGCTGGCGCCGGGCGCGGGCGAGCTGTTCGCGGGTGGGGCCGCCGCCGCCGTCGCCCCAGCCGAAGGGCGCCAGGGAGCGGGAACCGCGGCCCTTCTCCTGGTAGTTGCGGGCGGCGTGCGCCATTTGCTCGCCGCCCAGGTCGCTGTTGTAGGTGTCGACGGGCGGGAAGTGCGTGAAGACGCGGGTGCCGTCGATGCCCTCCCACCAGAAGGTGTGGTGGGGGAACTTGTTCACCTGGGACCAGGAGATCTTCTGGGTCAGGAACCACTTGGAGCCGGAGAGCTTGACGATCTGCGGCATGGCCGCGGTGTAGCCGAAGGAGTCGGGCAGCCAGACGTTCTGGGTCTCGATGCCGAACTCGTCCAGGAAGAACTTCTTCCCGTAGAGGAACTGCCGCGCCATGGCTTCGCCACCGACCATGTTGGTGTCGGACTCCACCCACATGCCGCCGACGGGCACGAACTGACCGTCCGCGATCTTCTTCTTGATCCGCTCGAAGAGTTCGGGTCGATAGGTCTTGATCCAGTCGAGTTGCTGGGCCTGCGACATCGCGAAGAGGAACTCGGGGTGCTCGTCCATCAGGCCGAGCATGTTGGAGGTGGTCCGGGAGACCTTGCGGACGGTCTCGCGCAGCGGCCACAGCCACGCCGAGTCGATGTGCGCGTGCCCGATCGCGCTGATCCGGTGCGCCGAGGCGTTGGCGGGGGCGGCGAGGACCCGGGCGAGCCGGGCGCGGGCGGCGCCCGCGGAGCCGGGGACGTCGGCGAGGTCGACCGCGTCCAGGGCGGAGTCGATGGCGCGCAGGATCTCGTACCGGCGGGCGTCGCCCTCGGAGAGCTCCACCATCAGGTGGTGGAGGACTTCGAGGTCCTGGACCAGCTCCCAGACCTCGGTCTCGAAGACGGCGAGGTCCATCCGGGCGAGCCGGTAGAGCGGCTGGTCGCCACTGGTCTGGAGGTCGCCCTCGTAGGTGACGCTGTGGTCGACCAGGACGGGGTTGGAGGCTCCCTCCACGTACCATTCGACCCGCTCGCCGCCCTCGGCGCGGTCGGCGACGCGGACCCAGTCGTTGTAGGGGTTGAGCGCCTTGACCTCGGCGCCGTCCGCCGTGTGGACCAGGCCCTCGCACTGGAAGCCGGGCATCATCCGGTCGAATCCGAGGTCGAGCACGGCCTCGACGGTACGCCCGGCCCACTCGGCCGGGACGGTCCCGGTGAGCCGGAACCAGGTGGTGCCCCAGGCCGGCCCCCACGCGTCCCCGACCGCGCAGGGCCCGTACGGCGCCGCCAGCCCCTCGGCCACGGGGACGGGCTCGCCGGGGGCCTCCCAGCGCTCCACGGTCAGCGGGACGGAGCGGGAGCGGACGGCGGGCTTGATGCGCTCCTTGAGGACGCGGCGGAGGCGGTGTTCGGTGATGCTGCGGTCGTCGTGCATGACGGCTGCTCCAGGTGAGGGGGGCGGCGGTGGTGGTGACGGGGCTCGGTCGTTGTGGCAGGGGCGCGGTGGCGGGGCGCCGCTCAGGTCTTGACGGCTCCCTCGCCGACGCCTTTGAAGAAGAAGCGCTGGAGGGCGAAGAAGAGCAGCATCATCGGGATGAGCGCGGCCATCGCACCGGCCGCGATGATCCGCTGATCGTTGACGGTGGTGGCGCCGGCCAGGGACTTCAGGCCGAGTTGGAGGGTGTAGTGGTCGCTGTCGGTGAGGACCAGCAGGGGCCACAGGAAGTCGTCCCAGGCACCCATGAAGCTGGTGATGCAGACAACGGCGAGCGCGCCCTTGGCGGCGGGGAGGAAGACCCGGGTGAAGCGGGTCCATTCGTTGGCGCCGTCCAGGACGGCGGCTTCCTCGACCTCCTTGGGCACGGAGAGGAAGGACGCCCGCATGATCATGATGTTCAGGACGGAGACCGCGCCGGGCAGCCAGACCCCGACGAGGGTGTCCACCAGACCCATCTCGCGGACCGTGAGGAACATCGAGATCATCACGGACTCGAAGGGGAACATCAAGGTCGCCACGAGCACCGTGAAGACGGCCTTGCGGCCCTTCCAGCCGGCCCGGGAGAGGGCGTAGCCGCCCATCGCCGCGAAGAGCATGTTCGAGGTGATCGCGAGCACCGCGACGGTGAGCGTGTTGCCGACGTACTGCAGGAGCGGGAAGGAGTCCGCGACGCGGACGTAGTTGTCGAGCGTGGGCTGCGAGGGCAGGACGCCGTCGTAGACGTTCTCGGTGCGGCCGCGGATCGAGGTGAGGAACTGCCAGACGATCGGCCCGAGCATGACGACGAGCATCAGGACCAGCGTCAGGTAGCGGGCGCTCAGGCCGAGCAGGTGCCGGGTCCGGTCGCGGCCGACGCGCTTGACGACCTTGACGGTCCTGGTGCGCTTGGCGGGCCGGGCGCCTTTGGCGGGCCGGGTGGACCCGGTGCGTTCGGCGGGCTCGGTGGGCTCGGTGGGCTCGGCGCTCCTGGAGTGGGCCGGGGCGGCGCTCAACTCTCGTCTCCCTTCGAAAGACGGCGGCCCAACAGGCTGAAGACCAGCGTCAGGAGGAACAACAGGATGGAGATGGCGGCCGCGTAACCGGTCTCGCCGGCGAACCCGAGGCCCACCTGCCGGATGAGGAAGGGCAGGGTGCGGGCGCCGCCGCCGGGACCGCCGCTCTCGCCGCCGAGGATGTAGATCTCGGTGAAGACGCGCAGCGCGGAGATCGCGGAGAGCGTGCCGACCAGCAGCATCATGGGCTTCACCTGGGGGACGGTGATGCTGAAGAACCGCCGGACCGGCCCCGCGCCGTCGATCGCGGCCGCCTCGTAGAGGGAGGTGGAGACGTTCCCCAGGGCCGCGAGGTAGAAGACCATGTAGTAGCCGAGGCCCTTCCACACGGTCACGATCATCGCGGAGACCAGCAGCATGGTGCTGTCGGTCAGGAAGGGGATCGGCCCGGATACCACGCCGATCTCCTGGAAGACCGTGTTGACCAGGCCGTCGCTGCGCAGCACCCACTGCCAGATCAGGCCGACGACCACGGCCGAGGCGATCACCGGGGTGTAGAAGGCCGAGCGGAAGAACCCGATGCCGGGGATCTTCGTCTGGACCAGGACGGCGAGGGCGAGCGGCAGGAAGACGAGGCACGGGACGACGACCACGAGGTACAGCACGCTGTTGCCGGTGGCGACCCAGAAGTCCGGATCGGCGAAGGCCCGGTCGTAGTTGTCGAAGCCGACGAAGGAGCCGCCGCGCAGGATCTGGGCGTCCGTGAAGGAGAGGATCACGGTGTTGACGAAGGGCCAGAGGCTGAAGAGCACGACCATGACCAGGCCGGGGGCGAGGAAGAGGTACGGGGTCCACCAGGCGCGGTGACTCAGGCCCGGGTCGCCGCCGGCGTCCGGCTTCGCCTTCCGCGGGCGCCGCGTCGGTTCCCCGGCCCGCGCCGTCGGCGTTCCCGGTGTCGTCGCCGTCATTTGCGTGCCGTCTTCGCCAGCAGCGCGTTGGCTTCCTCCTGCGCCTTCTTCACCGCGGTACGGGCGTCCTGCTCCCCGTTGATCGCCTTCTGCACCTCGCGGACCACCGCGTCGCCGACCTGGTTGGTCCACTGGACGGGCGTGTTGGCGTCGAGCTGGGCGGTCTTCAGCGATTCGGCGCCGATCGCGCGGGCCGTCGTCTCGGCGTCCGTGCCGTCGCCCCGGTCCGCGAAGTACGGGTCGGCGAGCCCCTTGGCGTTGGACGGGTAGATGGTGGCGTTCTTCGAGAAGGCCACCTGGTTGGGCCCGTCGGTGACCCACTTGGCGAACTCGGTCGCCGCGTCGAGGTGCTTGGTGTCCTTCTTGATGCCGAGGGACTGGGCGTAGATGCCGATGTGGCCGAGGGTGCCGGTCACCGTCCCTGCGACCTGGGTGTGCGCGTAGACCTGCGGGGAGTTCTGCTTGACGTCCTTGATGAAGCCCGGGGAGCCGGGGCCGAACACCAACTTGCCCGCGCCGTAGAGCTGGTTGATGTCGTCCGACTTCAGCAGGGACTCCTTGGGCATCGCCCCCTTGGCGTACAGGTCCTTCATCCGCTCCACCCAGGCGACGGCCTTGTCGGTGTCGAAGACGAAGCCGTCCTGCTTCTCGTTGAGGATCGGGACGCCCATCTTCTGCCAGTCCCCGGGCAGTCGACCCTTGGGGTCGGCCATGAAGGCGGAGTACTGGCCGCCCGACGTCGCGGCTATCTTCTCCGCGTAGTCGAAGAACTGCTCGACGGTCGTGGGTGGCTTGGCCGGATCGAGTCCGGCCTTGACGAAGAGGTCCTTGTTGTAGGTGAGGATCTCGGGCGTCACGTACCACGGGTAGGCGAACACTCCGTCGCCCTTGCCCGGGAGCTTGAACTGCTCCCAGGCGCCCGGCACGTAGTCCTTGGCCACCTCGCCGTCGAGCTTCGCCACGTCGGCGAGCATCCCGCGGTCGCCGAGGAGCTGGAAGGAGTCGGTGGACAGGTTCACCACGTCCGGGAGGGCCCCGGCCTGGGCGTCCGCGACCAGCTTCTCGTTGTACCCGTCGCCCGGGACGTCCTCCCACTTGACCTTGACGTCCGGGTACTTCTTCTCGAAGGCGTCGATGACGCCCTGCACGTACCCCGTGAACTTCGGCTTCAACTGGAGGGTCCGGAAGGTGATCTCACCGGCCACCTTGCCCGTCTTCTCCGCCTCCTTCACGTCCGCCCCGCCGCTCAGGCCGCACCCGGAGAGGGCGCCGGCCAGAGCCACGGCAATGGCCATACGGGTCAGGTTCGAACGGGTCATCGTCGCCGCCTTCGGGGAGTCCCGGCCTCGCTGCCGGTGAGCGATGCCCACGGTCGTCCGAAATCAAGATCGCGTCAATGTGCCCAAGGTCCCGACGGCCGGTTGTCCGTACGTCCCGAATCGCTACGGGCCCCTTCCATAGCGCGCAAATGCCCCTCAATCAATAGCGCCCTGACCTGCACTGATGCGCTTTAGTTCACATGCGCAATGAAGTGGTATCGATTCGATAACGAACCTGCCGCGATGTCAGCGCCCAGCCCCTTTCGGACAGTTCCGGAGCCTCGCACTAATGCGCTTTACCAACGGGCCCACAAAACCGCTTTACCTCACTCCACGACCTGGGTGTGGGCCGGCCCCGAGTCGTAGCGGTCGAGGAACTCGTCCGCCGTGAGGTCGAGCGCGTGCAGCTTGGAGAACACCTCGGTGCCCTCCCCCACCGTCTCCTCGCCGTCGGAGATCCGGTAGACCTGCACCATGTCGAGGACGTCGAATCCGCCCTCCCGCGCGTACGCGGCCGACTCCCGCTCGGCCAGCTCGACGGCCGCGTCGAGGGACCGCGCCCGGAACAACACGACGCGCTCCTCGTAGGGCCGGGTCTCCCAAGTGGCCCACCGGTAGAAGGTCCTGGCCCCGTACCACTCCTTCGGCCCATCCGACCCCTTCGGCCCCTTCGGCTCCTTCGGCCCCTTCGGCCCCTGCGACCGCTCCACCTGCTCCTCCATCGCCCCTCCGTCACCTCTACGCGGCGCACCGCGATCGCCACCGCGGAAGATCCGCCGAGCCACCGACCCTAGGCCGTCCCCAGGCCGTCCCTGGGCCGCCCCTATGCCGTCCCTCGCGGATGGCCGGAGGCCGCTGGTGGCGCAGGGGGCTGGTGGCCGGCGTTGCCGGTGTGCGGGGGGAGGGGGGGAATAGGGTGCTAAGCGGGAGTATCGGCACGAAACGTGAGGAAGTCATCGTGGTGGAGCAGACCGAGCCCGTGATCGTCGTCGGCGTGGACGGTTCGAACCATTCCAAGGAGGCCCTGCGCTGGGCGGCCGGCCAGGCGCGGGCCGTGGGCGGGCGGGTGCTGGCCGTCATGAGTTGGGACTGGAGCCGCAATCCCTTCGACTTCGGCCCCGGCCTGGCCGACGGCTCGGGGGACGCGGAGGCCGAGCTGGTCGGGGCGGAGGAGAAGGCCCGGCAGAAGCTGAAGGAGACGATCACCGACGCGCTCGGCGCCGAACCCGGAGTGACGATCCGTCAGCGGGTGGTCCGGGGAGCACCGGCCCAGGTGCTGGTGGACGCCTCGAAGGGCGCCTCGCTGACCGTCGTCGGCACCCGGGGCTACGGCGGGTTCAAGGGCGCGCTGCTGGGCTCGGTCAGCCAGCAGGTGGTGCAGTACGCGGCGAGCACCGTCGTGGTCGTGCGCGACAACGGCGACGGCTGAGGGCCGCCGCGCCGCCGCGACCGGGCGGGCGAACGGGTGCCGTTCAGAGGTCCCCGGGGTCGGTGTTCGCCCCGCACAGGACGACGGCGACCCGCTCGCCCGGCGGGGTCGGCAGGACGCGCAGCGCCGCGAGCGCGGTCGCCGCGCCCGCTTCGACCACGATCCGGTGTTCCTCCCACAGGGCCCGGCGGGCGGCGGTGATCCCCGCGTCGGGGACCAGGACGGAGGTGACGTCCGGGTGCCGGGCCGCGGCCAGGGCGTCCGCGGAGGCGCGCGTGGCGCCCAGCGAGTCGGCGGCCACCGACTGCACCGGTACGTCCACCACGTGACCCGCCGTCAGGGCGGCGTTCAGGGCCCGGGAGTTCTCCGGCTCGGCCGCGATCACCCGTACGCCGTGCTCGCGCGCGGCGGTGGCGACCCCGGCGAAGAGCCCGCCGCCGCCGACCGCGACGACCACCGCGTTCAGCCCGGGCAGGGCGGCCCGGATCTCGTCGAGCAGGGTGCCCGCGCCCGCCGCGATGAGCGGGTGGTCGTAGGCGTGGCTGCTCAGGGCGCCGGTGGCCGCGGCGAACTCCTGGGAGGCGGCGAGCGCTTCGGCGTACCGGTCGCCGACGAGCCGGACCTCGGTCCCGTACCCGCGGAGCCGCTCGACCTTGACGCGCGGGGCCGTCTCCGGGAGGAAGACGGTGGCCCGTACGCCCTGGGCGCGGGCGGCCCAGGCGCAGGCCAGGCCGGCGTTGCCGCCGGAGGCTATGGTCACGCCGGCCTCCGGCAGGGTGCCCGCGGCGCCGTGGGCCGCGAGGAAGTTGCGGGCGCCGCGCGCCTTGAAGGAGCCCGTGTGCTGGAGGTACTCCAGGGCGAACCAGAGCCCCTCGGCCGCGGGGACGACGGCGGCGGGGCGGACGGCCCCGGCGATCCGGTCCGCGGCGGCCCGGACGGCGGCGTAGTCGAGCTGCGTTTCCATGCGGGTGACGCTCCGATCAGGTGGGACCGTTCAGGGTGGCGCCGCGCAGGGCGCACAAGGCGTGCGAGGCGGGCAAGGCGTGCGAGGTGTTGCCGTCGCGGCCTACGGGCGGCGGGTGGGGTCCGCCGCCTCGATCAGCTGGCGCAGGGCGCCGTAGTAGACCTCGTGGTCGGTGAGCGGGGGCAGTACGTCGGCCACCGCGGCGGTCAGCGCGGGGAAGCGGGCCGGGTCGAGCGCGGCCAGCGCGGCCCGGGACGCCTGGGTCGCCCCGACCGGGTCGCGGTGGTCGACGAAGGCGGCGCTGCCGAGGGTCAGCAGGTACATCCGGCGGTAGCAGGTCATCGCTTCGCCGGCGCTCATGCCGGCCGCGATGCTGTCGGCGATGGCCGGTTCGACCAGCCGGGCCAGCAACTGCCGGCCGAGCCAGGGGCGGCCGCCGCGCAGCACGAGCAGCCCCGGATGGGCGGTGAGCAGTTGGTAGAAGCGGGTGAAGCGCAGCTCCGCGGCCTCGGCCCAGCCGGTCCCCTCCGGCACCTGCGGCAGCTGGCCCGCGAGGTGTTCGGTGCACAGGTCGAGCAGACCCGCGAGGTCGTTGCAGCGGCGCTGGACCGTGGCGTGCGAGACGCCGAGCCGGTCGCCGAGGGCGCGGAAGCTCAGGGCCGCGGGCCCCTCGTCGTCGAGGATCCGCAGCGCGGCCACGGCGATGACATCGGGTGTGGCGCGATCCAGGGCCATTGATCGTCTCGGCATGAGATACACCGTAACATACGTCGTATCCCGAGGCTGGACGGACTTGGCCCGCCGCCCTGACCGCTCTCCCCCAGCGGGTTTGACCCGTCTCAGCGAAGGCTGGTCGTTCTCACCGAAGGTTGAGCGCCGCCCTACCGGGGGTGGGTCGCCGCGGCCGCCACGGCGGCCTGGATCTCCGCAGTGAGCCGGGCCGCATCCTCGGTGTAGCCGGTCAGCAGCAGCCGTCAGCCGTCCCGGAGCCGGATGACCAGGTGGACGTCCCAGCCCATGAGTCGGCCCAGGGCGTGGTCCTGCCCACGTTCGACCACACTGCGGACCGCTGTCCAAGGCAGTACCCGGGTCTCCCCGGCCCGCCGGTAGACCAGTCCGTCCTTGCGCAGCACAAAGACTTCGCCGTGCCGCCCCAGGGCCCGCAGCCCGCCGGAGACGCCGCCGTAGAGCCCGATGAGCGCGCCGCCCCACAGCAACCCGACAACTTGCGCGCCATCCCCGCCCTCGGAGAAGAGGGCGACGGTCACCGGGATGGCGACGGCCGCGAAGATCAGGCCCACCAGCAGCGCGCCAATCGCAACGCGCCCGCGACGCGCGTTGTCCGTCGGATGGTTACGGATGAAGGTGCCCAGCGCGCGCTCCGCCTCCGTGGCCACAGATCCCTCCCCTGGAGTCTCTTTCGCCGTGCCGTCAGTCTGTGGGACGGCCGGTCGGGGGACAAGGGAAGGGCGACGCGAGCGGAAAGGCGGCCGCGTGCAGGTGCTGCCCATGGGGCTCGCCTCGATCGCCGCGGGGCAACTGCCTTCCCGCGCCCGCGGCTACACCCATATTGCTGGTAATCGATCCCTACACATCGACATATGTTGACACTGGGTAGTCACCCGGCTGCACTGGGCGCACGACAGCCCCTGTCGGTACGCCCCACGTCAAGGAGTCTCCGTGCCGCCTCGCCTGCGTGCGTCGCTCCCCTGTCTCATCGCGGCCGCCCTGCTCGCGCTCCCGCTCGCGTCCGGTCCCGCCGCGGCCGAGCCCACCGCGACCTGGGACACCCCGCTCGCGCTCACTCCGCCCATGGGGTGGAACAACTGGGCGCACTACATGTGCGCCATCGACGAGCAGACCGTCGTCGCCAACGCCGACGCCCTCGTCAGGACCGGACTGGCCGCCAAGGGCTACGACACGGTGA
Organism: Streptomyces sp. NPDC051555; assembly: GCF_044454405.1. Classification (NCBI taxonomy): domain Bacteria; kingdom Bacillati; phylum Actinomycetota; class Actinomycetes; order Kitasatosporales; family Streptomycetaceae; genus Streptomyces; species Streptomyces sp. NPDC051555. The sequence goes on along the minus strand of NZ_JBITDP010000001.1, from coordinate 278,152 downwards.
CCGTCGACGACTGCTGGATGACGAAGGCCCGGGACAAGAACGGCGACCTGGTCACCGACCGGGCCAAGTTCCCGCACGGCATGGCCTGGCTCGGCGAGTACCTGCACGGCAAGGGACTCAAGTTCGGCATCTACGAGGACGCCGGGTACCTCACCTGCGAGCGCTACCCCGGCAGCGGCACACCCAACGGCGGCGGCCGGGACCACTTCGCGCGGGACGCCGAGCTGTTCGCGTCCTGGAAGGTCGACTACGTGAAGATGGACGGCTGCAACCTCTACGTGCCGCCCGGCACGACGAAGGAACAGGCCTACCGCGACGCGTACGGGGCCGCCGCCCGCGCCCTCAAGGCCAGCGGCCGCGCCATGGTGCTCTCCGCCTCCGCCCCGGCCTACTTCCAGAAGGGCGAGTGGGGCAGCGCCGACTGGCACAGGGTGCTCGGCTGGGTCGGCGAGAGCGGGCAGCTGTGGCGCGAGGGCAAGGACATCCAGGTCTACAAGCCCGCCGCGCCGACCGCCTCGCGCTGGGCCTCGGTCCTCGGCAACTACGGCTACAACCGCTGGCTGGACCGCTACGCGAGCCCCGGCAACTGGAACGACCCGGACTTCCTGCTCGCCGGGGCGCCCGGCCTGACCGACGCGGAGGGACGCAGCCAGGTGGCCCTGTGGGCCATGATGGCGGCGCCGTTCATCCTCTCCTCGGACGTCTCGCAGCTGACGCAGGGCGGGCTCGACGCCCTCGGCAACGAGCGGCTGATCGAACTGGACCAGGACCCGATGGGTCGTCAGGGCGCCGTCGTGGCCTCCAGCGGCGCGTACGACGTCCTGGTGCGTCCGCTGGAGAACGGCGACCGGGCCGTCGCCGTGCTCAACCGCTCGGGCAGCGCCCGGAACGTGTCGCTGCCGCTCGCCGACCTCGGGCTCACCGACCGCGGTCTCGCCCGCTGCACGGCGTCCGCGCGTGACCTGTGGTCGGGCTCGGAGGAGGACGTGGTGCACACCCTGGCCGCCACGGTCGACGCGCACGACACGGCCGTCTGGCGGCTCACCCCGGGCGCCGGCTGCGCCGAGCCCGTGCCCACCGGGCAGCTCACCGGCGACGGTGCGCGGTGCCTGGACGGGATGAACACGGTGGGCACGGACGCGGTCGTCCTGTCCGCCTGCACCGGGGCCGACGACCAGCGCTGGGTACTGCGCCAGGACGCGACCGTGCGGCTCGGGGGAAAGTGCCTGACCGCGACGAGCGCCGACGAGCCGGTGACGCTGGGCGCCTGCCCGGCCGGGGACACCGGTACGACGGCGCGCAGCAGCCGGCACTGGATGGCGCAGCGCGACGGCTCGCTGGTCGAGAGCGGCACCGGCAAGTGCCTCCAGGCACCGGGCGCGGCCGACACCACCGGGCAGCTGCGGCTGGCCGACTGCGGTGACCACCGGATCGACCAGACCTGGGCGTTGCCGGTCTGACCCGGGCATTGCCGGTCCGACCCCGGCACGCCGGCGTCATTTGCGTACACCACCACCACTGCGGTGATCACGTCATACGGTGATCATCACCCTCCCGTGGGAATCTCGGAACCCGTGCGGGGGAGATGACCGCATCCGGTTGGCCCCGCGGGCGGCCGTACGGGTTCACTGGCACGGAAGCGATACAGGGGCGGTCGTCGGAGACATCCGGCGGCCGCCCCTTGTGACGCCCGTGCATCCCATCCCGCCACCATCCCGCCACAGGAGTGAACCCATCATGTCCGAAACCGATCAGGAGCGGACGGCGCCGACGGATCCGGCCGCCGACGGGAGCCGGCGGCCCGCAGCGGCTCTGGAACTGCTGACCTTCCTCGCCGCCGGAGTCGCCGACCTGGCGCTCGACCAGTTACGCCAGTCCAGCGAGCGGGCCCAGGACGTGATGCGCCGCTCCGATCTGCGCGAGCTGCTCACCGACGGCGTCGTCGAACTGCGCAAACGCGGCGAACTGGCCACCCAGCGCGCGACCGTGGGCTCCGAGAACTACCTGGAGACCATGGCACGCCGGGCCGCCGAGCGGGCCGGTCACCCGCGTGCATGACCACACCGGCTTCAAGGTGCGCATCGACGAGGTGCTCGTCCGGCTCGCCGACGAGGAGGAGGCCGCGCTCCTCGGGCTGCACGTCGAACTCTCGCCGCTCTCCGAGCAGTTGCGCCGCTCCTTGGCCCGGGGGAAGCGGATCCGGGCCGCGTTCCTGTACTGGGGGTGGCGGGCGGCGGGGCAGCCCGACTGCGAAGGCGTGATCCGCGCCGCGGCGGCGATGGAGCTGGTGCACGCGGCGGCCTGCACCCACGACGACATCATCGACGACAGCCGGATGCGGCACGGCCAACTCACCGCGCACGCCGCCTTCGCCGCGTCCGGGCAGCGGTCCACCGCCCTCGCGATGATCCTCGGCGATCTCCTGATGGGGTACGCGGGGCACGTCTTCACCTCGTGCGGACTCCCCGGCGCCTACCTCGCCCGCACCGGACCGCTCTGGTCGGCCCTGCTGCGCGAGACGATGGCGGGCGAGTTCCTGGAGGTCCTGCGCACCGACGCGCCGGCCCGCCCGCTCCAGGTCGCCGAATCCCTGGAGGTGGCCCGGTACAAGACGGCCAAGTACACGGTGGAACGGCCGCTGCACCTGGGCGCCACGCTCGCGGGCGGATCACGGGCCCTGCTGGACGCCTTCTCGACCTACGGGCTCCCCCTCGGCGAGGCGTTCCAGCTGCGCGACGACCTGCTCGGCACCTTCGGCGACCCGGCCGAGACCGGCAAGTCGAACCTGGACGACCTCCGGGACGGCAAACCGACCGCGCTGCTCGCCCTCACCGCGGCGGCCGCCGACGAGGACGACCGCAGGCTGCTCGCCAAGCTCGTCGGCAATCCCGCCCTCGGCGAGGAAGAAGCGGCGAGCGTGCGGGAGTTGATGGAGCGCTGCGGCGCCCGCCAGCAGGTCGAGTCGATGATCGCCGAGCGCATCGCCCGGGCCGCGGGCGCGCTGGACGCCGTACCGATGCCCGCCGAGGCCCGCTCCGCGCTGCGCGGACTGGCCGATGCGGCGGCCCTCCGGACGATCTGACCCCGGCTCCGCGGATCCGGCGCCCCGCGCGCGTCCCCGGGGCGTCCCCGCGCGTCCCCGCCCGCCCCTCCCCCGTACCGAAGAGAAGGACTCACGTGAACGCGAACACCACCGCTCCACCCCGCGCCCGTTACGACGACGCCGCCCTCGACGCCCTGCGCGAGCAGGGGGATCCGCTCGCCGACGAGACCGTCGCCGCGATGTTCGAGCGCAAGGAGGTGGGGGACCTCAACACGCTGATGCGGTTCTTCTCCACCACCGGGGACAAGCTGCCCGAGAAGCTCCCGGCCGCCGCCGCCGCGTACTTCGAGGCGACCGCCATGCCCCCCAGCTGGGTGGACTGGGACGTCATGGAACAGGCGCGGCTGTTCTTCATGGACAACGCGGCCCACATCAATACCGGCCTGTCCTTCGCCGCGATGCCCGCCACCTACGCGATCCCCCGGCTGTCGCGGCTGCTGTCCTCGACGCACTCGCTCTCCTACCCCTCCCGGCGGATGGCGAACACGGGCCAGTTCGTCACCTACCTCATGCAGACCAACTCCTTCGCCGAGGGGAGCAAGTTCATCCCGGCCGCCCAGAAGGTGCGGCTGCTGCACGCGGCGATCCGCCACCACCTGCGCAGCGGCGGCCACTGGGACGTCGCCCGGGACGGCCTGCCCATCTGCCAGGAGGACATGATCGGGGGGCAGATCTGCTTCTCGATCCTGGTCCTCGACGCCATGCACCGGCTCGGGGTGCACATGAGCGAGGACGGCGCCGACGCCTACTTCTACGCCTGGCGGGTCGTGGCGTACATGCTCGGCTGCGACATGTCGGCCGTCCCGGAGAACCTCACCGAGGCCCGCGCCTACTGCGACCTGTACCTGCTGCGCAACCTCGGCCCCTCCCCGGAGGGCGTCGTGCTCAACGCCCAGCTGATGCGGATGTACGAGGACGTGGTCCCGGGCACGCTCTTCGACCCGATGGTGCCGGCCACCGTCCGGTTCCTGGTCGGGGACACCATCGCCGACTGGCTGGAGATCCCGCGCAGCGGCTGGGACACGGCGGCGAAGGCCGTGCCCGTCGTCCTCGGGCTGCTGGAGACCATCGAGGACAGCAGCCCGTACGCGGAGTGGGCGCTCGACAAGGCGGGCTCCCTGCTCGCCGGGTTCGAACTGACCTCGCTGACCCGGGGCCGCGTCATGCACCACGCGATCCCGGCGGAGCTGAAGACCGAGTACGACGTGCGGCCGCCGCGCACCGGCCGCTGGGTCCCGCCGCCGCCGACCTCCGTCGGCCTGTAGCCGGCAACCCCCGGTCGGTCCCGGCCGAGCTCCGGGTGGCGTCGACGGGTACGGCCCGCCGTACGGTGGCAGGATCGCCCCGTGGAAGACGTGCTGCGCGCCGACGGGGCCCTGTCCGCCCTCCTCGGACGGGTCGCCGAGGGTGACGAGGCCGCCTTCGTCTCGGTCTACGAGGCGGTCAGCGGCTCCGTCCTGGGCCTGGCGCGCGCGGTGCTGCGCGACCGGGCCCAGGCCGAGGAGGTGGCCCAGGAGGTGCTGGTCGAGGTCTGGCGCACCGCCGGGCGCTACCGCAGTGACCGGGGCGGCGCGATGGCCTGGATCCTCACGATGGCCCACCGCCGTGCCGTGGACCGGGTCCGCTCCGCGCAGGCCGCCGCCGACCGGGACCGCCGGGCGGCCCGCCTGGAGGCCGCGCTGCCGGCCTTCGACCAGGTCAGCGAGGCGGTGCAGGACCGGCTGGAGCGGGACCGGGTGCGCCGCTGCCTGGCCGCGCTCACCGACTTGCAGCGCCAGTCGATCGCTTTGGCGTACTACCGCGGGCTCACCTGCCGCGAGGTGTCCGACGCGCTGTCGGTGCCCTTGGGTACCGTCAAGACACGGCTGCGCGACGGGCTGCTGCGGCTGCGGGGCTGCCTGGGGGTGAGCGGGGAATGAGCACGGACGGGACCGCCTCGGGCCGCGCGGACGGAGCCGGACACGACGACCCGCACGGGGCGACCGGCGCGTACGTCCTGCACGCGCTCGACCCGGCGGAGCGCGCCGCCTTCGAGACGCACCTGGAGACCTGCCCGGCCTGCGCGCGAGAGGTGCGGGAGCTGTCCGGGACGGCGGCCCGACTCGCCCTCGCGGTCGCCGTCCCCCCGCCCCCGGAGCTGCGCGAGGCCGTGCTGCGGCGCATCCGGGCCGAGGGTCCCCCCGTACGGACCCCCGCAGCCGGATCGGCGTCCGCGCCCGGGGCGACCCCCGGCCCCGCGCACCGCAGGGCACCCGGCCGATCGCGCGGGTGGACCCGGTGGGCGCTGGCCGCGTGCCTCGTGGCGGCGGCCGGGCTCGGCGGGCTGGCGCTGTGGCAGTACCAGCGGGCGGACGACGCCGCCCGGGCGGCCCGGACCGCGCAGGCCCGGGCCGCCGACCTGGCCGGGATCCTGTCCGCACCGGACGCCCGGCTGGCCACGGGCCGGCTCGGCCCCGGCGGCGCCACCGGGACGGTGGTGCTCTCGCGGGAGCGGGACCGGGCGGCCTTCGTCGCCGCGGGCATGGCGGCCCCGCCCGCGGGCCGGGTCTACCAGCTCTGGTTCGCCGATCCGGCCGGGTCGATGCGCCCGGCGGGGCTTATGGACCCGGCCCGGCCCGACGCCCCGGCCCTGATGGCGGGCCCGGTGGGCGCGGCCACGGGTGTCGGTGTCACCCTGGAACCGGCGGGCGGTTCGCCCGCCCCGACCTCGCCGCCCCTGATGGTGCTGGCCTTCCCGGCCCCCTGAGCGGTCGACCGGACGGCCCCGGAGGGTCGGTTCCGACCGGGCGGCGCGGGCGCGGCAGCGGTGTGCGGTCGTCGGGTGTGCGGTCGTCGCACCAAACCGGGCGGGCGGTGGCTCCGAATGACCCGTGTGAAGGCGGTCGGACAGCGACGGCAACGCGTCTACGGCGCCCTCGGCGGTGTGGTCGCCGGCTGCGCGGGGCTGAGCCTGTCGGAACTGGCCGCGGCGGCCGTGCGGCCCGAAGCGGGCCCGGTCACCGCGGTCGGGGGCGCGCTGGTCGACCGCACTCCGGCCGCCGTCAAGGAGTGGGCGGTCCGCCAGTTCGGCGCCGCCGACAAGACCGTGCTGCTGCTCGGGGTGCTCGCCGTCCTGGCGCTGGTGGCCGCCGCGGCCGGGGTCCTCGCGCTGCGGCGGCGCGCCGCCGGGGCCGCCGTCGTGTGCGGCTTCGCCGCCGTCGGGGCGGTGGCCGCGCTGAGCCGACCCGAGGCGACCTGGCAGGACGCGCTGCCCTCGCTGGCGGGCGGGGCCGGCGCGATGTGGGTGCTGTACCTCCTGACCGGCGCGCTGACCCGCCCGACGGGCGCCCCGCCGACGCCCGGCTCCGGCGCGGACCGGGGGCCGGCGCGGGGGCTGGACCGGCGGGGCTTCGGCCGGATGGCCGCCGCGGCGCTGGCCGGGTCGGCCGCGGCCGGGTACGCGGGCCGGCGGCTGACCGCCCACGGCTCGGCCGGCGCGACCGCCTCCCGGGCCGGGCTGCGGCTGCCGCCGCCCGCACGGCCCGCGCCGCCGGTGCCGGCCGGCGCCGACGTGGGCGTCCCCGGGGTGTCGGCGTTCCTCACCCCCGTGTCCGACTTCTACCGGGTGGACACCGCCCTGGTGGTCCCCCGGATCGACGCCGACAGCTGGCGCCTCGACATCCACGGGGACGGGGTCACCCGGCCCCTCGGCCTCGACCTGCGGGGGCTGCTGGCCCGACCGCTGGTCGAGCACGACGTCACGCTCACTTGCGTGTCCAACGAGGTCGGCGGACCGTACGCGGGAAACGCCCGCTGGCTCGGCGTGCGCCTCGCCGACCTGTTGCGCGAGGCCGGGGTCCGGCCGCCCTCCGAGGGCGGCCCGGCCGACCAGCTGGTGGCCCGTTCGGTGGACGGGATGACCTTCGGCACCCCCGTCGAGACCGTCATGGACGGCCGGGAGGCGCTGCTGGCCGTCGGGATGAACGGCGCGCCGCTCCCCTTCCGGCACGGGTTCCCCGTGCGGATGGTCGTACCGGGCCTGTACGGGTACGTCTCGGCCTGCAAGTGGCTGCGCGAGCTGCGGCTGACCACCTTCGACGCCTACGACGCGTACTGGGTGCGCCGTTCCTGGGCGGCCCGGGCCCCGATCAAGACCCAGTCGCGCATCGACACCCCGCGCCCTTCGGCCGAGCCCCGCGCGGGCCGGGTGCCGGTGGCCGGGGTGGCGTGGGCGCAGCACCGCGGGATCGCGCGGGTCGAGGTCCGGGTCGACGGCGGCGCGTGGCAGGAGGCCCGGCTCGGGGCCGAGGACGGCACCGACACCTGGCGCCAGTGGGTGTGGGAGTGGCCGGCCGTCGCCGGCCGCCACACCTTGGAGGTCCGCGCGACGGACAAGGCGGGCGCCGTTCAGCCGGGGCTGCGCTCCGACACGGTCCCGGACGGGGCGACCGGCTGGCACGCGGTGGAGGTCCGGGTGCGCCCCGCCTGAGCGCCGTCCGCGCCCCGCGAACGACCGCCCGGGTCCCGCGCGCCCGCCGCGCCGGGGGCGCCCGACCGTCGTAAATTGGCGGGACAGGCGCGTCGCACCGCGGTCGGGCGGGCGCGTCACGCACGTCAGGAGCCGATGCCGTGGAGCTGACCAGCACGTCGTTCCTCGTCACGCTGGTCGTCGTCACGGCGCTCGCCATGCTGGCCGCGCTGCTGCTGTGGAACCGCGTCCCCGGCCCGGCCTGGGTGCGGTGGCCCGCGCGGTTGCTGATGCTGGGGCTCTGCCAGCTGACCGCCATCTGCGTGGTGGCCACCTGGATCAACGGCAGCTACGGGCTCTACGCCTCCTGGGACGACCTGCTCGGCACCGAGAACGGCCAGGGCCCCTCCGTGATGACCGGGCCGCCGCCGGGGCGCGCCAAGTTCACCCTGGGCTCGGACGGCACCCGCAGCACCTATTTCCGGGGCACCCACTCCAAGCTGGCCGGCCAGGTGATCGTGTGGACTCCCCCGGAGTACGACGCCCCGGGCGCGGAGAAGACCCGCTTCCCGGTGCTGACCCTGCTGCACGGGTTCCCCGGAACGCCCCGGTCGTGGTTCGAGGCGGGGTCCATGCCGGGGGCCCTGCAACAGCTGGTCCAGCTGGGCGCGGCGCACCCGTTCATCCTGGTGGTGCCGGAGATGTATCCGGGCGGGGTGAACACGGACTGCAGCGACACCCCGGGGCACAAGGTCGCCACCTGGCTCGCGGACGACGTCCCGGCGCTGGTCGCGCGCAACTTCCGGACCCTGCCCGAGCCCAAGGGGTGGGGCCTGATGGGCTACTCGACGGGTGCGTTCTGCGCCGCGAAACTGCCCTTGCAGTACCCGAAGGTGTTCGCCGCGGGCGCCGCCCTGGACCCGGACCCGCTGACCGGGGATCCGGAGGTGCTCGCGGACCCCGTACTGCGGGAGCGCAACAGCCCGCTGTGGCTCGTACGGCACGCGCGGAAGGCGGACGTCGGACTCTTTCTCGCCACCTCGGCGCAGGACAAGGACAGTCCGCCGCAGCAGTTGGACGTCTTCGTCAAGGCGGCGGCGGGCACCGGGGTCCGGGTCAAGACTCTGGTCCGCCCGGCGGGCGGTCACAACTTCCAGACCTGGGCCGGGATGTATCCGGACGCCCTCGGCTGGCTGAGCACGGAGCTCTCCCCGCCGGGCGGTGGTCGAGCCGTGGAGGGCCGCGGGCGGACCGGCCGGGGGCCGCTCGATGATCGCCGGAACTGATCGCTGCACTTGATTCAACTCCCTTGAACGACAAGCCCGTTCGGCTAGCGTTTGGCCGCGGCAGCCGACCGGCGGCCGAACTTCGAAACGGGAGACCCCCCACATGTCGTTCATACGCAAGGCCGCCGTCGTGGCCGCTTCCATGATCGCCGCAACGGCGGCCGCCGTCATGCCGGCGAGCGCCGCGGGCCCCGCCCAGGTGCTCGTCATCACGCCCGCCAACGCGGCGGCCGCCGGGTGCTCCTACCAGGTGTCGGCCGACCAGCACTTCGCCCAGACCAGGTGTTACGACGTCAACGCCCGGTACTACGCCGTCATGGTCAAGGTCTGTGACGGGCGGGCCTGCGCGGACCGTCTGGGCCCCTGGCGGGAGATGAACAGCGGCCAGTGGTCGGCGTACTCGGACAGCGGCACCTGGATCGTCCAGGGCGGCAGCGCCTACGGCAACTAGCGGCCACGGCAGTGCCGTCGGGGGGGGGGGGGGCGGGCCGGCCGGGGGGCGGGGGGGGGGGCCCGGGGGGGCGCAAAAAAAAGGGTGTGG
>NZ_JBITDP010000001.1:0-268765 GCF_044454405.1 Streptomyces sp. NPDC051555 | reverse complement strand
GCGGGCCGCCCCCCCACCCCCAACCCCCCCGCCCGGCCTGCGCCCCGCCCCCCGCCCCGCGCCGCCGGGCGCCCCCGGCCCCCGCGGCCGCGTTCCGCCTCAGAACCAGTTGACGGTGAGGGGGAAGGTGGTGGTGGCGCTGGTGGGGGTGGTGTCGGTGGCGGTGACGGTGATCCGGGTGGTTCCGCTGCTCCAGGGTTTGCCGGTGATGCGGCCGGTGGTGGTGTCGAGGGTGAGGCCGAAGGGCAGGGCGGTGGCGCTCCAGCGGATCGGGGTGCGGCCGCCGGTGGCGGTCAGTTGGAGGGTGCAGGTCTGGTTGAACTTGCAGCTCTGCGGGCCGGGGTCGGTGACCTTGAGGTCACCCGAGGTCGGGGTGGGGGTCGGCGTGGGCGTGGGAGTCGGTGTCGGCGTGGGCGTGGGCGTGGGCGTCGGCGTCGGCGTCGGCGTCGGCGTCGGCGTCGGCGTGGTGCCGCAGCCCGGGGCGGCTTCGGGCGGCAGCGGGACGCGCCAGATCTGGGGGTCGTTCTCCGAACCCACGAGCAGGGTCGAGCAGTCGGCGTAGGTCACGGTCTCGCCCTGCGACTGCGCGGGGAGCGGGACGTCTGCGAGCTTGGCCCCCGAGGAGGCGTCGTACACGGAGGCGGTGTTGGCCCCCAACGGCCCGCCGCTGCGCACTGCGTAGGACGCGCCGGAGGGTGAGAACGCGCCATCCGTGGCGAACACGGGGCCGGGCCGTACCGGGCTGAGGGTGTTCACCTGACCGGGCCGGGGCGGCAGGGGCGCCTTGTACAACTGGCCGGCGGCTCCGATGAGTTTGCTGGCGATGTACAGCTGCCCGGTGAGCGGGTCGGCCAGCAGGGACTCCGCGTCGTGCCTGCCGTCGGAGTAGGCGAAGCGGTAACTGACCGGCGTCACCTCGGCGTTCACGAGCTGGTCCGGCTCGGGGAAGCTGTGGACGGTGATCTCCGCCCGGCCGGAGAAGTTGTCCCCGATGTCACCGACGAGGAGCACGGGGGCGCCCGTCGCGTCCTTGCCGAGGGCCAGGGCCTCCCAGTCGGTGTTGGGCACGCCGGAGATGGTCAAGGTGGCCTTGAGCTGCCCGGTGGCCGTGGAACAGTCGACGGCGAAGACCTGATTGGTGTTCCCGCTGTCGTTGACGGCGTAGAGGATGCCGGGGTGCTTGCGGCTGGCGGCGAGGCCGCTCAGTTCGGTGAGTCCGCCCGGCAGGACGCACTTCTTCTCGGGCGCGGACGCAGGCGCCACGGCGGGGGCGGCGGCGGACGGGGCGGGACGGTCGGCGCCGGCCGCCCAGGCCACCGTGGGCAGGACCGTCGCGAGGGCCGCCGTCGCCAGCGCGGCCGCCCAGGGGGATGTGAGGAGTCGAGGCATGCGCTCAATGTGACGGCCCGTCATCCAGCGGACCAGGGCGGTCCGCCCACTGTTTGAGCATGGTTCGATGCCGATCGGGCATGGCCCGCCCGGTGCGCCCGGGCACGCGGCGCCCGGTGTCAGCGGGCCGGCTCCCGCACCGGCGCCTTGTGTCGCGCGTGCGCGATGAACGCCCGGGCCGCCCGGCTGAGCGGCCTCCGTGCGTGCGCGATGCCGACGGGCCGCAGCAACGGCGGCGTGAAGGACCGGACCTCGGCCCGGTGCCCGAAGGCCCGTGCCACCACGTCCCGGTACCAGATCAGGGAGCCGCGCCCGTCCGTCACGCCGGTCACCCAGGCCAGCCGCTCGTCCACCTCCAGGCAGGGCACGGGACGGACGCCGAGGCAGCTGAACATGGCCTCCATCTCGGTGCGCCGCCCCGTCCCCGGCGACGGCAGGACCATGTCCAGCCCGTCGAGCGCCCGGAACGGCAGCGGATCGGGGAGCCGGGAGCCCGGCGGGGAGATCAGGACCACCTCGCGCTCCTGGATGTGGTGGGTCGTCAGCTCCTTGTCCACCGGCAGGTCGACCAGGGCCAGCTCGGCCCGCCCTTCGAGGATTTCCCGGGTCAACACCTCGCGGCTGTCGTACTGCTGGAGCCGCACGTCGATGCCCGGGTGCCGTTCGGTGAAGGCGGGGACCAGGTCGGCGGCCAGGTCCAGGGCCAGCGTGGGGGTGGCGACGACCACGAGGGTGGCCCGGGCGCCGCCGGTGGTGGCGGCGCCGATGTCGTCGATCGCCTCGACGGCGTCGAGCACGGTCCGGGCGAGCCGCACGACCCGGGCCCCCTCGGGGGTGAGGTCCACCCCCCGCCCCCGGCGGGCGAGCAGCTCCACCCCCAGGTCCCGTTCCATCGCCTGGACGGCCCGGGAGAGCGCGGACTGGGCGACGAAGACCGAGGCCGCGGCGCTGGTGATGGAACGGCAGTCCGCGACGGCGACCAAGTAGCGAAGCTGCGCGAGTGTGGGGGTCATGACCGGACGGTAACCGCGCGATGACCCAGGTGTAAGGGGCTGCGGGGTGAACAACTTCCCGCCCGCGCAGGGCTGTCATACCCGGTCGGCGACAAGACGTACCGCCGCGGCATGACTCGCACCGGGCCGAGCGGCCGACCCGCGCACGGCACGGCCCCGCCGCCGCGGACGAACGTGCAGGCCAGCCCGCTGACAGCGGTCGGATACGGGTCCCCCGGCGGGCTCCGGCGGGGCGGTCCGGAAATCGACGGGTGCGAAAGCCCGTCCTCCGCATGCCCGTTGACAGTGCAGGGCGCCGACCGCACGATGCATCGCGGCGTCAGGGAATTTGACCACCGTTCAAGCCCGCCGGTCCCGTGGCGGGTCGCCCGCAACCGCGCACGTCCGAAGCACGGACGCTCGAACCACGGACGCTCCAACCGCGTACGCCCGAACCGTGGACGGCACGGCCCGCCCCGCGCCCCGCCACCCCCGTGTCCCCGTCCGTGCGTCTTGGCCGTGCGTGTCGGCCGTGCGTCCCGGCCGTGCGTCCCGGCCGCCCGATGCCGAACGCACTGCCGCGCCGCGTCACGCCAGCCTCACCACGCACCGCGACATGTCACACAGCACTGATTCTGTCCCCCACCGGAAGAGGAACGCCCGTGACCCCCCAGGCCGCTCCGTCCGCCGCCACCCGTGACCTGGTGGTCGCGCTCAGCCCCTTCGAGGAGCCCAACCAGCGGATCGTGACCGCCGCCGAGCGGGCCGGGGCGCTCGGCCTCCTCGACCTCGGCCGGGATCCCGCCGCGGCCCTGCGCGCCTTCACCGAGCTGGCCCGCCTGCTGGGTCGCCCGTACGGGGTCCGGGTGCCCCACGGCTGCCCCCTCGGCCCCGCCGACCTGCCCGCCGAGGTGGACACCGTGCTGCTGGCGGACCCGCAGGCGGCGCCGGGCGACTGGGCCGGGGCCGGGCGGCGGGTCTGGGCGGAGGTCACCGGACACGGGGAGGCCGTGGCCGCGGTCGCCGCGGGGGCGGTGGCGCTCGTGGCCAGGGGGCACGAGTCGGGCGGCCGGGCCGGCGGCTCCACCACCTTCGTGCTGCTCCAGCACCTGCTCGGCGATCCGGCGATCGCGGTGCCCGTGCTGGCCTGCGGCGGGATCGGCCCGCACACCGCGGCCGCCGCCGTCGCGGGCGGGGCCGCCGGGGTGGTGCTCGACGCACAACTCGCCCTGACCACCGAGGGCGAGGCCGCACTGCCCGCCGAAGTCTGCGACGCGTTGCGGGGGATGGACGCCTCGCAGACCAGGCTCGCCGACGGCCACCGGGTCTACGCGCGACCCGACCTGCCGCTGCCCGAGGGGCCTCCCGCGCTCCTGCTCGGGGCCCGCGGCCTCGCGCGTCAGCTGCTGCCCGTCGGCCAGGACGGAGCCTTCGCCGCCCGGCTCGCGGCGCGCCACCGCACCACGGGCGGGGTGCTCCAGGCCGTCCGGGCCACCGTCCTGGAGCGGCCGGCGACGGCGGCGCGCTGCGCACCCCTGCGCCCGCGCCCCGACGGCCTCCACCTCCCCGTCGCCCAGGGGCCGATGACCCGGGTCAGCGATCAGGCGGCCTTCGCCGAGGCCGTGGCGGACGGGGGCGGGGTGCCGTACCTGGCGCTCGCGGTGATGGCGGGCGCGGACGTGCGCCGCCTGCTGGCCGAGACCGCCGATCGGCTGGACGGTCGCCCCTGGGGGGTCGGGCTGCTCGGCTTCGCCCCGCCCGAGCTGCGCCGGGAGCAACTGGCCGCGGTGGCCGACGTACGCCCCCCGTACGCGATCGTCGCCGGCGGCAGTCCGGCGCAGGCCGCTCCGCTGGAGGCGGCGGGGATCTCCACCCACCTGCACGTGCCCTCGCCCGCGCTGCTGGAGCGCTACCTCGCCGAGGGCGCCCGGCGCTTCGTCTTCGAGGGGCTGGAGTGCGGCGGGCACGTGGGCCCGCGGGCCTCCTTCCCGCTGTGGGAGGAGCAGCTGGAGCTGCTGCTCGCGGACGGCGAACCGGGCTCCCTGGACGTGCTGTTCGCGGGCGGGATCCATGACGCCCGGTCCGCGGCGATGGCGGCCGCCGCGGCGGCGCCGCTCGTGGAGCGCGGTGCCCGGTTCGGGGTGCTGATGGGCACGGCGTACCTGTTCACCGAGGAGGCCGTCGCGGCGGGCGCGGTCCTGCCCGGATTCCAGCGGGCCGCCCTGGAGTGCACGGACACCGTCCTGCTGCACACCGCGCCGGGACACGCCACGCGCTGCGCGCCCACCCCGTACGCCGGGGCCTTCGCGAGCACCCGGCGGCGACTGGAGCGGGAGGGCGCCGAGCCGCGCCGGGTGTGGGAGGAGCTGGAGCGGCTCAACCTCGGCCGGCTGCGGATCGCCAGCAAGGGTCTGGGGCGCCCGGTGGGCGGGGCGGCTCCGGAGCCGGTCGGCGAGGAACAGCAGTGGGCCGAGGGGCTGTTCATGCTCGGCCAGGCGGCGACCCTGCGCAGCGGCACCACGACGGTGGCCGCACTGCACCGCGAAGTGACCACGGGCGCATCGGAGTTGCTGGAGGAGCGGGCCCGGCAGTTCGCGCGGGCCGCGGAGCCGGGCGGGGACGGCGGGGCGGCCGATCCGCTGGACGTCGCGATCGTGGGAATGGCCTGCGCCTATCCGGGCGCACCCGACCTCGACGCCTACTGGGCCCAGGTCCTCGCCGGGACGGACGCGGTGACGGAGGTCCCGGCCGGGCGGTGGGACCCGGAGCTGTACTACGACGCGGACCCCGCCCGGGCCGGGGAGCGCACGCCGTCCCGCTGGGGCGGGTTCCTCCCGGCGCTGCCCTTCGACGCGCTCGCGCACGGCATCGCGCCCGCCTCCCTGTCCGGGATCGAGCCGGTGCAGCTGCTGGCCCTGGAGATCTCCGCGCGGGCCCTGGCGGACGCGGGTTACGGCGCGGGACGCGCCTTCGACCGGGCGCGCACCTCGGTGGTCTTCGGCGCGGAGGCCGGTACGGAGCTGGCGGGGGCCTACGGGCTGCGCGCCCTGCACCCCGCCTACCTGGGAGCGCTGCCGCCCGAGCTGGACGAGCAGCTGCCGCGGCTGACGGAGGACTCCTTCCCCGGCGTCCTCGCCAATGTGATCGCGGGGCGGGTCGCGAACCGGCTCGACCTCGGTGGCGCGAACTGCACGGTCGACGCCGCCTGTGCCTCCTCGCTCGCCGCCCTCGACCTCGCTTGCCGTCAACTGCGCGACAGGGACAGCGACATGGTGCTGTGCGGCGGTGCGGACGTGCACAACGGGATCAACGACTACCTGATGTTCGCCTCCGTGCGGGCGCTGTCCCCCGGCGGGCGCTGCCGGCCCTTCGACGCGGGCGCCGACGGGATCGCGCTCGGCGAGGGCGTCGGCGCGCTGGTGCTCAAACGGCTCGCGGACGCGGAGCGGGACGGTGACCGGGTGTACGCCGTGATCAAATCGGTGGGCGCGTCCAGCGACGGCCGCTCCCTCGGCCTGACCGCGCCCCGCCCGGAGGGGCAGCGCCGGGCCCTGGAGCGGGCGTACGCGCGGGCCGGCGTCACTCCGGCCGAGGTGGGGCTCGTGGAGGCGCACGGCACCGGCACGGTGGTGGGCGACAGTACCGAACTGACCGTGCTCGGCGAGGTGTTCACCGAGGCGGGAGCGCAGGCCGGCGGGTGCACGCTGGGATCGGTCAAATCGCAGATAGGGCACACCAAGTGCGCGGCGGGGCTGGCCGGGCTGATCAAGGCCGCCTGGGCGGTGCACACGGGCGTGCGGCCGCCGACCGCGCTCCTGGACACGCCGAACCCGGCCTGGCAGGGCGCGTCGAGCCCGTTCCGCTTCGACACCGAGGCCCGGCCGTGGCCGGTGCCGGTGGGGCGGCGGTTCGCGGGGGTCAGCGCCTTCGGCTTCGGGGGGACCAACTACCACGCGGTGCTGGCCGGTTACGCGGGGGCGCGGGAGCCGCGGCACGCGGTGGCGGCCTGGCCCGTGGAGCTGTTCTGCTTCCGGGGCACGGACCGCCGGGCCGCCGGGCGGGCGATGGCCCGGCTCGCCGCCCGGCTGGAGGAGAACGAGGGCGCCGGGCGGCCGTGGGCGCTGCGGGACCTGGCGGCGGAGGCGGGGCGCGGCTCCGGTCCGGTGCGGGTGGCCGTGCTCGCGAGCGGGCCGCGGGAGCTGGCGGACCGGCTGGAGCGGGCGCGCGCCTTCACCACGGGCGAGGGGGTGTACATCCGGCCGGAGGGGGCCGACCCCGGGCGGGTCGCCTTCCTCTTCCCGGGCCAGGGCAGTCAGCGGCCCGGCATGCTGGGCGACCTCTTCGTGGCGTTCCCGGCGCTGCGCGCTCTGCTGGACCGGGCTCCCACGGCGGTGGCGTCGGCGATGTTCCCGCCGACCGCCTTCACCGGGCCGGAGCGTACGGGCCTGCGGGACGCGGTGACCGACACCCGGATCGCGCAGCCCGCCCTCGGGCTGGCCGGGGCGGCGGCGCACCTGCTGCTCGCGGAGCTCGGCGTACGGCCCGACTGCGTGGCGGGCCACTCGTACGGCGAGCTGACCGCCCTGTGGGCGGCCGGCGCCTACGACATGGACGGCCTGCTGCGGCTCAGTGCGCGCCGGGCCGGGGCGATCCTCGACGCGGCCGGGGCGGATCCCGGGGCGATGGCCGCCGTGAC
Source organism: Streptomyces sp. NPDC051555 (assembly GCF_044454405.1). Classification (NCBI taxonomy): domain Bacteria; kingdom Bacillati; phylum Actinomycetota; class Actinomycetes; order Kitasatosporales; family Streptomycetaceae; genus Streptomyces; species Streptomyces sp. NPDC051555. The sequence continues at coordinate 261,688 of NZ_JBITDP010000001.1, read as the reverse complement.
GGGCGGACCCGAGGAGGTCCGGGGGATCGCGGAGCGGGCGGGCTGCGTGGTGGCCAACCACAACGCGCCCCGCCAGTGCGTGGTGTCGGGCCCGACGGACGCGGTGGCCACGGCGGTGCGGGAGCTGCGGGCCGCGGGGCTCTCGGCCCAACCGCTGCCGGTGGCCTGCGCCTTCCACAGCCCGGTGGTCGCCGGGGCCGCGGACGCCCTCGCCGCCGAACTGGCCGCCGTGGAGGTGCTCGACCCCGCCGTGCCGGTCTGGTCGAACGCCACCGCGCGCCCGTATCCGGCGGGGGCCGACGCCGTGCGGGAGGGGCTGTCCCGTCAAGTGGCCGCTCCGGTGCGGTTCGTGGAGCAGATCGAGGCGATGTACGCGGCGGGCGTGCGGACCTTCGTGGAGGCCGGGCCCGGGCGGGTGCTGAGCGCGCTGGTGGAGAAGATCCTCGGTTCCGAACGACCCTGCACGGTGGTCCCGTTGGAGGTGCCCGGCGAGCACGGCCTGGTCCGGCTGGTCACCGCGCTGGCGGAACTCGTCGCCGCGGGCGTGCCGGTGGCGCCGGACGCGCTGTGGCGGGGGCGGACCGCCGCCCTGCCGGAGCGGGCTCCGCGCCGGCCGGGCTGGCTGGTGGACGGCCACCTGGTCCGCACGGTCGACGGCGAACCGGTGGCGGGCGGCCTGCGGCCGGCGCGCCGGGTGACTGCTCCCGCGGCGGTCGAGGTGCCCGGGCCGGCGGGGAGCGACGCCGGCGCCCGGGAAGCGGCGGTACTGGCGTACCTGGACGGCACCCGGGAACTGGTCGCGGCCCAACGGGACGTCCTGCTCGGCTTCCTGGGTGCGAGTGCGAGTGCGGTGGTGGCCACGGGTGCGGTGGTCCCGGTGGCCCCGGTGGCCCCGGCCGCCACCACCGCATCGGATGCCGTGCCGGTGGCCGAGGCGGACCCGGCCGCCCCCACCGTCGTGACGGCCGCCGGGGTGATGGAGGTGGTCCTCGACATCGTCCACCGGCGGACCGGCTACCCGCTGGACATGCTGGACCCGGAGCTCGACCTGGAGGCGGACCTGTCCGTGGACTCCATCAAGCGCGTCGAGATCATCGGCGCCCTGGCCGACCGGATCGGACTCCCCCGCACCGCCGACGGCTCGGCGGAGTCCGCGGTGGAGGAGCTCGCCCGGATCAAGACCCTGCGCGGCATCGTGGAATGGATCACGACCCGCCGGGCCGCGGACCCCGACCGGGCACCGACCGGGGAGAGCGACCCCGCCCGGGGCACGCCGCGGGAGCCGGCGACACGGACGGAGGACCGGCCGCCGGAGCCCGTACGGGACCGGGTCCGCGTGCGACGGATGACGCCGGCCGTAGTGCCCGCCGAGCCGACCCGGCCCGCGGTCGACGACCTGACCGGACAGCGGTACGCCGTCGTCGGGGACGGCCAGGGCGTGGCCCTGGCACTGACCGCCCTCCTGCGCGCCCGCGGCGCGGAGGTCCACGGCCTGCCCGACCGCCCGGAGGCACCGGCCCCGGTGACCCCGACGGGTGCGCCGGACGGGCCGGACCGGCCGGATGGGGCGGATGGGGCGGGCGGTTCGGGCGGCTTCGACGGGGTGGTGGATCTCAGTGCGCTGCGGGGCGGGGCCGAGCCGGTGCTGCCCGGGAGGTTCGCGGCGATTCGGCGGGCGCTGATCGGCGGGGTGCCGCGGCTGCTGTTGGTCAGCGGGGGCGGGGGGAGCTTCGGGCACCGGGCGGGCGGCGGCGCCGATCCGACCGCCGGGGCGGGGCTGCACGGCTTCGCGCGCAGTGCGGCCCTGGAGTACCCGGGGGTGCTGCTGCGCGCGGTGGACGTCGACCCGAAGGACCGTCCCGACCGGCTCGCGGCCCGGCTGCTCGCCGAACTCGATTCGCCCGGCGGTCCGGTGTCCGTGGGGTACGGCACCGACGGGACCCGGGTGTGCCTGCGTGCGGTCCCGGCGGACCTCGACCCCGACCCCGATCCCGACCCCGACCTCACCCCCGATCCCGCCCGGCCGCCGCTGGGCCCGGACTGCGTGGTGCTGCTGACCGGCGGCGCCCGCGGGATCACGGCGCGCGCGGCCCTCGCGCTGGCCCGTACCACCGGCTGCCACGTCGAGCTGCTCGGGCGCAGCGCCGAACCGGGGCCCGAGGAGGCCGCGTTCGCCCAGGCGCACGACCGGGTCGCGCTCCGCGCGGCGCTGATCTCCGCGGGGCTGCGCAGGCCCGCCGAGATCGAGGCGGCCGCCTCGCGCATCCTCGCCGAGCGCGAGGTCCGCGCCACGCTGCGCGCCCTCGACGGGTCCGCCGCCTCGGTGCGCTACCACCGTGCGGACGTCACCGACGAGAGCGCGGTACGGGCCGTCGTGGCCGACGTACGCGCCCGGCACGGCCGGCTCGACGGCATCGTCCACGGCGCCGGCAGGCTGCGCGACGCGCTGCTGGCCGACAAGGAACCGGACGCCTTCGCCGAGGTGTTCACGACGAAGGTGGCCGGGGCCCGGCACCTGGCGGCCGCGGCCGCCGAGCACGGCCCGACCCCGCCCCCCTCGTTCCTCGTCCTGTTCGCCAGTGTCGCCGGCGCCTTCGGCAGCCGCGGCCAGTGCGACTACGCCGCCGCGAACGACGCCCTGGACGGCTTCGCCCACGCCTGGGCGGACACCTTCCCCGGCCGGGTGCTGGCGATCGACTGGGGGCCCTGGGCCGCCGAATCGGGCGGCATGGTCACGCCCGAGCTGGAGCGCGACTACGCCCGGCGCGGCATCCCGCTGATCGGCCCCGAGGAGGGGACGCGGGCCTTCCTCGCCGAGGTCGCGCGCCTCACGGGGCCCGCCGGGCGGGCGGACGCGGAGCGGGACGCGCAGGTGGTCCTGATGGCCGACGCGGAGCCGGGCGGGGTGGACGGCCGTGACTGAGCCGCGCCGCGGACCCCGCCCGACGGACGCCGCGATCGTCGGCATGGGCGCCGTCTTCCCCGGGTCCGCCGACCTGTCCGCCTACCGCCGCAACCTGTTCGCCGGTACGGACGCCATCGGCGACGTGCCCCCGGACCGCTGGGATCCGGAGGTCTACTACGACCCGTCGGGTGCCGAGGGGCCCGCGGTCGGCGACCGGTTCTACTGCCGCCGCGGCGGCTTCGTGGACGGGCTGGCGACCTTCGACCCGACCCGGTTCGGCATCATGCCCGCCACCGTCGAGGGCGCCGAGCCCGACCAGTTGCTCGCCCTGCACGCGACGGCCGAGGCGATCGCGGACGCGGGCGGGGACGACCGGCTGCCCGCCGACCGGTCCCGGATCGGGATGGTGCTCGGGCGCGGCGGCTTCATGGGGGTCGCCACCGCTCGGCTCGACCAACGCGTGCGCACCGCCCATCAGTTGGCGCAGACGCTGCGCGAGCTGGCGCCCGACCTCGGCGAGCGGCGGATCGCCGAGGTGCGCGCCGCCTTCCAGGACGCCCTGGGCCCGGAGCGCCCGGACGCCTCCATCGGGCTCGTCCCGAGCTTCACCGCGGCCCGGACGGCGAACCGGCTGGACTTCCGCGGACCCGCCTACACCCTGGACGCCGCCTGCGCCTCCTCGCTGCTGGCGGTGGACCAGGCCGTGGCGCTGCTGGCGGGCGGGCGGTGCGATCTGGTGGTCGCGGGCGCCGCCCACCACTGCCACATCGCCACGCTGTGGAGCGTGTTCACCCAGCTGCGCGCGCTCAGCCCGAGCGAACGGATCCGCCCCTTCGACCGCCGGGCCGACGGCACCCTGCTGTCGGAGGGCACCGGGGTGGTCCTGCTCAAGCGGCTCGCGGACGCGGAGCGGGACGGCGACCGGATCTACGCCGTGGTCCGCGGCACCGGGGTGGCCGGGGACGGCCGGGCCGCGAGCCTGATGAGCCCGCTGGTCGAGGGGCAGGTACGGGCGTTGGAGCGGGCCTGGCGGGAGGCCGGCCTGGACCCGCTGGCCGCCGACGCGCTCGGCCTGCTGGAGGCGCACGGCACCGGCACCCCGGTGGGGGACGCGGCGGAACTCGACACCCTGGCGCGGGTGTTCGGGCCTCCCGCGGCCGGGCTGCGGCCGGTCGGGCTCGGCTCGGTGAAGTCGATGCTCGGGCACACGATGCAGTCCTCGGGCATGGCGGGCCTGATCAAGGCGGCGCTCGCGGTGCACGAGGGAGTGCTGCCACCGACCCTGCACCTGGAGGAGCCGCACGAGGCCCTCGCGCGCACCCGGATGCGCCCGGTGACGGCGGCCGAGCCGTGGGAGCGGGGCACGGCGCCCCGGCGGGCGGGCGTGAACGCCTTCGGCTTCGGCGGGATCAACGCGCACGTGGTGCTGGAGGAGGCCCCGGGGGCGGGTGCCACCCGGCGCGCGGTTCCCGGGCGCCGGTTCCTGCCGCTCGGCACGAGACCCGGCGGAGGCGGCTCAGGGGGCACCTCGAACCCCGGCGCGCGGGAGGGCGTACTCCTGCTGGGCGCGAGCACCCCGGAGCGGCTGGCGGAACTCCTCGCGACGGCGACCCGCGACGGCGGGGCCCCGGACGGGGACCAAGGCGCGGGCGCGGGCCCGTACGCAGGCCCGTACGCGGGCGCGGGATCGGGCGCGGGATCGGGCACGGAGCAGGGGGGTCCGTACCGCCTCGCCGTGCTCGGACCGACCCCGCAGCGGCTCGCGCTGGCCGCGAAGGTGCTGGCGCGGGGTCGGGCCTGGCGCGGTCGCGGCGACGTGTGGTTCACCTCCGAGCCGCTGCTGGCCGGGTCCCGCGACGGCGCGCCCCGCGGCCGGGTGGCCTTCCTCTTCCCCGGCCTGGAACCGGAGTTCACGCCCGTCCTCGACGACGTGGCGGACCGGTTCGCGCTGGAGCGGCCCCGGCTCGGCCGGGGCGGCGAACTGATCGAACGGGCCCTCGATGCCATCGCCACCGGCCGCTTCTTCGCCCGCGTACTGCCGGAACTGGGCATCGAGGCCGACGTGTTGGCGGGCCACAGTCTGGGCGAATGGGCGGCGATGGTGGCCGCCGGGATGTATCCGCAGCAGGCCGTGGACGGCTTCCTCGGCTCACTGCGCCCTGGCTCGCTCACCGTCCCCGACCTCGTGTACGCCGCCCTCGGCTGCGGGGCGCAGCGGGCCGGGGCGGCCCTGCACGGTGCGGACCGGGTGGTGGTCAGTCACGACAACTGCCCGCACCAGTCGGTGATCTGCGGAGACCCCGCGCAGGTCGCCGCGGTGCTGGAGCGACTGGCCCGGGAGGGGGTGCTCGGTCAGCAGCTGCCGTTCCGGTCCGGGTTCCACACCCCGATGTGGGAGCCGTACCTCGGGCAGGTGCGCGCCGCCTTCGACCGGCTCCCGTTGACACCGGCCACCGTGCCGGTGTGGTCCGCGACCACCGGGGCGCCCTTCCCTCAGGCGCCGGGCGAGGTGCGCGAGTTGGTGGTGCGGCACCTCCTGGAGCCGGTCGACTTCCGGACCCTGACCCTGCGGCTGTACGAGGAGGCGGGGGTGCGGGCCTTCGTGGCCATGGGCCCCGGCAGCCTGCCGGGTTTCGTCGAGGACACCCTGCGCGACCGGCCCCATCTGGCGGTCGCGACCTCGGCCCCGCGGCTGACGGGCACGGCGGCGCTGCGCCGCACGGCCGCCGCGCTCTGGGCGGAGGGAGCGGCCCCGCGCTGGGAGCGGCTCGCCGGGCCTGCGGCGGAGCCACCGGGGGCACGGGTCTCCCGGCCCGCTCCCCCACCGGCCACCGCGCGGGCGGCCCGGCCCGCGGTGCCGCTCGACCTCGGTTCGCCGCTGGTCCGGCTCGGCGGCGCGGCCCGCGGGCTGCTGGCCCCGGCGGCGGCCGGCGCGGGGACCGCTCGCGCGGCGGACCCGACCCCGCCCGGGCCCGCGCGCCCCTCGGCGGATGCGACACCCGCCCCGGCCGTGCTGTCCGCCCTGGACGCGGTCCTCGACGAGGCCCGCGCGGCCGCCCGGTCGGTCACCGAGGCCTGGCGGCCGCCGACGCCCGAGCCGCAGCCGCAGCCGCAGCCGCAGGCGGCCGCCTCCCTCACACTCTCCCTGGAGACGCTGCCGTACGTCCGGGACCACTGCGTCTACGAGCAGCCCGCCGGCTGGCCCGTGGACTCCGACCGCTTCCCCGTCGTCCCCATGACCACCATGCTGGAGCTTGCGGCCGACGCGGCCCTGCGCACGGCGCCCGCCGGCAGCGTGGTGCTCGGCTACGAGGACGTGCGGGCCCTGCGCTGGCTGGCCGTCGAGCCCGCCGTCCGGATCGAGGTCGGCGTGCGGTCGGACGGGCCCGGCCGGGTCCGCGTCACCCTCGGCGACGGCGCCGTGCTGACCGTGCTGCTCGGCACGCGGTACGACGGACCGCCCGCCCCGCGGGAGCCCGGCGGGCCCCGGCCGCTCACCGACGAGCAGCCGGCCCCGGTGAGCGCGCGGGCGCTCTACCGCGACCGGTGGATGTTCCACGGCCCCGGGTTCGCCGGGGTGCACGAGGTGGGCGCGGTGGCCGCGGACGGCATCCGGGGCGTGCTGCGCGCGCTCCCCGCCCCCGGTGCGCTGCTCGACGCCGCCGGACAGCTCTTCGGCCACTGGATGCAACTGCGCCTCCCGGTGGACCGGTTGGTCTTTCCCGCCACCATCGAGCGGATCCGCTTCTACGGCCCCCCGCCCGCCCCCGGCACCCTCGTCGAGGCGGTCGCCCGGGTCCGTGAGGTCCGCGACCTGACCGTGCTCGGCGACGTCGAGCTGCGGTGCCCGCCCGCCGACCCCGGGGGCGGCGGCCGGGCCGGGGGCGCGACCCGCGGCGCCCTGTGGGCCCGGATCGAGGGGTGGACGTACCGCCGCTTCGCCGCCGACGAGCGGGTGTGGCCGATGAAGTTCACCCCGGAGGTGTGCGGGATCGGCGAACCCCAGCCCGGCGGCTGGTGCGCGGCCCGGCGCCGCTGGACCGACCCCGCCTCGCAGGAGCTGGTCATGCGCCGCTACCTCGGCGCGGCCGAACGCGCCGTCTACGAGGGGCTCGCGCCGCGCGCCCGCGCCCCCTGGCTGCTGGGGCGGATCGCCGCCAAGGACGCGCTGCGCCGGCTCCTGTGGGACGGCGGGGCGGGTCCCGTGTTCCCGGTCGAGGTGCCCGTCGGCAACGACGCGCACGGCCGGCCGGTGCCCGGCGGCCCGCTCGCCGCCGGGGTACACCTCTCGCTCGCGCACAAGGACCGCCTCGCCGTCGCCCTCGCGCACCCCACCGGCCCCGTCGGCATCGACGTGGAGACGGTGAGCACCGACCCCGCCGCCCTGCTCCGGATCGCGTTCGGGCCCGACGAGGAGGTGCTGGCACGGCAGTTGGCGGAGCGGGACGGCGCCGGTGCGGCGACCGCGCTCACCGCGCTGTGGTGCGCCAAGGAGGCCGCGGCCAAGGCGGCGGGCACCGGGCTGGGCGGCCGACCGCGCGCGTGGCGGGTGACCTCGCTGGAGCCCGAGGGACTGCGGGTGCTGGCCCCGGACGGGCGCGCCCGGCTCGTCCGGACCGCGGTGCTGCCCGCCCCCGGCGGTCCGCCCCTCGATCACATCGTGGCGTGGACCACGCCCCCGACCGGAACCCCCCGTCCCCCCGCCCACCCAACGGAGTTCAGCCATGACATCTGACGCCCCCGTCCCCGGCCACGCCCTCCCTCCCGCTCCCGGCCGCGCACCCGGCGCGGGCCGTGTCCACGCCCGGATCCTCGCCGAGATCACCGGCATGCTCGTGGAGATCGTCGGCGACGAGTTCCTGCTGGCGGAAGAGGTCTCGATGGGCACCACCTTGAACGACGACCTGGCCCTGGAGAGCATCGAGTTCGTCGCCCTCGCCGAGCAGCTCCACGAGCGCTACGGCGCCGACGTCGACCTGATGGGCTTCCTCGCCGAGAAGGACATGGAGGCCATCCTCGCCATGTCCCTGGGCGACCTCGTCACGCACATCGGGCGCGTCACGGACCGCTCGGCCGCCGGGTCCGGCGGGGCCGCCGCGCACACCGTCACGGCCGGCTGAGGCCGCCGTGGCACACGTCCTCGCCGATGCCGTCGACTTCCACGTCCAGCGACTGCCCGCCGCGGGCGCCGACGACCCGGACCGGCCCGTGGTCGTCTTCCTGCACGGGCTGGTCGTCGACAACCTCTCCTCCTTCTACTGCCCGCTCGCCGTGCCCGTCGCCCGCTCCGGCCACGAGGTGGTCCTCTACGACCTGCGCGGCCACGGCCGCACCGGGCGGCCGACCTCGGGGTACGACAGCGGTACGGCCGTGCGCGACCTGGTCGCCCTGCTCGGCGCCCTCGGTCTGGCGCACCGATCCGTCCACCTGGTCGGCAACAGTTACGGCGGCACGCTGGCCGTGCACGCCGCGCTCGCCAGGCCCGACCTCGTCGCGGGTCTCACCCTGCTCGAACCGCCGCTGAGCGGCGCCTGGGTGGAGAACATGGTGGACACGCTGTCGGCCGCCGCGCTGAGCCTGGAGGACAGCGAAGTGCCCGCCCAGCTGCGGGCGCTGCGGCTGCGCAAGGCGGCCGCCCTCACCTCGATCGCCGATGAACTCCTCAACCGCACCACGTTGATCGACGACGTCGCGGCGGGGCGGGTGTTCACCCCGGCCGACTACGCGCGACTGCGCTGCCCGGTGCTCGCGGTCTGCGGCGAGCATTCCGAACTGGTCCCGGGCGTCATGGAGTTGGCCGAGCACGCGACGGGCCCCTGCTGCGTCGAGATCCTGCCGGGCCTCGGGCACGACGTGCTCAAGGAGAGCAGCGGGGCCCTGCGCAAGTCCGTACTCGCCCACCTCGACGAGGTCGCGGCGCTCCGGACGGGAGCCCTGGTCCGATGAGGGTGCTCTTCGTGGTTCCGCCGCTGGCGGGGCACGTCAATCCGACGGCCGCCGTCGGCGCCGAGCTCGCTGCCCGCGGGCACGAGGTCGCCTGGACGGGTCCGGGCGCGGCGCTGGCCGCCCTGTTGCCCGATCGTGCCCGCATCCTGCCCGCCGGGGACGCGGTCCCGTCCGGGTCGGGCTCCGCGGGCGGTGGCGGGTACGCCGATCTGCACGAGCGCTGGCGCGACCTGCGCGGGGTCGGCGCGCTGCGCTTCCTCTGGGAGGAGGCCCTGGTGCCGTTGGCCCGGGCGATGGCGCCGGGGGTGGCGCGGGCGGTCCGCGGCTTCCGCCCGGACCTGCTGGTCGCCGACCAACAAGCGCTGGCCGGACCGGTGGTGGCGCACCGGCTGGGCGTTCCCTGGGTCACCTCGGCCAGTACGTCGGCCGAGTTCGCCCGCCCCTTCGAGGGGTTCCCGCGGGTCGGCGAGTGGGTGGCGCAGCAGATCGCGGGCCTGCTGGCCGAGCTGGGGGCCGGCCCAGGGACGGGCGGGGGTGCCCCCGGCGGCGACGGGTCGACCGGCTGGGACCCGCGCTTCTCCGACCGGCTCGTCCTGGTCTTCTCCACACCGGAACTCGTCGGTGCGCAGGACGGTTTCCCCGCGCACTACGCCTTCGTCGGACCGGCCTTCGGGGCGCGTCCGGCCGGGCCCGACTTCCCCTGGCGGCGACTGGACCCGGACCGGCGGCGCGTCCTGGTGTCCCTCGGGACGCTCAACGGCGCAGCGGGCGCCCGGTTCTACGCCGCCGTGCTGGGCGCGGCCGAGCGGCTGGGCGGCTCGGTGCAGCTGGTCCTGGCCGCGCCCGCCGACCTGGTGGGACGACTGCCCGGGCAGGCGCGCCCACAAGCTCTGGACGAGGCGCTGCCGTTCGACACCGTGCTGCTCCAGGAGCGGGTCCCGCAGCTGGAGTTGCTGCCGCACCTGGACGCGGTGGTCTGCCACGCGGGTCACAACACCGTCTGCGAGGCCCTCGCGCACGGACTGCCCCTGGTGGTCGCGCCGATCCGGGACGACCAGCCGATCGTGGCCCGCCAGGTCACCGACGCGGGCGCCGGGGTGCGGGTGCGGTTCGGCCGGGCCCGGGCCGAGGAAGTGCGCGACGCCCTGACGGCCGTGCTGGACGAACCCGGCCCGCGCCGGGCCGCCCGGCGCATCCAGGCCTCCTTCGCCGCGGCGGGCGGAGCCGCCGCCGCGGCCGACCGGTTGGAGAAGACGCTGTGAACGACGCTGCGAAGCGCGCCATGAAGCCGATCGTCACGCCCCGCTCCGCGGCCCGCTCGGCGGACCGCGCGGCGGCCGCCGTGCCATGGGTCGGCGCCCTGCTGATCGCCGCCCTCGGCGCGGGCACCGTGCGCGCCCGCCGCCGGCTCGGATCGATCCCCGTCCTGGCCGGAGGCCCGGCCGCGGTAGGGGTTCCGCGGCCCGCCGGATGGCGGCTGTTCACGGCGCTCGGGGTCGAGCCCGACTCCGCCACCTTCCTCAGCGCCTGCGCCCACGCCGAGCGGGAGGGGCTGCGCGTCCTGGACCTGCTCCCGGGCGACCTGGGCGCCGAATCCGCCCTGGGCCTCCTGCGGCTGGTGGACCCGGCCGGGTACCGGGGCGACCGGCTCGCGCGGGGGCGCGGGGCCGGCTACGCCGTCCTGGTCGCCGAGGAGGTGCTCGCCCGGGCCGGGCTCGACCTGGACCCGGCGGCGGGTGCCGACCCGGCACGGCTGATCACCCTCGTCCGCACACTCAAGGAGTACGCCCCGGACGCCACCTCGATGGCGGTCGCCCCGGGCCTGTCCTGCGGTCCGGGGCCACGGCGGGCCGGCGCCGCCGAGCTGCGCGCCCACGGGCTGGCGCCGGGACCGCTGGCCGCGGCGCAGTGCGCCGGGCTGGCCCTGCTCGCCTGGGCGTCGCTGCGCCGGGGCCCGTGGGGCAAGGTGGCGGCGGGGCTGTACTGGCTCCAGCCCTACGCCGTCCTGGGCGGCCCGGCCGGACCCCTGCGGCCCGCTTCGCTGGCCCGGGACACCGCCGCCCGGCCACTGCGCTCGCTCGACGCCGCCCTGCGCACCGCCATCGCCGCCGCGGCCACCACGCGCACCACGGCCTCCAGCGAGGCCGACGGGGGCCGGGACGGCGAGCACCGCGACCGCAGCGACCGCAGCGACCGCTACGGGCGCGAACTGGCCGCCGGGACCGACCGGTTCCTCGAAGCGCGCCGCGCCGACTGCCCCTGGTGCGGATCGGGGCGGCTCGCCGTCCGGGTCACGGTGCCCGACCTGCTCCAGGGCAAGCCGGGCCGGTTCGTCCTGGAGCAGTGCGGGGACTGCGGTCACGTCTTCCAGAATCCCCGACTGACTCCGGAAGGGCTGGAGTTCTACTACCGGGACTTCTACGACGGCCGGGGCGGCGAGGGCGCGGGCACGGTCTTCGGCAGCATGGGAGGCACCTACCGGGACCGCGCCGACCTGCTGCGCCCGCACGTCGGGGCGGCCGGTCCCGGCTCCTGGCTCGACGTCGGCACCGGGCACGGCCACTTCTGCAACGCGGCGCGGTCGCTCTGGCCGCGGACCCGGTTCGACGGCCTGGACATGGGCGACGGGGTCCGCGAGGCGGAGCGCCGCGGCTGGGTGGACGTCGGATTCCAGGGCCAGTTCCCGGAGTTCGCGGCGAAGCTGGCGGGCCAGTACGAGGTGGTCAGCATGTACCACTACCTGGAGCACACCCGGGACCCCTTCGCCGAGCTCGACGCGGCCCGCGCCGTGCTCGCCCCCGGCGGGCACCTGGCCATCGAACTGCCGGACCCCACCTCCCGGATGGCGCGGCTGCTCGGCCCGGCCTGGCTGCCCTGGTTCCAGCCCCAGCACCAGCACCTGATCCCGGCGGCGAACCTGCGCGGGGCACTGGCCGAGCGGGGGTTCACCGTGCTGGCCGAGGAGCACGGGCCGGCGCACCAGGGCAACGACTTCCTGGGCGCGGTGGCGCTCACGGTGACCCGGCTCGCCCCGGATCCCGACAGCCCCTGGTCGCCCGCCGTCCCGCGGGTCCGGCGGGCCCTGCGCCACGTGGTCCGGGCGGCCGCACTGCCCTGCTTCGCGGGCGCGGCGGTGCTCGACGCGGTCCGCAGCGCCGCCGCCCGGCGCGGCGACGGCGGCAACGCCTATCGGATGCTGGCGCGCAAGGACCACGCCGCGGCCGGAGCCCCGGGAGTCGGGCGATGACCGGCGTGGCGGGTGGGCCGGACCTGGCCCGGAGCGCCACCGCCGACCCGCTGTTCCGCCTCGTCGCCTACGCCCTGGAGGCGGCGCACGGCAGGCCGCCCACCGCCGTGTGGAGCGCCCCGCACGCCTTCCGTCTCGGTGCGTCCGGACTGGTCGCGGCGGCCGGGTGGCCGGTGGCCGCCGCGGCGGCGCCCCGCGAGGACGGCGTCGTACGGCTCAGCTCGCTGAGCCATCCCGCGCACGGCTGCGATCTGCCACTGGCCCTGTCGGGGCCACCGGCCACCGCCCCGGCCTGGGCCGAGCGGCCTTACGCCCTGCTGCGGGCCCTGGCCCTCGCGGGGTACGGGCGCGGCGGGACCGACCTGCACGTGCAGGGCTCGCTCACCGCGGCCGCCGGCCTGGCCGTCGCGGAACCGGCGGACTGCGCGGTCGCACTGGCCGTGGCCGACGCGCACCTGCGGGCCGACCCGACCGCGCGGCCGCCGCGGGCGGGCCTCGGCCGGCTGCTGGCGCGGGCGCTGCCGGACGGGGACGACGCGCTGCGCCGGGCCGTGCTCTTCGCCCGGCCGGGCCACGCCCTGCGGACCGCCGCCGGGCCGGACGCGGGCGGGCCCCCGCGCCACGTCCTCTTCGACCCCGCCGGGTCGGGGACCCGGCTGGTGCTGGTCGCCCTGCGCGGGGCGCCCGCCGATCGGGCGGCGGACCGGGACCGGGCCGCGGCCGGCGCGCGGCGGGCCGGGGCCCTGGACGTCTGGCAGCCGGGCGCCCGCCCGGGGCGGGCGGTGCTGCTGCGGCTGCCCGAGGAGCGCGTGGCGCACGTACGGGCGGCGGTGGCGGCGGAGTTCCGCGCGCGCGACCGGCCCGTGCCGCGGTTCCTGAACATCGCCGTGGCCGGTGCGGCCCGGCGCGAGGAATGACCGGAGCACGAGAGTCACCCGTCACCACCCCTCACGAAGGAGACCCGTCCATGCCCGTACCCCTGCCCGAGACCGTTCCCACGTCCAGACCCGCACCGGGCGGCGCGCCCCGACCCGGGGCCCGGACCGCGCGGGCCCGCTGGTCCGCGCTCGGCGCGGCGTGCGGCGCGCTCGCCCTGCTCGGAGCGTTCACCGTGGCCAACTCGCAGGCCGCCGAGGCGGGTTCCGCCGCCGCTGCCGCGCTCCCCGGCTACGACCACGTGGTGGTCGTCGTCTTCGAGAACAAGCAGTACGGCGACATCATCGGCAACTCCGGCGCGCCCTACATCAACCAGCTGGCGAACGGCGGCGCGAGCCTGACCGGCATGAAGGCGCTGACGCACCCCAGCCAACCGAACTACTTCAACCTCTTCTCCGGGGCCACCCAGGGCATCACCGGCGACAGCTGCTACACCGCGCAGTCGATGACCGCGGCCAACCTGGGCCAGGAGGTCATCGCGGCGGGGAAGACCTTCGCGACGTACAACGAGGACCTGCCCACCGAGGGGTCCACCACCTGTTCGAGCGGGAAGTACGCGCAGAAGCACAACCCGTGGTTCGCGTTCAAGAACGTACCGCTGAACACCGGAAAGACCTGGGCCCAGTTCCCCCAGGGGAACTACGGCGCGCTGCCGCGGCTGTCGTTCGTCGTGCCCAACCTGTGCAACGACATGCACGACTGCGCGGTCGGTACGGGCGACACCTGGACGAAGAACGGGCTGGACGGCTACGCACAGTGGGCCAAGGCCAACAACAGCCTCCTGGTGCTGACCTGGGACGAGGACAACTACCTCGGCTCGAACCAGATCGCGACCGTCTTCTACGGCGCCCAGGTGAAGACGGGCCGGTACGCCACCGCCTACAGCCACCACCACCTCCTGCGCACCCTGGAGGACCTTGCGGGGAGCACCACCCACGCGGGGAACGCCGCCAACGTCCAGCCGATCAGCGAGGTCTTCGCGGCGGGCACCGATCCCACGCCGACGGCGACCCCGACTCCCACGCCCACGCCGACCCCCACCCCCACCTCGGGTGACCTCAAGGTCACCGACCCCGGCCCGCAGAGCTGCAAGTTCAACCAGACCTGCACCCTCCAACTGACCGCCACCGGCGGCCGCACCCCCATCCGCTGGAGCGCCACCGCCCTGCCCTTCGGCCTCACCCTCGACACCACCACCGGCCGCATCACCGGCAAACCCTGGAGCAGCGGAACCACCCAGATCACCGTCACCGCCACCGACACCACCCCCACCAGCGCCACCACCACCTTCCCCCTCACCGTCAACTGGTTCTAGGGAGACCCCGTGTACCTGTCGACCGGCCGCGCGGCGGACGCCGCCCGGGGCCTCCCCGCACCCGTGGCGGCCCGGCGGCGGCGCGTGCCCGCCACCGTCCTCGCGCTCGGCCTGGTCAGCATGATCACGGACGTCTCCGCGGAGATGGTCACCGCCGTCCTGCCGCTGTACCTGGTGGCCGGGCTCGGCATGTCCCCGCTGGCCTTCGGCGCCCTGGACGGCCTGAACCAGGGCGCCACCGCCCTGTTCCGGCTGGCCGGGGGCCGGATCGCCGACCGTACCCGGCGCCGCAAGCTCGTCGCGGGCGCCGGGTACGCCCTCTCCGCGCTGTGCAAGGCGGCCCTGCTCGCCGTCACCACCCCGTGGCAGGTGGCGGCGGTACTGGCCGCCGACCGCACGGGCAAGGGGGTGCGCACGGCTCCGCGCGACGCGCTGATCTCGCTGTCCTGTCCGCCGGGGGAACAGGGCCGGGCCTTCGGCGTGCACCGGGCGATGGACACCGCGGGGGCGCTGCTGGGGCCGCTGGTGGCCTTCGGGGTGCTGTGGCTGGCCGCGGACGGCTACGGGGCCGTCTTCACCGTCAGTTTCTGCGCCGCCGCGCTGGGCGTCGTCCTGCTCGCGCTGTTCGTGCGCGAGAGCCCGGATCCGGCGCCGCGGCTCCCCTCCGGCGCTCCACCGGCCGCGCTGCGGAGCCTGTTGCGGATCCCGGGGCTGCGCCGCCTGTGCGCCGCGGCCGCCCTGCTCGGCCTGTTCACGGTCGGCGACGCCTTCGTGTACCTGCTGCTCCAGCGCGGCCTCGAACTCCCCTACACCTCCTTTCCGTTGCTCGCGGCGGGCACCGCGGGCGCCTTCCTGCTCGGCGCGCTGCCGATGGGGCGGCTGGCCGACCGGGTCGGGCGCCACCGGGTCTTCCTCGGCGGGCACGCGCTGCTGGCGGGGGCCTGCCTGCTCCTGCTCGTGCCCGCTCCGGCGGGGTCACCGGTCGCCGTGGCAGCGCTCGTCGCGGGGGTGCTCGTACTGGTCGGCCTGTTCTACGCGGCGACCGACGGCGTGCTCATGGCCGCCGCCGGTCCCCTCCTGCCGGAGGAGGCCCGCACCACCGGGCTCGCGGCGCTCCAGACCGTACAGGCCCTGGCGCGCTTCGCCGGATCCCTGCTCTTCGGCGGGGCCTGGACCCTCTGGGGACCCGACCCCGCCGTCGGCGCGGCGGCCGCCGCCCTCCTGCTGTCCCTGGTCGCGCTCGGCACCCTCCCGGCGCTCCACCGGGCCCGCTCAGGGCCCGGCGCGACGCCCGGCTCCGGCTCCGGCTCCGGCTCCGGCTCCGGCTCCGGCTCCGGCTCCGGTCAGCGTCCGACGTAGAGCCGGGAGTGGTACCACCCCTCGCTCTCCTTGCCCGTAGGGTCCTCGCCGAGCGCGATGACGGTCTCGACCGCGCGCCGCTGCTCGCCCTCGTCCGTGAAGCGACGCTGCGGGTAGGTGCCGTCGCTGCGCTCGACGGTCAGCCCGTGCTCCTCCAGCCGGGCGACAACGCCCCCGAAGTCGCAGGTGCGCAGCACGAAGGCGGCCACGGGCACCGGGTGGCCGACCGCGGAGAGGAGCCGGCCGAAGGTCCGCTCGGTGAGGAAGGCGACCCCGCCGGTGACGGTGATCAGGCCGACCCCGCCGGCGGCCCGGCTCAGCTCCTCGTCCGGCTCGCCCGTCTCCAGGTCCTCGCAGTAGCCCTCGTCGAGGAGCCCGACGGCGAGCGCGTACGCCACGGCGGGCCGCGACACGTCGATCCCGATGGACCCGGCGGCTTCGGGCAGCCGTCGGGCGGCGTAGAACTCCCGGTCCCACTCGATGAGTTCGCCCGTGCTGAGCTCGGCCGCCTTGGTGGAGGTGTAGCGCTGGTAGAGCTCGTCGAGGGTCACGTCGTGGTTGACCAGTGCCGCGTTGATCCCGTAGGAGCAACAGATGTCGAGCATCACCCGCCCTTCCGGCGGCAGTTCACCGATCAGTTCTCGAAAGACCCGTTGCCCGTGGTGGGGCGCGCGGTAGTCGTACGGGCCCAGTTGGGCGAAGTACCCGCGCGGGTCCGGCAGTCCGTAGACCTCGTCGAAGCTCGTCATGTCCGATGCCGTCATGGCCGAAGGTCTATCCGGCGTACGCCGGGCGCGGAAAGACAGCCGTTCCGGCCACCTGCCCGGCATGAGATCGACAGGCAAACTTGTCAGTTTACCTGTCGATCACCTACGGTTGCGGCATGGCCGACGAACAGCGGGAGCTGCGGGAACTGCGGGAGACCGCCGAGGACCTCCAGCTCGCCGTGCGCATGGTGGTGCGCCAGATGCGGGTCGCGACCTCCGAGGGGTTGTCGTTGTCGCAGGTGGCGGTGCTCAAGCAGCTCGACCGCTGCGGCCCCGCGACCGCCGCCGAGCTGGCCCGGGCCGAACGGATCCGACCGCAGTCGATGATCGCCACGGTCCAGGCGCTGCGCGCGGCCGGCTACGTCGAGCGCAGCGCCGACCCCACCGACGGACGGCGGCAGATCATCGCGCTGACCGAGAGCGGCCGTGACACCGTCCGCGAGCGCAGGGAGGCCGGGTACGAACGCCTCGCCGAACTGCTGGCCGAGCGCCTCAGCGAACCCGAGCGGGCGACCCTGCGCGAGGCGATCGGCCTGCTCAAACGGCTCGCGGAAGGCTGAGCGCCGTCGGCCACCCACCGATCCCCGACCGATCCCCGAACGATCCCCGACCACGAGAAGGAACCGAGACCTCATGAGCGACCTGTTGCTGGACGCGCACACCGCCCTCGTCCTGATCGACCTCCAGCAGGGCATCCTGGCCCTGCCGACCGCACGCCCCTCCGACGAGGTCCTCGCCAGGTCCGTCGAACTCGCCCGGGCCTTCCGCGCCGAGCGGCTCCCGGTGGTCCTGGTCAACGTCGCCTGGTCCGCCGACGGCGGTGATCTGCCGGTCGCCGCGACCGACCGCCCCGGCCCGCTCGCCGCCCCGCCCGCCGCCTTCAGCGAGATCGCCCCCGCGCTCGCCGCCGAGGGCGACATCCGCATCACCAAGCGCCACTGGGGCGCCTTCACCGGCACCGAGCTGGACCTCCAACTGCGCCGTCGCGGGATCAGCCGGATCGTCCTCGCGGGCATCTCCACCAGCATCGGTGTCGAATCCACGGCCCGCGCGGCCTGGGAGAACAGCTACGACGTGGTCTTCGCCGAGGACGCCACCACCGACACGGACGCGGACTCGCACGCGCATTCCTTCGGCAAGATCTTCCCGCGCCTGGGCCGGGTCAGCTCCACCGCCGAGATCATCGAGGCCCTCGGCACCGGCGCCTGAGGCCGCGTACCCGCCGCGCACCCGAGCCGCCCGCCCGACGCGACGCGGCGCCGTAGGCTCCCGGCATGACGGAATCACTGGCTTCACCGCCCGGGCCGCACCCGCCCGGGGCGCTGGCGGGAAGGGTCGCCCTCGTCGCGGGGGCGACCCGGGGCGCGGGTCGTGGCATCGCCGTGGAACTGGGTGCGCGCGGCGCCACCGTGTACATGACGGGGCGCAGCACCCGGGGCAGGCGCTCGGAGTACGACCGGCCCGAGACCATCGAGGAGACCGCCGAGCTGGTCACGGCGGCCGGTGGGAAGGGCATCGCGATCGTCGCGGACCACCTGGTGCCGGAGCAGGTCGAGGCGGTGGTCGGCCGGATCGACGCCGAGCAGGGTCGGCTGGACCTGCTCGTCAACGACATCTGGGGCGCGGAGCGGCTCTTCGAGTGGGAGAGCCCGGTGTGGGAGCACGACCTGGACAAGGGGCTGCGGCTGCTGCGGCTCGCGGTCGAGACCCACGCCGTCACCAGCCACTTCGCGGTGCCGTTGCTACTGCGCGAGCCGGGCGGGCTGGTGGTGGAGATGACGGACGGCACCGCGGAGTACAACGCGAGCCGCTACCGGGTCTCCTTCTTCTACGACCTGGCCAAGTCGTCCGTGCTGCGGATGGCGTTCGCGCTCGGGCACGAGCTGGGGCCGCGCGGGGCGAGCGCGGTGGCGCTCACCCCGGGCTGGATGCGCTCGGAGATCATGCTCGACGCCTTCGAGGTGACGGAGGCGACCTGGCGGGACGCCCTGGTGAAGCAACCCCACTTCGCGATCTCGGAGACCCCGTCGTACGTGGGCCGGGCGGTGGCGGCACTGGCCGGCGACCCCGAGCGGGCGCGCTGGAACGGACAGTCGCTCTCCAGCGGACAGTTGGCCGGGGTGTACGGCTTCACGGACCTCGACGGGAGCCGCCCCGACGCCTGGCGGTACATGGTCGAGGTGCAGGACCCGGGGCGCCCGGCCGACGTCACCGGCTACCGCTGATCGGTACGGCTCACTCGGCGTCGAGGCGCAGTTCACGGTCGGCGCCGAGCGGGGCGAAGTACCGCTCCACCTCCGCGTCGGACACCCCGGCCAGCTCGGCCGGGGACCAGCGGGGCGTGCGGTCCTTGTCGACGACCTGGGCGCGGATGCCCTCCACCAGGTCGGGCGAGCGCAGGGCGACGCAGGACACCCGGAACTCCTGCTCCAGCACCCGCTCCAACGAGCCGAGGGCGCGGGCCCGGCGGACGGCCGCCAGGGTGACCTTGAGCGCGGTCGGGGACTTGGCCAGGATCGTCTCGGCGGTCTGCTTGGCCTGCGGGTCGCCGTGCCCGGCCAGCCGGTCGACGATCGCCAGGACCGTGTCGGCGGCGTAGCAGCGGTCGATCCACTCCCGCTGCCCCGCCAGTTCGCCCTCCGGGGCGGGGACGGCGTACCGGGGCAGTACGTCGGCCACGGGTGCGTCGGCGAGGTCCGCGGCCAGTTCCGGCAACAGGCGGGCGGGAACGAAGTGGTCGGCGAGCCCACACAGCAGGGCGTCGGCCGCGCCGACCGCCGCGCCGGTGAGGGCGAGGTGGGTGCCCAGTTCCCCCGGGGCCCGGGCCAACAGGTGGGTACCGCCGACGTCGGGGACGAAGCCGATGCCGGTCTCGGGCATGGCCACGCGGGAGCGTTCGGTGACGATCCGGACGCTGCCGTGGGCGGAGATCCCGACGCCGCCGCCCATCACGATGCCGTCCATCAGGGCGACGTACGGCTTGGGGTAGCGGGCGATCCGGGCGTTGAGCCGGTACTCGTCGCGCCAGAAGTCCACCGAGGCCGTGCCGCCCGCACGGGCGTCGGCGTGGATCGCCCGGATGTCGCCGCCCGCGCACAGGCCGCGCTCCCCCGCCCCGACGACGAGCACCTGGGTGACCTGAGGGTCGTGCTCCCAGGCGGTGAGCGCGGCGGAGATCCGCAGCACCATGGGGCGGGTGAGGGAGTTGAGGGCTCCGGGTCGGTTGAGGGTGATCCGGCCGGTGCGGCCCTCGGTGGTCACCAGGACCGTGTCGTCCCCGTCGCTCATCGGCGTTCCTTCCCTCATGATCCGAATCGACATTATGTCCGGAGTCGGGGGCGGGAGGCGGAGGCGGTCGGCCGGACCCGTTCCCGCCGCGGAGCCGTGGGCCGCCGCGACGGGTACGGGGATCGGGTCAGCTCGGGCCGTGGAACCACACCGAGCGGACCTTCAGCTGCTCGGTGGCCGGCTTGCCGTGGGCGCGCAGCTTCCACTCCGGGCCCGTGCAGTTGGCGCCCTTGAAGACCGTCACCGGCTCGTCCGTGGCGTTGTGCGGCGTGTGGCCCGGTTCGACCCACTCGCTGCCGACGTAGGGCAGGTTGACGCACGTATCACTGCTCGGGTCGTGCAGGGCGACGGTCAGCACCTGTCCATGGTCATCGGTGAAGGTGTAGCTGAACTGGCCGGTCGCGGCGAAGGCGGAGCCGGGGACGGCGAGGGCGAGCACCAGCCCGGCCAGGCCCGCGGTGACGGCACTGCGAAGCTTCACGGAAGGTCTCCTCAAGATCGGCGAGGGGTTCGAGGCGGACCGTACGCGGCGCCCCGGCAGCGAATCGGTTCTTCCTGCGCCGACCGCCCCGGGTTCCACCGGGACGGGTGAAACCGCACGGCGACGACGGGTGGCGCGCCGTCCCGGGCGGCCCGAGCTGGTAGTCCGGGGAGCACCACCCCCTGGTCACCCCACCAACCACCGCCGGATTCCGGCCGATTGTCCTGATGCGAGCTCGTCCGCACGGCGGATACGGACCGACGCTCCGGGATGATTCGCCCACTCGGCCCGTACGCGAAGGTGGCAGGGAACCGACTCCTCCGAAAGGAACGGCTCCTCGTGCGCACGAACCGCATCGCGCCCCTGCTCGCCGCCGCCGGACTCCTCGCCACCACCGTCCCGCTCCTGTCCGCGACCGGGGCCGCCGCGGCCGACCACCGGCCCGCGCCCCCCTCGTGGCACCGCTGCGCCGCCGACCGTCCGGCCTCCTTCGAGTGCGCGACCATCAAGGTCCCGCTCGACTACGCACGCCCCCGCGGCCCCTCGCTCGACCTCGCGATCTCCCGGGTCCGCAGCGAGAAGCCCGCCGAGCGGCGCGGCGTCCTGCTGCTCAACCCCGGCGGACCGGGCGATCCCGGGCTCGACCTGCCCCTGGGGATCCTCGACGTGCTGCCCCGGGAGGTGCGCGACCAGTACGACCTGATCGGCTTCGACCCGCGCGGCGTCGGCGCCAGCAGTCCGGTCGGTTGCGGGCTGAGCGACGCCGAGCAGGTCGTCGACCGGCCGTACCATCCGGAGACCTTCGCCACCGACGTCGCCTGGGCGCGTACGGTCGCCGACAAGTGCCGGGAGAAGGCGGGGGCGGTGCTGCCGTACCTCACCACCCGCAACACCGCCCGCGACATGGACGCGATCCGCTCGGCCCTGGGCGAGCGGAAGATCTCCTACCTGGGCTACTCGTACGGGACCTACCTCGGCGCGGTGTACACGCAGCTCTTCCCGGCCCGCACCGACCGCTTCGTCCTCGACAGCGGGGTGGACCCGCACCGCGTGTGGCGGGACGCGATCCGGACCTGGGCGACCGAGGCGGAGCCCGCGTTCGCCCGGTGGACCCGGTGGACCGCCGAGCGCGACGCCGAGTACCACCTGGGCGCCTCGCCGGCCGCGGTCTCGCGGACCTTCTGGGACCTGGTGGCGCGGGCCGACCGCGACCCCATCGAATTCCACGGCGAGAAGCTGACCGGCGACACGATCCGGTCCGCCCGCGCGCTGTTCTTCTCCCCGGCCCGAGCCGCTCCCCTGGTCGCCGCGGTCAAGGCGGCGGCCGACGGGACACCGCCGCCCGCGTCCGTCCCCTCCCTGCGGGACGCGCTCGCCGGCGCGCGGTCGGCGGCGGGCGAGCCGGCCTCCGACAACGGCATCGCCGTCTTCTGGTCGGTGATCTGCGGGGACACCGACAGCTGGCCGCGCGACCCCGAGCAGTACCGGCGCGACGCGGTCCGGGACAAGGCCGCGTACCCGCTGTACGGCGACTTCGCGTCCAACATCAAGCCCTGCGCCTTCTGGCAGCGGCCCCGGGAGGCGGTGACCCCGATGCGGACCCGGGCGAACGTGCTGACCGTGCAGAACGAATGGGACTCCCAGACCCCGCTGGTCAGCGGCCAAGGGCTGCACCGGGCGTTGAAGGGCTCGCGGATGGCGCTGGCGCTGGGCGGCGAGGGCCACGGCGTGTACCTGGCCGATCCCGACTCCTGCGTGACCGCGACCGTGACCGGCTACCTGGCCACGGGCCGGCTCCCGGCCCAGGACGTCAGCTGCCGGGCCACCACGCCGCCGCCGGGCGGGCGAGGGGCCGCGCCGCTCCCCCTGCTGCCGGCACCGGACCGCTTCTGACCCCGGGCGGGGTGGGACCCGTACGCGAGGCGGTGGTGCGTCGGGCGCCGTCGGCCGCGTCGGGTCCCGCCCCGTGCCGGATCCACACGTCGGGCTCGACGTGGACCGCGTACCCGTGCGCGGCGTCGCAGCACAACGCAACGCAGCGCAGCGCAGCGGGACAAGTGCCGAGGAGGGGACCAGCCCCCCCGGGCCGGTCCCCTCCTTGTGCGCGGGCTCGGGGCCCGGCCTTCAGTCGTTACCGACTTCAGCAGCCGCTGAAGTGGATGCGGCAGCCGGTGATGAGCGCCGCCGCGTGCTCCTCGCCCAGGTCCTCGGTGGCCAGGTCGGCGGGGAGGACCTGCAGGGCGTCGATGTCGTGCTCCATCATGATGGGCTCCTTCTGTGGGGAGGTGTACCGGTCCGTGCGGACCGGCTACCGGTGGCCGGCGGCCACCGGAAGTTCAGAGGTGGGTGCGCGCACCCTCGGGCAGCCAGGCGCGCGGCCCGCCGGAGCGCATCCGCAGCAGCAGCGAGAGGCTCCCGGCCAATCCGGTGGCGTACTCGGCGAGTACGCCCCTGCGGTTGTCGTCGGGCACCAGCAGCCGGCCGTCGCGCAGGACCGCTTGCGCCGCCAGGTGCTCGACCAGCAGTTCCGCGCCCGCCCGGTGCTCTTCGTCGCCCGTCAGCTCGGCGGCGTCCAGCAGGAACTCGGCGTTGCCCGCCAGCCCGTGGCACGCGGCGGGCGAGTCCCCGAACCGCCCGGCCCGTACGGCGAGGGCCGCGCCCTCGACCAGGCCCCGGGTGACGTCGTCGGTCCCGCCGGTCGCCGACCAGAGCCGGACCAGGAAGGTGCCGACTCCGGAGGAGCCGTTGCACCAGTGTCGGGCGAGGTCCGGCGAACCGGCGAGGTGCCGGGCCCGGTCCACCGGCCACATCGTGCCCGCCGGCCCCTTGCGGGCGGCGGTCGTCACGGTGGTCCCCGCCTCGACGGCCGCCTTCAGGAAGCGGTCCTCACCGGTGGCTTCGGCGGCGAGCAGCAGGAAGGTGGCGACTCCGGCGACGCCGTGGGCGAAGCCGTAGTGCCAGGCTCCCGCCAGCCCGGAGTCGAAGTCCTCCGGCACCGGCCAGAAGATGCCCTCGGGGGTGTGCCGGGCCGCCGTCAGGAGTCCCTCGGCGACCTGGGCGGTCCGCTCCAGGAAGCGCGGGTCGCCGGTGGTGCGCCAGAAGTGCAGCTGGGCCAGGCCGGATCCGGCGGCGCCGTGGCAGACGTCGGGATTGGGCCACTCGACGGGCAGCTTGAGGGCGAGCGCGGACGCCCGCCCGGCCAGGGCCGGGTCGTCCAGCGCCCCCGCGGCGTCGAGCAGCGCCCAGGCGGTGCCGGAGCGGCCGAAGTGCAGTCCGGGCAGGATCCAGGGCAGGGCCTCCTGCCGGTCGGCCGTCCACAGCGCGGCGGTGCGCAGCCCCTCGCGCAGGGTCTCCCGGGTGAGTGCGCCCGGCCCGTCCGGCGCACCGGAGAAGTGGTCGTCCCAGCCGTTCAGGGCCCGGGCGAGTACGGCCACCCCACCGGCCGAACCGTGTTGCACGGCCACCGGGTCGCAGGTCACGCCGAAGGTGTCGGACGGCCAGAGCCGGTCGGCGTCCTGCGTGCCGGCGGTGGCCAGGAGGTGGGCCACGCCGTCGCGCACCAGGCGGGCACGGACGTCCTCGACGGGGGTGCCGGTACGGGTGCCGGTACGGGTGCGGATCGACTCGCCGGCCGGGTGCGCGGCGGGACGGTCCGCCGCGCCGAAGGAACGGGCCGCCTCCAGCGTCCAGCGCTCGGCGGGCTCGTCCCGCATCAGCCCGAGGACCAGCGGGGCGAAGCGGCGCACCGCGCTCTGGTCCCGGGCGAGCAACTCGACGAGGTGCGCGAGGCGTTCCTCGTCGGGCCGGGCGGCCGACGCGGGCCGGTCCGCCGCGAACAGCGGGTCGGCTCCGCTCAGTGCGTGCAGGACGGTCGCGCCCAGGGCGTACAGGTCGACGGCGGGGCCCATCGCGGGCGCCACCTGGGGGGCGGCGCGCAGTTCGGGGGCGGTGTAGCCGGGGGTGGCCCCCAGGACCCAGCGCTCGCCCTCGCGGGCCGCCATCTCCAGGTCGATCAGCAGGAGCCGGCCGTCCGGGGTGACCATGACGTTGTTCGGGTTGAAGTCGTGCAGGGTGACGCCCAGTTCGTGGGCGGCGGCGACCAGTTCGATCAGCTGCCGGACCAGCGAGTCGGCCGTGGCGTCGTCCGGGCAGGCCGCGCCGGTCCGGACGAGGCGCTCGGCGACCGTACGGCGCAGGGTGGCGCCGGGGACGGTCCGCGCCGCCAGGAACACGCTGCCCTGCTGCTCGAACACCTCGGCCAGCCGCGGGACCCGGTCCGGGAAGACCTTGCCGAACCGCTCCAGCAGGGTCGCCTCCCGGCGCAGCAGGTCCCGTACGTCGAGCCCCTCCAGACCGGCGGCCACATGGGGCCGGGCCTGCTTGACGACGACCTGCGCACCGGTCTCGGTGTCCTCGGCCCGGTACACGCCGCCCTTGTTGGAGTGTTGGATGGCGCCGCGCACCAGGTACCGGCCGCCGAGCAGGACCGGCTTGGCGGTGGCGGTGCTGCGGACGGGGGCCGCCGCACGCTCCGGGAAGGGATCGCCCGCCCAAGCGGGCGGGCTGAACCAGGCGTTGCGCTCGTCGGCCACCTTGCGCCCGTCGGGGTCGGTGAGGAGGGTGGCGAAGCAGCCGTCGGCGGTGAGTTCCTGGACTCCGGCGAAGACCCCGAAGCGGTAGGAGACCTGACTGTCCGGCAGGTATCGGCGGTCGGAGAGGACCGCGGGCCCGGGCAACCCCAGGGTGGCCCGGTGGAGTTCCTCGGCGAGCACGCGGAACTGGTCGTCGTCCGAGGGGTACACGGTGATGAACTTGCCGCCCCCGCCCCGGGCGAAGCGCCCCGAGACCAGGGCCGCGACCCGGGCCGGCGTCCCGGCGAACTTGAAGGCGGCGCGGTGGGCCACCAGCACCTCGGCGGCGCGGGCCAGGGCCAGCGGCGCGGCGAGCGGGGTGGCCGAGACGTGCAGCTTCCACCCCTGGGTGCGCCGGACCGGGGCGCCCGGCATCACGTGGCACCAGAACTCACCCGGGGTCACCGCCCAGTCGACCGTCTCCGTGCCCTCGCCGTCGGACCCCGCCGAGCCGCCGTCACCCCGCCGCGCCCGCGGCGCCGACCGGGCGATCACGGCGCGCACCAGGTCGGGCAGGAGCGCGAGGTCCGCCGGACTCTCGGCCCCCTCTCGGGGCCCGTGTCCGGACCGGGAGGGGGTCACAGGCAGGGATGACACGTTCTGGGGCCTTTCACTTCGGGTCGGACGGGAAGGGGATGCCAACTGCCCCTAGTGCTGCGGCGCGATGTAGCCGTCGCCCCAACTCGTGTCCAGGGGCTCGGCCGCGAGCGTGTTCACCGCCGCCGATCCGTACCGGTGCCCCGCGGCGCCGGGTCCGAGCCCGTCCCCCACGGTGAGCGCGGACGCACCGCACGCCAGCAGGACCGTGAGGGCGAGGAAGCAACGGCTGGCTGCGGGCATGGTGCGACTCCTGAGTCGGGAGGTGGTTGCATGGATCGCGAACACCACCGGTGGGGGATTCGCCATGCGATGTCCGCCTGAGGGGGTTTGTGTGGCGGACACCCGAATCTCCTCACGCCACGCCCCGTGGGTCCAGCGCTCCGACCTGGCAATACCCTGCAGGGCACGGAAGTAGCAGGGCCGCATAGGGGGTACGAGCATCGATACCGGGACAGAATTGACCGACTTGCCGCGACTGGACGCGGCTGCCGTGGCCGTTTTCGAACACGTCCTGGCTCGGGGGGCCCTCCCGCGGTACCCGCTCGACGTCCCCTCTGACCTCGGCCTCAGCACGGAGGAGGCCGAGCGGGCGTGCCACACGCTGCTGCGGCTGCGGCTCCTGCGCACGGTCCCGGGAAGCCCCGACGAGCTGATGGCGGTCAGTCCGGACGCCGCCGCGGCGGAGGCGGTCGGTCCGCTGGAGGCCCGGCTCGCGCGCAGCGCCGCGCACGCCCAGTCCGTCCGGGACGACCTGCGTTCCCTTATGCCGCGCTACCGGGCCACCCGGCACGAACAGGGCCGCCGCGAGGGCATCGACTCGCTGCCCGACCTGGCCGCCGTTTCGGCCCTGCTCGCCCAGCACTCGGCGCGGTGCCGGGAGGAGGTCTTCACCATCCAGCCGGGCGGCGGGCGGCCGCCGCACCGGCTGGGAGACGCCATCGAGCGGGACCTGGCGATGCTCGACCGGGGCGTGCGCATGCGCACCCTCTACCAGCATCCGGCCCGCTCCAACCTGGCCACCCAGGGGTACGTGGAGACGCTCACCGCGGCCGGCGCGGAGTACCGCACCGCCGCGGAACTCCCCGACCGGGCGATCGTGTTCGACCGCAGCGTGGCGTTCCTGCCCCGGCGCTCGGACGGCGGGAGCGGCGAGGGGGCCGTGTTGGTCCGGGACCCCGACGTGGTGGCGTACCTGTGCCGGGTCTTCGAGCAGCACTGGTCCGCCGCGGACCCCTTCCTGGGCAGCAGCGGAGCCGCGTACAAGGAGGTCGGCCACAGCCTGCGGCGGACCCTGGTGCGGCTGCTGGTGGAGGGCGCCAAGGACGAGGTGATCGCGCGGCGGATGGGCATGTCGCTGCGCACCTGCCGCCGCCACATCGCGGAGCTGCTGGAGGAACTGGGCGCCGAGAGCCGCTTCCAGGGCGGCGCGCTGGCCGAACGGGCGGGCCTGGCCGCGCCGGACGAGCCCGCTCAGGAGGCCCTCGGCCCGGACGCCTGACCTGCCGCGCGGGCCGCGGTCCGGCCGGCGCCGGCGGTGCTACTTCGCCGACAGCACGATCCGGACCAGGTACGGCAGTACCTCGTTCACCCGGGCGTCGTGGTCCAGCAGCACCGCGACCGGGCTGTGGCCCTCGGAGTGCAGGGCGTCCAGCGGGCGGGACCACTGGGCGCAGGGGGCCGGGCCGGGGGCGTCGCTCTCGCGCTCCCGGCCGACGGCGGGGAAGGCCCGCGGGACCGGGCGGCCGGCCTCGTGGGCCCGGCGGCGCGACAGCGCGCGCTCCACCGCGCCGCGGGCCGCCTCGGCCAGGGTCGCGCCCGTGGCGATGACGGTCTCGCACTCGCCCTCGCGGCCGTCGCCCCCGGGGCGCGGGGCGAGCGCGACGGCGCAGGCGGGCAGGGAGAGCAGTTCGGTCAGGTCGTGCGCGACGGGCTCCCCCTCGGCGTGCACGTCGCGCAGCAGCGCCCGGGGCACCTCGACTCCCCCGCCGCCCAGGCGCAACCGGGGCACCCGGGTCCCGGGTGCTTCCAGGCGGCGCGCGAGGAGGGCCGCGCAGTGCTGGGCGAGACCCTCTTCGAGCGCGCCCACCCAGGTCAGGCCCGCCGCGACGCCCACCGGGGAGCCGGACCCGGCGACGCGCACCCTGCGCAGCCCGCCCGTGGCCAGATCGAGGCCCCAGGCCGTGGGTTCCGCGGACCCGGCGGGGCCGGCGGCCGCCGGGTGCGTCGCCGCGCGGGCGGCGAGGTGGCCCAGTACCGCCTCGATGTCCGTGGTGGCGGCGTCGACCACGCCGGGCAACAGTTCCGGAGCCCGCTCCAGCACCGTGCGCGCGCCGACCGCCGGGCCGCCGGCCCGGGACAGGAAGGCGGCCCGGGCCTCGGCTTCGGTCACGGCGGCGGCATGGGCCGCGGGCCGGTCGGCGGTCAACTCTTCGGTGCTCATCTTCGGTCGTCCCTCTCCACGGCGTTCTTCACGGGGCCCATGGAAGCGAGGGAGGATATTCACCGGATAGACGCACGATCTCGGCCACCCGCTCGCACGGCGGTGGCCGGGCCCGCGTCTCAGTGCGCGGACAGCACCAGACGGCGGGCGTCGTTGCGGTAGCCCACCCGCTCGAAGGCCGCGGCCATCGGCACGTTGGTCAGGTCGGTGTCGGCGCGCACCTTCTCCGGAGCGGTCTCGACCACCAGGATCCGGGTGATCTCGGCGAGGATCTCGTCGGCGTACCCGCGACCCCGGTGTTCGGGGACCACGCCCAGGTATCCGACCACCGGAAAGGCGTGGTTGCGGGAGGGGAGGCCGAAGCCGACGGGCTCGCCCTCGGGCGTACGGGCGACCCGCCACCAGGAGCGGTCCCCCGGCATGGTGTCGCGGTAGAACTCGACGTCCCCACGGGCCTGGGCCTCCGCGCCCATGCTCTCGGCCTCCTTGGTGGAGTCCGTGTCCAGACTGTCCGTCAGGACCCGACGGAACAGGTCGACGAAGACCTCGTCGTCGGGCTCGGCGGCGAAGACCAGGCGCCCGCGGGGCTCCGGAAGACCGAACTGCGGCGTCCATTCGTAGCGCAGCCGCTCCAGCGACACCGGGAGCCCCGCGCGGCGGGCCGCTTCCCGCCGCCAGGTCACGGCCTCGACCACATCGGGCCGTTCGCGCCAGTCACCGGGGAGAGAGAGGTGGTAGTCGGGCGCGGCGTCCGCACCGGAGGCGGCGTAGGCCGCGTGCCCGGCCGCGAGCAACTCGGCCGCCAGTGAGGTGTGTTCGGTGGCGGACCCGGTCGACCGGTCGACGAAGAGGCCGTCCAGGGCGTTCGGCAGGGCGTCGTCCGGGCCGCCCCACCACACCGCGAGGGCGAGCGGTGCGCCGCCCGCACCGTCTTCGGCCACCCAGGTCCACTCGGGGCGGTACTCCCCCGCGGTGAGCCGGGTCGTGTACGTGTCGGCGGTCATCCCGCCCGCCGCGTCCGTGACGATGAGCGGGAGGAGGCGGTCGAGGTCGGACGCGTGGGTGGGGCGGAAGATCACAGTGACTCCGGATCGGTGGGAGGGAGATCGGTGGAGGAGGATCGATGAGGGAGGATCGATGGAGCAAGACCGGTGACCCCCGAGCCTAGGCCGATGGGGCCGTCAGGACGGGGCGGAGGGTGCGGTGCGCAGGCGCTCAGGGGCGGGCCGGAGGGCCCGTGGCCACCGGGGGCCCGACCCCGTCCGGCGCGCCGTCCGGTTCCGCGGGTGACGGGCCCCGCGCGGCTGACGCCGCCCCGGTGGGCGCCGCCCCCTCGTCCGGTGGCGCCGGCAGGGCGGTGATGGTGTGGCGTCGCCCGATCAGGGCGGTGACGGCCAGGATCAGTCCGGTACAGCAGAGGAGCAGGGCGCTGCCGCGGTCGCGGGTCGAGCCGAGCAGCCGGCCCAGGGTGGCGGCGAGCGGCCCGCCGGGGTCCACCAACGGGCCGAACACCTGCGAGGCGAGCGGTCCGGCCACCAAGTAGCCCAGCAAGATGCCGCCTTGGGTGAACATGCGGCGCAGGGCGAAGACCCGCCCCTGGGCCTCGGCAGCCACCGCGGACTGCCAGAGCACCTGCGCACAGCTACTGACCACCGGTAGGCCGAGGAAGAAGGTGAAGGCTGCCGCCGCCAACGGGACCGGGCGCGGGAAGAACCCGGCCTGGAGCACCGCGAGGCCGCTCACGAGGGTGGCCGCCGTGACCCAGGCCAACGGGCGGCGCGGGGTTCCCCAGATGGACATGGCGATGCTGCTGATCGCGAGGCCGAGCCCGCCGGCGGTGCTGACCATGGCCACCGCGGCGTTCTGGTCCGCCTCGGGGGTGGCCGCCAGGACCAGGGGGAGCAGCAGGGCGGTGGCGGTGGCCTCGGCCGCGTTGAGGACCGTGACCAGGCGGAGCAGGTACTTCAATCCGGGTTGACTGGTGAGCAGCCGACGCCCTTCGGTCAACTCCGCACGCCAGCCCGGGCCTTGCTCGCTCGGGCCGGCGCGTTTCGGTGCGCCTGGCGGTTCGGGGAAGCGTGCGACCAACAGGGTGAGCACGCCCAGTGCGAACGAGATGACGTCGACCACCAGGACGGCACGGAGCCCGCCCGCGCCGAGGAGTACGGCGGCGAGCATCGGACCCAACAACTGAGCTCCGGCCAGGGCGGTTTGGGTCATCGCGCTGGCCCGGCCGCGTTGTTCGGGCCGGACCATGCCGGTGACGGCGGCGGCGAGCGCCGGCCATTGGAAGGCCGCACAACAGGATTCGACGACGATGACCGCGTACACCTGCCAGACGGCGAGGTGCCCGGTCGCCTGGGCGGCGAACAGGGCCACCGCTCCGAGCATGGCCACCGCGTCGGCGCAGAGCAGCACGATGCGGCGCCGGTGCCGGTCCACCAGTACCCCGGCGACCGGGGCGGCCAGCATCCCCGGGGCGAAGGCGAGCAACAACCCGGTGGCGAACTGGGTGACGGAGCCGGTCTGTTGATAGATCCACAGGCCGAGGGCGAAGCCGGAGATGCTGGATCCGAGTGCGGTGACCAGGCGGCCCGCCCAGACGAGCGCGAAGGTGGTCATGGCAGGCCCACCAGGGGCGGGGCGAGGGACAGGGTCAGGGTCAGGGGCACGGGTGAGCTCCGTTCGGAGGCCGCGGCGGGACGGGACGTCATGGGGCCGGGCGGGGGCGGTACAGAGGACCGGGCGGGGGAAGTCGCGTCCGGGCAGGACAAAGCAGGGCATGGCGAAGTGGGACGGGGCCTGGCGGGACGACCCGGGGCCGGGCAGGGCGCCGGGCGGCATGCGGTCGGGCGCGGCGCGGCGGGGCGGGGCGGGGTGGCGCACCCGGCGCCGGTGCTCGGGACACCGGACACCGGACACCGGACACCGGACGCGTCACCCTCGGGGCGGCCGGTCAGCGCAGGTGGGCGGCGAGGACCGGGCCGATCTGGGCGAGTGCCTCGGGGGTGGTGAAGCGGCTGTGCGGGATGTCCAGCGGGTGGTTCTCCACCGGGCCGTCCACGTGCGCGTCCCACAGCTCGGCCAGCGGGGTGCCATCGGCGCCCCGGCCCGGCAGGGCTTCGAAGAAGAGCACGGGACCCCGGTAGCGGCCCGGCTGCTCGCCCTGGGCCAGCGCGATGTTGTTGGCCGTCACCCGCACCAGCCGACCCAGCGCCGCCGGGTCCAGGCCGCCCAGCACGCTGCCGCGCTCCCGCAGCAGCTCCAGCACGGCCGTGGCGCCGGGCAGACCGTCGCCCAGGGCCTCCTCACCGTCCGCCGGGGCGGTGGTGGCGAGAGCATCCAGCTCGTCGAGGTCGAGTCCGTCCAGCGCGAGGGAGAGGATCTCCTTGGCGCTGGGGCGGCCGGCGTGCCGGAAGCGGCCCGTCGGGTGCGAGTCGAGCATCGCCAGCAGCGCGACCTCCTCGCCCGCCTCCTGCAGTTGGCGTGCCAGCTCGTGCGCGACCGTGCCGCCGAAGGACCAGCCGAGCAGGTGGTACGGGCCCACCGGCTGGACCTCGCGGATCAGGCGCAGGTAGTCGGCCGCCATCTCCGGTACGGAGCCGGGCAGTTCGCACGTACCGTCGAGACCGCGGGCCTGGAGGGCGAAGAGCGGCCGGTCGCGGTCCAGGTGGCGGGCCAGGCCCGAGTAGCACCAGCCGAGGCCGCCGCCGGGGTGCACGGCGAAGAGCGGGGCGCGGGTGCCGCCGGAGCGCAGCGCCAGCATCTGCCCCAGGCCGTCGGAGGATCCGGCGCCGCCGTCGGCGCCGATCCGCTCGGCCAGCAGGGCCACGGTGGGGGTCTCGAAGAGGGCCCGCAGGCCGATCTCGACACCGAGTTCCTCACGGACCCGGGCGGTGAGTCGGGCGGCGAGCAGGGAGTGGCCGCCGAGGTCGAAGAAGTTGTCGTCGATGCCGACGTGGTCGACGGCGAGGGTGGTGGCGAAGAGGCCGCAGAGGACTTCCTCTTGCGGGGTGCGCGGAGCCCTGGTGGTGGTGTTGGTGGTCGTGGTGGGGGCGGGCAGGGCGCGGCGGTCGAGCTTGCCGTTGGGAGTGAGCGGAAGCGTGTCCAGCAGGACCACGGCGGAGGGCACCAGGTAAGCGGGCAGGTGCGCGGCGGCGTACGCGCGCAGCTCCGCCGCGTCCGGCACCGCACCCGAATCGGTGGCGGGGACGGCGGTGGGGACGAGGTAGGCGACCAGGCGCTGATCGCCCGGGTTGTCCTCGCGCAGCAGCACCGCCGCCTGCGCGATGTCCCCGCGGCCCGTGAAGTGGGCCTCGATCTCCGCCGGTTCGATCCGGAAACCGCGCAGCTTGATCTGGTCGTCGGTACGGCCCAGGAACTCCAGCCGCCCCTCGCCCCGCTCGTCGGCCTGCCAACGCCCCAGGTCACCCGTGCGGTACATCCGCCCGCCCGGCTCACCGAAGGGGTCCGGCAGGAACCGCTCCGCCGTCAACCCCGGACGCCCCAGATAGCCGCGGGTCACCAGGTCGCCGGCGATGAAGAGCTCGCCGCCGACCCCGACCGGAAGCGCCCGGAAGGACTCGTCCAGCACGTACATCCGGGTGTTCCAGATCGGCCGCCCGATGGTGATCACGCCGGAGGGCGCGGTGTCACCGGGCTCGATGCGGAACTCGGTGCAGCCGACCGTGGTCTCGGTCGGACCGTACTCGTTGATCACGGTGGCGCCGGGGTGGTGGCGCCGCCACTCGTCCAGCACCTCTCCCATCAGCGATTCCCCGCCGAGCACGAGCTGCTCGCTGGGCGAGAAGCGCTCGGGCAGTGCGGTCAGCAGGGCCAGGTGGCTCGGCGTGGCCTTGACGAAGGTCGGGCGCTCCCACTCCCCCGCCGTGGCCGCGCGCTCGTCCAGCTCGATGAGCTGTACGGCGCCCCCGCTGGTCAGCGGGGCGAACAGGCCGGTCACGGTGAGGTCGAAGGAGACCGGCGAGTGGACCAGGGCCCGGCCGGCGACGCCGGCGTACGCCTCACGGGCCCAGGCGAGGTAGGCGTCCAGGGAGTGGTGCTCGACCACGACGCCCTTGGGGCGTCCGGTGGAGCCCGAGGTGTAGATCACGTAGGCCGGGTTGCGCAGCGACAGCGGAGCGGACCGGTCGTCGTCCGTGAGGTCGTGCGCGGGCAGGGCGGCCAGCGCGGCGGCCGTGTCCGGCGCGTCGAGCAGCAGCAGCGGGTGCTCGGTGACGGGCAGTTGTCCGGCCGCCCCGACGGTGGTGAGGACGCACAGCGGCCGGGCGTCGGCCAGGGTGTAGGCGATCCGCTCGCCGGGGTGGGTGAGGTCGATCGGCAGGTACGCCGCCCCGGACTTGAGCACCGCCAGTACGGAGACCAGGGTCTCCACCGAGCGCGGCACGGCCAGCGCGACCAGGCGCTCCGGGCCCGCCCCCCGGGCCACGAGGTGGCGGGCCAGGCGGTTGGCGGCGGTGTCGAGCTGGGCGTAGCTGAGGGTGCCGCTCTCGCAGACGACGGCGGTGGCGTCGGGGGTGCGGGCGACCTGGGCGGCGAACAGCTCCGGCAGGGTGCGGCCGGGAAGGGCGCGCGCCGGGCCGTTCCAGTCGGTGAAGAGGGCCCGGCGCTCGTGCTCGGCGAGCAGGTCGATGTCGTGGAGGCGGGTGTCGGGGTGTTCGGCGGCGGCGCGCAGGATGCGCTGGAACTGCTCCGCCAGCCGGGCGATGGTGGTGGGCTCGAAGAGGTCGGTCGCGTACTCGATGGTCACCGTCAGACCGGCCGCGGCGCCCTCGGCGTCGTGGTGCTCGGTCACGGTGAACGACAGGTCGAACTTGGCCGCGCCCTCGGACGCGACGTCGCTCTCGCCCTGGTCGTCGGCGGTCCCGGTGGCGCTGTTGAAGGTGAGGACGGTCTGGAAAAGGGGGTGCCGGTGCGGGGCACGGCCCGGGTTCAGGGCCTCGACCAGCCGCTCGAAGGGCAGGTCCTGGTGCGAGAGCGCCGCGAGGTTCACCTCACGCGTGCGCCCCACCAACTCGGTGTGCGTCGGATTGCCGCTCGTGTCCGTGCGCAACACCAGCGTGTTCACGAAGAACCCGATCAGACCGTCCAGATCACGGTGTCCGCGTCCCGCCGTCGGCGTACCGATCGGCACGTCCACACCCGCGCCATTGCGCGTCAACAACACCGCCAGAGCCGCGTGCACCGCGTGGAACACGGTCGCCCGCTCGCCCCGCGCGTGCGCCGCCAGCCTCTCGTGCACCGCGCGATCCGTGAAACCGGTGTGCACCCGTGCCCGGAGCGAGGGACGCGCCGGCCGCGAACGATCCACCGGAAGCGCGATCTCCTCCGGCAGCCCCGCCAACTCACCGCTCCAGAAGGCCAACTGCTCGTTCAGTACCGTACCCGGCACCTGCGGATCCCCCAGGTGGCGGTGCTGCCACAGCGCGAAGTCCGCGTACTGCACCGGCAACGGCGACCACCCCGGCGCCTCACCCCGCACCCGGGCCCGATACGCGTCCGTCACGTCCCGGGTCAACGGACCCATCGACAACCCGTCACCCGCGATGTGGTGCAGCACCACCACCAACACGTGCTCCCGCGCACCCAGCACGAACAACGCCGCACGCATCGGGAGCTCGCTCGACAGGTCGAACGGCCGCGCCGAAAGCTCCGCGATCCGCCCCTGAGCACCCGCCTCGTCCGTCACCACCACGTCCAACGGCACCAGGCCCGCACCCGCCGGCAACACCACCTGGCACGGCTCGCCACCCGACTCCGGGAACACCGTCCGCAGGGTCTCGTGGCGCTCCACCACGTCGTCCAGCGCGGCCTGCAACGCCACCGCGTCCACCGCCTGCGCCAACCGCAGCACCACCGGGATGTTGTACGAGGCCCGCTCGGTCTCCTCCATCCGGTTGAGGAACCAGAGCCGGGCCTGTGCGTAGGAGAGCGGGACGGTTTCCGGGCGGGGCTCGACGCGTGCCAGCGGCGGCAGCGCGGTGGCGGCGTCGGCGTCACCGATCAGCTCGGCCAGCCGGGCCACCGTCGGCGCCTCGAACACGTCGCGGACACCCACCTCGGCCCCGAACTCGCCCCGCACCGCCGCCACCAACCGCATCGCCAGCAGGGAGTGGCCTCCGAGGTCGAAGAAGTTGTCGTCGATGCCGACGTGGTCGACGGCGAGGGTGGTGGCGAAGAGGCCGCAGAGGACTTCCTCTTGCGGGGTGCGCGGAGCCCTGGTGGTGGTGTTGGTGGTCGTGGTGGGGGCGGGCAGGGCGCGGCGGTCGAGCTTGCCGTTGGGAGTGAGCGGAAGCGTGTCCAGCAGGACCACGGCGGAGGGCACCAGGTAGGCCGGCAGGTGTGCGGCGGCGTACGCGCGCAGCTCGGCCGGATCCGGCACCGCACCCGAATCGGTGGCGGGGACGGCGGTGGGGACGAGGTAGGCGACCAGGCGCTGATCGCCCGGGTTGTCCTCGCGCAGCAGCACCGCCGCCTGCGCGATGTCGCCCCGGCCCGTGAAGTGGGCCTCGATCTCCGCCGGTTCGATCCGGAAACCGCGCAGCTTGATCTGGTCGTCGGTACGGCCCAGGAACTCCAGCCGCCCCTCGCCCCGCTCGTCGGCCTGCCAACGCCCCAGGTCACCCGTGCGGTACATGCGCGCACCCGGCTCGCCGAAGGGGTCCGGCAGGAACCGCTCCGCCGTCAACCCCGGACGCCCCAGATAGCCGCGGGCGAGTCCGGCGCCGGCGATGTACAGCTCGCCCGGCGCGCCGGGCGGTGCCTGCCGCAGGGTCGGGTCCAGCACCTGGACCCGCATGTTGTCCAGCGGTCGGCCGATCGGCACGGTGGCGCCGAGCGGGTCCCCGGCGGTGATGGAGTGCCGGGTGGCGAAGACGGTGGTCTCGGTCGGGCCGTAGCCGTCGACCACCCGCAGCCCCGGGTGGACGGCGAGCACGCGGCGCACGGCGGCGGCCGGGACCACGTCGCCTCCGGTCATCACCTCGCGCACGCCGGCCAGACTCTGCGGTGCGTCCTCGGCGAGCAGCCGGAAGAGGCCCGCGGTGAGCCAGAGCGCCGTGACCCGGTGCTCGGCGACCAGTCGCCCGATCCGCTCGGCGTCCAGTTCACCGGCGGGCGCGACCACGACCTGCCCGCCGCTCAGCAGCGGCACCCACATCTCGTAGGTGGAGGCGTCGAAGGCCTGCGGGGAGTGGAACAGCACCCGCTCGTGGTGGCCGTGCCGCTGCCACCAGCGGTCGGCGGCCAGCGCGGCGACGTCCGCGTGGGTGACGGCGACGCCCTTGGGGGTGCCGGTGGATCCGGAGGTGTACATGACGTAGGCGAGGCGCTCGGGCTGGACGGCGGGGACGGGACGGGCGGGGGCGTCCGGCAGCGGGGCACTGACGTCCACGACCCGCATCCCGGCCGCTGCCAGGGCGCGTACGAAGGGCAGCTCGCGGGTGGCCGCGTCCACGAGCAGCAGGTCGGCGCCGGTGTCCGCGAGCACGAAGGCCATCCGCTCGTCGGGCCAGCTCTCGGACAGCGGTACGTACGCGCTGCCCGCCCGCACCACGGCGAGCGTGCTGACCACGAGCTCCGCCGAGCGCTCCAGGAGCAGGGCGACCCGGCGCTCCGCTCCCGCCCCGAGGGCGGTCAGGTGGCGGGCCAGCCGGTCGGCGGCGGCGTCGAGCCGGGCGTAGCTGAGGGTGCCGCTCGCGCTGACGACGGCGGTGGCGTCGGGGGTCCGGGCGACCTGGGCGGCGAACAGCTCCGGCAGGGCGGCGGCGGACAGCGGGTGCACGTCTCCGGTGGCCAGGGCGGACAGTTCGGCGCGGCCCTCCTCGCCCAGCAGGTCGACGTCGTGGAGGCGGGTGTCGGGGTGCTCGGCGGCGGCGCGCAGGATGCGCTGGAACTGCTCCGCCAGCCGGGCGATGGTGGTCGGCTCGAAGAGGTCGGTCGCGTACTCGATGGCCACCGTCAGACCGGCCGCAGCGCCCTCGGCGTCGTGGTGCTCGGTCACGGTGAACGACAGGTCGAACTTCGCCGCGCTCTCGAACCCGGCCTGCTCGACGGAGTCCGCGACCGTGTCGTCCGTCGCGCTGTTGAAGGTGAGGACGGTTTGGAAGAGGGGGTGCCGGTGCGGGGCGCGCGCCGGGTTCAGGGCCTCGACCAGCCGCTCGAAGGGCAGGTCCTGGTGCGAGAGCGCCCCGAGGTTCACCTCGCGCGCCCGCCCCACCAGCTCGCCCAGTGACGGATTGCCGCTCGTGTCCGTGCGCAGCACCAGCGTGTTCACGAAGAACCCGATCAGACCGTCCACCTCGCGGTGTCCGCGCCCGGCCGTCGGCGTACCGATCGGCAGGTCCGTCCCCGCGCCGTTGCGCGTCAGCAACACCGCCAGAGCCGCGTGCACCGCGTGGAACACGGTCGCCCGCTCGCCCCGCGCACGCGCCGCCAGCCGCCCGTGCACCACACCGTCCACGAATCCGGAGTGCACCCGCGCCCGATGCGAGGGACGCACCGGCCGCGAACGGTCCACCGGAAGCGCGATCTCCTCCGGCAGCCCCGCCAACTCCGCCTCCCAGTACGCCAACTGCTCGTGCAGCACCGTGCCCGGGACATCCGGATCCCCCAGCTGGTGGTGCTGCCACAGCGCGAAGTCCGCGTACTGCACCGGCAACGGCGACCACCCCGGCACCTCGCCCCGCACCCGGGCCGCGTACGCGAAGGTCAGGTCCTGCGTCAGCGGACGCATCGACAGCCCGTCACCCGCGATGTGGTGCAGGACCACCGCCAACAGGTGCTCCTGCGGAGCCAGCACGAACAGCGCCGCACGCACGGGGAGTTCGGACGACAGGTCGAAGGGCCGCGCCGACAGCTGGGCGATCCGCTCCCGCGCGCCCGCCTCGTCCGTCGCCACCACTTCCAAGGGCACCAGAGCGGCGGCCGCCGGCAACACCACCTGGCACGGCTCACCACCCGACTCCGGGAACACCGTCCGCAAGGTCTCGTGCCGCTCCACCACATCGTCCAGGGCGGCCTGCAACGCCACCGCGTCCACCGCCTGCGCCAACCGCAACACCACCGGCATCGCGTAGGCGCTGGTGTCGCCCTCCATGGTGTTGAGGAAGCGGAGTCGACGCTGGGCGAAGGAGAGCGGCAGGACCTCCGGGCGCTCCGCCCGGACGAGGGGCGCCAGGGCGGTGGCGGGGCCGGTCCCGGCGATCAGCTCGGCCAGCAGGGCCACCGTCGGCGCCTCGAACACGTCACGGACACCCACCTCCGCGCCCAACTCGCTCCGCACCGAGGCCACCAGCCGCATCGCCAGCAGCGAGTGCCCGCCGATGTCGAAGAAGCTCTCGTCGATGCCCGGCTCGCGCTCGGTGCCCAGCACCTCGGCGAAGATCCGGCACAGGGCGGCCTCGCGCTCGTCGCGCGGGGGACGCCCGGCGGCGGCCTCCTGGTGTGCGGGGGCGGGCAGGGCGCGGCGGTCCAGCTTGTTGTGCGCGGTGAGCGGCAGTGCGTCGAGGACGACCAACGCGGACGGCACCATGTAGCCGGGCAGCGCCTTCGACAACTCGCTGCGCAGGGACGCCGGTTCGAGGTCGACGCCGGGCTGCGGGACGACGTATCCGACGAGCTGGCGGTCCCCCGGTCGGTCCTCGCGGACCACCGCGGCCGACGCGGCCACCGGCGCCAGGGCGGCCAGCGCCGCCTCCACCTCGCCCAGCTCGATCCGGAAGCCGCGGATCTTGACCTGGTCGTCCAGGCGGCCCAGGAACTCGATCTCGCCTTCCGGCAGTCGGCGGGTCAGGTCGCCGGTGCGGTACATCCGGGCGCCGGGGGCGCCGGCCGGATCGGGCACGAACCGCTCGGCGGTCAGGCCCGGGCGGCCCAGGTAGCCGCGGGTGACCTGGGCGCCGCCGATGAAGAGCTCGCCGGGCACGCCGACCGGGACCGGCTCGCCCCGCTCGTCCAGTACGTACGCCCGGACGTTGCCCAGCGGCCGGCCGATCGGCACGGTCGGGGTGCCGACGAGTTCGGCGGCGCGCGGGCGGTGGGTGGTCACGCCGACCGTGGTCTCGGTGGGCCCGTAGTGGTTGAGGACCGCGCACTCGGCCCGCTCCAGCAGGTCGCCGACGAAGGCGCTGGTCGAGCCCTCGCCGCCGAGGATCAGGCCGCGGCGGGGCAGGACCCGGTGGGCGCCGCCCGGACCCTCCAGGGCCGCGAGGTGGGAGGGGCTGATCTTGAGGTAGTCGATCGCGTGCTCGGCGAAGTAGGCGGCCAGCAGCCGGCCGTCCGAGGCAGTGTCGGCGTCCACCATGTGCAGCGTGCCGCCGCCCAGGAGCGCGGAGGCCAGGACCGTGACGCAGGAGTCGAAGGTGAAGGGCTGGACCATCGCGTATCCGGCGGGCTCCAGGCCCAGCGCGGACCCGACCGCGGTGTGGTAGTTGAGCACCTGGCGGTGCTCGACCACCACGCCCTTGGGCCGTCCGGTGGAGCCGGAGGTGAAGAGCACGTAGGCGGCCTGGCCGGGGTCGACGGCCACCGCGGGGGCGGTGTCGGGGGCCGCGTCGAGGGCCAGTTCCTCCACCGCGACCGCGCGCACGCCCTTCGGGAGCCGGTCGGCGAGGGCGCGCCGGGTGATCACCACGGGTGCGGCGGTGTCGGCGAGCATCATCGCCATCCGCTCCTGCGGCTGGGCCGGGTCGACCGGGACGTAGCAGCCGCCCGCCTTGAGCACGGCGAGCAGGGCGACGACCGTCCAGGCGCCGCGTTCGAGGCAGATGCCGACGGGGGTCTCTGCGCTGACGCCGAGGCCGCTCAGGTGGTGGGCGAGGCGGTTGGCCAGCCGGTCCAGTTCGCGGTAGGTGTGGGTGGCGTCGGCGCCGACCACCGCGACGGCGTGCGGGGTGCGGGCGGCCTGTTCGGCGAAGCGTCCGTGGAAGGTCCCGGCGGGCACGTCGAGGGCGGTGGCGTTCCAGGTGTCGAGCAGCAGCGTGCGCTCGTCCTCGGCCAGCAGCGGGAGGTGGGCGACCGGGCGGTGCGGGTCGGCGCAGACCTCGCGCAGCAGGGTGGCGTAGTGGGCCAGCAGCCGCCGGGCGGAGCGCTCCTCGTAGCGGTCGGCGCGGTGGACGAGGGTCAGCGTCAGGGTGTCGCCGGTCTCCGAGACGGTGAAGGTCAGGTCCCGCTTGGCGTCGGCGGGGCCGGTCCCGTCCAGCGGGCGCAGGACCAGTTCACCGGCGTGGGCGGTGTCCGGGGCGGCCTGCGGGGCGCCCTGGTCGAGTACGAGCATGGTGCGCGCCAGTCCGTCCGGCGAGCCGGCGCGCAGCTCGGCGGCCAGCTGCTCGAAGGGCACTTCCTGGTGCTGGAAGTCGCGTCGGGTGGCTTCGGTGGCCCGGTCCAGCACCGCGGCGAAGGTCGGCCGGCCGGAGAGGTCGCCGCGCAGCAGCAGGGTGTTGACGAAGCAGCCGATCAGACCTTCCAGTTCGCTGCGCCCGCGCCCGCCGACCGGAGTGGCGATCACCGGGTCGGCGCCGCCGCCGTACCGGTGCAGGAGGACCTGGAGGGCCGCCAGGGACACCGTGAAGAGGGTGGTGCGGTGCCGGGCGGCCAGGTCGCGCAGGCCGGTCGCGATCTCGGCGGGCAGCTCCAGGGTGTGCGTGCCGGCCGCGGCGGCGCCCTCGGGGCGGCCGGTGGTGGTGGCGCGCGGCGGGGTGTCCGTCAGGCCGGCGAGCCGCTGCCGCCAGTAGCCGAGGCTCTCCTGGTGGGCGGCTCCGTCGAGGCGGCCTCGCTGCCAGGTGGCGAAGTCGGCGTACTGCACGGGCAGCGGGGGCAGCGCCGCGGCGGCCGCGTCCGCCAGCCGGTAGGCCGCCCCGGCCTCGGCGAGGAGCACGTCCACCGACCAGGCGTCCGCTGCGATGTGGTGGATCGTCAGGAGGAGGACGTGCTCCTGCTCGCCGGTGCGCAGCAGTGCGGCCCGCAGCAGCGGTCCGGCCGCCAGGTCGAAGGGGGTGTTCGCCTCCTCGGTGAGCCGGGCGCGCACCCGCGCCGCCCGCTCGTCCGCCGCCAGGGCCCGCAGGTCCGTCACCGGGAGTACGAACCCGGCCTCCCGGTGCACGTGTTGGACGGGCAGGCCGTCGGCGCCGGGGGCGAAGGTGGTGCGCAGCACCTCGTGCCGGTCGATCACCGTGCGGAAGGCGCGGGCGAGGCGTTCGACGTCGAGGAGGCCGGTGCAGGTCAGCGCCATCGGCACGTTGTACGCGGCCGATCGCGGGGCGAGCTGCTGGGCCAGCCAGATCTGCTCCTGGGTGAGGGAGAGCGGCGCCGGCGCCCCTTCGGGGCGGCGCGGCACACCGGTGGGTGCGGCCGCGCGGCCGGCCGACCGCTCGCGCAGACGGGCCTCCAGCCGGGCCCGCAGCTCGGGCGACAGCTCGGCGATGCGGCGGGCGGTGTCGGCGGTGGTGGCGTCGGCGGCGATCTGGGTGGTGCTCACGGTTCTCTCCCCGGAGAAGGTCTGTTGGGCCCTGAGGCCCTAGGGCCGTGGGTGTGTGCGCGGTGCTGTCGGCGGCGGACGGGGCCGGCGGGTCCCGGTCAGAACAGGACGCGGGAGGCGGCGGTGGCCCGCGCGTCGCGGGACCTGCGCAGGTCGCGGGCGACGTTGACCCGCTTGAGCCAGCGGTCGGTGCCGTCGAAGCGGGCCGCGAAGGAGCTGCGTCCGTGCACCGCGCGGTAGTTGTCGACGAAGAC
Organism: Streptomyces sp. NPDC051555; assembly: GCF_044454405.1. Lineage (NCBI taxonomy): Bacteria > Bacillati > Actinomycetota > Actinomycetes > Kitasatosporales > Streptomycetaceae > Streptomyces > Streptomyces sp. NPDC051555. The sequence continues at coordinate 220,024 of NZ_JBITDP010000001.1, read as the reverse complement.
GATCTCGCCGGTGGCGAGCGCCGCGCCGCCGAGGCGGCGGTCGATCTCGTCGGAGAGCCGCTGGAGGGCGCCGCGGGCCTGCGGGTCCAGCCGGTCCAGGTCCATGAAGTACGGGTCCAGGCACAGGTACGGGTCGGTCTCCGAGCCGAACAGCACGGGGACCGGCGCCGCGTCGTCGCGCATCTGCTTCAGGCGCTCGTAGGCCGCGTCCAGCAGCCGCGTGCCGCCCTCCAGGGGGCGACCGGGGCCGGCGTCGAGCATCTGCAGGTGCGAGTTGTCGGGCAGCATGTAGAAGCGCGGTTCGGCCAGCACCCGCCGGTCCTCGGCGGAGATCTCCAGGTCCTGGACCCCGACGAAGGTGGTCGGCACCCGGTCCGGGTTGCGCAGGCAGAGCAGGCCCACGTAGTCGCCCCGGTAGGGGTGGAAGGCGTCCTCGACGTGCCAGAAGATGGTCTGGTTGCTGCCGGTGCCGATCTGCTCGTCCTCGTGGCCCTTGACCGGCAGGACGTCGTGCACCAGGTAGCCGTCCTGCTGGGTGGCCCAGGCGACCGGCTCGCCGAGCAGCGCCCCGCACAGCAGCAGGAAGATCTCCTCGCGCAGCGCCGGGGAGACCCCGGTGCGGTGCTGCCAGTGCGCGGGGGTGGCGCCGATGCGGTCCTGGTCGACGCGGTAGCCGGAGACCACGCAGGCTCCGGCCGGCTCGTGCAGTCGGAAGTCGGTCAGGAAGCGGCGCAGTGCGAGCGGCAACCGGTGTGACTGGAGGGTCAGTTCGTCCTGGAGCGCCTGGTCCTCGACGCTGTCGTGCCGCTCGGCGAGTTCGTCGAGCAGGACGCTGATCGCGTCGGCGTCGACGGGGTCGAGTGTGAGGGCGTGCATGGGGTGGATCACCTCGGGAATCGGGTCTGCGGAGTGCGGGGCGCGGGGGCGGGGCGCGGGGTGCTCAGCGCGGGTCGGGCAGCAGCGCGGCGAGCCGGTCGAGCCCGGCCGTCAGCTCGTCGGCGGGTCCGCCGAAGCCGAGTCGGATGTGCCGCGGTGCGCCGAAACAGGCGCCGGGTACGACCAGCACGCCGTGCTCACGGTCGAGCCGGTCGGCGAAGGCGCTCACGTCGGCCACGGTGGTCAGCTCGGGGAAGGCGGTGACCCCGCCGGCCGGGAGGTCGGCGGACACCCGGTCGCGGTGCACCGCCAGCCAGTCGGCCAGCACGGCCCGGTTGGCGGTGGCCTGGGCGAGGCGGGGGCGCATCAGTGCGTCGGCGTGCCGGACGGCGTGCGTGGCCACGGCTTCGACGAGCGGCGACAGGGCCAGGCTGGTGTAGTCGCGACGGCGCACACAGCCCGCCAGGACCTCGGGCGCGGCCAGGGCCCAGCCGACCCGCAGGCCCGGGAGTCCGTACGCCTTGGAGAGGGTGCCGAAGGAGATCGCCCGGGGGTAGCGGGCGGTCGGGTCGGGCAGCGGCCGGCGGTCGTACACCAGGTGCTGGAAGGCGTTGTCCCAGGCGAGCCAGGTGTCGTGGCGGGCGCAGGTCTCGATGATCGCGGCCTGCTGGTCCTCGGTGACGGTGGCGCCGGTCGGGTTGTGCGGGAAGTTGACCACGACCATGGCGGTGTCCGGGGTGATCAGGGAGAGGAGTTCGTCCTCGTTGGTCACCACGCCGTCCTCGGTGCGCATCGCCCAGGGCACGAGCCGGCAGCCCAGCGAGGCGGCCACCTCGACCAGTGCGTGGTAGGCGGGGGTCTGCACCACGACCTCGTCGCCGGCCTTCAGCAGGGCGTGCATGACCAGGTAGATGGCCTCGCTGGAGCCCTGCGTGGCGATCACCGAGCCGGGGTCGGTGTCGTACCGCTCGGCGAGGGCCGCGCGCAGCGGCTCCCCGCCCAGCGAGTGGCTGTCGCGGAACATGATCCCGCCGAGGGAGGCGGCGGTGGTCCCGGCCAGGGCGAGCACCTGGTCGACGGTGTAGTTCTCGACGCCGCTGCTGCTGATGTCGTAGGTGGTGGTGAAGTACCGCTCGCGGAGCCAGTCCTCCAGCAGGGCCGGGGCGATGGGCATGGGTTCCTCCAGTGGCCGGAGCAGCCGGGGTTCCGGGGGCTCCGGGGTGGGTGGGGCGGGGCGGGGCCGCCCGGCGGGCGGGCGGCCCCGGACGGGGCGGGTGGGGCGGGTGCTGCTGCTGGGGGCTCAGGCGGTGGTGAGGTCCTCCTCGGCCTCCAGCTCGGCGAGCAGCCGCAGCAGCTCCTCCGGGTCGCTCTCCTCGGCCTGGAGCTGGACGACCCGCAGGGCCAGCTCGGCCACGGTGGGGGCCTCGTAGAAGACCCGCAGGGGCACCTCGACCCGGCAGGTCTCGCGCACCCGGGCGGCGAACCGGGCGGCCAGCAGCGAGTGCAGGCCCAGGTCGAAGAGGTCGTCGTGGACGCCGACGGCCGGCAGGCCGAGCAGTTCCCCGGCCAGCTCCGCGATCTCCGTCTCCATGGGGGTGCGCGGGGCCACCGCCGCGGCGCCGGTCAGCTCGTCCCGGCCGGGCCGGGGCAGCGCGCCGCGGTCGAGCTTGCCGTTGCCGTTCAGCGGCAGCTCGGGCAGCAGCACGATCGAGGCCGGCACCAGGTACTCGGGCAGCCGCTCGCGCAGGGCGGCGCGCAGTGCGAAGACGTCCGGTGCGGTGTCGGGGGCGGCCACCACGTAGCCGACCAGGCGCTTCTCGCCCGGCTCGTCCTCGCGGACCACCACCGCGGCGGCGCCGACCTCGGGCCGTTCGGCGAGCCGCGCCTCCACCTCGCCGGGCTCGATCCGGTGTCCGCGGATCTTCACCTGCTGGTCCGCGCGGCCGATGAACTCCACGGCTCCGTCGGCCCGGTGGCGCGCCAGGTCGCCGGTGCGGTAGAGCCGGGATCCGGGCTCGCCGTACGGGTCCGGGACGAAGCGTTCGGCGGTCAGGCCGGGGCGGCCCAGGTAGCCGCGGGCCAGGCCGGCGCCGCCCAGGTGGAGTTCGCCCGGTGAGCCGATCGGTACGGGCCCCGCGGTCGCGTCGAGCAGGTAGACGGTGGTGTTGGGCAGTGGGTGCCCGATCGGGAGTCCGTCGCCGTCCACCGCTTCGGCGCCGACGTGCAGGGTGGTCGAGGTGCAGGTGACCTCGGTCAGCCCGTACACGTGCACCAGTTCCACCCCGAGCCGCTGCCAGGCGGCGAGCCGGTCCCGGCGCACCCGCTCGCCGCCCATCGCGACGAACCGCAGGTCGGCGGGGAGCCCGGCGCCGGTGCGCTCCAGCTCGGCGGCCCAGTCGTGCCAGTAGGCGGTGGTCAGTTCCAGGCCGGTGATCCGGTGCTCGGCCAGGTAGCCGGTCAGGTCCACGCCGGCGGCCAGCAGCCGGGCACCGGGCAGCACCACGGTGGCACCGGCGGCCAGCGCCGGGAACAGCTCCTCCAGCAGCACGTCGAAGCCGGTGGAGGCCAGTTGCAGGAAGCGGTCGCCGGGGGCCAGGCGGAACTCCTCGGCCATGGCGAGGGTGAAGTTGACCAGGCCCTCGTGGGTGAACATCGAGCCCTTGGGGGAACCGGTGGTGCCTGAGGTGAAGAAGACGCAGGCCAGCGCGGAGGGTTCGGTCACGGCGCCGGTCGTCGGCGCGCTCCCGCCCGGCGCGGCCGGCGCCTCGATCGGTGCCACCGGGACGGTGTCCAGGAGAGCGCCGGACGCGCCGCCGTCGGTGAGCACGAGCTGGGCGCCGGACAGTTCCAGCAGCAGCCGCAGCCGCTCCTCGGGCAGCGCCGGGTCGAGCGTGGTGAACGCCGCGCCCGCCTTCAGCACTCCGAGCAGGGCGGTGACCAGCCGGGGCGTCGGGGCCGCGTGGACGGCGACGACGCTCTCCGCTCCGATGCCCAGGTCGCGCAGCCGGGCGGCGCACCGCTCGGCGTCGGCCTCCAGCTCGGCGTAGCTGGTCGTACGGCCCTCGTGCTCCAGTGCCGGGGCGCCGGGGGTCCGGGCGGCGGCGGCCGCCACCAGGTCGTGCAGGCCGCCGGTGGGCAGCGGGCGCGCGGTGGCGTTCCAAACGGTGAGCGCGGTGCGGCGCTCCTCGGCGTCCAGCAGCGGGAGTCGGGACAGGGCGGTGCCGGGGGCAGCAGCGGCGGCCTCCAGCAGCAGGCCGAAGCGGTGTGCCAGGCGGGCGATGCTCGGGGCGTCGAACAGGTCCGTCGCGTACTCCACCGTGAAGGCGGTGGCCCCGTCGCGCTCCGCGGCGGTGAACATCAGGTCCATCAGGCAGGAGCCGGTCTGCGCCTCCACGGGCTCGACGCGCAGGCCCTCGAACCCGGCCCGCGGCGGGCGGGCGCTCTGCAGGGTCAGCATGGTCTGGAACACCGGGTGCCGGGCGGGGTCGCGCTCGGCGCCGACGGTGTCCAGCACCTGCTCGAAGGGGACGTCCTGGCCGTCGAAGTCGGCGAGGACGCGGTCGCGGGTGCGCTCCAGCAGCTCGGCGAAGGCCGGGTCGCCGGACAGGTCGCCGCGCAGCGCGAGACTGTTGACGAAGCAGCCGACCAGGCCGTCCAGTTCGCGCTGGCCGCGGCCCGCGACGGGGGTGCCGACGACCACGTCGTCGGCGCCGGAGAGCCGCCCCAGCAGGGTCTGGTAGCCGGCGAGCAGCACCATGAACAGGGTGGCGCCGTGCCGGGCGCCGAGGGCGCGCAGCCGTTCGGTCAACTCGGCCGAGAGGTGGAACTCGTGGACCGCGCCGGCCAGGCTCGGGGTGGCCGGGCGGGGCCGGTCGGTGGGCAGTTCCAGGACCGGCAGGGGTCCGGCGAGCCGGCCGCGCCAGTGCTCCAGCTGCGCGTCCCAGCGGCCCTCGGCCGCCCGGTCGGCCTGCCAGCGGGCGTAGTCGGCGTACTGGACGGGCAGCGGCGCCGGCGCGTGGCCGTCGTAGAGCGCGGCCAGGTCCTCGACCAGGACGCCCATCGACCAGCCGTCGAGCGCGATGTGGTGGATCACCAGGACCAGCAGGTGCTCGGTCGGGCCGGTGCGCAGCAGCAGGGCGCGCAGCGGTGCCTCGGCCGCCAGGTCGAAGGGTCGGGTGACGAACGCGTCGACCAGGTCCGTCACCCGCTCGTCGGCGGCGATGTCGCGGACGGTCAGCGGGGCCTCGCCGAGCGGCAGGACCCGCTGGACCGGGGCGCCGTCGGTCTCCGCCACCACCGTGCGCAGCACCTCGTGCCGGGCCATCAGGGCGCGCAGGGCGGCGGCCAGGGCCACCGGGTCCAGCGGGCCGTCGATCCGTACCGCGGTGGGCACGTGGTAGGCCGGGTTGCCGGGGGCGAAGCGGTCGAAGAGCCACATCCGCTGCTGGGCGAAGGAGAGCGGCAGCGGGCGGGAGCGGTCCGCGGGGGTGACCGGCGGCAGCGGGGCCGGGGCGGGGTCGCCCTCGGCGGAGCGCAGCCGTCCGATCAGCGCGGCCTGCGCGGCCACCGTGGGGGCGGCGAAGACCTCGCGCAGCCGCACCTCGACGGCGAACTCGGCGCGCAGCCCGCTGACCAGCCGGTTGGCCAGCAGCGAGTGGCCGCCGAGGGCGAAGAAGTCGTCCAGCACGCCGACCTCGGGCAGCTCCAGCAGCCGCTGCCAGATCGCGGCGACGGCGGCCTCGTCGGGGGTGCGGGGGGCGAGGCGGTCCACGGTGTCGGGCGCCGCCGCCGGTTCGGGCAGCGCGGTCCGGTCCACCTTGCCGTTGGGCGAGAGCGGCAGGACCGCCAGCTCGGTCCACAGCGCGGGGACCAGGTGGGCCGGGAGCCGCTCGCGCAGCCAGGCGGCCAGCTCGGCCCCGCTCGCGGGGGCGGCGTCCGGGCGGGCCGCGGGCACCCAGTAGGCGGCCAGGCGGCGCTCGCCCGGGCCGCTGCCGCGGGCCACCACGACCGCGTCGGCCACGGCGGGGTGCCCGAGCAGCACTGCGGTCACCTCGCCCGGCTCGACCCGGAAGCCGCGGATCTTGACCTGGTTGTCGGAGCGGCCGAGCAGTTCCAGCTCTCCGTCGGCCCGGCGTCGGGCGAGGTCGCCGGTGCGGTAGAGGCGCTCGCCCGGCGCCCGGCCGTGCGGGTGCGGCACGAAGCGCTCGGCGGTCAGGCCGGGGCGGCCCAGGTAGCCACGGGCCAGGCCCTCGCCGGCCACGCACAGCTCGCCGGGGACGCCGACCGGGACGGGCCGCAGCAGGGTGTCCAGCACCAGCAGCCGCTGGTTGAGCAGCGGGCGGCCGTAGTGCACCGGCCCGGCCCCGGCGTCCTCGGGGACCAGGTACTCGTTGTTGCAGAAGGCGGCTTCGGCCACACCGGCCGAGTTGACCACCCGGCAGCCGGGGGCGGCGGCGCGCAGGCGCGGCGGCAGCGCGGGCGGCAGGACGTCGCCGCCGATCATTGCGGTGCGCAGGCTCTCCAGGGCCAGGCCGTGCTCCTCGGCGGCGGCCAGCATCGCCTCGGTGCCGGCGGGACCCATCGACCACACGGTCACCCGGTGCCGGGCGACCAGCTCGGCCCAGTGCCGCGGGTCGCGGTTCGCGCCCTGTGCGGGGAAGACGGCGGTGGCTCCGACGACGAGGGGGGCCAGGCAGTCGTGCACGGCCGGGTCGAAGCTCGGCGAGTGCAGCGCGATCATCCGGTCCCCGGGGCCGAAGCCGTGCGAACGGGCCAGTCCGGCGAAGGTGTTGGCGATGGCGCGGTGCGTGACGGCGACGCCCTTGGGGCGTCCGGTGGAGCCGGAGGTGTACACGAGGTAGGCGAGGTTGGTCTCGCCCGCCGTCGTCGACTCCCCCGCGGGTGCGCCGGGTTCGTTCGCGCTGCGGCCGAACTCGGCTGCGTCGTCGGCGATGTCGTCCAGGAGCAGCACCGGGGTGCCGGGCGGCAGCACGCCGGCGGTGGACCGGTGGGCCAGCACCACGGCCGGGGCCGCGTCGGCGAGCATGTAGGCCAGCCGGTCGGCCGGGTAGGAGGGGTCGAGCCCGAGGAAGGCGCCGCCCGCGCGCAGGGTGCCCAGCATGGCGGCGCTGAGTCCCGCCCCGCGCTCCAGGCAGAGCGCCACCGGCACGTCGGGGCCGACGCCGGCCGACCGCAGCCGGTGGGCGATCCGCGCGGCCCACGCGTCCAGGGCCCGGTAGGACAGGGCGCCGGCCGCGTCGATGACCGCGGCCGCGTCGGGGGTGCGGGCCGCCTGGCGGGCGAACAGCTGGTCCACGCGCAGTCCGGCGGGCAGCTCGCCGTCGGTGTCGTTCCAGGTGTGCAGTTCCCGCTCCAGCTCGGCCGCGGTGAGCATCGGGAGTTCGGACAGCCGGGTGCCGGGCGCACGGACGGCGGCGCCGAGCAGGGTGGTCCAGTGGCCGAGCAGTCGGGCCACCGACGGGGCGTCGAACAGGTCGAGGGCGAACTCCGCGAACCCGGTGAAGCAGCCGTCCTCTTCGGCGAGTTGGAGGTCGAGGTCCATGTGCGCGCTGTCCCGGGTCACGGGCACCGTCTCGACGGCCAGGCCGGTGAGCTCGGGGGTGGTGGCGGGGGCGTTCTGGAGCACGAAGCCGACCTGGGCCAGCGGGTTGCGCGACAGGTCGCGGCTGGGCGCCAGCTCCTCGACGAGCCGGTCGAAGGGCAGCTCCTGGTGGTCGAAGGCGTCCAGCGCGGTGCCGCGCACCCGCTCGACGAGCTCGGCGTAGGTGGGGTCCCCGGCCAGCGAGGTGCGCAGCAGGACCGTGTTGACCAGCGAGCCGACGAGCAGTTCGGCGCCCGGCGCCCGGGTGGCGGGCCCGGTCGCCACGACCACCTCGGCGGAGCCCGCGTGCCGGGCCAGTACGGCCTGGAAGGCGGCGAGCAGCACCATGAACGGGGTGGCGCCCGCGCTCTTGGCCAGGTCGCGCACGGCCCGGGAGGCGGCCGCGTCCAGCCGCACCGGCACGCTCGCACCGCGGAAGCTGCGCACCGGCGGCCGGGGCCGGTCGGTGGGGAGCTCCAACGCTTCGGGGGCCCCCGCGAGTTGACCGCGCCAGTAGCCGAGCAGCCGGTCGCCGAGGTCGCCGTCGAGCAGGGCCTGGCGGCCCGCGACGTGGTCGGCGTAGCGCACCGGCAGCTCGGGCAGCCGCGGCTCCCGCCGCTCGGCCCGGGCGGCGTAGGCCTCGGAGAGTTCGGACATCAGCAGGCCGAAGGACCAGCGGTCCACCACGATGTGGTGCAGGACCACGACGAGCAGGTGCTCCGTGGGCCCGAGGGAGATCAGTTCGGCCCGCATCAGCGGGCCCTTGGCCAGGTCGAAGGGTTGCTCGGCGAGCCGGCCGGCCAGCGCGCGGACCTCGTCCTCGCCCGCCCCGGTGGCCTCCGTCAGGCCCAGCTCGAAGGCGCGGCGCGGCAGGACCAGCTGGACGGGGGCGCCGTCGCGGGCGGGGAACACCGTGCGCAGGGCCTCGTGCCGGTCGACGAGGAGCTGGAAGGCCTGGCGCAGGTGCTCGGTGTCCAGCGGTCCGCGCAGCCGCAGGGCGGCGGCGGTGTTGTAGACGCCGCTGGGCCCTTCCAGGCGGTCGACCAGCCAGAACCGGCGCTGGGCGGCGGAGGTCGCGAGCACCTCGACGGTGCGGGGGGTGGTGGCCACGGGGTGCTCCTTCACGGGGGTGGGGTCGGGGGTGGGGTCGGGGGTCCGGGCGGACGTGGGGTCCGGGGCGTGGGTCCGGTCGGGGGCGCTCACAGCTCCCCGCCCATCAGCGCGGCCAGGTCCTCGGCGGAGAGGTCGTCGAAGCCGGCGTCGACGGTCGGTACGGCCTCGCGCACCGGTGCGACCGGCTCGGCGAGGACTTCGGCGACCGGGGCGCGGCGCACCGCCTCGGCGTACTCGCCCAGGACCGGCGCCTCGAACAGCGCCCGTACGGTCAGCTCGCGGCCCAGCGCCTCACGGACGGCGGCGGTCACCTGGACGGCGAGCAGCGAGTGGCCGCCGAGGTCGAAGAAGTCGTCGGCGAGACCGATCCGGGCCACGCCGAGGACGGCGCTCCAGATCTCGGCGAGGGCCCGTTCGGTGTCGTCGCGCGGGGCGAGCAGGGCGGAGGAGCCGGTGGACCAGTCCGGTGCGGGGAGCGCGGCCCGGTCGAGCTTGCCGTTGGCGGTCAGCGGGAGCGCGTCCAGGGTGACGAAGGCCTCCGGAACCATGTACTCCGGCAGGCGTTCGCGCAGGTGGGTGCGGAGCCGGGGCACCAGGCCGCGGGCGGCGCGGCCGCGGTGCGGGTCGTTGGCCCAGTGCGGCCACGGCAGGCCCGCGCTGTCCCCGGCGGGCGCCGCGGCGGACTCCGGGGCGGCCCCGGCCGGGCGGAAGGCGGCGTCGAAGCGGCCGAGCGGGTCGCCGCCCGCCCAGCTCAGGTCGACGGCGAGACCGAGCTCATCGGCCAGTTCACGCAGCTCCTGCGGGTCGAGGGCGGTGGCGGTGGCGGTGGCGGTGGCGGTGGGGTCCTCGACCTCGCCCGTGGCCGTGCCCGTGGCGGTGAGGCGGGCGGCGGTACGGGCGTCCGCGTGCACCCGGCCGTTGGGGATGCCGGTGACCACGAGCGGGGAGCCGTCCAGCAGGGTCCGGAGGTCGCCGCCGGTCCACGCCACCGTGCGGGCCGGGGCGGTGGGCTCGGGCGCGGTGTCCAGGTGCAGCACCACGTCGTAGCGGTAGCGGGTCATCTCGTTGGGGTCGCGGCCGGGCTTGAGCGTCACCTCGACGCGGCCGATCCGCGGGATCTCCCGGCGCAGCGCCTCGAAGAAGCGCGGGTCCAGCAGCAGTTCGTCCTCCTGCCGCACGGCGAGGCGCACCTGGCGGGCCAGCTCCGACTCGGCCGCCCCGGCGGGCAGGCCCGGCCGCAGGACCGAGACCTGGAAGGCGTCGAGGAGGGCCAGGTGGCGCACGTCGCCGACCACGATGCGCCCGCCCGGGGCGAGCACGGCGGCGGCCTTGGTGAGCACCTCGACCAGGTAGCCGGCGCTCGGCAGGTACTGCGCCACCGAGTTGACGATCACGGTGTCGAACTCCTCGGCCGCGAGGTCGTCCACCTCGTGCCCGGCCCGGCGCAGCAGCCGTACGTGCTCCCAGCCCGCGGGCAGGTGCCGGCGGACGTGGGCGACCGCGGTCTCGGAGAGGTCCAGGCCCGTGTACCGCTCGCACGCGCCCGCCAGCCGGAAGAGGAGCAGGCCGGTACCGCTGCCGATCTCCAGGACCCGGCGCGGGCCGGTGCGGCGGACCAGCTCGACGGTGTCCTCGACCCAGCGCCGCATCTCCTCGGCGGGGATCGGCTCGCCGGTGTAACTGCTGCTCCAACCCCGGATGTTGAAGGTGGGATCGGCGCCGCCGACCTGCTCGTACTGGTCGTAGGCGGTGTCGAAGACGGTGCGCCACTGGGCGACCTGGGCGGTGTCGGCCGCGCGGACCTCCTCGCGCTCCGGCCGCGCTCCGACCTCCTGGTCGGGGACCAGGTAGGCGACGAGTCCGGTGGCGCCGTCCGGGGCCCGGCTGGGCAGCACGGCGACGTGCCGTACGCCCGGGGCGGCGCCCAACTCGGCTTCGATTTCTCCGAGTTCGACCCGGTGGCCGCGGACCTTGACCTGCTGGTCGATGCGGCCCAGGTATTCCAGCGTGCCGTCGGGCAGCCGTCGGGCCAGGTCGCCGCTGCGGTACAGGCGCGCGCCGTCGCCGAGCGGGGAGGGGACGAAGCGTTCGGCGGTCAGGCCGGGGCGGCCGAGGTAGCCGCGGGCCAGGCCCGGACCACCGACGCACAGTTCGCCGGGGACCCCGGGCGGCACGGGCTCGCCGCGCCGGTCCAGCAGGTGCACCGCGAGGTCGGCGAGCGGGTGGCCGATCACGCTGGCGGGGGCGGCCAGGTCGGCCGCGCCGAGGGTGTGCGCGGTGACGTGCACGGTGGTCTCGGTGATGCCGTACATGTTCACCAGGCGCGGTCCGTCGGGGTGCCGGGCGGCCCAGTCGCGCAGCGTGCCCGGTTCCAGGGCCTCGCCACCGAACACCACGTGCCGCAGCGCGAGCGGGCCGGTGTCGCGGGCGCCGGCCGCGGCGTCCGCGTCCGCATCCGCGAACTGGCGGAACGCGGTGGGCGTCTGGCTGAGCACGGTGACGCCCTCGGCGCGCACCAGCGCGTGGCATGCGGCGGGGGTGCGGCGGGCCTCCTGCGGCACCACGGCGATCCGGCCGCCGTGCAGCAGTGCGCCCCAGATCTCCCAGACCGAGAAGTCGAAGGCGGCCGAGTGGTAGAGGGACCAGACGTCGTCCGGGCCGAAGGACACGTCCCCGGCGGCCGCGTCGAAGAGCCGCAGCACGTTGGCGTGGGTGAGCAGCGCGCCCTTGGGCCGGCCGGTGGTGCCGGAGGTGTAGATCACGTACGCGAGGTGGTCCGGACCCAGCGGGGCCGGCTCCAGCGGCTGCGCGGACAGCGGCTGGTCGACGTCCAGGGCGGGGATGCCGGCGGCGCCGTCGACGCCGTCTGCGAGTGCGGCGTGCTCCGGGTCGGCGACCAGGGCCGTGGCGCCGCAATCGCCGAGGGTGAAGGCCAGTCGGTCGGCCGGGTGGCGCGGGTCGAGCGGGACGTAGGCGCCGCCGCTCTTGAGGATGCCGAGGATCCCGGTGACCAGGCGCACCGAGGGTTCGACGCAGATCGCCACGCGGCTCTCCGGACCCACCCCCAGCTCGCGCAGCCGTCGGGCCAGCGCGTCCGAGCGGCGGTCCAGCTCGGCGTAGGTCAGCCGCTCCTCGCCGCAGCCGACCGCGATCGCGTCGGGCCGCAGCCGGGCCTGGGCGGCGAAGGCCGCAGGCAGGTTGGCGGGCTGCGGCGCGGCGGTCCGCCGGGCCGCCCCCGCGCCGAGTTCGGCGCGGCGCTCGGCGCCGGTCAGCAGCGGCAGCGCGTCCAGGCGGGTGTCCGGGGCGTCGACCGCGGCCGCCAGCAGGCACAGCCACTGGTCGATGAACCGGCGCACGGTGCGCTCGTCGTACAGCTCGGTGCTGTAGTCGGCCAGGCCGGTCAGACCCTGCGGGGTCTCGGTGACCTGGAGGTGCAGGTCGAACTTGGCGGTGCCGGTGTCCACCGCGGCCACGTCCATCCGCAGCCCGGGCAGCTCGATCCGGGTCTCCGGGGTGTTCTGGAGGACCAGCAGCAGGTTGGCGAAGGGGGTGCGGCCGCCCGCGTCGCGGTCCGGGCGGGTCTCCTCCACGATCCGCTCGAAGGGCACGTCCTGGTGGGCGTAGGCGGCGAGCGCCGACTCCCGCACCCGGGAGGTCAGTTCGCGGAAGGTCGGGTTTCCGGACAGGTCCGCGCGCAGCGGCAGCATGTTGACGAAGAAGCCGATCAGGCCCTCGGTCTGGAGGTGGTTGCGGTTGGCGATCGGCGAGCCGATGACCAGGTCCTCCTGCCCGCTCCAGCGGTGCGCCACGGCCGTGAAGCCGGCGAGCAGGACCATGTAGAGGGTGGCGTCGTGCTCGCGGGCGAGTGCGGTCAGTCGGGTGGCCAGGTCACCGTCCAGCCGCCAGGGGAAGCAGGCTCCCGCGAAGCCCTGGCGGGCGGTGCGCGGCCGGTCGGTGGGCAGGTCCACGGTGCTGGGCGCGCCCGCCAGCCGTTCGCGCCAGTGCGCCAGTTGGCCCTCCAGCGTCTCGCCGCAGACCCGCTCGTGCTGCCAGAGCGCGAAGTCGGCGTACTGCACGGGCAGTTCGGGGAGCTCGGCGGCGTCCGCCCGGTAGTGGTGGGCCAGCTCGCGCACCAGGACGTCGAGCGACCAGCCGTCCGCCACGATGTGGTGGACGGTGAGCACCAGTACGTGCTCCTCCTCGGCCAGCCGGACCAGCACGGCGCGCAGGAGCGGTCCGGTGGCGAGGTCGAAGGGTCGGCGGCTCTCCCGCTCGGTCAGCTCGGCGAGCGCGTCCCGCCGCGCGTCCCCGCTCAGGTCCGACAGGTCGGTGAGCGGCAGCGCGATCCCGGCCGGGGCGAGGACGACCTGCTCGGGGCGGCCGTCCTCGACGCGGAAGGTGGTGCGCAGCGCCTCGTGCCGGGCCACCACCCGGCCCAGGGCCCCCTCGAAGGCGGCGGCGTCCAGCCGTCCGGTCAGCCGGACGGTGCAGGCGATGCTGTAGAGCGGGCTCGGACCGGCGAACTGCTCGACGAACCAGAGGCGCTGCTGGGCGAAGGACAGCGGCAGCCGGACCCCTTCGGGGCGCCGGGCGATCAGGTCGGCGGCGCCGGCGCGGGCGATGCCCTGCTGCTGGAGCAGCTTGGCGAGCAGCCGGCGCTTGTCGGAGGAGAGCGCGGTGCGCTGGGGTGACTGGCTCATTGGGTGGTCCCGGGAGGGTCGGTGGCGGGAGGTGGTCAGGCCGGCAGGTGGTGCGGCATCGGGAACTCCCGGCAGAGCCGGGTGACTTCGCTCCGCACCTCGGCGCGCACGGCATCGTCGAGGGTGAACTCGCGCTCGCCGCGGGGCACCACGGCGGTGAGCACCCGGTCGATCAGCGCGGCACAGCGGCGCATCTCGACGGGGCCCATGGCGCGCAGCGCGAGGGTGTTGGTGCCGAAGCGGATGCCGCTGGTGACCCGGGGGCCGTGGGGGTCGTCCGGGATCCGGTTGCGGTTGACGACGATCCCGCACTCGGCCAGCGCGGATTCCGCGATCGCACCGGTCAGGCCGCGGGGGCCGAGATTGAGCAGCACCATGTGGTTGTCGGTGCCGCCGGTGACCAGGGTGTGGCCGAGTCCGGTGAAGGCGTCCGCGAGTTCGCGGGCGTCGGACACCACGCGCTCGGCGAGGGAGCGGAACTCCGGCTGGGCGGCGATGTCGAAGGCGCGGGCCTTGGCCGCGACCGCGCCCAGGTCCGGGGTGCCCTGGAGGAAGGGGAAGGTGCCGTGCGACATCGCCTGGGCCAGCGTGCGCCGGGTGCCGGGCACGGGCAGGTCGGCGTCGCGGCCGAGCAGGATCAGGCCGCCGCGGGGCCCGTACAGCTGCTTGTAGGTGCTGGTGGTGGTGGCGTGCGCGTGGTCCACCGGGCTGGGGTGCAGTCCGGCCGCGACCAGGCCGGCTATGTGTGAGATGTCGGCGAGCAGGAAGGCGCCCACCTCGTCGGCGATCTGCCGGAACCGGGGGAAGTCCACGGTGCGCGGGTAGGCGCTGGCGCCGCAGACGATCACCTTGGGGCGGTGCTCCCGGGCCAGTGCGGCGACCTGCTCGTAGTCGAGCATGCCGTCGGCGTCGGTGCCGTAGCCGACCGCGTGGAAGAAGCGGCCGGAGACCGAGGCCGGGGAGCCGTGGGTGAGGTGCCCGCCGGCGCTGAGCTCCATGCCGAGCAGGGTGTCGCCCGGCTTCATCAGGGTGCACAGGACGATCTGGTTGGCGGTGCTGCCCGAGTGCGGCTGTACGTTGGCGTACCGGGCGCCGAACAGCGAGCGGGCCCGGGCCACCGCCAACCGCTCGACCTCGTCGACCAGTTCGCATCCGGCGTGGTAGCGGGCGCCGGGGTAGCCCTCGGTGGTGACGTTGGAGATGCTCGCTCCGGCGCAGGCCAGGACCGAGGGGTCCGCGCTGCTGGAGGCGGCCACCATGGCCAGGGTGTCGTTCTGCCGGGCGTGTTCGCGCTCCAGCAGGTCGCTGAGCAGCGGGTCGGCGGCGGCCAGGCGCTGGGCGCCGTAGCCCGCGTAGTCGGCGAGGACCCCGGTGCCCGCGGTCGTGGTGGTGGTGCTCATGCCATGCTCTCCTCGTGTTCGGCGAGCAGCCCGAGGGCCTCCTCGTCGGTCATCTCCAGCAGTCCGGCCGCGATGTGGGCCACGGCCGCGACGTCCGTTCCGCCCTCGTGGCCCCGGGCGACGAGGCGCTGCGCCTGCTCGGCGAGGGTGGACGCCTCGAAGAGGTCGCGCAGGGGCAGTTCGACGCCGAAGGTCTCCAGCAGCGCCGAGGCGAGCCGGGTGGCGAGCAGGGAGTGGCCGCCGAGCGCGAAGAAGTCGTCCTCGGCGCCGACCCGGTCGGTCTCCAGCAACTCGGCCCAGAGCGCGGCGAGCACCAGTTCGACGTCGTCACGGGGGGCCACGTACGCGGCGCTCGCGCGCTCGGCCAGGCCGTCGGGCTCGGGCAGCGCCCCGCGGTCCACCTTGCCGTTGGGCGACAGGGGCAGCGCGTCCAGCGTGACGAAGGCCGTCGGGACCATGTGCTCGGGCAGCTCCGCGCCCAGCAGTGCGCGCAGTTCGGCGGCCGACGGGACCGCGGCGGCGTCCCCGGTGGGCACCAGGTAGCCGATCAGGCGCCGGTCGTCGCCGCTGCCGTGGGCGCTGACCACGGCCCGGTCGATGTCGGGGTGGCGGCGCAACACGGCCTCGATCTCGCCGAGTTCGATGCGCAGGCCGCGCAGTTTGACCTGGTGGTCGAGGCGCCCGATGAGCTCGATCACCCCGTCGGCGCGGGTGCGGGCGAGGTCGCCGGTGCGGTACAGCCGCGCTCCGCTCGGCACCGGGCCGGTGCCGGCGCCCGGGTGCGGGCGGTAGCGGTCCGCGGTCAGAGCGGGTCGGTGCAGGTAGCCGCGGGTCAATCCGGTGCCGGCCAGGCAGAGTTCGCCCGGCACGCCGATCGGGGCCGGTGCCAGACCGGGGGTCAGGACGACGGCCTGCTGGTTCACCATGGGGCGGCCGTAGGGGATGCTCGTCCACGCCGGGTCGGTTTCGATCACGGGGTAGGTGATCGAGTGGATGGACGCCTCGGTGGCGCCGCCGAGCGCGATGAAGGCCAGGTCCGGTGCGAGGCGGCGCAGCCGCGCGGGCAGCCCCACCGGGATCCAGTCGCCGCCGAAGAAGGCCGCCTTGAGCCGGGGCAGTCGGACCCCCCGCTCCTCCCCCGCCCGGACGAAGGCGTCGGCCAGGGCCGGCGCCGAGTTCCACACCGTCACCTTGTACCGGCGCACCAGGTCCACCCAGTGGTGCGGGTCGCGGGCCCGGTCCGGGTGCGGCATGACCACCGCGCCGCCCGCCGCCAGGATGCCGAGCGTCTCGTAGACGAACATGTCGAAGCTGGGGGACGACAGGCCGAGCACCCGGTCACCGGCCTCGATGCCGTAGGTGTCGTTGAGGTCGAGCAGGTTGTTGACCACGCCGCGGTGCGGGACGGCGATCCCCTTGGGGGTGCCGGTGGAGCCCGAGGTGTAGATGACGTAGGCGAGGTGGTCCGGGACCAGCGCGGCCGGCCGCCGCCGGGTGTCGGGCCACTGCTCGGCGTCCTCCACCTCCAGCACCTCGGCCCCGACGGCCGGCAGCAGGTCGGCCAGGGCCCGCTCGGTGAGGACCACCGGCGGGGCCGCGTCCCGGAGCATGAAGGCCAGGCGCTGCGCGGGGTAGGCCGGGTCCAGCGGCAGGTAGGCGCCGCCCGCCTTCAGCACGCCGAGCACGGCCGCCACCAGCGCCGGGCCCTTCGACAGGCAGAGCCCGACGGTGGTGTCCGGGCCCACGCCCAGCTCGGTCAGGCGTCCGGCGATCCGCTCGGCCAGCGCGTCGAGCCCGGCGTAGGTCAGCTCGCCGGCGGGGCCGACGACGGCCGGTGCCTGGGGGTCCGCGGCCGACCGCTGCTCGAAGAGCTCGTGCAGCAGGGCTCCGCCCTGCGGGTAGGCGTGGGCCGTGTCGTTCCACTCCACCAGGGCCTGGTGCCGCTCGGCCGGGGTGAGGACCGCCAGCGCCGTCAGCCGGGTACCGGGCTCGGCGACCGCGGCGGCCAGCAGGGTCTGCCAGTGGCCGATCAGGCGCTGGACCGTGGCCGCGTCGAACAGGTCGCTCGCGAACTCGACGGTACCGGTGAAGGCGCCGTCCACCTCGCGCAGTTGGAGGTTGAGGTCGGTCTGCGCGCCGCCGCGCGGCACTTCCCGCACGGTGACCGAGAGGCCGGGCAGCTCGGGTGCGGCCAGCGGCGCGTTCTGTACGAGCAGCAGTGACTGCACCAGCGGGTTGTGACTGAGCGCCGGGGCCGTCGGCCGCTCCGGGAGCATCCGCTCGAAGGGCAGCTCCTGGTGCTCGAAGGCGGCCAGCGCGGCCGCACGGACGCGGCCCAGCAGCTCCTCGAAGGTCGGGTCGCCGGCCAGCGAGGTGCGCAGCGGCAGGATGTTGATGAAGCAGCCGATCAGTGTCTCGGCCTCGGGCGGGCGCACGGCCGCGCCGGTGCCGACCACGATGTCCTCGCTGCCGCTGTGCAGGGCCAGTACCGCTTGGAAGGCGGCCAGCAGCGCCATGAACGGGGTGACCCCGGCCCGCCGGCACAGGGCCCGGACCCCGGCGGACAGCTCTGCCGGGAGCTCCACCGCGAGCGTGTCCCCGCGCAGCGACTGCACGGCCGGGCGCGGCCGGTCGCCGGGCAGTTCCAGCAGTTCGGGGGCGCCGGCGAGCGCCCGGTGCCAGTGGGCCTGGCCCGCCTCGTCGACGGCGGCCCGGGCCTCGGCCTCCCAGACGGCGAAGTCGCCGTACTGGATGGGCAGTTCGGGCAGATCGTCGGCGTGTCCGGCATAGCCCTGGGCCAGTTCGGCCAGCAGGATGCCGATCGACCACATGTCGGCCACGAGGTGGTGCACGGTGATCGCCAGCACGTGGCGCTCCGGCGCCAGCCGGTGCAGGGCCGCGCGCAGCAGCGGGCCGCGGGTCAGGTCGAAGGGGCGTGCGGCGTCGGCCGCCAGTACGCGCTCCAGCTCGGCGTCCGCGGTCTCCCGCCGCTCCAGGGCGAACGTCGCCCGCTCGTCGACCAGTTGGACCAGCTCGCCGTCCGCCTGCTCGAAGCAGGTGCGCAGCGACTCGTGCCGGTGGACCAGCCCGGTCAGCGCGCCCTCCAGGGCTGCGGTGTCGAGCGGGCCGTCCAGGTGCAGGGCGAACGGCAGGTGGTAGGCGCTGGTGCCGGGGATCAGCCGCTCCACCAGCCAGATCCGGCGCTGGGCCGAGGTGGCGGGAAAGGCGAACTGCTGCATGGTCTGCTCTGCTTTCTGCCGACCGGATGGGACGGGGACGACGTCAGGGGCGGTGTGGGGAGCGGTGTCGGGAGCGACATCGGGCGCGGGAAGGTGCGCGGGGGTGACGCCGGGGGCGACGCCGTGGGTGGCGCCGTGGGGCGGGGTCGTCATGCGCCGGTCACCAGGTAGGCGGCGGCCTCGGCGCCCAGCCCGGCCGGTATCCGCAGGTCGGGGTGGACCGGGACGGGCGGGTGGGTGCGCGCGCGGCGGGCCCGGCCGCCGCCCGTCACGTGCAGCAGTACGGTCTCCTCGGGCCGGATCCGGCCGGCGGCGACCGCCTGGCGCAGCCCGGCCGCGGCGACCGCCGCGGCGGGTTCGATGTCGATGCCCTCGGCCGCCGCGAACAGCCGCCCGGCGGCCACCGCTTCGGCGTTGTCCACCGCACGCAGCTCGCCGCCGCTCTCGGTGACGATCTCGCGCACCCCGCCCGCCACCGCGTACGGCGGCTTGCGCGTGGTCAGTTCCGGGGCGTGTACGGCGGCCACCGCCGCCCGCACCTCGGGGCCGCAGCCGATGACCGGCGCGTCCAGGCCCTCTTGCCACGCACGGACCATCGGCGCGAAGGGCGCGTTCTGGCAGAGCGTCAGCCGCGGCAGCCCGCCCGCCGCGGCGCCCGGGCGCTGGGCCGCCGGGAAGCCGGCCGCCAGCAGCCGCCGGGCCGCCTGGTGCGCGGCGATCGCGCCGGCCCCGCTGCCCACCGCCTGCACGTAGTGGTCCGGCAGGCGACCGATGGTCTCGGCCGCGGCGAGCAGCGCGGTCCCCAGGCCGTCGCGGCGGGCCACGTTGCGGGTGCCGCCCTCGGCCTGGAATCCGGGCCGGGCGCAGATCGCGTCGGCCAGGTCGATCGCGTCGGTGTAGTCGCCGGCGACGGTCACCAGGCGCACACAGTCGGCGCGTTCGCCCGCGGCGCCGAGCGCGGGCAGCGCCGCCTCCGGCACCACGAGCACGCAGTCCACGCGCTGGCGCGAACAGGCCCGCAGGAAGGCCGCGGCGGTGTTCCCGGCCGAGGCGACGACCAGGACCGGCGGGCGCTCGGGCAGCCGGGCCAGCACCGCCTGCGCCTCCAGCTCCTTGAAGCTGCCGGTCTCCAGCGCCGCGCCGCGCTCGGGCCAGTAGCCGCTGAAGGCGACCCACAGCTCGGGCAGTCCCAGCTCGCGGCCCAGGGCCTCGGCCCGGTAGGTGGCGCCGATGGCGCCCTCGGGCAGCTCCCGGCCGGCGGTCGGCAGCCAGCAGGCGTAGCGGAACGGGCCGGTGCCGGGCCCGGGGGTGAAGGGGCGGGCGTACTCGGTGGTGAGCAGGCCGGGCCGGTGCGCCTCGGCGCAGTCCAGCCGCAGGCCGTCGTCCTCGTGGCTCTCGCGGCAGACCGGACATCGCAGCAGGTACGAACGGTCCACCGGGGAGCCACCGGGGCCGGCGTGCGGCCGCTCGGCCCGCTCGGCCCGCTCGGCCGGGAGGTAGGGGACGGAGGTCATCGTGCTTCCCCCTCGGCGACCGCGCCGGTGAGCACCGGGCGCAGCGCGCCGTCGGACCCGCGGCTGACGGCGTAGCGGCCGCGGTCCACCCGGACCGGGGCCGGCCGCGCAGCCGGGACGGACCCGGGGCCGCGGTCCGCGGCCTCGACCAGGGTGGCCACGGCGGCAACCGTGGGCCGGTCGAAGAGCAGGTGCAGGGCCGGTGCGGCGCCGAACTCGGCCCGCAGGCGCTCGGCGAAGCGGGCCAGCAGCAGCGAGTGCGCACCGCGGTCGAAGAGGTCCTCGTGGCGTCCGATCCGCTCGGCTCCGAGCAGCTCGGCGAGCATGGCGGCGATCCGCTGCTCGGTCGGCCCGACCGGCTCCTCCACGACGCCCGACGGACGGGTGGTCTCCGGCTCGGGCAGGGCCCGCCGGTCCACCTTGGCGTTCGCGGTCAGCGGGAGTTCGTCCAGCGTCACCAGCAGCGAGGGGACCGCGTAGCCGGGCAGGGTGCGCCGCAGTTCCTCGCGCAGCGCGGCGGGGGTCGCGGGGGTGCCGTGCTGTTCCAGGTAGCCGACCAGCCGGGCCCGCGCGCCCTCGCCGTCCACGACGACCGCGGCGCGGCGCACCGCGGGCAGCCGCTCCAACGCGGTCTCGATCTCGCCGAGTTCGATGCGGTGCCCGTGCAGTTTGACCTGGGTGTCGGAGCGGCCGACGAAGAGCAGCTCACCACCGGGGCCGCGCCGCACGAGGTCTCCGGTGCGGTAGAGCCGGGCGCCCGGGACCGCGCCGAAGGCGTCGGGGACGAAGCGTTCCGCGGTCAGGCCGGGCCGGTCCAGGTAGCCGTGGGCCAGGCCGTCGCCGCCGATCAACAGCTCGCCGGTGACCCCGTCCGGGACCGGCTGGAGGAGCGGATCGACCAGGTAGAGCCGGGTGTTGGCGACCGGGGTGCCCAGGGGCAGTTCCCCGTCGGCCGTGGTCAGTTCGCCGCGCGCCGACCACACCGTGGTCTCGGTCGGCCCGTAGACCTGCCAGAGCCGTGCGCCGCGGGCCAGCAGTTCCGCGGCCTGCTCCACGGGCAGCCGCTCGCCGCCGCACAGCGCGGTCAGCCCGGGGGTGCCCGCCCAGCCGGCGTCCAGCAGCAGCTGCCAGGTGACCGGGGTGGCCTGGAGGTGGCTGATCCCACCGGTCTCCAGGCAGGCCCTCAGTCGGGAGCCGTCGCCCGCCGTGGCCGCGTCGGCCAGGTGCACGGTCGCGCCGTGGACCAACGGCAGGAAGTACTCCAGCGCGGCGATGTCGAAGGCCGGGGTGGTGACGGAGAGCCAGCCCGCGCCGGGGGCGAGCCCTAGGTCGCGCTGGAAGGAGGCCAGCAGGTTGGCCAGGGCCCGGTGCGGGACCACCACGCCCTTGGGGCGACCGGTCGAGCCGGAGGTGTGCAGGACGTACGCCGGCGATTGCGGCGCGATCGTGGTGTCGGCGTCGCGCTCCGCCTCGGCGATGGTGTCGAGCGCCAGCACGGTCCAGTCCCCGGCGGGCACCCGGTCGGCGGGCAGGTCGCTCAGCACCGCCGCGGCGGCGCCGTCGGCGAGCACCAGGGCCAGCCGGTCGGCCGGGTGGCCCGGGTCGAGCGGCAGGTAGGCGGCGCCGGACTTGAGCACGCCGAGCAGGGCGGCGAGCAGCCGCGGGGTGCGCGGCAGCAGGACGGCCACCGTGCGGCCGGGGCCGATGCCCAGAGCGCGCAGCCGGGCGGCGACGCCGTCGGCCAGCCGGTCCAGGGTCCGGTAGTCCAACTCCTCGCCGCCCTCGGGACCGGCGGCGCGGACCGCCACGGCGCGCGGGGTGCGCGCGGCCTGGGCCTCGAAGCGGCGCACCACCCCGTCGGCGGGGTCGTAGGCGAGGGCGGTGTCGTTGCCCGCGGCGAGGACGGCGGCCCGCTCGGCCGGGGCCAGCAGGGGCAGTTCGCCCGCCGGGCGGGCGGCGTCGGCCGCGATCTCCGCCAGCAGGGTGGTGAAGTGGGCGGCGAAGCGCCGGGCGGTCGCCGGCAGGTAGCGGTCGGTGTCGTAGCGGACCGCACCGGCCAGGCCGCCCGCCGCCTCGCCCAGAGTCAGTTGGAGGTCGAACTGGCTGCCGCCGACCGGCAGTGCCAGCGTCGAGCAGTCCAGGGCGCCGAGGGCGAAGGGCACGCCGTCCCGACCGGTGGCCATCGCCACCAGGGCCTCGGCGTGCTCGCCGGGTGCCTGCTGGAGGCTGAACAGGCTGCGCACCAGCGGGCGGCCGCCCTGGTCGCGGTCCGGGCGGATCAGCTCGACCAGTGCCGGGAACGGCACCTCGGCGCCGTCCAGCGCGAGCCGCGCGCTCTCCCGCACCCGGGCCAGCAGGGCCGTGAACGGCTCGGCGGCCTCGATCCGGACGCGCAACGGCACGGTGTTGACCAGGCTGCCGACCGTACGGGCGAAGGCGGCGTCGTCCCGCCCGTGGGTCGGGGTGCCGACGACCACGTCGTGCTCGCCGGTGCTGCGGGCGAGCAGGAGCTGGAAGGCCGCCAGCAGCACCGTGTACAGGGTGCTGCCCTCGCGCCGGGCCAGCGCCGTCAGCGCTTCGGTGGTGGCGGCGTCCACCTCCACCGGCAGCGCGGCGCCGCGCATCCGCTGGCGCCGGGGCGGCGTCAGGTCGGCGGGGAGGGAGGTGCCGGAGCGGACCCCGGCCAGGGCCGTGCGCCACCCGTCCAGGCGGCGCCGTCCGGCCGCGGTGTCGACCAGGGCGAGCTGGCGACGGGCGTACGCCGCGAACGGGGCGCCCGCTTCGCTTCCGGCGCCGGCGTCCGCATCAGGAGCGGCGGCGGTCGCAGCCGCGTCGCCGACGGCCAGCTCGTCCAGCAGCAGGGACAGCGACCACAGGTCGGCCACCAGGTGGTGGGCGGTCAGGACCAGGTGGTGACCCCCCTCGGCCCCGCTGAAGAGCCGGGCCCGCAGCAGCGGTCCGACCTCCAGGTCGAAGGGCTGCTCGGCGGCCTCGGTCAGGCGGGCGGCCAGCTCGGTCGCGCTCCAGCCGGAGGCGTCGACCTGCTCGAAGGCGGGCGGGAGGTCGGCGTGCACCCGCTGGACGGGTCCGGAGCCGGTGCGGGGGAAGGTGCTGCGCAGCACCGCGTGCCGCCGGGTCAGGCCCGCCAGGGCGGCCCCGAGGGCGGTCGGGTCGAGCGCGCCGTGCACGCGGAAGGCGGTGGAGACCAGGTAGGCGGGGCTCTCGGGGGCGACCTGGTGCAGCAGCCACAGGGCGGCCTGGTTCGGCGAGAGCGGGTGGTCCCCGGGCTCGGTGGGGGCGGTGGGCTCCTGCGCGCCGGCCGGTCCGGGCGCGGCGCCCGCTTCCTCGAAGCGCTCGGCGAGCAGGGCGGCCAGTCCGGCCAGGTCCAGTGCGAGCGCCTCGGTCAGGGTCAGGTCCACGCCCAAGGCGGTGTGCAGTTCGTGCCGCAGCCGGACCGCGCCGAGCGAGTCCAGGCCCAGTTCGGCGAGCCGGTGCTCGGGGGCGAGGTCCGCCGCGTCCAGTCCGAGCCGGGCCGCGAGCAGGGAGCGCAGGGCGGCCAGCAGCACCGCCGGGCGTTCGGTCGGCTCGGCGCCGCGCAGCGCGGCGGCGTCCAGGGCGGACGCCTGCTCCACGGAGGCGCCCTGCGGGCGGCCGCTGTGGGCCAGCGCGGTGAGGTCGCCCTCGCGGTAGGAGGCGGCGCACACGTGGCGCTGCACCTTGCCGCTGGAGGTGCGCGGCAGCGTCGCGGCGCGGATCAGCACCACCGCGGCCGGTCGTATCCCGTGCGCCTCGGCGACGGCCTCGCGCACCGCGCGGGCCAGCGCGCCCAGGTCACCGTCCTGGTGGTCCCGGGACACTTCCTGGACGATCACCAGCTCGGCGGTGCCGGCCAGTTCGACCTGGACGGCGGCGCCGCAGTTGGCGCGCAGCGCGGGGTGGACGGCGGACACGCTCTGCTCGATGTCCTGCGGGTAGTGGTTGCGGCCGCGGACGATGATCAGGTCCTTGAGGCGGCCGGTGACGTACAGCTCGCCCTCGTGGAGCAGGCCGAGGTCGCCGGTGCGCAGGAAGGCGGGGGCCTCGGCCCCGGCTCCTTCGGCGCTCTGGTCGTCGGCGAGGCGGGCGCCGAAGGTGGCCGCGGTGTGCTCGGGCCGGTTCCAGTAGCCCTGGGCCACGCTCGGGCCGGCGAGCCAGATCTCGCCGATCTCCCCGGCGGGCAGCACCCGTCGGGTGACCGGGTCGACGATCTCCAGCCGCTGCGAGTCGTCCGGGCGGCCGCTGCTGACCAGCTCGGTGGTCCCCTCGGTCCCCTGGGTCGCCTCGGTGACCGGCTCGGTGGCCGACTCGTCCGCCGCCGCGCCGGTACCGGCGAGCAGTGCGTTCGGGGCCGAGAAGCGTGCCGGGGCCGTGCCGTGCGGCTTGCAGGAGACGATCAGGGTGGCCTCGGCCAGCCCGTAGCAGGGGGTGAAGGCCTCGGCCCGGAAGCCCGCAGGGGCGTACGCCTCGGCGAACCGCCGGAAGGTCTCGGCGCGCACCGGCTCGGCGCCGTTGAACGCCACCTCCCAGCTGCTCAGGTCGAGTCCGGCCAGCACCTCGGGGGTGGCCAGGTCGGCGCACAGGTCGTAGGCGAAGTTGGGGCCGCCGCTGACCGTGGCCCGGCTGCGGCTGATCTCGCGCAGCCAGCGCAGCGGGTCCTGGGCGAAGGAGGTGGGGGACATCAGCGAGCAGGAGCCCTGGTAGTACAGCGGCTGGAGCATGCCGCCGATGAGTCCCATGTCGTGGAAGAGCGGCAGCCAGGACATGCCGCGGGTGGCGCCGGTGGTGCGGAAGGCGCGCTGGATCAGGGCCGAGTTGTGCAGCAGGTTCCCGTGTGTCAGCACCACGCCGCGCGGCGCCGAGGTGGAGCCGGAGGTGTACTGGAGGAAGGCCACGGTGTCGGGGCCGACCCGCGGGTGGTGCCACTCCCCCGCTTCCTCGTCCGGCACCCGGTCGGTCGCCAGCAGGCGCAGTACGTCCATCACCGCGCCGTCCGGGTCGTCGGGCAGCAGCCGGTCGCGGACGGCGGCGGTGGTCAGCGCCACCGTCGCCCCGCAGTCCGCGACGATGTCGACGAGCCGCTCCAGGGAGCGCGGTCGACGGTTGGGCGGGTAGACCGGCACCGCGACGGCCCGGGCGTACAGGCAGCCGATGAAGGAGACGACGTAGTCCAGACCCGGCGGCTGGAGCAGCAGCACCGGGCGGTCGGTCAGACCGAGGCGCTGCAACCGGGCGGCGACGGCGCGGGCCCGCCGGTCGAGCTGTCCGTAGCTGAGCCGCTCGACCGGTGCGTCCTCCTTTCCGGAGAACTCGAAGGCCGTGCGGTCCGGATCGGCCGCCGCGGTGGCGGAGATGGCCGAGATCCAGTCCTGATGCTCAAGTCGCGGGTCCACGCGTTGTTCCCTCACCGTTCGGTGTCCGATGCCCTGTTCCTGCTGCCGCCGTCGGCGGCCGTTCGCCCTCAGGCGCTCGTGATTCGGCCCGTGCTCAGCCCGCGGTCGCCGGCGCGGCGGCCTCGGCGGCCTGCCGCTCCATGGCCACGCGCAGGCTCAGCGGCCGCATGTCGGTCCACACCTCGTCGATGTGGGCCAGGCACAGGGCCTTCTCGCCCTGCGGGCCCTCGCCGCGCCACCCGGCCGGCAGTTCCCGGTCGGCCGGCCAGATCGAGTACTGCTCCTCGTCGTTGACGACGACCTGGTAGACGGTGCTGTCCTCGCTGCTCATCACTGCGCTCCGATTTCGCTGGGTGGGTGGGTACCGGTGGGCCCGTGCAGCCGCCCGGTGCGGTGCCGGCCGTACGGGCCGGCCGTTCTGTCTTCGATGCTGTCGCCCGGCCCTGATCGGGATCTGGGCCCGCGCTGGGCCCGCCCTGGCCGGGCGCGGACGTTCTTCCGGCGGCTCCCGGGCGCCGGTCCGGCGCCCGGCCGGCGGCGCGGTGACCGGTGCCCGGCGGCTCACTGACGGCTCACTGAACGCCGACTGAAGGCCGCTCGACCGGGCCGAGGGCGGGGAACAGCCGGGCCTCGGCCGCGTCGCGGAGGTAGGAGGCTCCGGCGGTGCCGCCGGTGCCGCGCACCTGGCCGATCACCTTCATCGTGATGCCCCAGTGGGTCCGCTTCATCGCCCCCCAGGAATCGTCCAACTCCCGCATGCTGGAGCTGAGTTCCCCCTCGGAGAGCGGGCCGCGCAGCAGGGCGCGGTGCAGCTCCGGCGAGGACTGCTCGACGGTCCGGTAGGCGATGGACTGCACCGCGCTGCGGCCGTCGGTGTTGGCGCGGATCACCGCGAAGGCGTCCTTGGGCATGGTGGTCAGCACCCGGAACACTCCGGAGGTCCCGGTCACCTGCCGCGTCGCGTCCGTCAGCAGCTCCCGGGCCAGGTCGGCCCGGCCGGTGGCCACCGCGTCGGTGGCGGCCGCTATGGACCGGGCGACGGCGGCGAAGACCGCCTCGAAGATCTGGATGATCCGGATGAACATCTGCTCGTCGTGGCAGCGGGTGGTCGGGGTCAGCGTCAGTTCCACCGCCCGCAGCACGTCGGCGGGCACCGCGTCCCGCGCCGCCGCGACCGCGTCGGCGCAGGCCCGGACCAGCTCGGCCGGATCGTCCGGCGCCGCCTGCGGCCCGGCGGCGTCCGCGCAGCCGGTCGGGAGACCGGCCGCGGCGGTGAGGGCGCGCAGGGCCGCCCGGGTACGGGCCCGCCCGGCCGGGGCTCCGACCAGCGTGGCGGCCTCGACGGCGACCACGTCGGCCAGCAGGGCGGTGATCACCTGCTCCGTGCGGGCGCCGGCCCCGGACATGGACGCGGACGCGGAGCCGGAGCCCGACGCGGCCAGCGAGGCGTAGACCGGAGTGCCGAGGTAGCTGTCGTAGTCGCCCTGCGCACCGTCCACCACCTGCGGCAGCCAGTCCGCGAGCAGCCGCGCGGCGGCCCCGTCCGGCGCCGCGGGTGCGACGGCGCGCAGGGCGCCCAACAACTCCGCGCCGACCTCGTTCTTGCCGACGGCCCGGTAGTGGCCGAGGACCGCGCGGTAGGGGAAGCGGGCGGCGTCCCGACCATCGGCCCGCCAGTGCGCGAGGGCGCGCAGCGCGCGGTGCGGATCCAGATCGGCCGGGTCGGGCCGGGCGGCGGCCAGGCTGGGGCCGCCGACACCGGGCGCCCGGGTCGGGTCCACGGCCGGTGCGGGGGCCGGGGCGGTGGCGGGAGCGGTGGAGACGGCCCCGGCGGCGGGGGCCGGGGAAAGGGCGGTGGTCACGGGTGGCTCCGATCGGTGGACGGCCGGGCCGGGAACGGCCCGGTGCGGCGGCGGCTGCGGGGCAGCGGCCTGCCGGTGGTTGCGGGGGGGGGGCACCGCGCACGGCATCGACGTACGGGCACCGGGGCATGCGCGCGTACGGGCGTACGGGTGCAGCGGCGTACGGGCGCACGGGCTCACAGGTGTCCCGGCGGACCGGCGGACCGGCGTAGGGAGGTGCGCCCTGCACGCGGGCGTGACGGCGCAGCCTGGCCGGGGCCCGGGAAGGGCCGCCCCGACCAGGCTGCGGAGGTGGTGGATCAGGCGGGGCGCGCGGCGTGTCCGGTCGGGTCGGCCAGCACGTAGCCGTCGCCCGCCCGGTGGGCGCGCGAGCGGCGCAGGTCGGCGAGGACGAAGGTGCGCTGGAGCCAGCGGTCGGTGCCGTCGAAGCGCGGACTGAAAGCGGTGCGCCCGTGCACGGTGATCCGGTTGTCGACGACGGCGAGGTCGCCGGGCTCCAGCCGGGCGGTCCGGGCGGTGCGTTCGAAGAGGAGTTGGAGCTCGGCCAGCGCGGCCGCCGCCCGCTCGGTGAGCGGTTCGGTGGCCGCCATGTCCACGCGCAGGTCCGGGTCCTCGTACGCCCCGGTGAGCACCGCGTGCGGCGCGGCGGGGCCGTCGCTGCCGCCGAAGGACGGCGGCGGCGCGGTGCGGAACTCCGGCCGGTGCAGCGCCGAGCGGGTCTGCGCGTCCAGCAGCGGCAGCACCTCGCGCACGCAGGAGGTCCGCAGCCCGGCCAGCCCCTCCGGGTCGGCGCGCAGGCACAGCAGCATGACGAAGTCCGGCCGGTGCGGGTGGAAGGCGTTCTCGTTGTGGAAGGTGAGCAGCACCGAGCCCGCGTTGCCCTGGAACTCCTCGCGTCCCGGCACCGGGACGACGTCCTGCACGAGCGCGCCGGTCTTCTCGGGTCGGAAGGCGGCCGGGTCGCCGAGCCCGCAGGCGACGAGCATCAGCACCGCCGCCGGTACGGTCGCGGTGCGCTGCACCGAGCCGTCGCTCAGCGGTGTGTCGCCGAGCTCGGACCCGGCGACCGGCAGCCCGCGCACGAGCAGGGCGCCGCCGGGTCCGGGCGCCCGGCGGAAGTCCCGCAGGGTCCGGCGCAGCCGGGTCGGCAGTTCCTCCCAGTGGTCACGGGCCGAGTCCACCCAGGCGGGGTCGTCGACCAGGGTGCCTTCCGGCCGGTCGCGGAGCAGTGCGGCGACCCGTGCGGTGGCGGCCGTCTCGGCCCCGGTGAGCACCAGGTCCGGTGCTGATATGTCGATGTCCAGTGATACCGGCACGGATGCCAGCCTTTCTCTCAGCGGTGGTGTGCGTGCCGGTCAGCGCGGTACGGCCGGGTCCAGCCGCCCGGAGACGACCTCCCACAGGCTGCCGACGGTCTCGAAGGCCTCCGGGCCCAACTCCTCGTCCGGGATGGACACCTGGTAGGCCTCCTCCAGCCGCACCAGCAGCTCGACGATGGCCATCGAGTCCAGCCCGGCGCCGCGCAGCCCGGCCTCGGCGGACAGCGGCCGCTCCTCGGCGAGCCGCGGCAGCAGCTCGGCCAGGACGTCCTCGTACCGGTCGTCCCAACGGGGTCGTGTGGTCATGCGGTTCAGCTCCTTGCGGTGCGACCGACGAGGTCGCGTCGGTCGTTCTGGTGGTCGTTCCGGTGGTGGTCGTTCCGGTGGTGGTCGTTCTGGTGGTCGGGCTGGTCATGGACGGGCAGCGGCCGGCGGGTCAGGGCCAGCCGGTCGGCGCTGACCACGCGGCCGTCCCGGACGGTGATCTCCGCCGGGGCCGGGCGTCCGAGGAAGCCGAGCAGGCTCGCGGTGGCGCCGTACGCACCGACGTTCGGCACGGCCAGCAGGGCGCCGGGCCGCGGCACCACGGCCTCCGTGGCCCGGCTGATCACGTCGGCGGGGGTGCACAGCGGCCCCACCAGGGCCACCCGGCGGGTCACGGGACCTTCCGCCGCCGGGTCGGCGTCCGGGTCGGCGTCCGGGTCGGCGTCCGGGTCGGCGTCCGGGTCGGCGTCGGTGAGGTGCAGCGGTTCGGCGCGCAGCGAGGGCAGTCGGCCCACCCCCGAGAGCCCGCCCAGGTGGTTGATCCCGCTGTCCAGCACGCCGTAGGTGGTGCCGCGGCTCTCCTTGACCTCGGTGACGGTGCAGACCAGTCGTCCGCTGTCGCCGACGAGGTAGCGGCCGGACTCGAAGGCCAGCTCCAACCGCCCCCGCCAACCCGGCAGGTGCTCGTCCAGCGCGGCCTCCAGCGGTTCGCGCAGAACGTCGTAGAGCGGTCGTTCGCCCGGCGCCGCGTACGGGCAGGCGAAGCCGCCGCCGAGGTCGAGCATCCGCAGCGGACGGCCCCAGTGGGCCTCCAGCGCGGCGGCGGTGCGTATCGAGGCGACGGCCTCGGCGAGCAGCCCCTGCGGATCGACGGCATTGGTCAGCGGGAAGAAGTGCAGCCCCCACAACTCGGTCCCCTCGACGACGAGTTCGGCGAGGTCGGGCAGACCGTCCGCGATGTCGTGGCCGAACTGCGAGGCGCCGCCGGTCATCCGCAGGCCGACGCCCGCTCCCGCGTCCGAGCCGTTGATCCGCAGCAGGCAGCGCGCCGTCACGCCCCGGGCGCGGGCGGCGGCGCCGACCCGGCGCAGGTCCGCGGGCGATTCGACCGAGAAGGTGCGCACTCCCGCGGCCAGGGCCTCGCCCAGCTCCGCGGCGGTCTTGCCCGGGCCGCCGTAGAGGCAGTCGGCCCCTTCGAATCCGGCGGCCAGGGCGGCGGCGAGTTCGCCGGTGGAGCAGATCTCCGGGCGGCAGCCGGCCAGCCGCAGGGTGCGGACCAGCTCGGGGTGCGGGTTCGCCTTGAGGGAGTAGTACAGGTGGGAGCGCTCGGGCAGGGCGGCGCGCAGGTCCGCCGCGGCCCGCTCGACCCGGGTCAGGTCGTACACGTACAGCGGGCTGCCGTAGCGCAGCGCCAGCTCGGCGGCCAGCAGGTCCTCGGCGCGGGGGGCGGTGGTGGAGGGCGGGGTCGTGGCGAGTGGGGTCGTGGCGGGTGGGTCAGTGCGCATCGCTCTCCAGCGCCTTTCGGTCGGTCTTGCCGTTGGGGGTGAGGGGCAGCCGGGCGACGACCCGGCAGTCGGCGGGCACCTTCGCCGCCTCCAGGCGTTCTTCGAGCCCCTCGATCACCCGGCGCGCGGTGAGCCCGTCCGCACCGGTGACGACCAGGCGCAGGTCGAGCCCGTCCCGGGGCGGCAGCGCGGCGGCGGCCCGTACGCCGGGCACGTCCAGCGCGGCCGCCTCGATCTCCGTGGTGCTCATGCGGACGCCGCGCCTCTTGAACTGGTCGTCGACGCGCCCGCTGATGTAGAGGTGGCCGTCCGCGTCCAGTCGGCCGTGGTCACCGGTGTGCAGTCGGGTCCGCCCGGTGTGCGGGTCCGGGCGGTAGCGGCCGGCGGTCGGTGCGGGCGCGTTCCAGTAGCCGGTCATCACGTGCGGGCCGCCGACGACGATCTCGCCGACCTCGCCCGGCGGCAGGGGTCGGCCTCGCCCGTCGAGCACCTCGACGGTGGTGCCGTCCAGGGGCAGGCCCACCGACCCGGGGCGTTCGCGGTCGACGTCCGGTTCGGCGATGGTGACCCGCTTGCACTCGGTGATGCCGTACATCGCCACCACGGCCGCACCCGGGAAGCCGGAGCGCAGCGCCTCGATGGTGGAACCGGCCAGTGCGGCGCCGGTGTTGGTGAACAGGCGGACGTGCTCCGGCGGCGCGCCGCGGGCCGCGAGGCGGCACAGCATCTCGGCGAGCGAGGGCACCACCGGCACCACGGTGGCCCGGTGCGTGCGCAGCAGCGTCAGGACGCGGACCGGCGCGGCGGCGTCCGCCAGCACCACCTCGGAGCCGCCGATCGCGGCCAGCAGGAGTTGGTAGAGCCCGTAGTCGAAGGAGAGCGGCAGCGCGGCGAGCACGACGTCCCGCGGTCCGTAGCCGAGCCGGCGGGCGATCGCGCGGGCGGCGAAGACCACTTGGCGGTGGGTGCAGACCACGCCCTTGGGGGCGGAGGTGCTGCCGGAGGTGTAGATCAGCTGGGCGATCGCGTCGACCGGCGGCCGGCCGTCGGGCGCGCGGGCCGTCCCGGCCCCGGCCCCGGCCCCGGGTCCCGCCTCCGCGGCGGGGCCCCGCAGGAGTTCGTCGGGCGTGGCCGTACGGGCGCCGCAGGCGGCGACCGCCGCACGGACCGGCTCCGTCTCGGCCGGGTCGAGCACGACCACCGCGGGAGCCGCGTCCGTCAGCACCCCGCTCAGCACGAATGCCTTCAACTCCGGGTTCAGCGGCACCGCGACGGCGCCGGCGCGCAGGACGCCGTAGTACAGCGCGACGAACTCCCGCCGGTTGCCGAGCCGCAGGACCACCCGGTCGCCGGGTACGACGCCGGACCCGTCGCGCAGCCGGGCGGCCACCGTGCGGCTGGCCGCGGCCAGTTCGGCGTAGGTCCAGGCGCCGGCGGCGTCGCGGACGGCGCTCGCGCCGGGACGGGCGGCCGCCGCGGCGTCGAGCAGGTCGACGACGAGCGTGCCGTCGTCGGGCGCGGGGGCGAGCGCGCCGTCGTCGGGCGCGGGCGCGTCGGCGCGCGTCCCGGGGGCGGTGGCGCTCATGCGGACCAGCCCGAGGGGTCGGTGATCTCGACGACCGCGCTGGTGCAGCTGTAGCCGGTGCCGCCACCGACCAGCAACACGCGGTCGCCCGCGCCGACTTCGCCGGTCTCCAGCAGTTCGTTCAGTCCCGCGAAGTGGTCGCCCGCGCCCAGGTGGCCGACCTCGCGGCAGAACTCCCAGTTGGAGTGCTTCTCCTCGATGCCCAGTTGGTGTTCCAACTGCCAGGTCAGCCGCTGGTGTCCGGTGGCGTTGAGCACCACCCGGTCGATCCGCTCGATCGGCGTGTCGGCATCGGCCAGCGCGGCCCGGATCGAGTCGGCCGCCACCTCGGCGGTGCGCAGCGTCGCCGCCCGCATGTTGCGGTGTGCGCGGAAGTACTCCTCGGCCCGCGTCCCCAGGTCGACCGGCCTGGGCTCGTCCTGCGGCCCGGACCGGAAGCCGGCGCCCCGGGCCAGGCCCTCCAGCGAGTTGTCCACCCGGGTCGCGGTGGCCAGCAGGCGGGCGGTCGCCGCTTCGGGCGAGGAGGTCAGCACCAGCGCGGTGCCGCCGTCGCCGTAGACCATGCCCCGTTCGGCCCGCCACCGGTCGAAGGCCGGGGGCGCGAAGCGGTCGGCCGTGGTCAGCAGCACGGCTTCGTCCTCGCCGGCCGGGCGCGAGCGCAGCTGGCGGGCGGCCAGCTCCAGCCCGGCCAGACCCGCGTTGCACTGCTGCAAGAGGTCGAAGGCGGGCACGGCCGACCCGACCGCGTGCTGCGCGACGTAGGCCGCGGACGGCCACAACTCCGCTCCCTGGAACCACAGGTAGCTGTGGAACACGGCGGCGACCCGCTCCGCGGCCGGGCCGGAACGGCGCAGCGCGGTGCGGGCCGCGCGGACGGCCATTTCCGGTGCCGACAGGTCGTCCGGCCCGTCGGCCACGGCCGAGCTGACCGAATGGATCTGGTTCACGGCGTGTTCCGCGGCGTCGTACGCGCCCGTCGCGACCGCCTCGGCGGCGTTCGTGCGGTCGGCCAGCCAGACACCCGTGCCTGCCAGGTACACCTGCTCCCAGCGCATGTCTCTCCGATCTCCGGCCCCGCGGCAGGGCGCCCGGGGCGACTGTCGGTCCCGATGTTTCCGCCCGCCGCCTGCCGCGCGGTTGCCCTGCACTGACGGCCCGGTCGGTGTCGCCCTGACCGCGCACCGGCCGCGCGCTGGCCGGGCACTGGCCGGGCACTGGCCCCGTGCTGGCCGAGGGCTGACCGCGCCCTGACCGCGCGCTGGTCGGGCACGGGCGAGGGAGTGACGGGGTACCGGCGGGGCGCCGGTCGCGCGCTGACGGGCCGCTGACGCACGACGGGCCGTCGACGGTGATACCGCCGACGGCCCGCGTGTGCCGGACCGGAGTCCGACGGAAGCCCTGCTGGATCGCTACTGAAGCCCTACTGAATCCCGGCGCCCTACGAGGGGGCGACCGCGGGGGTGAGGCGCAGGCGGTCGCGCGCCGCCGCGTCCACGGCTGCCGCTCCGTACGGCCAGGGCAGGCTGCCGCCCTTGACCCACGGGCCGATCTGGTCGATGTAGGAGTCCGCACCGGCGTGGCCCGACGCACCGGTCAGGTTGATCCAGCGGGAGCGCTCGAAGTCCGCGAGGTCCACCACCATGCGCATCGACGGCACCCAGATCACCTCGAAACCCTTCTGCGGGTCCCAGCCGTTGGCCAGCACCGAGTCGGTGCCGCCCCCCACGCCGACCGGGTCGGCGTTCAGCAGCCACTGGAGCGGCGCCGGACCGCCGGCGCCCAGGGTCGGGTTCTCCAGCGTCAGGGTGTGCAGGGCGCCCCACTTCCACTTCTTCGGATCGGCGCCGAGCCGCCCCCGCAGCTCCTTGGCGGCCTCCTCCATCGCCTTGCCCAGCATGGCGTCCCGGCCGTGCACGGAGGGGTCGGTGGCGCTGGTCCACCAGATGCTGTCGGGCCGGTCGAGCAGGCCGCGCACCACGTCGAACCAGCGGCCGCCGCCGTCCGGGTAGGCGTAGCCCTTGACCCCGGCCTTGGCGAGCCGGTCCGTGAAGGCGCTCTTCAGCAGCTCGCGCCAGACCGCGTTGAAGTAGGCGGCCGGCGCCGAGTCGGCGCCCTGGGAGAAGTCCCAGCCGCGCAGCAGGTCCTGGGCGGGCTTGGCGTCCGCGCCCACCTCGGCCTGGAGCAGCCGCGGCACCAGGGTGGCGGCGTTGCCGTTCCAGCTGTCCTGGGTGATCCGCTCCATGGCCGCGACGTCCAGCTTGCCGCCCTGCTCGATCAGCTGGGCGATCCGCTGGCTGCGGTAGCCGGTGCCCCAGCTGCTGCCGATCAGATGCGGGTAACCGGGGCCGACCACCGCGTTGTTGGCGGTGACGATGTAGCCCTCGGGCGGATTGAAGCTGGTGGGCAGCTGGTCGAAGGGCAGGTAGCCGGTCCAGTCGTAGGCCCCGGTCCAGCCCGGCACCGGGTGGCGGCTGTCGCCCGCCTTGCGGACGGGTATGCGGCCCGGGGTCTGGTAGCCGATGTTCCCGGACGTGTCCGCGTAGATCATGTTCTGCACGGGCGAGGCGAAGACCGCGGCGGCGGCGCGGAACTCGTCCCAGTTCTTGGCCCGGTCCAGGGCGAAGAGGGCGTCCATGGTGGGGGCCGGGTCCAGCGCCGTCCACTGCATCGCGACCGCGTAGTCCTCCTGCGGGCCGCGCGGCGGTACGTCGGGCTCCTTGCCGTCGTCGGCCACTTCGTCGGCGGACTTCAGCACGTCGGAGATCAGCGGGCCGTGCAGGGTCGAGCGGACGGTCAGGTCGACGGCGGGGGCGCCGGCCACCTTGATCTGCTCCTGGCGGACGACCAACGGCTTCTGCTCGCCCTGGTGTTCGTAGGTGGAGCCCTTGACCTTCTCCACGAAGAGGTCCGAGTCGGCCGCGCCCAGGTCGGTGAAGCCCCAGGAGATGTCGGCGTTGTGGCCGATCACCACGCCCGGCATCCCCGCGAAGGTGAAGCCGGTGACGTCGTAGGGGCACTCGGGGCCGACCCGGTTGCAGTGCAGGCCGACCTGGTACCAGATGCCCGGGAGGGAGGGGGTCAGGTGCGGGTCGTTCTCCAGCAGCGGCTTGCCGGTGGTGGTACGACTTCCCGACACCACCCAGGAGTTGGAGCCGATGCCGATGCCCTGCGGGCCGAGGACGGCGGCCAGCACCTTGCGCACCCCGGCACTGTCGGCCAGCGCGGTCGAGGCCCCGGCGGGAACGACGGGCGCCGCTCCGGCGGCGGGCGCGGACGGCGCGGCGGGCGCCGCGGGCGGGGTCGACGCGGCGGACGGGGTCGCGGTCACCGGTGCGTTCGCGGGAGCGGAAGCGTTCGCCGGGGCGGGCGCACGGTCCGGGACGATCGGCGACCAGCGCGTGAAGTCGTAGCCCGGGTGGAGGTCGTCGGCCGTGCCGGCGGGCAGCTTGGCCGCCAGCATCGCCTGCTGGAACTGGTCGATCATGCCGGTGTTGAGGTTCCAGGCCATGGTCTTCAGCCAGGACACCGAGTCGGCGGGGGTCCACGGCTCGGGCCGGTAGTCGCCGGAGACGAATCCGAGCACCGGGTACTCGACCGACAGCTCGGCGCCCTTGTGCTGGGCGAGGTAGGCGTTCACCCCGTCGGAGAAGGCCCTCAGGTACGCCTGCGTCTGCGGTGACAGCATGGCCACCTCTTGCTCGGCCACCCGGTACCAGCCGAAGGTGCGCGCCACCTTGTCGGTCTGCACCTGGCTCGGGCCGAACATCTCGGCGAGCCGGCCCGCGGTGACGTGCCGCTGGGTGTCCATCTGCCAGAAGCGGTCCTGGGCCTGCGCGTAGCCCTCGGCCATGAACAGGTCGTGCGCGGTGTCGGCGTAGATCTGGGGGATCCCCGAGGCGTCCCGCACGATCCGGGCCTCGCCCTTCAGGCCGGGGACGCTGGTGCTGCCGGCGAGCTGGGGCAGCGAGCGCTGGACCGTCCACTGCACGTACCCGGCCAGGCCGGCGACCGCCAGGACCAGCAGCGCGGTGAACGCCACCGCGGTGCGCAGGAGGATCCGCCGCAGCCGACGGCGGCGGGCGGGACGCGCGGGGGCCGGAGCGTCCTGGTCGGGGGTCCCGGGGTCGACCGGTATCGCGGCGGCCCCGGGGCCGGGGGCCGGACCGGAACCGTCCGGCGGGGCCGTGTCGGCGGTGTCGGCCGTTTCGGGCTGGACTGTCATGGGGTGGCGCTTCCTTGTCTCTGCGGATCTACGGATCTGCGGATCTACGGGTTTGCGGATCTACGGGTTTGCGGGTCCACGGCCATGGCGAACACCGCCGTGCGCGGGCCACGGGGCGCGGCGCACGGCGGTGGGGCGACGGACGGGGTCGGGAGGGAGAGGTAGGGAGAGGTAGGGAGGACGGAGTGGGCGGGCGGGTGGCCTCAGCGGGCCAGCCGGGCCGCGCTTTCGGCCCAGGGGCCGCGGGTGGCGGCGGGGGCGGGCCCGACCAGGGTCAGGTGGGGGCGGCCGGTCTCGGGCCCCGCACCGAACGGCGCGGCCACCGCGCCGGCGTGGCCCGGTTCCCCGGCCGCCGCGGCCGGGGCGAGACGGGCGAAGGGATCGGGGCGGCGCGCGAGGATCGCCTCCTCGATGCCGCGCAGCTCGGGTCCGGGCAACAGCCCGAGGTTCTCCATCAGGGTGTGCCGGGCCCGCTGGTAGGCGGCCAGCGCGTCGGCCTGACGGCTGCCCCGGTAGAGCGCGACCATGAGCAGGGCCCAGAGGCGTTCGCGGTACGGGTGTTCGGAAGTGAGGACCAACAGGTGGGGCACCAGACGTGCGTGGCCGCCGAGTTCGAGCGCCAGCTCGGTGTGCTCCTCGACGACCGCCAGGCGCAGCTCCACGAGCCGGGTGCGTTCGACGTCGAGCAGCGGGCCGCTCACGCCCGTGAGCGCGGGACCGGGCCAGGCGGCCAGGGCGGTGGCCAGCGTGCGCTCGGCCGCCTCCGGCCGGCCGACGGACCGCAGCTCCCGGGCCTCGGCCACGGCCTGCTCGAAGCGCCCCAGGTCGCACTGCTGGGGGCCGATGGAGAGCCGGTAGGAGGCGCCGACCCGGGTGAGGACTCCCCCGGCGGTGCGCGGCGCCCGGTCGGGCTCGACGAGCTTGCGCAGCTTGGACACGTACGCCTGTACGAGGTTGGCACCGTCCAGCACGGCGGTGTCGCCCCAGATCCCGTCGATCAGGTGGTCGCGGCCGACGGGCGAGCCCGCGCGGAGCAACAGGACGGCCAGCAGGGCCCGCTGACGGGGAGCACCGAGCGGGAGTTCGACGCCGTTCCGCCATCCCCTCACCTCGCCCAGCAGTTCGAAGCTGAGGTCGGCCGGGTGCGCGGCAGAGGTGGGGTGCGCGGTCGAAGGAGACAGAAGGGCAGTCATGGCAACCTCCGCTGGCCCGGGTCCATCGTGTGGCGGTTCGGGAGCAGCTGTGGGGAGTACGGTGCGGGGTCGGGTCGGCCGGGGCCGGGGTGCGGTGCGCGTCCGGACGGACCGGGTGGGTCCGGTACGAAGCACCGGCCCAGTGGCCGACCACCGCACGGTTGGAATGGTGCACCTGGCGCATATACGGAGGATCCTCGGGCGCGCAGACGACGGGCGCGACAGCGGTGATCGCGCATATATCCGTCGTAGAGCGGCCTGGATCAGTCTTGTTCCAGAGCAGCCGGAACCGACACGGTGTGACCGGCTCTCCCCACATACGCAGGCATCGATCCACGAAGCGGACGGCAATCCCATGAAGCGCTCCATCACCACCCTGGCCCTGCGCAAGACCGCGATCGTCCTCACCGTCGGCTGCGCCGCCGCGCTGTTCTCGGTGGCGGTCTCCCACGAGGACGCCCCCGCACCGGGCCACGCGGTGACCGTCGTCGCCGGCGGCCCGGTCACCCCGACCGAGTGGAACAGCCAGGGCTGATCCACGGCTCCCCGCCGCACGACCCGTCCAGCCCCCTCAGCCCGTCGAGCCGCTCGCGCTCACGGGCCGACGGCGTTCACGGACGACGGAGCTCAGGGGCGGACGGTGTTCACGGGCCGACGGGGCTCACGGGCCGACGGGGCTCACACACCGGCGATGCTCACGGAGCGGTCGCCAGCTCCAACGACCGGGCCAGCTCCTCGGCCTGGTCCACGTCCGGCAGCCCGAGGAGGGCGTAGACGTCACGGGCCTGCTGGGCCCGGGCCGACGCCCCCGCGGTGTCCCCGGTCTCGGCCAGGGCGCGGGCCAGGGCCAGCAGGCAGTGTCCGCGCTGCTGTTGGGAGCCCAGCTCCTCGCTCAGGGCCAGGGCCCGCCCGGCCTCCGCGAGGGCTTCGTCGTAGCGACCCAGGTCCCGCAGGCTGCCCGAGAGCATGAACCTCGCCTGGGTCTCCCGCCCCCGCAACCGGGCCGCCGCGCACACCTCCAGGCAGGCGGTGTAGCTGATGACGGCGTCGGCGTGCCGCCCCATCTCGTGCAGCGCCATGCCGTGCACGTACCAGGCGTACGAGGTCACGTGCGGGTCCCGCTCGGTGCGCAGCCGGTCCAGCGCGGCCTCGCACACCTCCACCGCATCGACGGGGCGGCCGCTGCGCACCCGGGCCTGGGCCGCGTTCAGTTCGGTGGTCAGCTCCCCCGAACGGTGTCCCAGCCTCCTGGCGAGCTCCACCGCCCGGTCGTAGAACATCGCCGCGTCCGTGAAGCGCCGCTGCCACTGCGCGATCAGCCCGCGGTCGTTGAGGATCTGCCGCAGGATGACCTCGTCCCCGGCCCGCGCACAGGCTTCGGTCGCCAGCCGGGTGTGCAGCTCGGCCTCGGCCAGCCGGGTGTACTGCAGGGCGGCGTTGCCGCACACGAAGCGCGCCCGCGCCTCGGCGTGGTCGTCGCCGCGCGCCGCCGCCGCGTCGGCCACCTTGCGGGCGGCGGTGGCCAGTTGCAGGTAGGGGATGTCCTGCCCGAAGGGGCTCATCGCGACCAGCAGGTCGGCCGCGGCGCGCAGGGTGCGGGAATCACCGCCCGTGGGGCCCTGCGCGGCCAGGGCGGCCGCGTTGGCGGCGCAGTCGAACTCCTGCGTGACCCAGGCGCGCGCGTCGGCGAGGGTGGCGAAGCGCGGCCCCGCCTCGGGCCGGCCGCCGAGGATCGCGCCGACCGGGTCGCCCGGCACCATCGTCTGGAAGGCGGCGCACGAACCGTCCAACAGGAAGTCGAGGAGCCGCCCCAGCGCCGCCGCCCCGTCGTCGCCGTCCGCCTCGTCCGGTCCCGGCTGCTCGGGCCCGACGAGCTGGAGCGCGAAGGAGCGCACCAGGTCGTGGTAGCGGTAGTGGCCGGGCCGCGGCGCCTCCAGCATCGCCGCGTCGACCAGCGCCTCCAGCAGTTCCTCGGCGTCGTACTCGTCCATGCCCAGGGTCGCGGCGGCGGCGGCCGTCCCGATGC
The DNA here is from genome assembly GCF_044454405.1 of Streptomyces sp. NPDC051555. Taxonomy (NCBI): domain Bacteria; kingdom Bacillati; phylum Actinomycetota; class Actinomycetes; order Kitasatosporales; family Streptomycetaceae; genus Streptomyces; species Streptomyces sp. NPDC051555. Next base: position 181,176 of record NZ_JBITDP010000001.1, on the reverse strand, counting down.
CCTGCCGGGTGACCGGCGCGAGCAGCCGGAACGCCCGCGCCTGGGCGCGGGTCAGCTGGCGGTAGCCGAGCTCGAAGACGGCCGCGACGGCCAGGTCACCGGCGCGCAGCTCACCGATCCGCAGCCGTTCGTCGGCGAGGCGGCCGGTCATCGTCGCCACCCGCCAGCGGGGCCGGGCCGCGAGCCGCGCCGCCACGATGCGCACCGCGAGCGGGAGGTGCCCGCACAGGGCGACCAGCTCGACGGCGGCCTCCGGCTCCTCGTCGATGCGGCCGGCCCCGACGATCGCCCGCAGCAGGGCGATCGCCTCGCCGGTGTCGAAGACGTCGAGGTCGCTCTGCAGGGCGGTGGAGAGCCCGGCGAGCACGGCCCGGCTGGTGACGATGACCCCGCAGTCGGCGGAGCCGGGGAGCAGCGGCCGGATCTGCGCGGGGTCGCGGGCGTTGTCCAGTACGACCAGGATGCGGCGGCCGTCGAGGGTCGTGCGGAAGAGCAGCGCCCGGTCCTCGGTCGAGGCGGGCATCCCGTGGCCGGGGATCCCCAGCGCGGTCAGGAAGCTGCCCAGGACGGCTCCCGGGTCCGCGGGCTCCAGGCCGTTGCCGCGCAGGTCGGCGTAGAGCTGGCCGCCCCCGAATTCCGGTTTGGCCTGGTGGGCGACCTGGAGGGCGAGGGTGCTCTTGCCGATCCCGCCCATGCCGGTGACGGACACCACCGCGAGGGAGGGGCGCGCCGGGTCGGTCAGCGCCCGGTAGAGGCCCTGGACCTGCTCCTCGCGGCCGGTGAAGTCGGAGATGTCGGCGGGCAGCTGGGCGGGCCGGGTGGGTGCGGGCGCCTCCTTGGACGCCTCGGTTGGCGGTTCCGGTTCGGGTCCGCCGGCATCGGTCGGCTGGTCCCGGTCCCCGGCCGGCCGGCCCATCAGGAGCGGGTCGTTCGCGAGGATCCGCTCGTGCAGCGCGCTCAGTTCGGGACCGGGGTCGATGCCCAGTTCGTCGGCCAGGACCCGGCGGGCCCGGCCGAAGGCGGCGAGCGCGTCGGCCTGGCGCCCCATCGCGTACAGCGCGCGCATCAGGAACCCGTACGGCCGTTCCTGGAGCGGGTGTTCGTGCGTGAAGCCGATGAGGTCGGGGATGACGAGCCCGTGCCGACCCTGCCGGAGGTCGTGTGCGAAGCGCTCCTCGACCAGGGCGAGCCGCAGCGCGGTGAACCGCGAGCGCTGCTGCTCGGCGAACGGCCCCGGTACGCCCGCCAGGGGCTCGCCGCTCCACAGGGCGAGGGCCTCGGCGAGCAGCCTGCCGCACTCCTCTTCCTGCCCGGTCGCCCGGGCGCGCGCGGCCCCGGCCGCCAGCTCCTCGGCGTACAGCGCGTCCACCGAGCGGGGCGGCACCAGCAGCTGGTAGCCGTCGCGCAGCGATACGAGGACCTTGGGCGCGGAGCGGTCCTCCTCCACGATCTGGCGCAGCCGCCAGGCATGGGTGCGCAGGCTCGACAGCGCCGAATCGGGCGCTTCCTCGCCCCAGATCGAGGCGAGCAACTCGTGCGCGGGCGTGGCCCGGCCCGCGCGCAGCAGCAGCGCCGTCAGCAGGGCCTGTTGCTGTGGCGATCCGGTGGTCAGGGCGCACCCGTCCCGAACGACCCGCACGGCTCCGAGCACGGTGAACCGGATGCCGGCTTCCCCCATGAGTCCCGATTTCCTTCCCCACTGGTCACGTGAGATCGCGGTGGAGCGCCCCCCGGCAACTCCACCGATTCAACCTGGTCGTCACACCATAAAGTGAGACGAATCCATCGTCTCAGAGCCGTCCGGGCGAATGGGTGGCCAGTACACGGCATCCACCCCAGGAGACGGGAAACGGCCGTTCCGGGTTCCTCCCGAACGGCCGGGCTGCCGTCTGACCCGTTCTGACCGTCTTGGTCCCAACTGGTCTCCGACAACGACCAAGGGGCCGTTTCAGATTGCTCTGAAACGGCCCCTGATCTGCGACTACGAGGCGAACCTCTAGTCGGGACGACAGGATTTGAACCTGCGACCCCTTGACCCCCAGTCAAGTGCGCTACCAAGCTGCGCCACGTCCCGCTGCCCCTGTCACCTGGGGTTTCCCCCGGGTGGCGGTGCATGGGCAACATTACCCCACGTCGGGGGGTGTGCACGCACCGCCGACGGGGCGGGGTGGAGGATGGGGGCGTGGACACGGGAGCGAGGGACCGGGACGGTGAGGGGCGGGCGCGCAGCGCGCGGCCCCGTGACGGGCTGGGGCGACCCCTGCCGTACGGGGCGGCGGGAGTCGAGCGGCAGCCCGAAGGCGTCGTGCGGACCCCGGAGGCGACGGTGCGCGAGGCGCAGCGGCTGCTGGACGCGGGGATGCCGTTCCACGCGCACGAGGTGTTCGAGGACGCCTGGAAGTCGGGCCCGGCGGAAGCGGCCCCGCTGTGGCGGGGGCTCGCGCAGCTCGCGGTCGGACTGACCCACGCGGCGCGCGGCAACACGGTGGGCGGAGCTCGGCTGTTGCGACGCGGCGCGGCCTCCCTCGCCGGGGTGGAGGGCGCGCACGGCATCGACGTACCGGGGCTGGTCCGGTGGGCCGACGAGCTGGCCCACCGGGTGGCGGCCGGTCCGGCCGGCGGTCCTGCCGTCGACCCGGCGCGCGAGGCGCCGCGGCTAGGCGGCGGCGGGCTGGAGTAGGTCCCAGCGGTTTCCGTAGAGGTCTTCGAAGACGGCGACGGAGCCGTACGGCTCGTGGCGCGGGTCCTCCAGGAAGCGGACGCCCTCGGCGGTCATCCGGGCGTGGTCGCCCGCGAAGTCGTCGGTGTACAGGAAGAACCCGACGCGGCCGCCGGTCTGGTCGCCGACGCGCGAGCGCTGGGCCTCGTCCTTGGCACGGGCCAGCAGCAGCGCGCCCTCGGTGGCGCCCGGCGGGCGGACCACGACCCAGCGCGATCCGTCGGGGCGGGCGGTGTCCTCGACCAGCTCGAAGCCGAGGGCGCGGGTGTAGAAGTCGAGGGCTTCGTCGTAGTCGTGGACCACGAGTGCGGTGAGGGCGATGTAGGCGGGCATGGCCCCTATTGTGCGGTGAGCAGGACGACCTCCAGGGTGCGGGGGCCGTGCACGCCCTCCACCCGGTCCAACTCGATGTCGCTGGTGGCCGAGGGGCCGGAGATCCAGGTCAGCGGGCGGGTGGGGTCGAGCAGGGCGACCGCCTGCGGGACCGAGTCCACCACCTGGTCCGGGACCCGCACCACGCAGACGTGGTGGTCCGGGACCAGGGTGATCCGGCGCCGTCCCTGGCCGGGGCCGCCGTCGAGGACGATCGTGCCCGTCTCCGCGACGGCCAGGGCGCAGCCGGTCACCACGCTGTCCACGGCGTCCAGTTCGTACGGGGTGGACTCCGCCCGGTCCTGGACGCGGACCGGATCGGCCGCCGCGAGCCAGTGCGGGGGCAGCCCGGCCGGCACGAGGACCGACCGCGCGCCGCGCGCCGCGAGGAGGCGACCCAGCAGCGCGGCGATGCCGTCCTCGTCGGTCCGGTGCACGCGCGCCCGGTACTCGGTGAGGTGGGCGGCGAGGAGGTCCGCCGTCGCGGCCGGGGTGCGGTCGCCGTGGACCCGGAGGTAGTCGCGGGGGACGACCGGGTCGGGGGCGCCCTGGGCCAGCGCCCGGCCGATGCGTCCCAGGACGCGGTCCCTGCTGCTCATCCCCGGCCTCCCCGGTCCGCCCGCCGGCCCCGCTCCCGTTCCCGTTCCCACCAGTCGCGGAACGGCTCCGCCGGGAGCCGGGGCAGCGCGCGGCTGTCCGTCCAGGCCCGCCCGGCCCCCGGCAGTCGGCGCGGCCGCAGCCGGCGGGCCCGGGCCAGGAGCCGCTCCCCCGCCCGCAGCGCCTGCGGGTGGTCGAGCAGCAGCCGGGCGGCCCGCATCGCGGCCCGCTCGGCGGCGTGCCCCCGCGCGGGGCGGATCCGCACCCGGATGCCCTCGCGGGTCACCGGGCCGCCCTGGGCCACCCGTTCGCGCAGGTGGACCAGGACCTCGGGGATGTCGATGGCCACCGGGCACACCTCGTAGCAGGCCCCGCAGAGCGTGGAGGCGTAGGGCAGCGAGGCGTCGATCGCGCTCCCGGTGCCGCGGAGTTGGGGGCTGAGGATGGCGCCGATCGGGCCCGGGTAGACGCTGCCGTAGGCGTGGCCGCCCGCGCGCTCGTAGACCGGGCAGACGTTGAGGCAGGCGGAACAGCGGATGCAGCGCAGGGCCTGGCGGCCGACCTCGTCGGCGAGGGTGTCGGTGCGCCCGTTGTCGAGCAGGACGAGGTGGAAGGCGCGGGGGCCGTCGCCCTCTGCCCCCCGCAATGGGCCCAGCCCCGTCCACATCGTCGTGTACGGGTTCATTCGCTCGGCTGTCGAGGAGCGCGGCAGTGTCTGGAGGAAGACCTCCAGGTCGCGGAAGGTCGGCACGACCTTCTCGATGCCCACGACCGAGATCAGGGTCTCGGGCAGGGTCAGGCACATGCGGCCGTTGCCCTCGGACTCGAAGACGACCATCGTGCCCGTCTCGGCGACCATGAAGTTCGCGCCGGACACCGCGACCCGGGCGCGCAGGAACTTCTCCCGCAGGTGCAGTCGCGCCGCCTCCGCGAGGGCGCGCGGGTCGTCGTCGAGGCCGTCGGGCGCGGGACGGCCCCACCGGCCCATCTCCGCGGCGAAGACGTCCCGGATCTCGCCGCGGTTGCGGTGGATGGCCGGGACCAGGATGTGGGAGGGCCGGTCGTGGCCCAGCTGCACGATGAGTTCGGCGAGGTCGGTCTCGTACGCGGCGATCCCGGCCGCCTCCAGGGCTTCGTTGAGGCCGATCTCCTGCGTGGCCATGGACTTCACCTTGACCACCTCGCGCTCGCCGGTGGCGCGGACCAGGTCGGTGACGATCCGGTTGGCCTCCGCCGCGTCCGCCGCCCAGTGGACCGTGCCGCCCGCCGCCGTGACGGCGGCCTCCAACTGGAGCAGGTAGCGGTCGAGGTGGCGCAGGGTGTGGTCCTTGATGGCCTTCCCGGCCGCGCGCAGCCGCTCCCAGTCGGCGAGTTCCGCGACGGCCCGGGCGCGGCGGTCGCGGATGGTGTGGGTGGCGCGGCGGAGGTTGGCGCGCAGCGTGTCGTCCCGCACGGCCTCGCGGGCGGCGTCGGGGAAGGCGGGGAAGGCCGGGGCCGACGCGGTGGCCGGGGCCGACGGGAAGGCGGGCATGCCCAGGTCCGTGGGGGTGGTGCGGCCCGTACCGGTCATCGCGCGGGTTCCTCCTCGGTCGCGGCCAGGATCTCGGCGAGGTGCAGGGCGCGCAGCGGCGCGCCGGCGCGGCGCAGGGTCCCGTCGAGGTGGGCGAGGCAGGAGTTGTCGGCCCCGCACAGCACCTCGGCGCCGGTGGCCCGGGCGCTGCGGATCTTGTCGGTACCCATCGCCGCGGACACGTCGGGGTTCTTCAGGGCGAAGGTGCCGCCGAAGCCGCAGCACTCCTCGGCCCCGGGGAGTTCGAGGAGCTCCAGTCCCCGGACCGCGGCGAGCAGCCGGCGCGGCCGGTCACCGAGCCCGAGGGAGCGCAGGCCGTGGCAGGACGGGTGGTAGGTGACCTTGTGCGGGAAGTACGCCCCGACGTCGCTCACCCCGAGCACGTCCACGAGGAACTCGGTCAGCTCGTACACCCGCGGGGCCAGCTCCGCCGCCAGCTCCGCGAGCTCGGCGCCGCGGCCCTCGTCAGCCGCCCTGCGCCCGATCCGGGGGTAGTGCTCGCGGAGCATCGCGGCGCAGGACCCGGAGGGCGTGACGACGTGGTCGTACCCGGCGAAGGCCGCGGCGGTGCGCCGCAGCAGGGGCTCGGTCTCCCACCGGTAGCCGGTGTTGTAGGAGGGCTGGCCGCAGCAGCTCTGGCCCGCGGGGAAGTCCACCTCCACCCCGAGGCGCTCCAGCAGCCGCACGACGGCGATCCCCGTCGAGGGGTACAACGCGTCGTTGACGCAGGTGACGAACAGGGCGACCCGCATGACCGCACCCTAGCGGGGTGCACAATGGCGCGGTGAAGAAGTTCTCAGTGATCGGCATAGGCGCGGGCGACCCGGACCACCTCACCCTCCAGGCGGTGAAGGCGATCGGCGCCGCGCACGCGTTCCTCATCCTGGAGAAGGGCGAGGAGAAGGCGGACCTGACCGGGCTGCGGCGCGCGATGCTCGACGCCCACGCCCGCCCCGACCACCGGCTCGTGGAGGGCCGCGACCCGGACCGGGACCGCACTCCGGCCCACTACGCCCCGACGGTGGACGGCTGGCGCAGTGCGCGGGCCGAGCTGTTCGAGCGGTTCATCGCGCAGGACCTCGCCGAGGGCGAGACGGGCGCGTTCCTGGTGTGGGGCGACCCCTCCTTGTACGACTCCACGCTGGCGATCCTCGACGAGGTGCTGGAGCGGGGCCGGGTGGAGTTCGAGCACGAGGTGGTCCCCGGCATCAGCAGCGTCTCCGCGCTGCTGGCCCGGCACCGCACCAACCTCAACCGGGTCGGCCGTCCCGTCCAGATCACCACCGGGCGCCGGCTGGCCGAGGGCTGGCCCGCGGACGTGGACGACGTGGTGGTGATGCTGGACGCCCGGCACGCCTTCACGCACCACCTCGACCAGGACCTCTTCATCTACTGGGGCGCCTACGTCGGCACCGAGGACGAGATCCTGGTCTCGGGGAAGCTGGCCGAGGTGGCCGGGCGGATCGAGGAGCTGCGCACCGAGGCCCGGGCCCGCAAGGGCTGGATCATGGACACGTACCTGCTGCGCCGGAACTGACCCTCGGGCGCGGGTGTGGGCCGGGCATCCGCCCGCACCCGCGCCCGGCTCAGCCCAGGAGCGCGGGGAGCTCGGCCGCGAGGCGCTCGTACTCCTCGGGCCGGTTGTAGATCTGCCCGGAGATGCGGATGCCGCCCCCGCCCTGCCAGGGCCAGATGAGGACCCGGATGCGCAGCCGCGCCGCGATCTCCTCGCGCAGGGCCCGGGCTTCCTCCGGGGTCCGCGCGGTGCCCGGCGGCAGCCGCAGCGCGCGGATGGCGAGCCCCTCGGTGTGCGGCAGCGGGACCACCCCGGGCAGCTCGGCGAGCAGGGCGGTCCCGTAGTCGACCAGGGCGCTGTTGTGCGCCCGCACCTTGGTGGCGTCGAGTCCGGCCAGCAGGTCCAGGCCGTCCGGGGAGGCGAGCCAGCCGGTGTAGTCGACGGTGGCCCGGCCCTCCAGGGCGCGCGGGTAGCCCAGGTGGTCCTCCCAGGACGGGACCAGGGGCCGGATCCGCTCCCGGTGCGCCGGGTCCGCGATCGAGAGGATCGCGCTGCCCGAGGGCGCGTAGCCCCACTTGTGCAGGTTGCCGAACCAGAAGTCGGCCCGTCCGGCGAGCGGCTCGGCGAGCATGCCGAGGGCGTGCGCACCGTCGACGATGGTGGTGATCCCGCGCTCGGCGAGGTTGGCGAGCAGCTGCGGGGAGGCGATGAGCCGGGCGGTGGGCGAGCTGATGTGGTCGAGGACGGCGACCTTGGTGCGCGGGGTGAGGCCGGCCAGGACGGCTTCGCGGACGGCGTCCTCGTCGGGCAGCCGCGGGTCGAGGGCGACGCGGCTCAGCGGGGCGCGGCGGGCGGCGGCCTCGACGACGGTGCCGTAGCCGTGGTCGGTGACCAGGATCTCCTCGCCTTCGGCGAGCCGCAGGGTGTCCAGGGCCAGGTTGGCGCCCTCGGTGGCGTTGGAGATGAAGGACATGCCCTCCGGGTCGGCGGCCGGGTCGAGGTGGGCGGCGATCCTGGCGCGGGCGGCGGCGATCCGGTCGCCCACGCCGACGAAGAAGGTGTCGGGGTCGGCGTGCATCTCCTCGCGCAGGGCCTGGTGGGCGTCCTGGACGGGTATCGGCACGGCGCCGAAGGAACCGTGGTTGAGGTGGGCGATGTCCGGGTCCAGGCGGAAGAGTCCGGCCCCACCGGGGAAGGCCGACGGGGTGATGGGCTCGGTCACGGGTGCCTCCGGGATGTGCGGCGCGGCGGGCGGCAGCGGTGGTGCTGCCCCAACGGATCATGCGGGGGCGACCGCATGATCCGGTAGGGCCAATTACGCCACGGCGGACGGCCGCAGCACCTGACGGACCGAGCTCCCGGCGCCGAGTCCCGCCAACCAGCCGTCGAGATCCGCCAGGGCCCGCGCGTCCAGGTGCGCCGGATCGACGGTGGTGCGCAGTTGGTGCGGGACGCCGGAGGCGAGCAGGAGGCGCAGGCTCGCCTCGGCCGAGGCCGCCGCGTGACCGGTTCCGGTCACCCGCTCGTAGCGGCCGGGCGGGGCCTTCACATCGAAGCCGACCCAGTCCAACAGGCCCTCGTCGAGCAGCCGGGCGAAGCGGCGCGGGAAGGCCCCGCCGGTGTGCAGGCCCACCTGGTGGCCCAGCGCGCGGGCCTCCCGGATCGCCTCGGCAAGGTCGCGCTGGAGCAGGGGTTCGCCACCGGAGAAGACCACGCCGTCGAGCAGACCGGTGCGCCGCGCGAGGTGGCGCAGCACCTCCTCCCAGCTCACGGCGGCGGGTGCGAGCGGGGAGAGCAGGTCGGGGTTGTGGCAGTACCCGCACCGCCAGGGGCAGCCCTGGCAGAAGACGGTGCTGGTCAGCTTGCCCGGCCAGTCGCAGGTGGACAGTCGCGACCAGCCACCGATCCGGATCACGCCCCGGCTCCCGCTCCCGCGCCTGCGCCCGCGTCCGCATCCGCATCCGCATCCGCATCGGGCGCTCCCTCGACGTGCCGGAAGTGGACGCGCTCGGCGTGCTCGCCCTTCTTGCCGATGTTGAAGGAGGACACCGGCCGGTGGTAGCCCATGACCCGCGTCCACACCTCGCAATCGGCTCCGCACCGCGGGCAGTTCGGCTGCTCGCCCGCGAGGTATCCGTGGTCGGGGCAGATCGAGAAGGTCGGGGTGACCGTGAGGTAGGGCAGCCGGAACCGCTCCAGGGAGCGGCGCACCAGGGACCGGCAGGCCTCGGCGGTGGGGATCCGCTCCGACAGGTAGAGGTGCAGGACCGTGCCGCCGGTGTACTTGGCCTGGAGTTCGTCCTGCCGCTCCAGCGCCTCGAAGGGGTCGTCGGTCCAACCAACCGGCAGTTGCGAGGAGTTGGTGTAGTAGGGGTTGGCGTCCGTGCCCGCCTGGAGGATGTCGGGGTAGCGCCGCCGGTCCTCCTTGGCGAAGCGGTACGTCGTCCCTTCGGCCGGGGTGGCCTCCAGGTTGTAGAGGTTCCCGGTGCGCTCCTGGAACTCCACCATGCGGGCGCGGACGCGGTCCAACAGGCGGACGGCCAGCGCGTGCCCGGCCTCGGTGGTGATGTCGTCCGCGTCCCCGGAGAAGTTGCGGATCATCTCGTTGATCCCGTTGACCCCGATGGTCGAGAAGTGGTTGCGCAGGGTGCCCAAGTAGCGCTTGGTGTAAGGGAACAGCCCGCCGTCGATCAGGTCCTGGACGGTGATCCGCTTCAGCTCCAGGCTGTCCTTGGCCAGCTCGCACAGCCGGTCCACGGCCGCCATCAGGGCGTCCTCGTCGCCCGCGTGGACGTGGCCGAGGCGGGCGCAGTTGAGCGTGACCACGCCGAGGGAGCCGGTCTGTTCGGCGCTGCCGAAGAGACCGTTGCCGCGCTTGAGCAGTTCGGTGAGGTCGAGCTGGAGGCGGCAGCACATGGAGCGGATCATGTTCGGGGACAGCTCGGAGTTGATGAAGTTCTGGAAGTACGGGAGCCCGTACTTCGCGGTCATCGCGAAGAGCCGCTCGGCGTTCTCGCTCTCCCAGGGGAAGTCCCGGGTGATGTTGTAGGTCGGGATCGGGAAGGTGAAGACCCGGCCGGTGGCGTCCCCCTCCGTCATGACCTCGATGTAGGCCCGGTTGATCAGGTCCATCTCGATCTGGAGCTCGCCGTAGGTGAAGTCCACCTCGGCGCCGCCGATCACGGGGACCTGCTCCCGCAGGTCCTCGGGGCAGGTCCAGTCGAAGGTGAGGTTGGTGAAGGGGGTCTGGGTGCCCCAGCGCGAGGGCACGTTCAGGTTGTGCACCAGCTCCTGGACGCACTGCCTGACCTGGGCGTACGTCATCGCGTCGAGGCGGACGTAGGGGGCGAGGCAGGTGTCGAAGGAGGAGAAGGCCTGGGCGCCCGCCCACTCGTTCTGGAGGGTGCCGAGGAAGTTGACGATCTGGCCGACGGCCGAGGACAGGTGCCGGGGCGGGCCGGAGTCGATCTGGCCGGGGACCCCGTTGAACCCCTCGGTCAGCAGGGTGCGCAGGGACCAGCCCGCGCAGTAGCCGGAGAGCATGTCCAGGTCGTGGATGTGGAAGTCGCCCTCGCGGTGGGCGCCGGCGATCTCGGCCGGGTAGACGCGCTCCAGCCAGTAGTTCGCCGTCACCTTGCCCGCCGCGTTCAGGATCAGCCCGCCGAGCGAGTAGCCCTGGTTGGCGTTGGCGTTGACCCGCCAGTCCCGGCGTTCCAGGTATTCGGTCACGGTCTCTACGGCGTCGATGGCAGCAGTCACGGCAGCCCTCCCACGAGGCTCGGCACGGAAGTGTGGTTCGTTCGCCGGCAGGTGTCGGACTCGCGCGGCGCCCCGTCCCCGTCGGGGGAAGGGCGTGCGCTCACCGTTGCGGGGCAGTCCCGGATTCGCATCGGGTTCCCTGTTGCCTCGGTCGGGGCGGACATGAGCGAGCATGAGCGTGGCCCCGCCGAACCGGCAGGGCCAACACTACATATGGATACGACCGCCCAGTGCGACCACTACATATTGGGTGACCTTCGCCCTGGGAGAGGGTCCCAAAGTCCCTCCCGCCCGCCGGCCGCTCTCCCGCGCCGGCGCCGCTACGACGCGCGACCGCTGGTGGCCCCGTAGTACTGGAGGTCCTGGACCGCGACCTCGCGGTCCACCGGGTACGGCAGCTCGACCGCGGTCGAGGTGGCCCCGTCGCGGACCGCGCGGGCGGAGCTGGTGCCGGAGCGCAGCTCCAGCAGGTGCGACCGGACCCCGGCGGGGGCCTCGTAGGCGTCCGCGTCCCCGCCGGTCGCGGTACGGACGGTGGCCGGCGCGGTCAGGAAGCTGAGCACCTCCACCGCGTCCCGGGGCGCGGCGCTGCCCTTGCGCAAGGACATCACCAGGGACTGGGTCCCGGTCGGGTCGGCCGCGGCGAACTGGGTGCGCGAGGTCAGGTAGAGCGTGTCCCGGACGATCTCCGGCCAGGCGCCCGTCTTGAACCGGGTCAGGTAGTAGGAGGAGATGTCCAGGTAGGTGTGGCCGTTGTGCAGGGAGGGGGCGAACTGGCTGCCCTCCGAGTAGTCGTTCCAGGTGGTCAGCTGCACCCAGTCGGCGCCGTCGTCGATGGCGTGCGTCCAGGTGGAGCGCAGGGTGGCGGTGTTCCCCGCCTCGTCGTAGATCCCCTGGTTGGGGCGGGCGTCCTGGACGGAGACCGGTTGCATCCAGATCTTGCCCGCCTCGTGCGCGCGCCGGACGTCGCCGGCCGCGCCGTCCTGGCCGACGTAACTGCGGCTGCCCCACTCGGAGAACCCGTAGCTGATGGGCGCGAACCGCGCGCCGTGCGCGCCGAAGTCGAGGAAGAGCGGGACGAACGCGGTGCGGATGCCGTGCTTCGACTTCAGCAGGTCCAGTACCCGGGTCCACCAGGCGACGTCCTTCTCCTCCGCCTTGAACGGGGAGACGACCAGCCGTCCGTCGCCGAGCCGGTGCGCGGCGGGCGCCTTGCCGAGCGCGGCGAGCGCGGCCGCGAGCACGGCCGGGTCGTCCGTCGTGAGGGAGGTCATGTCCGGCATCAGCATGACCTTGAAGTCGGGATCGACCGAACGGGCGGCCTCCATCAGGAGGTTGGCGCGGTCCCAGTTGGGGCCGGAGAGGGAGAGCAGGTCGAGGGTGAAGCCGTCGATCCCGGCTGCGCGGGCCGTGCGCACCTCCTGACGGAGGTTGGCCAGCTCCCAGTTGCCCTGTTGGGGCGTTACGGGCAGCGGTCGGTCGCGCAGCAGCCCGCCGTAGCGCTCGTGCTTGCCGCTCTCCCCCGCCGGGGCGAGGTAGTTGCGGGTGTAGTAGTCGCCGTCCGCGCTCGCGTTGTCGAGGGAGAGCGGGTAGGGGGTGAAGTAGTGGGCGAAGACCAGCCTCTTGCCGGCGCGCAGCGCGGTGGCGTCGGGCAGGTCGAAGGGCAGGGCGCCGGCGGGCCGCCCGCCGCCGCCCGCCGCGCCCCCGGCGTCGCCGGCGCCCGCGCTCCCCGACGCGGCGGGGTCCGGGCTCGCGTCGGGGGCGCCGCTCCCGGGGGCGCCGGGGGAGCGGCCGTGGTCGCCGGGTCCGGTGGACCAGGGCGCGCCGATGTCGGGCGCCGAGCGGTCCGGGCGGGGTCCGGCGGAGAAGGGGTCCCAGGCGATGCCCGTCGCGGCGAACACCCCGACGAGGAGGAAGCCCGAGACGAGCGCGGCCAGCAGCATCCGGCCGCCGCGCAGGCCCGGGCGACGGCGGTGCGATAAGGGCCGGCCCTGTCGCTGCGCACTCATCCTGGTCCCCTTCCGGAACGTGCCCGTGTCCGGGGCTGCACAGCAGTAGAGCCGATTCCCGACATCCGGACAACCGTTCCCCCTCCGGTCGGACCGGTCGCGTACGTCAGGGGAACCACGCCGACTACGCAGAGCGTCTCGACGGCCGGGGGACGGTCAACACCCTGTACGGAATGCGAAATTCCCCTGGCCTTACGGCACAACTGGCGCATAATCGACCGCACGCGGCTCGAATCAACCCTGGCGCCGCGCTGGGCCACGCATGCAATGGGGGGCATCGTGCCGATGGGGGATCCGAACGGGAGACAGGAACGGCAACCGGGGTGCACGGGGACGCTGCCGGCGACCTCCGCCGAGTTGTCCCGGCTGCTCACCGCCGTCCGGCGGGGGCGGGTGCTGACGGTGACGGGAGGGTTCGGCGCCCCACGGAGCCTGCTGGTGCGGGAGATGGCACGGCGCCTGACCTCGAACTTCTGCGACGGGGTGGCCGTCGTCACCCTCGAATACGCCTGCGGGGTCCGCGAATTGGTGGGTGTGCTGGGCACCGTACCGGGGATCCCCTACCTGCCGCGCGGGTCGGCCAACGCCGCCTCGTGGCTCGCGGAGCGGGACATGCTGCTCGTCCTGGACGGCTCCGACCGACTCACTCCCGAGGCCCTGAACTGGCTCCGGGCCCTCCTCGCCCGCGCTCCGGGGCTGCGGATCCTGGCCGCCGGGCGCTACCCGCTCGCCCTGGAGCAGGAGCGGGTCCACCGCCTCTGATCCGATTCCCTCCCCGGGGTGAGCCGGATGGCTCCACACTGGTCCCCCGATCGCCGATCGGCGTACATCGAGGGGGATGTGATGAGTGATCAGGACGTACCGGCAGCCTTAGGCCGGCACGAGAGGACCTTCGCGGCGGGTTCGGGCAGCGGACCCTCCAGGGCGCGCCGGCGCAGGTCCGTGAACCTCAGCGTGGGCACGGTGGTGTTCTTCTTCGCGATGGTCAGTCTGGGCATGCTCGCGGCGGGCAAACCGCTCGTCGTCTCGCTCCTGCCCCTGGTCCTCGGTGGGGCGGCGTTCCTGTGGATCTGGCGCCACAGCATGTGGACCATCGACATCGAACCGTACGACGAGGTCGAGTTGTACGAGAACGGGCTGCTCGGGCGGGCGGGCCGCAAGCAGCGGGCCCTGCTCTGGAGCGAGGTCTCCTCGTACGAGGTCGGTCTCTACCAACCGCCGCTGAAGGTCACCGCGGACGGTGTGGAGCCCACCCGGTCGCACGGCACGAAGGTGCACTTCTCCCGGGACGGCGACGGCGACTTCGAGGTGATGCTCAGCGGCATCGCGGAGGGCGACGCGCTCATGGCCGAGGTGTCCCCCCGGATCATGGCGCACCTGCTGCCCGCCGCCCTGGAGACGGTCCGCTCCGGCCGGGCGATGGAGTTCGGGCCGCTCTCGGTCGATGCCACCGGCATCCACCGGGGCGCCCGCACGGTCACCTGGGACGACTTCGACGCCTTCGTGGAGAACCCGGGGTCGAGGGTGGCCGTGCGGGACGTCAACGGGAAGGAGTCGCTCCACAGCAAGGCGAGCGAACTGCCGAACCAGGCGGTCCTGCACGCACTCATCCAGCGTTTGCAGGCGGAGCGCTCGGCAGGTTGAACCCGGGCCATTCCTCGGCGAGCAGGCCGAGGATCACCTCGTCGATGAAGGCGCCGTTCGCCCAGCCGGACCGGCGCAGGGTGCCTTCGAGGGTGAAGCCCGCCGCTTCGGCGGCGCCGATCATCGCGGCGTTGTCGGCGAGGGTCTCCAGCTGGAGGCGGTTGAATCCGCGCACGGTGAATCCGTAGTGGCACAGGAGCAGGACCGTCTCCAGCCCCAACCCGCGCCCGCGGCTGCCGGGGCGCAGCGACAGACCGAGGTGCGCGAAGCGGTTGTGCGTGTCGATGCCCCAGAGCAGCGCCTCGCCCGCGAGCTCCCCGGTGGCCAGCTCCACCACCGAGAAGCAGGCGGACTTCTCCGAGGGCCCCGCGGGTTCGTACGGTGAGTGCCCGCCGGCGACGGGCAGGGGGCTCCAGGGCCGGGAGTCGGCCCGGGAGTGCATGGGCACGTCGTCGTACAGCTCGGCGTGCAGGACGGCCACGTCATCGGGGTGTCGGGCGCGCAGCCCGACCAGGTGTCCATTGATCACCCGGTATTACTAGCCGCCACGGGTCGGGGCACACAACCGGATTACGTCCGCACGCACGACCGCCCCGGCCGGAGGGTTCCGGGCCGGGGCGGAGCGTCGCATGCCCGGGCGGGCGCGCGGTGGGATCAGCCCAGGAGCGCGAGCGCCTGGTTCAGCGTCTCGGACGGACGCATGACGGCCGTGGCCTTGGCGACGTCGGGCTGGAAGTAGCCGCCGATGTCGGCCGGGGAGCCCTGGACCGCGATCAGCTCGGCGACGATGGTCGCCTCCTGCTCACCGAGGGTCTTCGCGAGGGCCTCGAAGGAGGCCGCCAGCTCGGTGTCCTCGGTCTGGCGGGCCAGCTCCTGCGCCCAGTACAGGGCGAGGTAGAAGTGGCTGCCGCGGTTGTCGATGCCGCCGAGGCGACGGCTCGGCGACTTGTCCTCGTCCAGGAACGTGCCGGTGGCGCGGTCCAGGGTGTCGGCCAGCACCTGGGCGCGGGCGTTGCCGGTGGTCTGCGCGAGGTGCTCGAAGGAGACGGCCAGCGCGAGGAACTCGCCGAGGCTGTCCCAGCGGAGGTAGTTCTCCTTGACGAGCTGCTGCACGTGCTTGGGGGCGGAACCGCCGGCGCCGGTCTCGAAGAGGCCGCCGCCGTTCATCAGCGGGACGACCGACAGCATCTTGGCGCTGGTGCCCAGCTCCAGGATGGGGAAGAGGTCCGTCAGGTAGTCGCGCAGCACGTTGCCGGTCACCGAGATGGTGTCCTCGCCGCGGCGGATGCGCTCCAGCGAGTAGGCGGTGGCCTTCTCCGGCGACAGGATCTCGATGGTCAGGCCATCGGTGTCGTGGTCGGCGAGGTAGGTCTTCACCTTCGTGATCAGCTGGGCGTCGTGCGCGCGGGTCTCGTCCAGCCAGAAGACGGCCGGGGAGCCGGTGGCGCGGGCGCGGGTGACGGCGAGCTTGACCCAGTCCTGGATCGGCAGGTCCTTGGTCTGGCAGGCGCGGAAGATGTCACCGGCGGCGACCTCCTGCTCCAGGACCGTGGTGCCCGCGGCGTCGACGAGGCGGACGGTGCCCGCGGCGGCGATCTCGAAGGTCTTGTCGTGGCTGCCGTACTCCTCGGCCTTCTGGGCCATGAGGCCGACGTTCGGCACCGAGCCCATCGTGGACGGGTCGTACGCGCCGTGCGCGCGGCAGTCGTCGATGACGACCTGGTAGACACCGGCGTAGCTGCTGTCCGGGAGGACCGCGAGGGTGTCGGCCTCGGCGCCGTCCGGGCCCCACATGTGGCCGGAGGTGCGGATCATCGCCGGCATGGAGGCGTCGACGATGACGTCGCTCGGGACGTGCAGGTTGGTGATGCCCTTGTCCGAGTCGACCATCGCGAGGGCCGGGCCCTCGGCGATCTCGGCGTCGAAGGAAGCCTTGATCGCGTCGCCGTCGGGCAGCGCGCCCAGACCGTTCAGGATGGTGCCGAGGCCGTCGTTCGGGGACAGGCCGGCGGCGGCGAGGGTCTCGCCGTAGCGCGCGAAGGTCTTCGGGAAGAAGGCGCGGACCACGTGGCCGAAGACGATCGGGTCGGAGACCTTCATCATCGTGGCCTTGAGGTGCACGGAGAACAGCACGCCCTCGGCCTTGGCACGCTCGATCTGGTCGTTGAGGAAGGTGCGCAGCGCGTCGACGTGCAGCACGGAGGCGTCGACGACCTCGCCGGCGAGCACCGGTACGGACGCGCGCAGCACGGTGGTCGCACCGTCCTGGGCGACGAACTCGATGCGCAGCGTGCCGGGCTCGGCGATCACGGCGGACTTCTCGGTGGAGCGGAAGTCGTTGGCACCCATGGTGGCGACGTTGGTCTTGGACTCGGAGGTCCAGGCGCCCATGCGGTGCGGGTGGGCCTTGGCGTACTTCTTGACCGAGGCGGGGGCGCGGCGGTCGGAGTTGCCCTCGCGCAGGACCGGGTTGACGGCGCTGCCCTTGATCTTGTCGTAGCGGGCGCGGGTCTCGCGCTCCTCGTCGGTCTTCGGGTCGTCCGGGTAGTCCGGCAGCGCGTAGCCCTGGCCCTGCAGCTCGGCGACCGCGGCCTTGAGCTGCGGGATCGAAGCCGAGATGTTGGGCAGCTTGATGATGTTCGCGCCGGGCGTCTTGGCCAGCTCGCCCAGCTCGGCGAGGGCGTCCTCGATGCGCTGGTCGGCGTCGAGACGCTCGGGGAAGCTCGCGATGATCCGGCCGGCCAGCGAGATGTCCCGCGTCTCCACGCGCACGCCGGCGGTCGAGGCGTACGCCTGGATCACGGGCAGGAACGAATGGGTGGCCAGGGCCGGGGCCTCGTCAGTGTGCGTGTAGATGATGGTCGAGTCAGTCACCGGATGCTCCGCTCCACAGTCTGCGTCTCTCGTCTGCAACATTGCTCGACATCAAGATATCTCGTGATCGGCCCGGCTCCGACAGCCCCCTGCCCCGGCTTCCGCGAGACGCGCGTCACCCCGGCCGCCGCGGGCCCGCCGGGAACGGCGAGAGCGCCGCGCCCGACGGGTACGTCGGACGCGGCGCTCTCGGTGTGCGGACGGTACGGGTGGGGCCGGGGCGGACTTCAGCCCGCGAGCTTCGGGTTCGGCCCGTACTGGTTGGGCTGCGCGTGGCCCTCGGTGGCCATGAGCACGATCAGCCAGATGCCGCCGACGAAGGGGATCAGGCCGATGAACATCCACCAGCCGGACTTGCCGGTGTCGTGCAGGCGACGGACGGCGAGGCCCAGGCCCGGGAGCAGGACGGCCAGCGCGTACAGGACGTAGAGCAGCGGGAAGGTACCGATCACGTTGTCGACGATCGCCACGACGAGCACCGCGGCGAGGTTGCACAGGACGAACATCCAGTACTCCTGGCGGCGCGAGCGGCCGTCGAAGTCGATGTACCGCTTGAGCACATCCGTGTACCAGTGCATGTATCCCCCCAGAGGACGGATCGCTACGGCCCGCCCTGGTGGAGCAGGCCGGAAGGAACTTATGCCCCCCTTATGTCGTGTTCAAGCCAGCTCCGCCCGCGGGTGACGGAAGTCTTACGTCGGGCGCGCGCGGCCCCGATCGCACCCGCGACTGCGTAGCGTCCGAGCCATGCGAGTACTCGTCACAGGCGGAGCCGGATTCATCGGCTCGCACATCGTCGGGGCGCTGCGGCGCCGTGGACACGATCCGGTCGTGCTGGACGCCCTGTTGCCCGCCGCGCACCCCGGTCCGCCGGAGCTGCCCGACGCGGAGTTCGTACGGGCCGACGTCCGGGACGCCCCGGCCGTCCGGGAGGCCCTGCGCGGGGTGGACGCGGTCTGTCACCAGGCGGCGATGGTGGGGCTCGGCAAGGACTTCGCGGACGCGCCCGCGTACGTCGGCTGCAACGACCTGGGGACGGCGGTGCTGCTGGCGGAGATGGCCGCGGCGGGCGTGCGCGCTCTGGTGCTGGCCGGTTCGATGGTCGTCTACGGCGAGGGGCGCTACGACTGCCCCGCGCACGGCACGGTCCGCCCCGCCCCGCGCGCCGCGGTGGACCTGCGGGCGGGCCGCTTCGAACCGCACTGCCCGTCCTGCGGTGCGCAGTTGACGCCGGGCCTGGTCGACGAGGACGCCCCGGCGGACCCGCGCAACGTGTACGCGACGACCAAGCTCGCCCAGGAGCACCTGGCGGCGTCCTGGGCCCGCTGCACGGACGGCCGTTCGGTGGCGCTGCGCTACCACAACGTGTACGGACCGGGCATGCCCCGCGACACCCCGTACGCGGGGGTGGCCTCCTTCTTCCGTTCGTCGCTGGCCCGCGGCGAGGCGCCCCGGGTCTACGAGGACGGGGCCCAGCGGCGGGACTTCGTCCACGTGCGGGATGTCGCGCAGGCGAATGTGGCGGCTCTGGAAGCGGTCGGCACCCGGCCCGCGGGCACGGCGGTCGCGTACAACACCGGCAGCGGGGACCCGCACACGGTGGGCGAGATGGCCGCGGCCCTCGCCACCGCACACGGCGGCCCGGCCCCGGTCGTCACGGGCGAATTCCGACTCGGCGACGTCCGCCACATCACCGCGGACTCCGCCCGCCTGCGCCACGACCTGGCCTGGCACCCCGACATCACCTTCACCACAGGCATGACCGAATTCGCCCACGCCCCCCAACGCCTTTCCTCAGCGGGGCCCAACTCAAGCCCCGCCGGGCCCCCTCCCAGCCCCGCCGGGCCCCATCCCAGCCCCGCCGGCGTTTGAGGCGCGGGGGTCCGGGGGCGGAGCCCCCGAAGGCCCCGGGGGGCCACCCCCGCCGACCCCACCACGGCCGGCGCTAGCGCGCCGGCAACGTCACCTCGAACCGACACCCCCCCGGCACATTGCGGACCTCGGTCCGCCCCGCATGCGCCTCCACGATCCCCCGCACGATCGCCAGCCCCAACCCGGCCCCCGCCGGCGGCACCGGCCCCGCCCCCGCCGGCGGCGTCCGCGCCGCCGTCCCCCGCCACCCCGTGTCGAAGACCCGCGAGAGGTCCTCCGCCGGAATCCCCCCGCACCCGTCGGTGACCGAGAGCACCACCCCGTCGCCCCGCCGCTCCGCGGCCACCGCGACCGTCCCGTCGGCCGGGGTGTGCCGGATCGCGTTGATCAGCAGGTTCGCCAGCACCCGGGTCATCTCCTTGCCGTCCACCTCGACCGGCACGCGCTCCACGGCGTCCCCCACCAGCCGCACCCCGTGCTCCCGCGCCAGCGGGTCCACCCCCGACAGCGCGTCCCCCACCAGGTCGTAGGCCGACATCCGGCTGGGGGTCAGGCTGAGCGCCCCGGCATGGATCCGGGACAGCTCGAAGAGGTCGCCGACCATGGAGTTCAGCCGCTCCACCTCGGTGCGGATCTGCCGGTGGTAGCGCCCCGGGTCGACGGCCATGCCGTCCTCCAGCGCCTCCGACATGGCCCGCAACCCGGCCAGCGGGGTCCGCAGGTCGTGCGAGATCCAGGCGACCAGCTCCCGCCGGGAGGTCTCCAGAGCCCGTTCCCGCTCCCGCGAGGCGGCCAGTTTGGCGCTCGTCGCCGCCAGCTCGCGCGAGAGTCCGGCCAACTCCGCGGTCGCCTGGCCGGGCGGCGCCGCGAAACTGCCGCCGTCGCCGAAGTTCCGTGCGGCGAGCGAGAGTTCGCGACTGCGGGCGACCACCCAACGGCCCAGTATGAGCGCGGTGGCCAGCGAGACCACCGCGGCCATCGCGGCGACGAGGGTGACCACGCCCAGGTCGTGCCGGGACAGGAACATCGCCTGCGCGACCGCGAGCGTACCGGCGAGCATCGCGATGACGGTGACGGCGCCCACCACGGCCAGGGACACCGTCACCGAGCGGTGGCGGACCAGCCGCAGGACGGCCGCGCCGAGGACCCCGGCACAGGCCGCCCCGCCGAGGGCGAAGAGCGCGATGAGCAGGAAGTCCTTCACAGCGTGTCCTGCGGTCCGGCGTCGAAGCGGTACCCGACGCCCCAGACGGTCTGGATGAGCCGCGGGCTGCCCGGATCGTCCTCGATCTTCGCGCGCAGCCGCCGTACGTGCACGGTCACGGTGGACAGGTCCCCGAAGTCCCAGCCCCACACCTCCCGCATCAGGTCCTCGCGGCCGATCGCCCGCCCGGGGTGGCGCAGGAAGTGCGCCAGCAGGTCGAACTCGCGCAGGGTCAGCGCCAGCTCGGCGCCGTGCTTCGTGGCCCGGTGGGTCGCCGGATCGAGTGCGAGCCCGGCACCGGCGAGCTCGGGCGGGGCGGCGGCCGGGGAGGTCGCCGGGGCCGCTTCCCGCTCGGCCGCGCGGCTGCGCCGCAGGACCGAGGTGACCCGCAGGACGAGTTCGCGGGGGCTGAAAGGCTTGGTCACGTAGTCGTCCGCGCCGACCTCCAGCCCGGCGATCCGTTCGTCCTCGTCGCCGCGCGCGGTCAGCATGATCACCGGTACGGGGCCTGCGGCGCGCAGCCGGCGGCACACCTCCAGCCCGTCGATCCCGGGCAGCATCAGGTCCAGGACGACCAGGTCGGGCCGGTTGCGTTCGGCGCGGGCCAGGGCGGCGGGGCCGTCCGCGGCCTGCTCGACGGCGTATCCGGCGCGGTGCAGGTAGCCGGTGACGACCTCGGCGACGGTCGGGTCGTCGTCCACGACGAGGATCCGCGCGGGCGGGGGTTCCATGCTCATGCGCCCAGCCTCCCACCAGCGGTGCGGCGGCGGGACCGCCGGAGCGCCCGGCCGGGGTGACGTCCGCGTTTCGTAAGGAGTCGATGGCCCTTTCCCGGCCCTGTCGTTCCTACGGTGAAACGCGTGACAGCAGACTCAGCAATCCACGATCCCGTGCGCCCGGATCTCCCGTCCGTCGACGTCGTCCTGCCCTGCCTGAACGAGGCCGAGGCGCTGCCCTGGGTCCTCGCCCGCATCCCGGCCGGGTGGCGCGCCCTCGTCGTGGACAACGGTTCCACCGACGGTTCCGCCGCGATCGCCCGCGCGCTGGGCGCCACGGTGGTGACCGAGTCCCGGCGCGGTTTCGGCGCCGCCTGCCACGCCGGGCTGCTGGCCGCGGAAGCGGACGTCGTCTGCTTCTGCGACTGCGACGCCTCCCTCGATCCGGGGCTGTTGGCCGGGTTCGTCGCCACCGTCGCGGCCGGCGGCGCGGACCTGGTGCTCGGGCGGCGCCGCCCGGGCCGCGGCGCCTGGCCGCTGCACGCGCGGGCCGGGAACCTGGCGCTGGCCCGGCTGCTGCGCCGCCGGACCGGGCTGGACCTGCGCGACCTGGGGCCCATGCGGGCCGCACGGCGGGCGGACCTGCTCGGCCTGGAGCTGAGCGACCGGCGCAGCGGCTACCCGCTGCAGATGGTGGTCCGGGCGGCCGACGCGGGCTGGCGGGTCCGGGAGGTGGACGTGCCGTACCTGACGCGCACGGGGAAATCGAAGGTGACCGGGACCTGGCGGGGCACCTGGCAGGCGGTGCACGACATGAGCCGCGTCCTGGCGCAGCCGCCGCAGGCCGCCGCTTCGGCCGCCCCGGCCGGGGGTGCACGGTGACGGCATCCACGGCGACCACACTGCTCGTGATCGCCAAGGAGCCGCTGCCGGGGCGGGTGAAGACCCGGCTCACCCCACCGTTCAGCCCCACCGGGGCCGCCTCCCTCGCCGAGGCCGCGCTCGCCGACACCCTGGACGTCGTGGCCAGGACCCCGGCCGCGCGGCGGGTGCTGGTGCTGGACGGGCGACCGGGGCCCTGGTTGCCGTCCGGTTTCGAGGTGGTCGCGCAGTGCGCCGGGACGCTGGACGAGCGGCTGGCGGCCGCCTTCGCGGGATGCGCCGGTCCCGCGCTGCTGATCGGCATGGACACGCCCCAGGTCACGCCGGAGCTGCTGGCCCGCGCGAGCGGTCCGCGGGCCTGGGCGACGTACGACGCGTGGTTCGGACCCGCGGTCGACGGCGGCTTCTGGGCCCTCGGGCTGGCCGTACCGGATCCGCGACTGCTGCGCGGCGTCCCGATGTCCGTTCCCGAGACGGGCGCCGCGCAGTACGAGCGGCTGCGCGCGGCCGGGCTGCGGGTGGGACGGCTGCCCCGGCTGCGCGACGTGGACGACGCCGAGGACGCCCGGCTGGTGGCGGCCGCGGCGCCGCGGGGCCGGTTCGCGGCCGTGCACGCGGGGCTGACCGCGACCGCGCCGGCCCCGGCGGTCCGCCCGTGAGCGCCCTCGACACCGCGCGGGCAGCCGCTGCCCCGGCGGCCACCTGGACCGCGGACCCCTATACCCGCGCCCTGCGCAGCGGCCGCGGCCCGCTCTTCCTGCGGCGCGGGGACGGCTGGCTGCTGCCGCTGGACGTGGAGCGCTGGTGCGAGGGCCCCGATCCGGCGGACCGGACGGTGCTGGACCGCTGTCGCGGCTCGGCCCTGGACATCGGCTGCGGGCCGGGCCGGCTCGTCGCGGCGCTCGCCGCACGGGGCCACCGGGCGCTGGGCATCGACGTGAGCCCGGAGGCGGTGGCACGGACGAACCGCTCGGGCGGGGCGGCGCTGCACCGCTCGGTCTTCGATCCGCTGCCCGGGGAGGGCCGTTGGGACACGGCGCTGCTCATCGACGGGAACATCGGCATCGGCGGCGATCCGGTGGCGCTGCTGGGGCGCCTCGCGCGGGTGACCGCCCCGGGTGGCGCGCTGATCGTCGAGTGCGCGGCGGGCGCCGGGCCCGCGTCGGACGCGCTCGACGAGCGGTACGTGGTGCGGGTCGACGACGGCCGGGGCGCGGTCGGCGCGCCGTTCCCGTGGGCCCGGGTCGGCGCCGCGGCGCTGGACGCGCACGCCCGGGCGGCGGGCTGGGCCGCGGCGGAGCGGTGGACGGCCTACGGCCGGATCTTCGTGCGGCTCCGGCCGGGGCTCCAGGGGTTCCATCGACCGCAAGTTACTTAGACGTATCTAGTGACTCTTCACGCAAGCGACAGTAGAACTTGTTCTCACTCCGCCGAGAGTGAGGAAGATCACATGAGCGATTCCGCCATGCCCGACAAAGGATCCAAGGGCTTTTCGCGCCGTGGATTCATCGCAGGAACAGGTTCTATTCTAGGAGCGATGGCCGTAGCCGGTCGAGCCAACGCGGCGCAGGTGCGCGGCGCCGCGTCGAACGCCTCCGCCGCGACGGTCTCCGCCGCGCCGATCACCGACGGGGCCCACGTCCCCGTCCTGGTGATCGGCACCGGCTACGGCGGCTCCGTCGCCGCGCTGCGGCTCGCCCAAGCGGGCGTCGACGTACAGATGATCGAGATGGGCATGGCCTGGGACACCCCCGGGCCGGACGGCAAGATCTTCTGCAACACGCTCAACCCCGACCAGCGTTCGTACTGGCTGCGCACCAGGACCAAGGCGCCGCTGAACTACTTCCTCGGGTTCCCCATCGACAAGGACATCCCCAAGTACACCGGCATCCTGGACGCCGAGGACTTCGCGGGGATCACGGTCTACCAGGGTCGCGGCGTCGGCGGCGGTTCGCTGGTCAACGGCGGCATGGCGGTCACGCCCAAGCGCGAGAACTTCGGCGCCGTGCTCCCGTCCGTGGACGCCGACGAGATGTACACCACCTACTACCCGCGGGCCAACGCCGGTCTCGGCGTGGGCCTGGTCGACCCGGCCTGGTTCGACACCGTGGACTGCTACCAGTTCGCCCGGGTCGGCCGCAAGCACGCCCAGCGCTCCAACTTCCCCTTCGTCTTCGTGCCCGACGTGTACGACTGGGACTACATGAAGAAGGAGGCGGCCGGGACCGCCACCAAGTCCGCGCTGGACGGGGAGATCCTCTACGGCAACAACAACGGCAAGAAGTCCCTCCAGAAGACCTACATCGCGGCCGCGAAGGCCACCGGCAAGGTCTCCATCACCCCGCTCCACCGGGTCACCACCGTCTCCCCCTCGGCCGGTGGCGGCTACACGGTCGTCATGCAGCAGCTCAACACCACCGGCGACACCGTCGCCACCAAGAGCGTGACCGCGGACAAGGTCTTCTTCGCCGCGGGCAGCGTCGGCACCAGCAAGCTGCTCGTCAAGCTCAAGGCCACCGGCCTGCTGCCGAACCTCAACGACGAGATAGGCAAGGGCTGGGGCGACAACGGCAACGTCATGTGCGGCCGCGCCAACCACCTGTGGGACCCGACCGGGAAGCTCCAGGCCACCATCCCCTGCGGCGGCATCGACAACTGGGCCGCGGGCGGGGCGTTCGCCGAGGTGGCGCCGCTGCCGACGGGCATCGAGACGTACGCCTCCTTCTACCTGTCCATCACCAAGAACCCCAACCGCGCGCGGTTCACGTACAACGCGGGCACCGGGAACGTGGACCTGGACTGGCAGACGGCCTGGAAGCAGCCGGCCATCGACATGGCCAAGAGCATCTTCGACAAGATCAATTCGAAGGAGGGGACGATCTACCGGACCGACCTCTTCGGCACCTACAAGATCTGGGGCGACCACCTCACGTACCACCCGCTCGGCGGGGCCGTCCTGAACAAGGCCACCGACAACTACGGGCGGCTGCACGGGCACCCGGGCCTGTACGTCATCGACGGAGCGCTGATCCCCGGCAACACCAGCGTCAACCCGTTCGTGACGATCACCGCGCTCGCCGAGCGCAACATCGAGAAGATCATCGCCACCGACCTGTGACCTGGGCGGACGCGAAACGGGTGCGGGGCCGACCGGACGCCACCGGTCGGCCCCGCACCTCTCGCGCGTCACGGTCGGTTCGGCTTCCGCGTCACGGCCGGTCCGGCTTCCGCGTCACTGACCGGGCAGCATGCAGACGCTGTCGAGCCCGAGCACGTGGTTGAGCCGGCCGAAGGCCAACCACGAACCGATGCTCATGCTCAGCTCCACGATCTCGACCTGGGTGTACCGCGCCTTCATCCGGACCCAGAACTCCTCGTCGAGGCCGTGGTGGTCGAGGGTGTAGCGCTCCGCGTACTCGGCGGCCAGCCGGGTCCGCTCGTCGAAGGCGTCCGTCGTGCGCCACTCGGCGACCGCGTCGGGGAACGCGTCCTCGACCTTCTCGCCGTCCCGGTCGGTCCGCCAGTCGAGGCAGAAGACGCACCCGTTGATCTGCGCCACGCGCAGCCGGGCCGCCTCGAACTCCCGCAGTCCCAGGGTCGTGTGGGCGTAGACCGAGAGCGAGAAGTTCGCGGCGGCCATCCCGATGCCGGGGACCATGTCGCCCCAGACGTACTCGATCGGGTGCTGGCCCGCGGGGATGTCGATGTGCAGGCCGGTCATGGACTCGGCGGCGGTCTCGGCGCCGGTGGAGTCGTCGGCACTGGTCGCGTCGGTGGCGTTGGTCGCGTCGGTGGCGTCCGTGGCGGTCATGGGTGCTTCCTTCCGAGTTTGCCGACTGCCGGGCGCAGCGGCACGTCGAGCGCGTCGTAGAGGCCGGGGTCGGCGGCCGCGAGCCAGTCGATGGCCCCCACCAGCCGTCCCACGGCGGTGGCGTTGCCGCCCGCCGAGCGGTTGTCGCCCTCGTCGGTGCACTCGATCGTGACCTCGATGCGGGGGCGGCCCTCGATGACCACGCGGTGGGCTCCGGAGCCGTCGGGGGGCGTGGGCCAGTCCGGGGCGCAGGACGCGTGGATCCGGGTGACGTGCTCGATGACGATGCGGGCCTCGCCCTCGACGATCCCCTGCACCTCGAAGCGGATGGCGCCCTGGGTGCCCGCCTCGAACTCCCCCATCGAGGCGGTCCGTACGGTCTCGTCGAGCGCACGGCGCTCGGAGGTCTCGCGGATCTCGTCGAGTTCGACGCCGAGGGCGCGGGCCATCATGCGGATCTGCCCGCCCCACACCATGGTGGGGATCGACGGCATGAGCATCATCGGCTCGTAGTCCATGGGGTGGCCCATGCCGATGAGGTGGCGGACCGAGTCCGGCTGGTCGTAGGTGGAGTAGTCGAATATCTCCTGGCAGCGGATCGCGTCGACGGTGGAGCCGAGTCCGCTGATCAGCAGGGGCAGTACGTCGTTGCCCCAGCCGGGGTCGACGCCCGAGGCGAAGAGCGAGCCGCCGCCCTCGGCGATCGCGGCGAGCACCGGATCGCGGAACTCGGGCGGGGCGCTGCGGTGGTCGTACAACGGGTAGAGGGCGGGGCTGACGACGACCGCGCCCGAGCGGACCGCCCGGACGAGGTCGTCGAGCGCCTCGTCGGGGCGGACGTCGCCGGAGGCCGCGTACACGACGGCCCGGTGCCCGGCGGCCAGGACCGACGCGGTGTCGTCGGTGGCCGGGACGCCCAATGCGTAGGTGAGGCCGGCGAGTTCGCCCGCGTCGCGGCCGACCTTGTCGGGGTTGTGGACGAGTACTGCGGCGAGCTTGAGGGCCGGGTGGGCCTCGACGGCACGGATGGCCGCGCGGCCGACGTTGCCGGTACCCCAGACAACCGTGGAAATCATGCGCGGAGGGTAGCGAGCGGGCCTGCAGGTTCCTAGTGCCACGACCCCGAAAACTAGAACCGGATTCAGTCTTGGGGTGTCGTGTCCTCCCGCGATGGCGTCGCGTCCTTGCGCCGCCCTGTCGATTCCGTGCGCGGGGGCGTCGGGTCGCTCCCCCGCGAGCGGCCCGCGACGACCAGGCCCACCAGGGCGGCCGAAGCGAGGACCAGCACCGCGCCGAGCACGATCAGCAGGTTGCGCCCGTACGGCAGCGGCAGCGCCGACGGGTTGGGCGGCGCGCCGGGGCGCAGCAGCAGCGGCAGGGTGACGAGGACGAGCGCTCCCCCGGTCAGCAGGGCGCCGCGTACGAGCCCCCGCGCACCGACGGACCATCGCGCGGCCCGGGCCCCGGCGGCCAGGAGCAGCCCGACCGCGAGGACCAGCGGGGCGATGACCGCGTCGTGCAGGACGAGCCCGCCGCCGAGCCAGACCAGCACGTCCCAGGGATCGGGCAGCGCGAAGAGCTGCCGGACCCCGACGGCGACGAGCAGCAGCCCGACCCCACCGAGCAGGTACCGCGGCGCGCTTCGGGGCATCACAGGACCTCCAACCGGGCGACCCACTTGGTCTGGAGCACACCGGGCCGGTTCGGCGCGATGATCCGGGCCGGGAAGCCGTGATCGGTCGAGAGCGGCTCGCCGCCCAGGGTCAGGGCCAGCAGGGTCAGCGGGTCCCGGGCGTAGGTCCGTCCCATCTCCATGACCCGGTACGCCCCGCCCGTCTCCAGCGAGGTGACCCGTACGGCGGCGCCGGGCGGGGCCCCGGCCCGGTCCAACAGGTCCCGGATCCGCACGCCGCCCCAGAGCGCCTCCACGCTCCAGCCCTCGACGCAGGCGATCGGCAGCCGGGCCTCGGCCTGGGGCAGGGCCAGGAGTTGGGCGCGCGTCAGGCTGTAGGGGAGGGGCCCGAGGACCTCCAGCCGCCAGTCGCGCAGCGCCGCCTCCCCCACTCCGGCGGCGGCCGCCGTGCGGTTGACCGGCAGCCCCTGCGGCCCGTGCCCGGGGTGCCGGGGGGCGAGCAGGTCCAGGCGCGCGAGCGGGGTGACGGACTGCCCCACCGTGGTCAGGGTGACCGCGCCGACCGCCGCGCCGAGCCCGAGCATCAGCGCGCGCCGGTCGGGGCCGTCCTGCGCGGGCAGTGCGAGGGTCCCGGGCGAGCGGCGGCTCCAATGGGCCTTGATCTGCGGCGCCTTGACGGCGATGTGCAGAAGGATCGAGCCGGCCGCCACCCAGGCGACGGCGAAGTGCACCGGCACGAAGGAGAACGGCCAGGGGTACCACTCGGCGATGTTGAGCAGCCCGCTGAAGACCTCGAAGACGGCGGCGGCGACGAGCAGCGCCACCGAGAGCCGCTCCAGCGCGTGCCGCACCGAACGCACCGGCGGCCAGACGAACAACCGCGGGTAGACCGCCCACAGTTTGACGAGCAGCAGCACGATCGCCGCGATCCCCGTGCCCACGTGCAGCCCCTGGCTGACCCGGTACCCCCACACCGGACGGCTCGGCAGCGCGTCCGCCGCCCAGGGCGGCGGGTGCTGGAGGTAGTGGCTGATCAGCCCGGTCACGAAGCACACGGCGAAGGCCGCGCCCAACCACCGCCCGACGGCGGTGGCGGTGCGGGCGTCGTGCAGTCGGCCGGAGAAGGAGGGCGGTCGCGGACGGGCCGGAAGGAGTCGGCGCCGGGTCGGTGCGGTCATGCCTCCCATCACAGCGGCCGGGACCGCCGCACGGGGCTTTCGACACCTTACGAAACGCGGACGCCCGGCCCGCCGAGCCCCGCCCCGGCCTCCCCCGCTGTCAGGCTGGCCGCATGCTCAGCCCCCGCGCCTCCACCGTCCGCGAGCCACTGCCACCCGCCCGGCGAGCGGCCCGGCCCCACTCCTTGCGCACCGCCTTGCGCACCGCCCTGCGCACCGCCCTCCCCGCCGCGCTCCTGGTCGCGCTCGTGGCGACGCTGGTGGGCACCGTCCGCAAGGACGGCTTCTTCACCGACCAGGCCGCCCTGACCTGGTGGTACGCCGCCGCGTGGGCGCTCTTCGCGGTGGCCGTGGCGGCGCTGCGCGCGGCGCCCGTCCGGTACGTGGTCCCGCTGTTGCTGGCCGGCGCGGTCGCCGTGGCCGCCACCGGGCTGGTCGCGCCGCCGCGCACCAGCACCGACTCCTTCCGGTACGCCTGGGACGGCCGGGTGCAGGCCACCGGCACCTCACCCTACGACCACGCCCCGGCCGATCCCGCGCTCCTGCGGCTGCGCGACGACTGGCTGTTCCCGCACGGGGCCGCCGCGTGCGCCGGGCCGGACCGGGCGGCGGTCTCCGAGGGGGTGTGCACGCGCATCAACAGGCCCCGGGTGCACACCATCTACCCGCCGGTGGCGGAGGGCTACTTCCTGCTCGTGCACGCCCTGTCCCCGTCGGGCGTGCGCCACAAGGCCCTCCAGGTGGGCGGGGCCCTGCTGTCCGTCGCCGTGACGGCCTTCCTGCTGCTGATCCTGCGCCGCCGGGGCGCGGACCCGCGCCGCGCCGCCTACTGGGCCTGGTGCCCGGCGGTCCCCGTCGAGGCGGTGAACAACGCGCACGTCGACGTCCTCGCGGTGCTCCTGTCGGTGGCGGCCCTGGGCCTGGTCACCCGCCGCCGGGCGCTGGGCGGGGCCCTGTTCGGCCTGGCCGTGGCGGCGAAGATGCTGCCCGCCGTCCTGCTGCCGGGCGCGCTGTCCGGCGTACGCCGCCCGCGCGACGCGGCGGCCCTGCTCCTCCCCGCCGCCGCGGTGGTGGCGCTGACGTACCTGCCGTACGTCCTGACCTCCCGCTCCTCCGTCTTCGGCTACCTGGGCGGCTACGCCCGGGAGGAAGGCTACGACGATCCCGCCGCCAAGGGCCGCTACGCCCTGCTGCGGCTGGTCCTCCCGGACTCCTGGTCACTGCCCGCGGTGGCCGTCGTGCTGCTCGCGGTCGCCGTCCACGTCTGGCGCCGGGGCGACCCGGCCCGCCCCTGGCACGGCTCGCTGCTCCTGACGGGCACGGCGTTCCTCCTGCTCACCCCTGGCTACTCCTGGTACGCGCTGCTGCTGATCGCCCTCGTGGCCCTGGACGGCCGCTGGGAATGGCTGCCGACCGCGCTGGCGGGCGCGGCGTCCTACGTCGCCTCCTCCCCCGCGGCCCTGGGCCCCGACACCCCGACCGTCGCCTACGCCCTGGCCGCGGCCACGGCCCTGGTGGTCACGGCGGTGCGGTGGCGGGTCGGGGGTCAGAGCCAGCCGTTGCGGCGGAAGCCCCGGTGGATGGCGAAGCAGGACACGGCCATGAGCAGCAGGACCGCCGGGTAGCCGTACGTCCAGTGCAGCTCCGGCATGTGGTCGAAGTTCATGCCGTAGATCCCGCAGACCATGGTGGGCACGGCGACGATCGCCGCCCACGCCGTGATCTTGCGCATGTCCTCGTTCTGGGCGACGGTCACCTGGGCCAGGTGGGCCTGGAGGATCGAGTCGAGCAGGGCCTCGTAGGAGGCGATCTGGTCGGTGGTCCGGGCCAGGTTGTCGGCGGCGTCACGGAAGTACGGGCGGACCTCGGCCGGGACGGCGGGCATCGGCTCGGTGCCGAGGCGGTGCAGCGGCCGGTCCAACGGGGCCACCGCGCGGCGCAGTTCCAGCAGTTCGCGCTTGAGCTGGTAGATCCGGCCGGCGTCGCCGCGCCCGCTGTGGTCGCTGAACACCGTGCTCTCGACGGAGTCGATGTCGCTCTGGACCGAATCGGTGACGCAGAGGTAGTCCTCGACCACGTGGTCCACCATGGCGTGCAGCACGGTCGCCGGGCCCAGCGCCAGCTGGTCGGGGTCGCGTTCCAGGGCCTCGCGCAACGGGCCGAGGGAGCCGTGGCCGCCGTGCCGCACGGTGATCACGAAGTCGGCGCCGACGAAGGCCATCAGCTCGCCCGTGTCGACCACCTCGCTGGTCTCGGTCAGCCGCTCGTGCTCGACGTAGCGGACCGTCTTGAGGACGGCGAAGAGCGTGTCGTCGTACCGCTGCACCTTGGGCCGCTGGTGGGCGTGGACGGCGTCCTCGACGGCGAGCGGGTGCAGGTCGAAGAGCGCGGCGAGGCCGACGAGTTCCTGCTGGTCCGGCTCGTGCAGGCCGATCCACACGAACCCGTCGCCGTTCTTTCGGACCCGGCGCAGCGCCTCCTCGGCGTCGGCGCAGTCCTCCTGGCGCACGCCGGCCCGGTAGACCACGCAGTTCACCACCGCGGTCCCGAGCGGGGACCTGGCCGGGTGGCTGAGGTCCACGGCGCGCCGGTAGCCACGGCGCACGGCCTTGCGCAGGCTGCTGAACATCGACACGGTAGGTACTCCTCTTCGGCGGATCGCCAGACAGTGTCGCATCAGCGGTCCCGCCCGCCGACCAGCCCTCTTCCGCGCCCGGGGGCGGTGACCCCGGGGCTCCTGCCGGCGTCCGCGCGGGGCCGCGTACCGTTGCGCCCGCGTACGACGTGGCCGTACGAGACGTGGCAGGACGAGCCGGAGGAGACGGTTGTGGCGGCAGGACCGGAAGTGGGATCGGCGGTGGGCGACTTCACGCTGCCCGGCGGCGAGCTGGTGGGCGGTTCCTTCGAGCGGCGCGACTTCACGCTGAGCGAGCGGCGCGGCGGGCCGGTGGTCCTGGCGTTCTACCCGGGCGACAACACCGCCGTGTGCACGAAGCAGCTGTGCTCCTACTCCAGCGGCTTCGAGGAGTTCGCCGAACTCGGCGCCACGGTATGGGGGATCAGCCCGCAAGACGTCGACAGCCACGAGGGGTTCGCGCGGCGGCACGGGCTGCGGATGCCGCTGCTCGCGGACACGGGGCGCGAGGTCGCGCGGGCCTTCGGGGTGAGCGCTCCGGGGATCGGGCTGCGCCGGTCGGTCTTCCTGATCGCTCCGGACGGCACCCTGCACTGGAAGCACGTGGCGCTGTTGGGGGCGACGTTCCAGAGCGCCTCGACGCTCGCCCGGCAGCTGGCCGCGTTCGCGTAGCCGGGGCGGGCCGGGTCGCAGGGCCGGGCCGCAGGGCCGGGTCGCCGGACCGGGGGAAGCTCTCCCGTCCCGGCGAAACGGCCCCCGCCCGGGCGGTAGCGTGCCCCGTGCGCGTGATGGTGACCGACCGTGGGGGATGGATCCGCTGTGCCTGCCGTACCCGCCGTGCCCGCTCCGGCCACCGCCGTGATGGGCCCGCTGCTGCCCGGCGATCCGCCGGCGATCGCCTCGTACCGCCTCGTGGGACGGCTCGGCACGGGCGGCATGGGCGTCGTCTACGCGGCCGTGGACGGCGGCGGCCGCAGGGTCGCCCTCAAGACGGTGCATCCCCAACTCGCCGCCGATCCGCAGTTCCGGGCCCGGTTCCACCGCGAGGTGGGGGTGCTGCGGCGGGTCACCGGCCCGTGCCTGGTCCCCCTCGTCGACGCGGATCCGGACGCCGCCGCGCCGTGGCTGGTCACGACGTACGTACCGGGGCCCACCCTGCACCAGTACGTCGCCGCGCACGGGCCGCTCACGGGGGCCCGGCTGCACCTCCTGGCGGCCGGTACGGCGGCCGCACTGGCCGCCGTGCACGCGGCCGGCGTGGTGCACCGGGACCTGAAGCCGGCCAACGTGATCCTGTCCCCGGACGGCCCCCGCGTGCTCGACTTCGGCATCGCCCACGTCACGGACGGCACCGCGGTGACCCGTACCGGCGTCATGACCGGAACTCCCGGCTGGATCAGCCCCGAGCAGTACCGCGACGGGTCCGCGGACAGCCGCGGCGATGTCTTCGCCTGGGGCGCGCTCATCGCCGCCGCGGCCACCGGCAGGCCCGTCTTCGGTACCGGGGCCCCGGACGCGGTGGCCTACCGCGTGCTGCGCGAGGAACCCGACCTGGCGGGCGTGCCCGACGAACTGCACGGCGTCCTGGTCGCCTGCCTGGCCAAGGAACCCGGCGAGCGGCCGAGGTCCCGGGCCCTGGCGGTCGTCACCGCGCGGCTGGTGGACGGCGCGGCCACCGAGGTGCTGCCGGTGGGCCGCCCGGCGGCCGCCGCACCCGTCCCGGTGGAGGACGCACCGGCCGAGGGCGCCCCGGTCGACGACGCGCTGATCGCGGCCCGTTGGGACGTTCCCTCGATCGAGGACCCCTCCTGGGGCGCGGTCCCGCCGACCGGCACCGGAGCCGCGCCCGCCCCCGCCGGGCGCGGGGTGTGGGTGCGCCGGGGACTGTTCGTCGCGGCCGCCGCCGCCCTCGGCGGCGTCGTCGGGTTGGGCCTGAGCCTGCTCCCGTCCGGACAGGACGGGCGCGACGGGCGGGACGGGCGGGACGCCGCGGCCGCGGCCTCCTCCTCGCGCTCCCCCGAGGACCGGAGCGCTGCGACGTCGGGCGCCCCCGCGACGCCGCCCCGGAGCCCGGCCGGCCCGCTGTCCGCGAGCAGTTCTCCCCCGTCGACCACGGGCGGGCCCGGCGCCGCCGGTGACCCCGGTACCGGCCGTACGGCCGTCCACACCATCGCCCCCTGGTCCGTGGCCGGCGGGGAACCGGCCGAGGGGGTCACGATCACCGCGGAGACCATCGGGTCCTGTTGGACGGTCTCCAGCAAGACCCCGCGCTCCGACGCGTGGCGCTGCATGTCCGCGAGCACCATCCTGGACCCCTGCTTCGCCCCGGGCGACGGGGCGGCCGACGTCCTCCTGTGCCTGGACGGCAACGCCCGTCGCATGCAGCGGCTGATCCTGACGCAGCCGCTCCCGGCGGACGGCTTCCGCCCGCCGGGCAGCCCGGCCCCGACCACCCTGCTCATCGAGCTGGCCAACGGCAAGACCTGCGGCTTCGCCTCCGGCGCCACCTCCGACCTCGCCGGCAAGCGCCTCGACTACTTCTGCGAGGACGGCGGAACCGTCTACGGCGACCCGGACCGCTCCCGCCCGCTCTGGACGGCCGATTACCGCAAGGACCAGAGCCCGACGACGGAGAGCGTCCCGATCAGGGCGGCGTACCAGTAGCCGCGCCGACTCCGTCGCCTTGCCCAGCCAGTGCCGTGACTAGTGGTTCTCGGTCGGTCGCAGGTCCCGCGGGATCAGCTTCCAGGTGGTGACCGCCGCGATCACCGCGAGGCCCCCGGCCAGGAGGAACGCCGGGGTGATGGCCAGGGTGTAGGCGTGTGAGGCGGCGTCGAGCAGGGCCTGCCCCGCGCTGCCGCCGAGCCGCTCGGCGGCGTGCGCGGCCTCGCCCACGGAGGCCCGTACGGCGCTGAGCGTCGAGCCGTCCAGGTCCAGCGCGGGAAGGTTCCCGCGGTAGAGCGCGGCGGCCGTGGAGCCGAGGATGGCCACGCCCATGGCCGAGCCGAGTTCGTAGCAGGTCTCCTCGATGGCGGCCGCGCTGGAGACCTCGTCGGCGGGCGCCGTCGACATCAGGGTCACCGAGGCGACCGTGGTGGCGAGGCCCGCGCCGAGGCCCATGACGGTCAGGGCCGCGGCGAAGGCGGGGTAACCGAGGTCCGAGAACTGCTGGAAGCCCCACGGCAGGGCCATGCCCGCGGCCAGCACCACCAGTCCGGTGCCGAGGACGTGCCGGATGGCGAAGCGCTGCATGAGGGCGGGGGCCAGCATCGAGGCGCAGATCAGGGCGAGCGGCGCGGGCAGCAGGCGCAGGCCCGCTTCCAGAGGTGTGTAGCCCTGGCCGTACTGGAACCACTGGGTGACGAGGAACAGGATCGCGCCCATGCCCACCATCGGCAGGAAGATCGCGGTGGCGGCCACGCTGAAGGCCGGCTTGGCGAACAGCCGGACCTGGAGCAGCGGGTTGTCCACGCGCAGCTGGCGGCGCACGAAGACGGTCAGCGATACGGCGGCGAGGGCGAGCAGCGCCCAGGGCAACGGCTCCGCGACACCGCTCTTGCCCAGCTGCTTGATGCCGCCCGCGAGGGCGAGCATGCCGACGATCGACTGCGCGACGCCCCACCAGTCCCATCGTCCGGCGGCCCGGGGCGAGCGCGATTCGGGCAGGTAGCGCAGTCCGGCCGCGACGATGACCACGGCGACGGGAAGGTTCAGGAGGAAGGCGGAGTGCCAACCGAAGTCCTGCACGAGCAGGCCGCCGACGACCGGCCCGAAGGCCATGCCGCCGCCGAAGACCGCCGCCCAGACGGCGAGGGCGAAGGCGCGCTCCTTGGCGTCGGTGAAGACGCTGCGCAGGATCGACAGGGTGGACGGCATGATCGCCGCGCCACCGACGCCGAGCAGCGCGCGGGCGGCGATGACGTGCCAGGCCTCGGTGGAGAAGACGGCGATGAGCGAGGCGACGGCGAAGATGGCGAAACCCACCATCAGGAGCCGCTTGCGCCCCCACCGGTCGCCGAGGGCGCCCGCGGTGACCAGGAGTCCGGACAGGGCCAGCGCGTAGACGTCGATGATCCACAGCTGCTGGACGGCGCCCGGCTGGAGGTCGCCGACGAGCGAGGGGAAGGCCACGTTGAGGATCGTGGTGTCCATCGAGATGAGCAGGAGGCTGCCGGAGAGGATCGCGAGCACGATCCAGCGGCGCGGGTCCTGCGTGCGGGTGCGCATGGGGATTCCGTTCACGGTGGTGCGGGGTGGTGGTGCGGGGCCGTACGGAGGAGCACCTCGACGGGTCGGCCGGCACGGCTCCTGCACCGCCCCCACCCACACCGATCGAGCCTCTCTCGTCCCAAACGATACAAAGACGTCTCATTTGAAGCAAGCGAGACCCGAAAAACACCCCAGAGCCTCCCCCTCCGCCAGACAGGTAAAGCTTCAACCATGTCCCATTCGCCCCAGGACCCTCTTGTGAAGTTAGGTTAGCCTTCCTTTATGCAGCTCCTACATCTGGCCGCCTCGGCCGGCTACACCACGCCTCCGCTGTGGCGCGTCCTCACCAAGGCCGGGTACTTCATCGGCCTGACGGGAGCGATCGGCGCCACCGTCACCTACGCCACGTCCGTACGCCCCGCGCTCCGCGCGCCCTCGACCCGGGGCGGCGATGCGGAGGTCATGGGACGAAGAACCGCGGGATACCTCGCCTGGGCCGGGGTCGTCCTGCTCGTCGCGGGCTACTTCCAGCTCGCCGCACGCCTCGCCCGGGCCGGCAAGGGCATGCCCTTCGGCGACGCCCTCTCGCCGGCGCGGATCGGTGACTTCCTCGGCGCACCGGCGGCCAAGGGCGCGTGGGTCGCCCAGGGCGCGATCTACACCGTGCAGAACGTCCTCCTGGTCCTGACCTCCGCGACCTTGATGGCACTGTTCCTCCCCCGGGCCCGCCGGCACCTGAACGCGCTGGCACTGACCGCCCTGCCCCTGAGCCTCGCGGTGACGCTCGTGGGGGCCGTGCCGGCCACCGCGCCCAAGGACTCGGACAAGGTGCTGGACCTCGTCCTCGGCCAGGTCCACATCGTCAGCGGCGTGGTCTGGATCGGCGGCCTGGCCTTCCTCGCGACCCTCGCCGCCGCCCGCGGCCGACTCGGTGAGGGCGCGGGCCTGATGTGGGCGGACGTCTGGCGCCGTTTCTCGCTGGTCGCCCTCGTCTGCGTCGGCGCCGTCCTCACCTCCGGCCTGTGGATGGGCTGGAAGCACGTCGGCGCCATCAGTCAGCTGTGGACGACGACCTACGGACTCTTCCTCCTGGTCAAGATCCTGCTGGTGCTCGGCATGGTCGCGGCCGGCGGCCTCAACCAGTTCTGGCTGATGCCCCGCATCGCCAAGGCCCGCGCGACGGACGACACGTCCTCGCTCGTGCACCTGACCCTGCGCCACTTCCCGAAGGTCGTCTGGGGCGAGGTCGCCCTCGGGGTCGCCGTCCTGGCCGTGGTCCCGTTCCTCAGCGGCTCCGCCCGCTCCGAGGCGGGCAGCCCGCCCGCCGTCTCGACCGGCAGCATCTTCACGGTGGGCGCGCTGCTCGTCCTCACCCTGGTGGCGTCCCTCTACATCACGGTGCGGACCTCCGACGCCCTGGCCCGCCGCACCCCCTCCGCGCCCGCGCCTGCCCCCTCTTCCTCCACACCTGCCTCCGCCTGACCCCGCAGACAAAGGCCAGCCTCAGCTGACCCCCCGCGCCGCCGGCACGCACGTCCACATTCCCCTCGGCGCGAGAGGGGCTCCACGCGGAAGGCGGCTCCCCTGGCTAGCGTGATCCCTGTGGCGGCCCAAGGAGTCGCTTCCCCCATCGACCAGTCAGAGCGAGGCGTTACGTCCATGAGCCTGAGCATCCGCAATCAGATCCCCGGCACCATCACCTCCGTCACGGCCGGCGAGGCCATGTCGACGGTGAAGGTCCGCCTGGCCGGCGGCCAGGACATCACCGCCGCGATCACCACCGACGCCGTCAAGGACCTCGGCCTCGCCGAGGGCGCCGCCGTCACGGCGCTCGTGAAGTCCACCGAGGTCTCCCTCGCCACCGGCCCCGTCGAGGGCATCTCCATCCGCAACCAGATCCCGGGCACCGTCACCGACATCGCGACCGGTGGCGCCATGGGCTCCGTCAAGGTCTCCGTCGAGGGCGGCGCGCTGACCGCCGCGATCACCAAGGACGCCGTCGAGGCCCTCGGCCTGAGCGCCGGCACCTCCGTCGTCGCCCTGATCAAGTCGACCGAGATCTCCCTCTCCGTCTGATCGAACGGCGACGGCGCCCCGCGGCCCTCGCTGCGGGGCGCCGCGCCCGTACCGTCAGGTGACGGTGACGAACCGGGCGGTGCTCGGCACCCCCTGGGAGTCCAGGGCGAAGAGCATGTAGGTGCCGGGCAGGACCACTCCCTTGTCCGCCGGGACGGAGACCGTGTAGGTGCCGCTGCCCGCGGCGCTGGACACCAGCGGGACCCGCCGCTGGTCGTTGTCCGTGGAGTGGGTCGCGGCCGCGGCCCGCATCAGGACGAAGGAGGCCACCGACCCCTCGGTGGTGACGGTGAGCCGGGCGCCGGCGGCGGCCCGGGGCGGCACGCCGCCGGTGATGACGGGACGCGGCTTGGCCGAACCGTCGGCGTTCAGCAGGTACGGCGGGGTGAACACGGCCCCGTCGGCGTGGTTGGTGGCGCAGTCGCCGCACAGGCCCCCGCCGCCGGAGAAGATCCGTCCGTCGGGCAGCAGGTTCGCCACGCTGTGGTAATTGCGCGGGATCGCCATGGTGGCGAGCTGGGTGAAGCTCCCGGTCGCCGGGTCCCACAGCTCGGGGGTCAGCACGGACGTGGCGTCGCTGAACGGCACCGGGTACGACTGGCCGCCGAAGA
Organism: Streptomyces sp. NPDC051555; assembly: GCF_044454405.1. NCBI lineage: Bacteria > Bacillati > Actinomycetota > Actinomycetes > Kitasatosporales > Streptomycetaceae > Streptomyces > Streptomyces sp. NPDC051555. The sequence goes on along the minus strand of NZ_JBITDP010000001.1, from coordinate 143,289 downwards.
CGGCGACCTTGCCGTCGGGCAGGACGACACTGTTGCCGAAGGCGCGGGCGTACCCCATGTCGCCCGTGCGCGCGGCCCGGACCTGGTCGCCGTCGATGCCGACCGTGTACGCGCGCCGGGTGGCGGGCGTCTTCTCGTACGCGGGCGAGCCGCCGAGGGTGAGCAGCTTGCCGATGTCGTACGCGACGGCGTTGCCGGTCATGGCGTCCTGGCTGTCGGCCCGGGTGCCGGCGGAGGTGATGCTCCCGTTCCCGCCGGTCGTGATCCAGTTCATCTGCTTGCTCGGTCCCAGCTGGAGTACTTTGCCGTCCGAGGTGGCGTGCAGCCACATGTGGTTGTCCGCGCGGTAGGCGCCGGCCGGGTCGGCCGTCATCGCCGGGACGGCGGGGACGCCGGGGAGCCTGCGCCAGGTGCGGGTGTCCGGGGACCAGACCTCGCCGGCCTTGTCCCCCGCGGCTCCGCTCCAGGATCCGCCGAGGACGAAGGCCTCGCCGGTGGAGAGCAGGGTCATGGCCTGGTAGCCGCGGGCGATGTTCATGCTGGCGGTCGCGGACCAGGCGTCGGTGGCCGGGTCGTAGATGCTCGCCTTCTCCGCGTTGCTGCCGCCGGTGACCAGGACCCGGCCGTCGGCGAGCATCACGATGCCCGGGCAGAACATGTCGTGGCCGGTGTTGTCGATGCGGCGCTGGGTGACCTTGCCCGTCTTCAGGTCCAGGATCGCGGTCTGGGTGTAGCCGTTGCTGCCGCCGAAACGGTCGACCGCGTACGCCGACCAGGCCAGGAGCTTGTCACCGGGCAGGACGGCGGTGGCCACCGGCACCAGGGGGAAGCCGGTGATCCGGCCCCAGGAGCCGTGCGCGGCCGGGTCGGCCGGGCCGCTCAGGCGTATCTCGGCGGCGGAGGTCCAGGGACCGCGCTTGCCGGCCTCGCCGGTCACGCGCAGACGTATGTAGCGGGCGTTCTCGGTGCGGGTGAAGGTCGCGGTCTTGACGGTGTCGTCGTCGCGCCAGGTGCCTACGGAGACCGGTGCGCCGAAGGTGGCGCCGTCGGTGCTGGTGCTGATGGTGTACGCGCCCGCACGCCCGTTGGGGCCGTCGTTGCGGGGCTGGTAGACCAGGGCGGAGACGGCCGTCGTGCGGTGCATGTCGATGGTGAGGGTGTGCGGCAGCGGGGTCGGCGTCCCGGAGTACTTGCTGTGCCAGAGGGTGGCGGCGTCACCGTCGAGGACGTTGGCCGCGCGGTTGTTCGTCGCGCTGGTCTCCTCGTCGCTCGCCGCGGCCGTCCAGCCGGTCCGGGGCAGGTCGACGGTGGCGGCCGGGGTTCCGGGGTCGCCCAGCAGGTTGAGCTCCGCGGCGGAGGTCCACGGGCCGCGGTTGCCGGCTTCGGTGGCGGCGGTGAGCCGGACGAACCGGGCGCCCTGCGGGGCGAATCCGAGGGTCTTGGCGCTCGCGTCGTCCGCAAGGGTGCCGGTGGCGACCGGAGAGCCCCAGTTCTGGCCGTCCGCGCTCACGCTGATGCTGTACTCACCGACGCGCCCGTTGGGTCCGTTCGTACGGGGCTGGTAGAGGAGCGCCGAGACCACCACCGTGCGGTGCATGTCGATGGTGAGGGTGTGCGGCAGCGGGGTCGGCGTCCCGGACCACTTGCTGTGCCAGAGGGTGGCCGCGTTGCCGTCGAGGACGTTGGCCGCGCGACCGTTCTCCCCGCTGGTCTCCTCGTCGCTCGCCGTGGCCGTCCATCCGGTCCGGTCGAGGAGCGGAGCCGTGGGTTCCATGGCGTTCGCCGGGGCCACGCCGTGGTGCGGCGACTGTTTCGCCGTCTGCTGGTCGAAGGGAACGGGCGCCGGCCGCGGCGCCGGGTCCCGGCCGGCGCGCCCGGTGCTCGCCACACCGAGCAGGGGGGTGATGCCGACGAGCAGCGAGCCGAGGGCGAAGGCGATGAGCAGATGGGAGCGGCGCAGAGCTCGGGAAGGGGTCAGGGCGCGGGTGCGGGCACCGGTACGGGTGCGGATGCCGGTGCGGGTGCGGGCGCTGGTGCCGGTGCGTCTGGGATGCAATCGGAACTCCTGGGCGAAAAGTGAACCGCTGCGGGCCCCTAGAAGATAGGTCAGCGCACGCCAACTCGCCGCCTCAAAAGGGGAGTTGCCGCGAACCGGCGCCGCCGCAGGCGGAGCCGCCCGCTCCACCGGGCCCGACGGCGCCACGACGCACCACCTTCGAGTGGTGTCGCCCACACCCGGCATGCACAGCTTCCAAGGCGCAACTGGCAGGCGGCACTTCGATCCGCAGGACGAAACGACGCTCTACCTTGAAGCTCCAAGGAGAGCCGATTCCAAGCGAGTTGCCACCGGCGAAACCCACGGGGCACTGTCGTAGGCAGGTGGCACCATCTGGGCCGGTGGTCCCATCAGCTACAGGGGGTAGGCATGGAGAGCACGACTGCGTACGCATGGCCTCGCGGGGCGGAGGCGGCGGACAGCGCGGCACTGGAGCGCTGGCTGGCCGACCACGGCTGGGAGGTCGACCCGATGGTGTTCATGGCCGGCGGCCTGGGCCCGGCGGTCCAGGTCCGGCCGGTCGGATCCGGCTCCGACGGCGAGCCGGGACTGCTCATCCTGCCGGGCGAGACGGTGGAATTCGCCGGGACCAGGATGCGGATCGCCCACCACGCCCCGCCCGACACCCGGCCCCGAGCAGGAGCCGGGGCCGCAGCCGCAGCCGGGGCCTGCGTCTAGCGATCAGCAGCTCCGCGCGCGTCGTCACGCCCGCCGGTCGGACGCAGTTCCCGTTCGAGTGCGGACAGGGCGAAGGCGTGCGCGGAGGTGTCCTGCCAGCGGGACCGCCCGAACATCACGTCCTCGGAGAGGCCGCTCAGCATGGCCACGGCCCGGATGGTGAAGTCGGGAAGGTCGACTTCGGCGAAGTGCCCCAGGTCCCGGCCCTCGCGGACGATGGCTTCCAACCGCTCGTCCCAGCCGTCCAGCAGCGCGGTGAGGGTGCGCCGGCCCGCGTCGTCGTGGCGCTGGGCCAGCACCTGCGTCCACAGCGCGTAGCGTTCGTCGCCCTGGTGGCGGGGCAGGTAGGAGCGGACGAACAGGGCCAGCTTCTCGGCGGGGGACGCGGCCTGGTCGCTGTCCCGCTCGAAGCGGTCCCAGAGGTCGGCTTGGCTCCACGCCAGCACTTCGAGCAGCAACCGGTCCTTCTTGCCGAAGTGGTAGAGGATGTGCCCGGTGCTCATGCCGGCCCGCGCCGCGATGTCCGACATCCGCAGGCCCGCGGTGCCCTTCTCCGCGATGACGCTGATGGCGGCCCGCATCGCCCGCCCCCGTGCCTCGTCCCCGCTGGGCTGACGCTTCCGGTCCACCGGGGGCCGGGCCGGCCGGCCCTCCGACGTCGACGTCGACATCGACATGCGCACACCTCCGTTCCGTGGGGTTAGATTCTCATTCTAGATTATTGCTCTAGACTGAAAATCTAGTTAGTGCCGCCACCCCGGGAGACAGTCGTATGACGCGCCGATTCGATGTTGTGGAGACCTGTATCGCCGACCTGCGCGCGGCGCTGGAGAAGGGTGGGACCACCGCGGTCGGCCTGCTCGACGCCTACCTCGCGCGGATCGACGCGTACGACCGCCCCGGTACGACCACGGCCCTCAACGCGATGGTCGTGATGAACCCGGACGCCCGCGCCGAGGCCGAGGCCTCCGACGCCCGCCGCACCCGCGGCGAGACCCTCGGCCCGCTGGACGGCATCCCGTACACCGCGAAGGACAGCTACCTCGCCAAGGGCCTGACCGCCGCGTCCGGCTCCCCCGCCTTCGAGCACCTCGTCGCCCAGCGCGACGCCTTCGCCATCGAACGGCTGCGCGCCGGCGGCGCCGTCCTCATCGGCCTGACCAACATGCCGCCGATGGCCAACGGCGGCATGCAGCGCGGCGTGTACGGCCGCGCGGAGAGCCCGTACAGCGCCGACTGGCTCACCAGCGCCTACGGCTCCGGTTCCTCCAACGGCTCCGGCACCGCGACGGCTGCCTCGTTCGGCGCGTTCGGCCTCGGCGAGGAGACCTGGTCCTCCGGCCGCGCCCCCGCCTCGAACAACGCGCTGTGCGCCTACACCCCGAGCCGCGGCGTGATCTCGACCCGCGGCAACTGGCCGCTCGTACCGACCATGGACGTGGTCGTCCCGCACACCCGCACCATGGCCGACCTGCTCGAACTGCTCGACGTCATCGTCGCCGACGACCCGAACGCGCGCGGGGACCTGTGGCGCGCACAGCCGTGGGTGGCACTGCCCGCACCATCACAGGTGCGCCCCGCCTCCTACCCGGCCCTCGCCCCCGCCGGGACCGCGTCCGACGCACTGGCCGGCAAGCGCGTCGGCGTGCCCCGCATGTACATCAACGCCGACCCCGGGGCCGGAACGAACCCGGACGGCGGCATCGGCGGCCAGACCGGGCAGCGCATCGACACCCGCCCCTCGGTCATCGCGCTGTGGGAAGCGGCCCGCCGCGACCTGGAGGCCGCCGGCGCCGAGGTGGTCGAGGTCGACTTCCCCGTCGTGTCGAACTACGAGTCCGACCGCCCCGGTGCGCCCTCCCTGTTCACCCGCGGACTGGTCGGCCGCGACTACCTCACCTTCGAGATCGAGGACCTGTCCGCCTGGGCCTGGGACGACTTCCTGCGCGCCAACGGCGACCCGGCGCTCTCCACCCTGGCCGAGGTCGACGGCGCCCGCATCTGGCCCAAGCAGGAGGGCGAACTGCCCGACCGCTACGACGGCTTCGACGACACCGTCGGCGACTACCCGCGCTTCGTGCGCGAGCGCCCGTACGCCTCCCTCACCGACATGCCGCTCCTCGAACAGGGGCTGCGCGGGCTGGAGGAGACGCGCCGGGTCGACCTGGAACTGTGGATGGACGGCCTGGGCCTGGACGCGGTGGTCTTCCCCGCCGTCGCGGACGTGGGCCCCGCGGACATGGACGTCGACGCGGCGTCCGCCGACCTCGGCTGGCGCAACGGCGTCTGGGTCGCGAACGGCAACCTGGTCCCCCGCCACCTCGGCATCCCGACCGTGACCGTGCCCATGGGCACCATGACGGACACCGGCATGCCCGTCGGCCTGACCTTCGCCGGCCGCGCCTACGACGACAACGCCCTGCTGACCCTCGCCGCGGCCTTCGAAAGCACCGCCACCCGACGCACGCCCCCGCCCCGCACCCCCCGCCTGCCGTAGTGGTGACCTGCCCGGACCTGGCGATCGATCCCCGCCCGCCCCGGGCCGACGGACCGACCGCCAGGTCCGTCCGTCGGCCCGCGGCGCCACCACCATGAGGGGTCGTTGCGCCCGGGGGCATGCGTCTGCAAGCGGGTGAACCGACCGGGTTCCAGGTCACCTCAGACCTTGCGACGGGGAGGCTGAGGATGCCGGAAGGCGTCCGGATCCGTGGGTGCGACTCCCTCTCGATCCGGGTTCGACCCCCGGGGCACAGTCACGCTCGCCTCATGGAGGTACCCGTGTTCTCAACGTTCCCGCAGTTCGCCGGACGAGGCACTCACAAGGTGGCGGTACTCGGCGCCGGAGTGCTGCTGGCGCTGTCCTCCCCAGCGGCCGCGTCCGCGGCCACCGCCCCGAGTGCCCCGGCGGCACACTCGACCGTCCTGCCCGGCGCCGACCTCGCCACGGAGACCACGTCGGCACCGCGAGACCTGGGCGACGAGGCCTTGGCCCTTTTGCGACAGCTGCTCTGCACCCTCGGCCTGGCCACGTGCGAACCGGACAACGGTCGCTGATCGGCCCGCACCGTAACAGCGGGCGAGCGCGCACCCCCACGGATCGGAGCCGTCCGATCGCCGCCGTAACCGCCCCGGTCCCCACACCCGTCCCGAAAACGATCGAGGGGCCGTTTCAGATTTCTCTGAAACGGCCCCTCATCTGCGACTACGAGGCGAACCTCTCGTCGGGACGACAGGATTTGAACCTGCGACCCCTTGACCCCCAGATGTGCAGGTGACCCGGATTATCAGGACATAGCGCACTTCTATGGGGCGCGAGCGGTGCGCAGGGAGGCGTTACGTGCACTACCGCTTCCATCGCATGGTCCCCAACTGGTCCCCAGAGTCACCGTGCTGGCGGACAGCCACCTCCGCCGACGAGTCTGCTCCACTGTCGAGTGGAGGGGCTGGCTTGCCCGGCGGATTGTCAGTGCCTGCGCATAGCCTGCCCGCATGGCCTCGACTCACGGTGAGCTTCGTCACGTCCCGCTCGGTTCCACGTTCACGCCTGAGGTCCCCCTCGGGCCGACCCGGGACATCCTCATCACCTGCCACGCCTCGGCATCGGGCAAGGGCAAGCTCCACGGGAGCCCAGAGTGCGGGACCTTGCGGTCAGCCGCCTCCGTCAAGGAGCTCGACATTCCGTTCGGCGAAGCCGTGGAGCGGCTCTGTACGAGCTGCCGGTGGCCGCTGCCCACAAACAGCCCCATCCTGCCGCTCGGAGCAGCCGTCATCGAGGTGGACTCCCTCCGCGTATGGCTCGACCGGAAGCCCTTGGACGAGGAGGACTTCGAGGCCGAGCGTGACGCCGCCGACGCCCTCGCCACCGGCGAGTACCCGCCCCGTGCCACCGACCCCAGCGACGAGGAGGAAGACGACGATGACCGCTACGAGCAGCGGGAGCGGTACGACCGAGCCCGTAACGTCCGGTACCGGCGTCACGAGCACTGGCGCCGACTGCACTCCTACCTGACACGGAGCATTGAGGCCGTAGCCGAGTACCCCTTCCTCGCCCCGTGGGCCGATGGCCTGCAGAGCCGCCTGTCCGCCGTCCTAGACCAGGAGCGTCGCGCTTTCGCCGCCCTCGTGCGACCGGACCGTCTGCTGGAGGCGGCAGCAGTACGCGTCCTGCCCGCCCCACAGTTCACGCCCAATCCCGCCTTCGCCGGGCTGGGAACGGAGGCCGAGAAGGCCTTCCGGCGGGCCTGGCATGAATGGAGTCACCGAGCCATCTGGTCCTGGCGCCGCCTGGAAGACCACGACTTCGCTGTCTACACCGTCGTCAGCGACGCCTTCGAACGACGCCGTAAGGGCAAGCCCGAAGCCCACGCCGCCTTCGACCAGCTCACCGCCGACTGGATCCGCCAGGCACGCGAGGAAACCAGCAGCTCCGCCAGCGCACCGTGGCAGCTGGTGGCAGTCAAGGCGCCCGCCCTCCCCCGGACCCACTACAGCGAGCCGGAACGGGACACCCTCACCGAGTGGGAGGCCTCGGTCATCGCCACCTACCAGGTGGCCTTCAACCGAAACGCCGGCACCGCAGCACTCCTGGTCCCCCACCTCATCGCCGAACAACTACTCACCTGCGCGTCCGCCGACATGCCAGTCCAGCCCCTGACACCCGACGGCAACGCGCTGCCCGTCGAGACGCTGCTTGAGCAGTGGGACCACGGGAGGCTCACCCGCTCTTAACACCCTCATCGCCAACTCCGCTCGCGAGAGAACGAAGTGACTGGACCCGGTCCTTGCGACCGGAGCAGTGCGGCATGCTCTGGCGGCCCCCGAAGGCACTTGTGCAAAATAGTTGGCGCAAACGAAGGTGGCGAACGTGTTCCTGTGCTTCATTCAGAAGTAGCTCATCGGGAAGGACCGGTGAAAGTGAACCACGCACATCCCCTGTGGGCTGTCGACCTGTTCGGTGACAGCCAGACCGGCCTCGTACGGGACCGGCTCGGTCAGGCACTTGTCGACATGCAGGAGAACGCCCGCGCCGCTCAGCACGAGGGCGACGTCGAGAGCAACCACCCCTACGGCTGGACTCGCTGGCCCGGCTCGTACCGGCAGGTGGCCCGTCAGTTCGAGGGCATTGAGGGCGCGACAGTCTTCAAGCCGAACGGCTTCCCCTTCAACCTGGTCCACTTCAAGCGCGGACTCCTCTACCCGTTCCGGTTCGCGACGGAGGACGTCAGTGTCCGCCAGGCGAAGCTGCCGTCCGTGGGCCCGTTCATCCGTGAGCTCTTCACCTTCGCCCCCGAGCCCAGTCAGGGCTCGCTCTTCGAAGACGAGGAGCTCAGCCACGGCCGCGTCGAGGTACGACCCAAACTCGCAGCCCTTCCCGAGGGCACCCGTCTGGTGCTGATCCCCTACGCCTGCAACCCTCACGGCCTGCTCAAGCCGTACTGGGGCGTGGCCTCCCTCGTCGACGAACAAGGAAGCCTCGAGTGGGTCGTGCAACCCGAGCCCCTGCCCCTGCCGGCGACGCCCACCCGGCGTAGGCTCAGCGCTGTTCCGCAGCAGGCCACGGCGCCGGAGCACGTCAGCTTCGACTCGGGCGACCAACCCGTTCCGATCCTGTTCGCGCGACCCGACGTTGACGAGAAGCGGGACGTGCCGCCCCTGGCCGAGCCGGCCCCGATCGAACCACTGGCCCACGAGGACGATGAAAACTGACCAGCCCCTGCTCCCCGGCACTACCGAGCACGGTGTGACCCCACGTGCCGTCCACGACGCCTTCGACCCTGTCCGGCTGACCCAGGCCAGACGCCTGGCGGGAATGACGAAGAAGGACGTGGCAGAGCACCTCGGCGTGACACCCGCGGCAGTGGGCCAATACGAAACGGGGGTGGCCAAACCCCGCCCGGATCTCCTCCCGCGGCTCGCCGACACGCTCGACGTGCCGCTGCCCTTCTTCATCGCGGGCCGACCGAGCAACCGGCTCGACTCCTCCATGGCACACTTCCGAGCCCTGCGCAGCACACCAAAAGCCCAGCGCGAACGCGCCCTCGCCTTCGCCGAACAGGTGTGGGAGCTCACCTATGCCCTAGAGAAACGAGTACAGCTCCCGCCCGTCGACCTCCCGGGCTTCGCCGGCGGCGAGGTCCATCCTGGAGTCGACCTTCCTCTCGATCCGGCCGCGGCCGCACGCGAGTTGCGCAAGCGGTGGAACCTCGGAGACGGACCGGTCACCCATCTGGTCAGACGCATGGAAGCCCACGGGATCGTCGTCGTCTTGCCGGCCGCCGACGAGGCAGCCCGCACGGTCGACGCCTTCTCCTCCCGTTCCGCGCGTCCGGTCGCGATCCTCACCCCCAACCGCACCAACGACGTGTACCGCCACCGCTTTACCGCAGCGCACGAGCTCGGCCACCTCGTCCTGCATGGCGACGCCACGGGCGACAGCCGACAGGAGCGCGAGGCTGACGCATTCGCCGCGGAGTTCCTGACTCCGGCAGGAAGCATCGCGCCAGTGCTCCCGCGGCGCCTCGACCTCGCGCAGCTCACGGAGATCCGGCGGGTCTGGGGGGTCAGCGTCGATTCGCTCATCTACCGCTGCCGCGAACTGGGCATGATCTCCGACGCCACTGCCAGCCGTGGTTACCAGCGCCTGCGTGCACTCGACGGTCAACCCGGCTTCGCCGCCGAGCCGGTTGACGCCTTCCCCGGCGAACAGCCCGCCCTACTGACTCAGGCCTACGAACTCGCCGAACGGGAGAAGGGGCTGACCATCCCCCGGCTGGCCGACGAGCTGGGCTGGCATCCCGCACGTGTGCGCCGCTTGCTTGGCTCACCCGACCCCAGGCCGATACTCCGCATCGTCTGACACCCGTAGCGGGAGGATCAGCCGCCCCGGCGGGCAGGCGACCACTCCCCCCTTGCGCCCGAGAAATCCGCCGTGCCGCGTGAACGGAGACACAAGTGTCCATCCGAGCCATCGAAACCAGCTACGCCGGGCATCGCTTCCGCTCACGGCTGGAAGCCCGATGGGCCGTCTTCTTCGACACCATGGGGATCCAGTGGGAGTATGAACCCCAGGGCTATGCCGTAGGCCCAGACGGTCAGCGCCGGCCGTACCTCCCCGACTTCTGGCTACCTGGGGAGAAGCTCTGGGTCGAGGTCAAAGGGGCCGAGGATCAGCTCGACGTCGAACTCCTCGTGTATGCCTCGATACCTCACTTCGGCCTGCCGAGCCCGTCCGTCCCCCGTTGCGAGAACGGATACGAGGCGAGGCTCCTCATACTGGGGCCGATCAGCCGTACGGGGCGGCTGATCGACCAGACCACCGGCGAGCACGCCGGCTACTCGCAACCCGCGCACACCCTTCTCACCTTCCGGAAAGGCGACGTCTTCAGCGGATCGGCCAGCTTCTTCTCATCCGGCCTCGACCTGTGGCCCCAAGGAGGGAGCGTCGCAAACGATGGACCTCGCATCCACTGGGAAACCCGCGGCTCCGAATGGGGCAACTGGGTCAACGGCGGCGGTCTCATCAGCGAGAACTGCGATGAGAAGGTGCACGCCGCCTACCGCACTGCTCGCTCCGCGCGCTTCGAGCACGGCGAGACACTCTGACTTGGCCCGTCAGCCCTGCCGTCAGCTGACCGTCAGCGCGGACGTGATCAGGTCCCGGGCTGCCTGGCCGTAGACAGCGGAGGCTTGCAGGAGCCCGAATGCCTTGCGGAACAGGGCAACCCGGTCGTGGTCCGTGATGGTCTCGGCCCCGCGGTATCCCTCAACCTCGACCCTGCTGCTGTCGAAGATCGAGAAGCCGCCTCCCGGATGGACCAGGAGCCGCGCGCGGACCGGGATGATCCCCAGCGACAGTCCCGGCATATCCGTCGCGTCCAACAGCCGGCGGAGCTGGCCACGCATCACCTCAGGACCGAGATTGGTGTGCAGCGCCTGTTCGCCCAGCAGGACGTGGAAGGTACGACCGTCCTGGCCGATGTACTGTGCGCGGGCCGTACGGGCGGCTACCCCTGCCTCGATATCGTCGGGAGTCCCGTAAAAGTCCACCACGAGCCGCAGCACGGCAGCAGCATAAGCCGAGGTCTGCAGGAGGCCCGAGACCATGTCCGGGCTGTACCCCAGGTACTCACGGGTGGCCCTGACAAGATCCAAGAAGGTCTGCTGCACCGGCCCCGTGCCCGTACGAAGCAAGTCGTCCCAGCCTGGGGCAGCATCCGGCGAAGAAGTCGTCACGGCTGCGATCGTGACAGCGGAACGGTGTGCAGGTAGGCGCCGTGGCCTGAACTCCACGCAGGTGTGGCTCATCTTCATGTCTCCGGCTGGAGGGCCGATCCAGCCGGAGCCTGGCAGGATCGGTCCTCCAATGATCGGGGTCGGGCATTCCCGGCAGGTAGGCCTGCGGCCCCGCGAGGGGGATGCGCCTCTTCCTGTACCCCTCGCCACTTCACCTCACCGCCCGATGCGGCGGAGACCGCGGCGAGCCTTCAGCAGCATGTCGAGGGTGCAGTGTGCCGCTTTGCGGCGCTCGGGGTGGCGGGACCAGATGGTCGGTAGGACAACGCCGGCATACAAAAACACGAAGACGACGAAGCCCATGACCCCCGGGATGATCAGCGCGGCGGGAAGGCAGTCAATAGGCATGCTGCGGCTCCAGGGTGATCTCGTGGATGGAGTCGGCCTCTCAGTGCGGCCTGGGCACAACGCTCTCTGTGCAAGACGGTGTCCAGCTGCCATTCAGCGATGGATTGCACTCGAACTTCGCATCAACCCTGTTCAGTGAACGTAGACTTCGCAGGTGTCCAGCCCGTGTTGTCCGGGCTTCGGGGAGAGGGGTGGACAGCGCAGTGGGTGCACGTAGCGACGATGCCTTCTTCGCTGCCCTGCAGCGGCTCGGCGCAATCCACGGTGAGCACCTGGCACGGCGTGTCAGCCTCCGAGCTCTTTCCCGGGCGGCTGGCGGTCCCGTAGCCACGACGATCGGGGCATGGTTAGACGGGCGCCGGTTCCCGCAGCAAATCGACACCCTTGTCAAGGTCGTCGAGCAATTACATGCCGCTGCTCTGGCTGAGGGATTCGAGCCAGCCCCCTGCGAAACTCATCTGTTCGATTCCCTGTGGTGGCGTGATCAGCACGCGGCAGTAGCCCGGCAGCGCGCCGACTCTGTGCGGACCGGCGCACAACAGGCGCAAGCAGAAGCCGTACTTAACAATCACCGGTCAGCCGCGGCAGTGGGACGCCCCATCTCCCAGCTGGACCCGTTCGACCTGGAAGTCCACCGCAGTGTCGACGCCACCCCCGGTCACCAGTTCCCCGAGGGCTGGACCGTGCATCACGACATGGGTATGACCACCTCGAGGCCGACGGATCCAGCCACGCTGTCAGCCCTCACGCCGTACGTCGTGCGGGCCCACGACCGGCTTCTGCGTGACGTCGTTCGTCGAGCGGAAGCCGGGCAGAGCGGCATGGCGATGCTGGTCGGTGGCTCATCGTGCGGCAAGACCCGGGCGTGCTGGCAAGCAGTACAGTCGTTGGCCGACGGCTGGAGGCTGTGGCACCCGTTCGATCCCACTCGGCCGGAGGCTGCACTGGCCGACATCCAGAATGTCGGCCCCCGTACGGTGGTCTGGCTGAACGAGGCGCAGCACTATCTGCTCCCCTCAACTGGTTCCCTGGGTGAGCGGGTGGTGGCAGGCCTTCGGGCACTGCTCCAGGATCAAACCCGTCGCCCGGTCTTGGTACTGGGCACCGTCTGGCTGGAGTACTGGGCCACGCTCACCGTGCTGCCGAAGGCTGGCGCCCCTGACGTGCACGAGCAGGCCAGGAAGCTGCTGGCGGGTACCAACATCTCCGTGCCCTCCTCCTTCTCAGCTGCGGATCTGGCTGCCATCCGTCGTGGTGAGGTGCGCGACCCCAGGTTGCTCTACGCGGCCCAGCGTGCTGCAGACGGCCAGGTCACGCAGTACCTGGCAGGAGCTCCAGCATTGCTGGAGCGGTATCGCAACGCCCCTCCCGGTGCACGTGCCGTGCTGGACGCAGCCATGGACGCCCGCCGGCTCGGTAATGGCCTCGCCATTCCCCGTCTCCTCCTTGCAGCCGCCGCGCCGGGCTACCTAACGGATCAAGAGTGGGACCAAAGCAGCGATGACTGGTTCGAAGAAGCGCTGGCGTACACGGCCCAGCCTTGCCATGGAGCTCGCGGCGCGCTGACCCGAATCAAACCCCGCCCCGGGCAGGAAGCGTTCGAAACTCCGCAGTATCGGCTGGCCGATTACTTGGAACAGCACGGTCGTGACCGCCGAGTCAACAAGGCCGTGCCCAGTGATCTGTGGGAGGCCGCGTTCGTGCACGCCCACGATGAGGACCTGTTCGCCTTTGGCCGCTCGGCACGCGCGCAGCGGCATAAGTCCGTGGACCACCTCCGGTTCGTCTTGAAGGCCGCCGAGGCAGGAGACTACGCGGCGGCGTGGGAAGCCGCGGAAGAGCTGAGCAAGTCGGGTGGCCATACTCAAGCACTGGCCTTGTACCAGCGGGCCGCTGGCGGCGCGGCCTTCGCCGTCGCCCGCCGAAAGGCTGCTGCACTGCTCCAGAAGCTCGGTCGCACGGACGAGGCGGTGGACGAGTACAGGAAGGCAGCCGCCCTCGGCCATCTCTCTTCGGTTCATGTCGCCGTTGATCTCATGCTCGGCCAGGACCAGGTCGCTGGAGCCGCGGCCTGGATTAAGCAACTTGCCGAACAGACAGACCTGGACGTACTCGATACCGCCATCGCACTGCTGAAGCGAGCCGAGCACGAGACCGACATCATTCGATGGCTCTGCGACCTGGCCGACAAGGGTCGTCCTGGTGCTCTGGGGCGTGCAGTGGAGCTCATGCAGCAGGCTGGCCGGTCTGAGGAAGCCGCGGATTGGCTCACTCATCTGGCGAACAACGGCTTCCTGGGCGCCGAACTGCTCGCGGCAGAGGTCCTGGAGGAGGACGGACGCATCGACGAAGCAACCGAGTGGTACCAGCGAGCAGCCAAGTCCGGGTACCCGAGTGCCCGCAGCGCCTTGGCTCGCCTCGCCTTTGCCCAAGGCCCACCTGACGCCATGGGGTGGTAGCGCCGAGACTTCGGTACCACCCCAAGGCCTATTCGGCATGCACTCGTGAGGTCGCTATCAGGCGGGTACCTCCAAAGGGCGTCCACATGGCCAAGTGCTGCGTCGACTATTCGTACGGGCGACCTCGCTCCCAGGGCGTTCCTGCGACCTGTTGTGTGCGGGCACCGAGGGCTGTGGCGGCGGCAGCGATCGACAATCCGGCAAGCAGCACGAACAGGGCGGGGTAGCCGCCGAGGGGCCCGGCCAGGACTGCGCCGGCGAAGGGGGCGAGGGCCGCTGCGGCGTGGGCCGGCGCTCCGAGGAGTCCGGAGAGGCGGCCGTAGTGGGTGGTTCCCCAGCGGTCGGTGACGGCGGTTGCCTGGAGGAGGGTGAGGTTGCCTCGGATGACCCCGGCGGATATGGACACGGCGACGAGTACGGCGTACGGGCCGGCCACGGTCGCGAGGGCTGCGGTGGTGAGGGCGCCCAGTGCGATCAGGCTGACCGTGCGGGCGGTAACGCCCAGGTGGCGGGCGAGGGTCGCGTACAGGGTGCGGCCCAGGGTCTGCCCCGCGCCGCCGAGGCCGAGGGCCCACGCCGCCTGGGTGGTGGTGTAGCCGCGTTCGAGGAGAAGGGGGACCAGGCCGATGACGACGGCGTACATCGCGAACGCGGACAGGGTGAAGGTGACAGCCAGCATCCGGAACGGCCGACTGCGCACGACGCGTTCGTGGCCGCCGGTGGTGTTCGGCGGGCTCGGAGGGGCTGCGGGCCAGCGGGCCTTGAGGGCGAGAGCGTGGGCCGGAACCGTTATGGCAGCGAGGATGCCGGCGAGTACGGCGTAGGTGGCGCGCCAGGACATGTGGTTGGCGAGGGCCGCGGTCAGGGGTGCGAAGACGGTGGAGGCGAGCCCGCCGGCGAGGGTGACGATGGTGAGGGCGCGGACGTGGTCGGGGGCCCACCAGCGGGTGAGGGCGGCGAAGGCGGGCTGGTAGAAGGTGGCGGCCATCGACACCCCTGCGAGCAGCCATCCGGCGGTGAAGACGGCGATGTTGGGGGCGGCGGCCACGACGAGGAGACTGAGGGGGCCGAGGACGGACCCGGCCGTCATGACGGCGTGGGGGCCGCGCCGGTCCAGGACGCGGCCGACGTAGATTCCGACGACGGCCGAGACGATGAGGGCTGCGGAGAAGGCGGCGGTGGTCGTTCCCGCGGGCCAGCCGGTGTCGGCGGTGATGGCGGGGTTGAGGACGGGGAAGGCGTAGTAGAGGACGCCCCAGCTGGTGATCTGCGTGGCGCACAGGGCGGGCAGGACGGCGCGTGGCCGCGACCGGACCCCCGTCCCGGTCGCGGCCACGTTGGCCTTGGTGTTGGTCATGCGGGTCAGCAGCCGCCGGAAGCGACGGGCGCGCCGATGGTGAGGGTGGCGGGAGCCGCGCAGCAGCCGCCGCCGGCCGGTTCGGTGGTCTCGGGCTGGTCGAAGAGGCCGGCGCCGCCGCAGACGCCGGTCTCGGGCAGGGTCAGCTCGACGCGCTCGGCGGCTTCCTGGTCGCCGGCGAGGTGGGCGGCGATGGAGCGGACCTGCTCGTAGCCGGTCATGGCGAGGAAGGTCGGGGCGCGGCCGTAGGACTTCATGCCGACGAGGTAGACGTCCTTCTCCGGGTGGGAGAGCTCGTTCACGCCGTGGGGGTAGACGGTGCCGCAGGAGTGCTGGTTGGGGTCGATCAGCGGCGCCAGCTCGACTGGGGCCTGCAGGCGCTCGTCGAGGCCGAGGCGCAGTTCGTCGAGGAAGGTGAGGTCGGGGCGGAAGCCGGTCAGGACGATGACCTCGTCCACGGGGTCTAGGCGGCGGCCGTCTTCGCCGACCAGGACAAGGCGCCCGTCGGCGTCGCGCTCGACGGCGTCGGTGCGGAAGCCTGTGACCGCGTCCGCGTATCCGGCGTCGACGGCGGCCTTGGCGGCAAGGCCGAGGGCGCCGCGGGCGGGGAGCTGGTCGGCTTCGCCGCCGCCGAAGGTCGAGCCGGAGATGCCCCGCCGCAGGACCCAGAGCGCCTTAGTGCCGGTGCCGTCGTCGGGCTTGGCGAGGTCGGCGAGGTAGGCGAGTGCGGTGAAGGCGGAGGCGCCGGAGCCGATGACGGCGGTGCGCTTGCCCGCGTAACGGGCGCGGACGGCCGAGTCCTTGAGGTCGGGGACGCGGTAGGTGATCCGGTCGGCTGCCGCCTTCTCGCCCAGAGCGGCCAGGCCGCTGGCGCCTGCCGGGCTGGGGGTGGACCAGGTGCCGGAGGCGTCGATCACGGCGCGGGCGAAGACGCGCTCCTCGCGGCCGTCGGCGTGCTCGACGTGGACAACGAAGGGCTGGGCGTCGCGGTCGGCGTCTACGATGCGGTCGCGTCCGGTGCGGGAGACACCGGTGACGCGGGCGCTGAAGCGGACGCGGTCGCCCAGGACGTCGGCGAGCGGCTGGAGATAGCTTTCTGTCCAGTCCCCTCCGGTCGGGTAGGCCGTCGGATCCGGCTTGACCCAGCCGGTGGGAGCCAGGAGCTTCTCCGCGGCCGGGTCGATGACCTCGCCCCACCGCGAGAACAGGCGTACGTGGGCCCAGTCGCGGGTGGCGGTACCGGCGCGGGGGCCGGCTTCGAGGACGAGGAAGTCCAGGCCGCGGTCTTCGAGATGGGCGGCGGCGGCCAGGCCGGCGGGACCGGCCCCGATCACGACGACGGGCAGGTCGGTGGTGGCAGGCGCGGTCATGGTCGGCTCCTCATTGCTTCGATGTCTGTCGATGGCTTGCGTGATCAGCATGGCACCTGTTTCGATGTGCGTCAACATAGACATTCATCGAATCCACAGGGGTGCAGTGGAGCACGTGGAAGCCGTCGTCATCGGGGGCGGACAGTCCGGCCTTGCCGCCGCGCACGCGCTGGTCAGGCAGGGTGTGGCGCCGGTGGTGCTGGAGGCATCGGACCGGGCGGCGGGATCGTGGCCGCGGTATTACGACAGCCTGACCCTCTTCCCCCCGGCTCGGTTCAGCTCGCTGCCGGGCCTGGCGTTCGGCGGAGATCCGGAGCGGTACCCGCACCGGGACGAGGTGGTCGACTATCTCGACCGCTACGCCGCACGCTTGGACGCCGACATCCGCATCCGCAGCCGGGCCGTTCGCGTCGAGTCCGATTCCGGAGGCTTCCGCGTCGACCTGGAGGACGGAGCGAGCATCAGCGCAGGCGTGGTGGTCGCCGCGTCCGGGAGCTTCGGCCGCCCGTACCGACCCGCGCTACCCGGGCTGGAGGCTTTCACCAGGCAGGTGCTGCACGTCGCCGACTACCGCGACCCCGCCGAGTTCACTGGGCAGCGGGTCGTCGTGATCGGCGCAGGCAACTCCGCAGTCCAGGTCGCCGCCGAACTCTCCCGGCTGAGTCGTACGACGCTGGCGACGCGGGCGCCGGTGAAGTTCGCCCGCCAGCGGCTACTGGGGCGCGACCTGCATTTCTGGCTCACCCGCACCAGCCTCGACACCGCCCCGCTCAGCAGGCTGCTGCGCACCCCGCCCGCGCAGCCGGTGCTGGACGACGGCCGCTACCGGGCCGCGCTCACTGCCGGCCTTCCGGACCGCCGCCCGCTGTTCACCGGTCTGGACGGCGGCAAGGTCACATGGGCGGACGGGAGCACGGAAGCCGTGGACTCGATCATCCTCGCCACCGGCTACCGCCCCCACCTCCCCTACCTCACCCACGTGGGCGAGGCCCTCGACACCTCCGGCCGACCCCGACACCGCGACGGCGCCGCTCTCGCACATCCGGGGCTGGCGTTTGTGGGTCTGGAGTGGCAGCGCAGCCTGTCCTCGAACTCCCTGCGCGGATGCGGGCGGGACGCCGAACGCGCGGCCCGCCGTCTGGCCGGCCGCCTCGCCCGATCCTGAGGCCCTTCCCCCATTGGTTCGACGTATGTCAACATAGACGTATGTCGAATGCGAAGGTGTTGCCGCTGCTGGAGCCCGAGGCCGTCGCAGCCTGCTGCCCGCCGCTGAACGAGCGCCCGATGTCTGCGGACGAGGCCGAGGTCGCGGCGAAGATGTTCAAGGCCCTCGGCGATCCGGTGCGCCTGCGCCTGTTCTCCGCCGTCGCCTCCCACGAGGGTGGCGAGGCGTGCGTGTGCGACATCTCGGATGTCGGCGTCTCCCAGCCGACGGTCTCCCACCACCTGAAAAAGCTGAAGGAGGCCGGACTGCTGTCCTCCGAGCGGCGTGGCACATGGGTGTACTACCGGGTCGAGCCCTCCGTGCTCGCCGCGATGGGCGCGTTGCTGGCCGGCGCCGCGAAGGCGGCATGACCATGGTGGTTCGGATCGTGCCGATGCTGCCCGAGCACGCCGAGCAGGTCCTGGCGATCTACCAGGCCGGGATCGACGAGGGCGACGCCACCTTCGAGACCGCCGCCCCCGACTGGGCGTCGTTCGACGCCGCGAAACTGGCCGAGCACCGCTACGTCGCCCTGGACACGGACGAGGCGGTGCTGGGCTGGGTGGCGGCGAGCGCGGTCTCGGACCGCTGCGCGTACATGGGGGTGGTCGAGCACTCCGTCTACGTCCACCCCGATGCCCGCGGCCGGGGCGTGGCCCATGCCCTGCTGGACACGCTGGTCTCCGCTACCGAGAAGGCGGGCATCTGGACGATCCAGTCCGGGATCTTCCCCGAGAACACCGCCAGCCTCGCCCTCCACGCCCGCGCCGGCTTCCGGATCATCGGAACCCGCGAACGCATCGGACGCCATCACGGCGTCTGGCGGGACGTGGTCTTGCTGGAGCGCCGCAGCACCGTCCTGGCATAGCGCGGGTTCACGCCGGCGCAAGCTGATCGGGCAAGAGCCGTCCACGCAGGGCAGTCCTGGGTTCGGCGGTCCCCACCAACCGCCGGAAGACGCATGGTGGGATTCCTCGAAGCTAAGGACAGGCCGTAGCAGGTGGGCCGTCAACCGGCGAGGATGCCGTGATGCGCACCGAAACGGACCTCGACCGTCTCCGCCCGACGCACACCTCACCCGTGGTGTTCGCCGCGGGAGCGGCGATCGGGGTGTTGGGCGGGATGATCGGGCTGGGCGGCGCGGAGTTCCGTCTGCCCCTGCTGATCGGCCTGTTCGGGTTCGCGGCGCTCTCGGCGGTCATCCTGAACAAGGCGAGAGCCTGGTCGTGGTCCTGGCCGCGCTGCCCGCCCGGCTGGCCGCGGTCCCGGCCGCCGAAGTGGCCGCCCGCTGGCCCGTCGCGGCCAACCTCCTGGCCGGCAGCCTGCTCGGCGCGTGGGCCGGAGCCTCCTGGGCCGTCCGGATGCGCTCCGCGACCCTTTACAAAGTCCTGGCCGCCCTCATGGTGCTCATGGCAGCCGCCCTGGTCCTCACGCACACCACCACACTCGGTACGCTCGACCTGCCGCTGGCGGCACAGATCCCCGCGGGGATCGCGGCCGGCTTGGGCATCGGCGTCGTCGCGGCCATCATGGGCGTCGCCGGCGGCGAGCTGCTGATCCCGACGATCGTGCTGCTCTTCGGGCAGCACATCAAAACGGCCGGCAGCCTCTCCCTGCTGGTGTCCCTGCCGACCATGCTCGTCGCTTTCGCCCGCTACAGCCGTGACGGCAGCTTCGCCGTCCTGGGCTCCAACCTCCGGTTCACCGCGACCATGGCCGCGGGCTCGATCGCGGGCGCAGTCTTGGGCGGGCTGCTGCTCGGTGTGTTCCCGAACGTGGTGCTGATCCCCGCGCTGGCCCTAATCCTTCTCGTGTCCGCGTACAAGCTGGCCCGCCACGACTGATCACACAGGACGCCTCAGTGCTTCGTGCCGGGCGGGGTCGGGGTGGGGGTGGGCGTCAGGTGAGCAGGTCGCGGATCTGCCGCGCGGCGTCGCGGGCCGGGCGGCTGACGCCGATGAGGGTGGCCGAGGCAGGGCCGGTCCAGTCTCCGTAGCCGAGCAGGTGCAAGCGCGGCTCGTCGAGAGACCGGGTGCCGCCGGTGGCGATGTGGCCGCGAGTGCCGCGCAGGCGCAGGCCGGCGAACGGGGCCAGGGCCGGGCGGAAGCCCGTGCACCAGATGACGGCGTCCGCCTCGGCGGCGGCGCCGTCAGCCCACTCCACCCCCGTGGTGGTGAGCCGGCTGAACATCGGCCTGGCCGTCAGGAGGCCGGCGTCGCGAGCCGCGCGGACCGGGGGTACGGCGACGATATCTCCGAGCGAGGCGACGCCCCCGGTGTCGGTGCGGCCTTCGTCGAGCGCGCGGCCGCGGGCGGTGGCGTGATCGAACAGGGCGCGACCGTCGATGTCGTCGGCGAGGTAGCGCGGCGTGCGCCGGGTCACCCAGGTGAGGTCGGCCGTACCGGCGAGGTCGGCGGCGATCTGCGCGCCTGAGTTCCCGCCGCCCACCACGATCACGCGCTGTCCTGCGAACTCGGCGGGGTGGCGGTACTGGACCGTGTGCAGTTGGCGTCCAGTGAACTCGCGGCGCCCCGGGACGGCCGGCAGGAACGGGCGGGTCCAGGTCCCGGTGGCGCTGATGACGGCGCGGGCCTGCCAGTCGCCGCAGTCGGTCTCGACGCGCAGGAACGGGCCGTCGCGGTGGATGGCGTCCACCCACACGCCGCGTTCGACCGGGAGCTCGTACCGCTTTTCGTAGTCGGCGAGGTAGGCCACCACGTGGCCGGCGTCGGGGTAGAGGCGTCCCTGCTGCACGGGCATCAGCCGGCCGGGCAGCGAGGAGTACGTGGCCGGGGAGAACAGGCGCAGCGAGTCCCAGGTGTGCTGCCAGGCCCCGCCGGGTGCCGTCTGGGCGTCGAGGACGAGGTGCTCGATGCCCAGACGGCGCAGGTGGTAGCCGGCGGCGAGCCCGGACTGGCCGCCGCCGATCACCACCACATCCGTATGTCGGCTCATGCCGCAGGCGTCCCGGTGTCGGTCTTGTCGCGGAGGAAGATGACCGCGACCAGCGCCAGGCCGACGACCGCTCCCAGCAGCTGCATGCCGATGAAGCCCGGCACCGAGGACGGGGCGATGCCCGCGAAGGTGTCGGTGAAGGCGCGCCCGATGGTCACGGCCGGGTTGGCGAAGGAGGTGGAGGAGGTGAACCAGTACGCGGCGCCGATGTACGAGGCCACCGCGAGGGGCGCGAACCGGAGCCGGTCGGTCTTGGCCATGCCGAAGATCAGCAGGATCAGCCCTGCGGTGGCGACGACCTCGCCGAGCAGCAGGTTCCCGGCGGAGCGGTCGTGCGTGGACCACTTCACCAGCGGCTCGCCGAACATGGCGTCGGCCAGGATCGCTCCGGCGATGGCGCCGGCGATCTGCGAGGGCACGTACACGGCCAGCTCGCGGGCGTTCACGCCGTCGCCGCCGCGGCGGGCAGTCCACCACTCGGCCAGCGTGACGGCCGGGTTGAAGTGCGCGCCGGAGACCGGTCCGAGCAGGGCGATGAGGACACCGAGGCCGAAGACGGTGGCGGTGGAGTTGGCCAGCAGCTGCAGCGCGACGTCGTCGGTCAGCTCGGTGGCCTGGATCCCGGAGCCGACCACGATCGCGACCAGCGCGGCGGTGCCGACCAGCTCGGCGGCGGCGCGGGCGATCAAAGGGGCGCGGGGCGGTGTAGCGCCGGGGGCGGGCTGCGGCGACGCGTCGGCGGCTATGGCGTCGCTCGCGGCGGGCTCGGTGGCGGTCAAGGGGGGTTCTCCTCGGGCAGGTGAGGCAGAGCGGGCTATGGGCAGGACCGCTTGAGGTTCGCTTCGGCGGTGGCACGCGCGGTCGCCGCGAGGTTGGCGAACTGACCGGCGAGGGCTTCGATGACTTCCGGGCGCAGGCGGTAGTAGATGTACCTGCCGCACGGCTCCGTCTCCACGACCCCGGCCTCCCGCAGCACCTTCAAGTGGTTGGAGAGGTTCGTCTGCTTGGCACCCGTCTCCTCCACGAGGTGGGTGGTGCAGAGCGTCTCCCTGGCGAGGAGGGTCACGATCTGGAGCCTGAGCGGGTCGGCCAGTACCCGGATCAGATCAGTGTCGACTGACGTCATCATGGACTGATACTGTCACATCACCAAGGGCTGACACCAGTCCGGGCTGAACCATGCCGCAGATCTGTAGCATGCCGCAGTCGTGCCTGCCATGAAGGAAAAGCCGATGTCCTCGAACCCGCTCGCGTCCGTTCTCTTCGTCTGCATCCACAACGCCGGCCGCTCCCAGATGGCCGCGGGCTTCCTGCGCCACCTCGCCGGCGACCGCGTCGAGGTCCGCTCCGCCGGCTCCATGCCCGGCGAAAAGATCAACCCCTCCGCCGTCGCCGCCATGGCCGAGCTGGGCATCGACATCTCCGACCAGACCCCGAAGGTGCTGACCCCCGAGGCCGCCCAGGCCTCCGACTACATCATCACCATGGGCTGCGGGGACGCCTGCCCGTACTTCCCCGGCAAGACCTACCTCGACTGGCAGCTCGAAGACCCGGCCGGCCAGGGCGTCGAGGCCGTCCGCCCCATCCGCGACGAGATCAAGGGCCTCATCGAGGGCCTGATCGCCGAGATCGACGCCAAGCAGAAGGCGTGAGGCGCACGACGTGACCGAGACGACCCCGACCGACGACGTACGCAACGTCATCGTCATAGGCTCCGGCCCCGCCGGCTACACCGCCGCCCTCTACACCGCCCGCGCCCAGCTGAAGCCGCTGCTGTTCGGCAGCTCGATCTTCGTCGGCGGCTCCCTGACCACCACGACCGAGGTCGAGAACTTCCCCGGCTTCCCCGACGGTGTCGACGGCCCGGACCTGATGGCGAACATGCGCGCCCAGGCCGAGCGGTTCGGCGCCGAGATGATCGACGACGACGTCTCCGTCGACCTCACCGGCGACATCAAGCTCCTGACCGACTCCGAGGGCACCGTTCACCGCGCGAGGACCGTGATCATCGCGACGGGATCCGGCTACCGCAAGCTCGGCCTTCCCAAGGAGGGCGAGCTCTCCGGCCGCGGCGTCTCCTGGTGCGCCACCTGCGACGGGTTCTTCTTCCGCGACCGGGACATCGTCGTGGTCGGCGGCGGCGACACCGCCATGGAGGAGGCCACCTTCCTCACCCGCTTCGCACGCTCGGTCACCGTCGTGCACCGCCGCTCCACCCTGCGCGCCTCGAAGGTCATGCAGAACCGGGCTTTCACCGACGACAAGATCTCCTTCGCCTTCGACAGCGAGATCGCCGAGATCAAGGAAACGGGCGGCATGCTCTCCGGCGTCGTCCTGCGCGACACCTTCACCGGCAAGCTCCGCGACCTCAACGTCACCGGCCTGTTCATCGCGATCGGACACGACCCGCGCACCGAACTGTTCACCGGACAGGTCGACCTCGACGACGAGGGCTACATCCAGGTCGCCTCCCCGTCGACCCGTACCAACATCCCCGGCGTGTTCGCCGCCGGCGACGTCGTCGACCACACCTACCGGCAGGCCATAACCGCAGCCGGCACCGGCTGCGCCGCGGCCCTCGACGCCGAGCACTACCTCGCCGCCTTGAACGACGACAGCGCAGAAGCGGACATGGCGCACGTCAACGCCTGACTGGCAGCCTCAGGGAGCCGGGCGTACAGGCGGTCGTCCCCGCCTGCACAGCGGTCCGGCTGGTCAACGCGGCGACCGAGCGCGTGCCGCCCAGTTGGACCGCATGGACCAGCAGTGGTCGACGACCACGCGTCGGTTGGTCTCAGGGGCGAAGGCCTCGTGGGCGAGCATCATCCAGGCCTGTTGATGGACCTCGGCGATGTTGGTGCGCAGAGGGGACCGGGTGCAGGAGAGGGGGTGTGCTGTGGCCTAGCATGGCGCGCATGATGCGCCGCCTGCCGCTGTCGCTCCGGATGTGGTCCGGGGCGCTTTTGGTGTGCGCGCTCTTGCTGTGCCTGGCCGGGCTGGCCCGGCCGGCGATGGCGATGTCCGGCCCCATGGGGGCCGCGGCCATGAGTGCCGCCCCATCCGGGCACCGCGCCGCTGCCGAAGCCGGGCAGCAGATGGCCGCCGACAGCGCGGGGCATGGCACCCACTGCCCCATGACCCAATCTCAGTGCGCGGCACCCAAGGCCACCATCGCGCCGGACGCCCCGGCGGCTCCGCTCCTCGCGGACGTGCCCCTGGCCGTGACCTGTCCGGTCCTGGCGACAGTCGTCCTGCCGAACGCGCCGCCTTCGGCGCTCCACCCCCCTGATCTTCACCGGTTGTGCGTGTCGCGGACGTGATGGTTCGCCCGCCCGCGGGGCCCCCGCCCCGTGGGACGAGGTGAACCAAGTCCGCTTCCGGCATGCCCGCACCCGGCTCGGTGCGCGTGCCGTCCTGCCGATCAGGAGTTGTTGACGCATGTCGTCGTCCGTCACTCTGCTCGTCACCGGTGCCTCCACCGGTCTACTCGCCGGTGGTGCCTCCTGCGCCGCCGTCCAGGGGGGCCTGCTCGCCGGGGCGGTGACCCGCCGCCGCACCCACGCCGCTGCCGCCCCGCGACCGGGCGGCATCGCCTCCCAGGCGAAAGGCCGGCCCAAGGGCGCCACGGCCAGTGCGACCCTCCCTAAGGCCGCCGCGCCCGCCCCCGCGCCCAAGCCCCTGGCGCCGGTCGGAGCCTTCCTCGCGGGGAAGCTGCTCTCGCACACGGTTCTCGGGGCTCTGCTGGGCATCTTCGGCAACGCTCTGCAGCCCAGCCCCCGCGTGCAGGCCGTGCTGCTGCTGGCCGCCGGGGCGCTCATGGTGCTGTTCGCGCTCGACCTGTTCGGCGTCAAGGCCGTGGGACGGCTCGTGCCACGGCCCCCGGCATCCTTCAGGCGGTTGATGCGGCGCAGCGCCAGGACCGGCTCGGTGGCCACCCCGGCACTGATCGGCTTCGCGACCGTCCTGGTGCCCTGCGGGGTCACCCTGTCCATGGAGCTGCTCGCCATCACCTCCGGCTCGCCGGTGGCCGGAGCGGCCGTGATGGCCGGCTTCGTGATCGGCACCGCGCCCCTGTTCGCCCTGCTCGGATACCTCTTCCGGCGCAGCGCGCAGGCGCTGTCCGGGCGGCTCGCCGTCCTCACTGGTGTCGTGGTGCTGGCCGTAGCCGTGTGGACGATGGGCTCCGCGCTCCAGGCCGGCGGCTGGGTCTCCTTCACCGCCCCGGCCCAGCAGGCGTCGGCGAGCGGGCCGTTCATCGTCGAGAAGGTCGAGGGCGGAGAGGAGGACGGCGACCCGGCCGCCCCGGGCGGCGGCACCGCGGGCGCCGACGCCCCTCCCGTACGCATCGACGCCGCTGGAAAGCAGATCGTCACCCTCACGGTGACGGACTTCTACGAGCCGACCGGCTTCACCGCGAAGGCGGGGGTGCCCACCACGCTGGTCCTGCACGGCAAGGACTCCGGCGGCTGCGCCCGCGCGTTCACCATCCCCGAACTCGGGGTCCAGGAGATCGTCAAGCGCAACGGCGACACCGAGATCGACCTCGGCACCCGCAAGCCCGGCACCCTCCGTTTCTCCTGCGCCATGGGCATGCAGACCGGCGCCGTCGCATTCCAGTAGCAGACCCCCGAATCCACCGAAGAGGGAGACTTTTGACATGAAGCTGTTCAGCCGCAAGGACAAGAAGGGCACCGCCGAGGTCGACGGCCCGCGGGTGGAGCTGATCGTCGAGGGCATGCACTGCTCCAGCTGCGGCCTGCTCATCGACGACGAGCTCGAGGAGATCCCCGGCGTCCGCTCCGCCGCTACGGACGTACGGGCTGGCCGGAGCGTCGTACACCTGGAGGGCGTCGCCGCGGTGGACCCCGCCGCGCTGGTCGCGGCGGTCGAGGCCGCGGGCGAGTACACGGCCCGCGTGGCCTGACCCGCGGCAAGGCCGACGGCCCGGCCGGGCATCCCCCGGCCGGGCCGTCACGTGGGGTGAGAGCGGGTCGTCCGAGGTCAGATGTCGAGCATGAGCCAAGCTAGGGCCCGCTGATGGGTCGAAGCCAGTGCCCTTGGGGCCCTGACAAGGGAAAGTGGCTGGTCACACGGCCTTGGACAGCATGGTGGTCGCCTGTGGTCGCAGGCTGGAAGTGTCCACTTCCCTCCGCCTCCCGGAGGCGATCCCCCTGCGTACCAGCGTCGGCCGCGGCCGCATCTACCGCCGCTGCGGCTGCCGGGACACCCAGCATCGCCAGCTCGGCGCCCACTGCCCCCACCTGGCCAGCGACAGCGAGCACGGCACCTGGTGCTTCGCTGTCGACGTCCCCACCCCGGACCGGCGTCGTACCACGGTGCGCCGGAGCGGATTCACCCGCCAGGACAAAGCCGAGCAGGCCCTAAGTCGCTTCCTCGAGGGTGAGGCTGGCGGATACAACGCCGACCCGAGCCAGACCGTCGCCGCCTACCTCAACTCATGGCTGGAAGCGAAGGCCCTCGTGCTAAAGCCGACCACCATGGCCCGATACCGCGACTACGTCCGCAACGACCTCGTCCCGGCCTTCGGCACCCTCAAGCTGGACCAGCTCGCCCACCGGCACATCTCGGCCTATGTCACGTGCCAGCTCGCCGCTGGCCGCGGCCGGACCACCCTGTACCGCTGCCTGGCCACACTCTCCAGCGCCCTCGGCGACGCTGTCCGCCAACACCGCCTGCCCCACAACCCTGCTTCTCCCCCGGTCCTGCGCCGCCCGGCGGCGCCGGAGCGACGCATCTGGACAGCGGAGGAGGCAGTCCGCTTCCTCGCGTACTGCCACCAGGCCGACGCGGAGATGGCCGACCTGTTCGAGTTCCTCATCGGCACCGGCATGCGCAAGGGCGAAGCTCTCGGCCTGCACTGGAACGACGTCCACCTCGCGGAAGGCGTCCTGTACGTGCGCTGCACCCTCTCCGCTATCGACAACAACCACCTCGTCCTTACCGCGCCGAAGACCCGCTCCAGCCGCGCCTGGGTCGCCATCTCGCCCCGCGTCGCCACCGCACTCCGGCACCGGGCGCGCACAACAACCCGTACGAGCGGTGATCCTGACGACCCGTTCACCGGGCTGGTCTTCTGCCGACCCGATGGCAGGCCGCTCGGGCCCCACCTGGTCCTGAACCGGCTGCATCAGCTGTCCGAGGAAGCCGGCGTCCCGCGGATCACCGTGCACGACCTGCGGCACCTGGCGGCCACCATCACGATCACCGCGGGCGTGCCCCTGACCGTGGTGTCCAAGACGCTGCGGCACTCCACTCTGTCGACCACCGCCAACATCTACAGCCACCTCACCCGCCAGGCCGCCCGCGAAGCCGTCGACACCATTGACCGCGCCCTCACCAGAGCTGAGAAGGCCGGGCTCGGGACGAGCCGCCCGGCGTGGCTGCGACCACCACGCGACCACATCCAACGGCTCGGTGAAGTCGTCCGCCGGCTCCGCTCCCCCGCGCCGCCAGCCTTCAGCGCCGCGGCCTCCCGGCCGCAGACCGGACGTGCGACCACACTGCGACCACCATGGCCCCGGACGCACGAAAGGCCGTCCTCTCATGGATGAGAGAACGGCCTCCGACCTGCGTAAACGCTGGTCGGGACGACAGGATTTGAACCTGCGACCCCTTGACCCCCAGTCAAGTGCGCTACCAAGCTGCGCCACGTCCCGCTACGCGCTGACCTGCGACTTTCGCCGCAACCGCTCGTGCACGAGAACGATACCGCACTTCGGGTGGTGGTCGCGCGCACCTTTCGGCGACGGGTCCCGGCCTCGCCGGACAGGGTGGGGTTGACCTCAAGCGCGGTTGAGGTTGCACGATCCGTGTATGACACAAACGACCGCGGACACGGGGTTCCGCTTCCAGGATCTGGACCGGCTCATGGGGCTCATGACCGGGGACGAGAAGCACGGGCCGGCCGCCACCTCCACGCTGGATGTGCTGTGGGTGCTCTACGACCGGGTGCTCCGCGTGGACCCGGCACGCGCCGCGCACCGGGACCGGGACCGGTTCCTGCTGTCCAAGGGGCACGGGCCGATGGCCTACTACGCCGTACTGGCCGCCAAGGGGTTCTTCCCCGTCGAGTGGCTCCCCGACTTCGGCGGGTACGCGTCCCCGCTCGGGCACCACCCGGACCGCACCCTCGTCCCCGGCGTGGAGATCGGCAGCGGCTCCCTCGGCCACGGGCTGCCGCTCGCCGTGGGCAGCGCGCTCGGGCTGCGGGCCCAGGGACTGGCCGATCCCGCGGTGTGGGTGCTGATCGGTGACGCCGAGCTGGACGAGGGCAGCAACCACGAGGCCATCGCCTACGCCGGCTCGGCCGGCCTGGAGCGGCTGCACACCGTGGTGATCGACAACGACTCCGCCACCCACGGCTGGCCGGGCGGCATCGCGTCCCGGTTCGAGGCGGCCGGGTGGTCGGCCGTCACGGTGGACGGGCGGGACCACGAGGCCCTGCACGCCGCTTTCACCGCACCGCATCCCGGGCAGCCGCACGCCGTGGTCGCCCGCGTCGAGACGAAGGGCTGAGGAATCCATGGACATCGTGGCGGGCAACTCCATGCGGGAGCGTTTCGTCTCCTTCACCACGCGGCAGCTCGACGAGGACCCGCGGCTGGCCGTGGTGCTCGCGGAGATCACCATGGACGGGTTCCGCCCCGCCCGCTCGCGGCACCCGGACCGGGTGATCAACGTCGGGATCCGCGAGCAGCTGCTCGTGGGCGTCGGCGGCGGGCTGGCGCTGACGGGCCTGCGACCGGTGCTGCACACCTTCGCGAGCTTCCTCGTCGAGCGGCCGTTCGAGCAGATCAAGCTCGACTTCGGGCACCAGGGGACGGGCGGGGTCCTGGTCAGCGCGAGCGCTTCGTACGACTGGCCCGCCGGCGGGTTCACGCACATGGCGCCCGGTGACGTGGCCCTGCTCGACACCCTGGACGGCTGGACCGTCCACGTCCCCGGCCATCCGGACGAGGCCGAGGAACTGCTGCGCCACGCGTACGCCGCCGGGGACGACAAGGTGTACGTCCGGCTCTCCCAACAGTCCAACGCCGCCCCGCGCCCGGTCGACGGCAGCCGCTTCCTGACCGTGCGGGAGGGGAGTGCGGGCGTGGTGGTGGCCGTGGGGCCGCTCCTGGACAACGTCCTGGCGGCCACCGAGGGGATGGACGTGACGGTGCTCTACGCGACGACCGTACGGCCCTTCGACGAGGCGGCCCTGCGCGCGGCCGTCGGCTCCGGCCCGGCCGACGTGGTCCTGGTCGAGCCCTACCTCGCCGGTACGTCCGCGGGCCCGGCCGCCGAGGCCCTGATCGAGGTCC
This sequence comes from Streptomyces sp. NPDC051555, assembly GCF_044454405.1. NCBI lineage: Bacteria > Bacillati > Actinomycetota > Actinomycetes > Kitasatosporales > Streptomycetaceae > Streptomyces > Streptomyces sp. NPDC051555. The sequence continues at coordinate 114,246 of NZ_JBITDP010000001.1, read as the reverse complement.
CGCACCGGATCCTGGGCCTGGGCGTCGGCAGGGAGGAGCTGCGGAGGTTCGGCACGATCGACGAACACACCGCCGCCCACGGCCTGGATCCGCACGGGCTCCGCGAGCGGATCGCCGCCTTCCTGAAGCACTAGGCCGGGGTGCCCGGCGCGGCGCCGCCCAACTCCGGGTGGGCCTGGACCAGGCGCTTGGGGGCCGCCTGGAGCCAGGAGTCGACCAGGATGGCGCGCAGCTCGGCGGCCCCGTCCAGGGCTGCCAGACGGACCCGCAGCCAGGCGTAGTTGTCGTCGTGACCCGCCCGCATGAAGAACTTGGCGGGCTCGGCGGCGATCAGCTCGGCGCGCTCCTCCTTGGGGCACTTCACCCCGATGGAGGCGTCGTCCTCCGCGAGCGCGGCGAACATCCTGCCGCCCACCCGGAAGGTCGGCATGCCCCACGCCGGCTTCTCGGTGCTGTCGGGGAGCGTCAGCACGATCGTGCGGACGTCCTGCGCGGTCAGGGTCGTGGCCATCCCCAAGGCTCCTCTCCGGCCGAGGCCGATGCTGGGTCGGATGCGGTATCGGTGCGGTACCGGGACCCGTGCCGGGACCCTTGCGTCCGACGGTAGACCCCGGCACCGACAACCGCCCCGCACCCGCACTCGCGTTCCGCCCGCCCTCAGCCCGCCCGCAGTCCGTCCTCCCGCGCGTGGAAGACCGAGACCAGCTCCGCCGCCAACGCCTTGACCGTGGCCAGGCCCTCCGTCCCCCACCGGCGCGGCACCACGTCCACCGCGCACACCGTCCCGAGCACGACCCCGCGCCGGTCGGTCAGCGGCGCGCCCAGGTAGGAGCGCACCCCGCTCTCGTCGACCACCGCGTTCCCGGCGAAGCGCGCGAAGTCCCGGACGTCCTCCAGGACGAGCGCCCGCCGCCGCACCACCACGTGCGGGCAGTACCCCTGGTCGCGGGCGAGCACCCGGGCCGGGTACGCGCTCGCCGGGGCGTCGCCGCCGTGGTGCAGCCCGGCGAAGAACTGCCTCTCCTCGCTGATGAAGTTGACCCCCGCGTACGGCGCTCCCAGCGTCGTCGCGATCCGTCGCGCGAAGGCGTCCAGCTCCGTGTCCACCCGCTCCCCCAGGCCCAGTTCGCGCAGCCGCAGGACGCGCGCGGGAGCCTCCCGGTCCACCGGGGTGAGCAGTAGGTGTCCGGTCGATTCGTAGTAGGTCATGGCGGTTCCCCCGACTCAGAAGACGTGGCCCTGGACAGCAGATGGTGGACGAGGACGGCCAGCGCCCCCGTGCCGGAACCGGTGAGCCGTGCGTCGCACCGCACGACGGGCACCTCCGGCGCGAGGCCCACCGCCCCGCGGATCTCGTCGGTCGTGTAGCGGTGGCCGCCGTCGAACTCGTTGACGGCGACGATGAATCCGATCCCGCGCCGCTCGAAGAAGTCGACGGCCGCGAAGCAGTCGGCGAGCCGCCGCGTGTCGGCGAGGACGACGGCCCCCAGTGCGCCCGCGCACAGCTCCTCCCAGAGGAACCAGAAGCGCTGCTGACCGGGCGTGCCGAAGAGGTACAGCACGCGCTGGGCGTCCAGCGTGATCCGGCCGAAGTCCAGCGCGACCGTGGTCGCCGTCTTGGCCTCGACGCCGTCCAGCGGATCGGCGTCCTCGCTCAGCCCGCTCAGCAGCTCCTCCGTGCTCAGCGGCTCGATCTCGCTCACGGCGCCCACGAAGGTGGTCTTGCCCGCCCCGAACCCGCCCGCGATCAGGATCTTCAGCGTCAGCGGCGCTCCCGCTCCGGACGATCCGGACGGCCCGGACGACCCGCCCGGGGCGCCCCCCTCACAGCCGTCGACGTAGGCCATCGAGCACCGCCCGCAGCAGGGACTGGTCGTCGGCGGCGATCCCCGCGCCCCCGGGGGCGCCCGGGAAGCGGGGCGCGCGGGCCGCGACGGCCCCGTGCTCCATGAGGTCGGACAGCAGCACCTTGGTGACCACCGCGGGCAGCCGCAGCTGCCCGGCCACCTCGGCGACGGTGACGGCCGCCGCCCCGGCGCAGAGCCGCAGCGCCAGGCTGTGGTCCGGGCCCAGCGGCGCGCACGGCCGCACCCCGGTGGCGCTCACCAGGGACAGCAGGTCGAGCGCCGCGGCCGGGCGGGTCCGGCCGCCGCTCGCGGTGTACGGGCGCATCACCCGGCCCGCGGTGTCGTCGAGCCAAGGCGTGTCCCGGACGACCCCCACCGGGTACGGAACCGACGCGCGTGCCCCCGTGGCATGGCGCCTCATCGCTCCGGAGCGGCGGCCGGGCGCCGGGGCGGGGCCGCCAGGTACGGACGTACGCTCTTGACCAGCATCGCCATCTCGTAGCCGAGCACGCCGGCATCGGCTTCCCGATCGGCGAGGACGGCCAGGCAGGTTCCCGCACCGGCCGCCGAGACGAAGACGAGTGCCGAGTCGAGCTCGACGACCACCTGCCGGACCTCGGCCCCTTCGGCGAAGCGCGATCCGGCGCTGCGGCCGAGCGAGTAGAGGCCGGACGCGAGCGCCGCGAGGTGGTCGGCGGCGTCGGCGTCGAGGCCGTGCACACAGGTGACGAGGCCGTCCGAGGTGAGCAGCACGGCGCTGCGGGTGTACGGCACCCGCTGCACCAGGCCGCTCAACAGCCAGTCCAAATCGGAGAGTTGCGTGATCTTCGTGGCCACTTCGGCTGTCATCGGAGGTTCTCCTCGTTGCGGGACGTGGGCGGGTACGTGGGAGCTGTGGCGGTGGTTCGCGAGGCCGTCATGACGGATGCTCCGCCTGCGCGCGGCCGAAGCCCCGCTGGAAGGCGGCCATCAGGCCCGGATCGTGCAGGGGTGGTTCGCCGTCCGCGGCGCGGAGGTCCGTACGGCGCGGTACGGGCGCCTCGCGCAGCTGCGGCGCGAGGTGCTCCTGGGCCCGGCGCCGGGGCAGCGGCGGGCGGCCGCCCCCGCCCCGGGCCGCGGGCACCACGGCGCTGCCGATGCCCGCGACCGGGGCCGACACCGTGGTGATCAGGACCGGTTCGGGCCGACGCTCCGCCTCGACAGCCGGCACGACGACCAGCTCCAGCGCGGGCTCCGGCTCAGGCTCCGGCTCCGGCTCCGGCTCGGACACGACCGCCGCCTCCGGAAGCAAGCGCGGGTGCGGGAACGGCTCGGGGAGCGGCTCGGGGAGCGGATCCGGGAACGGGAGCGGGGGCGGCACCGTCGCGGTCGTCCGTACGGGCTCCAGCGGAGGCGCGTACGCCGTCCCGGCCGTCGCGCCCGCCCCGCCCGTTCCCCACGAGGTGGCCCGCGAGCCCCCCGCCGCATCGGCCGCACCCGGCGCCTCCGCGCCCAACAGCTCCTGCGGCAGCACCAGTACGGCGAGCACCCCGCCGTAGATGTTGGACTTCAGCTCGACGGCGATCCCGTGCCTGCGGGCCAGCGCCGAGACCACGAACAGGCCGATCCGCCCGTCCGCCAGCAGCCGCCGGACGTTGATCTGATCGGGGTCGCCGAGCAGGGCGTTCATCCGGCGCTGCTCCTCGGTCGGCATGCCCAGGCCACGGTCCTCGACCTCGACCGCGATCCCGGCGGTGACCCGCTCGGCGCGCACCACGACATCGGTGTCCGGGGCGGAGAAAACCGTCGCGTTCTCGACGAGCTCGGCCAGCAGGTGCACCACGTCGGCGACGGCGTGCCCGCGCACCGTGCCACCCGCCGGCGGCACCACCTTCACCCGGGTGTACTGCTCGACCTCCGCCACCGCGGACCGCAGCACCTCGCTGAGGTCGATCGGGCGGGTCCACTGCCGCCGGGACGCGGCGCCGCCGAGCACCGCGAGGTTCTCCGCGTGGCGCCGGATCCTGGTGGCGAGGTGGTCGACGTGGAACAGCTCCTTGAGCAGGTCCGGATCCTCGACCGTGTCCTCCAGGTCGTCGAGCAGTGAGATCTCGCGGTGCACCAGCGACTGGAGGCGGCGGGCGAGGTTCACGAAGACCTCGACCTTCTGGTCGCTGTCGGAGGGCGCCGCGGGCCCGGCCAGCCGTACCAGCGTGGTGTGCGCCTGTTCCCGGGCGCCGCGCAACTCCTGGGAGAGCAACCAGAATTCGTCCACGTGTTCGTGACCGGCGCCGCTGCCCGCGACCGCCGGACCCCCGGCGCCACCGCGCGGCGGGCGGGGCGGGGCCTCGCCGCGCTCCAGCCGGTCCGCGACCGTCCCGAGCTCCTGGCGGCCGCGCACGCTGGACCGGCGCAGCGCTTCACAGCGGTCCCGTACGGCCTTCCCCGCGCGCTGGGCGCCGAGCAGGGCGGCGGCGAGCGCGCCGACGACCAGCAGGGCGCACCCGGTGAGCACCGGCCAGAGCCGGGCGTCGCGCGCGCCCGCGCCGCCGCCGAGCTGGAGGGTGAAGATCACCGCTGCGGCGCCGCTGAGGCCGGCGGCGAGGGTGGGGAGTACGGCTGCCCTGATCAGCTGGGGCCGTATCTGCCGGGCCGGACCGGTGACGGCGTGTCTCGACGGGGAGTGGCGGGGGCGGGCGGCGCGGAGTCCGGACATCGGCGTCCTCGGTACGGTACGGGGGCCCGGGCCCCCGCGGTACCGGGACCCGGTGTTGATCACCGGGTACCCACGCTAGACCGCGCCCTCGTGCCGCAGGCGGCCAGTTGGGGAACTTCACCGGGGTGCGTCCCGCTCCGGAAGGAGCGCTCGCACGACAGCCCGAATACCCCTCCGGGCGCCGCCCCAGCGCCCCCCGTCACCGCGCGAGCCCCCCGCCCCGGCCGACCCGCGACCCTCGCGGACCGGCTTGACCTGCGGGTCAGGTGCCCACGGCCTCCGGCTCCTCGTTCGCCTTCGGGCCCTCGTTCGCCTTGGGGCCCACAGCGGGCGGCGCCGTGCGGGCGGCGGACGGTCCGGCCGCGGACACGGGCACGGTCCCGGAGCCGGCGGCCGGAGCCGGGGTCGAGACGAACGGGCGCCACCACGGCTCGGCCGGGGCGTCCGGCGCTCCCGGCTCGAAGGGTCGGCCCGGCACCGGCAGCGCGATCGCCGCTCCCGCCCGGCCCGCGGCCGATAGGGTGCCCTCGCCCGGCTCGTCCCACGGGTGCGGGGCCAGGTTGAAGGTGCCCCAGTGGATCGGCAGCATCGTGCCGTGCGGGGCGCCGCCCTGGAGGTCGAGGTGGGCCGTCATGCCCTCCTCCGGGGTCATGTGGATGTCCGGCCAGTACTCCGAGTAGGCGCCGATCTGGATCATCGTCGCGTCGAAGGGACCGTGCGCGGCGCCGATCTCCTTGAAGCCGGGGAAGTAGCCCGTGTCACCGCTGTGGAAGATCCGGTGCTCGTCGCCCGCGACGACCCAGGACGCCCACAGCGTGTACTGCTGGTTGCGCAGGCCGCGCCCGCAGAAGTGCCGGGCCGGGGTGGCGGTCAACGACAGCCCGGCGATCTTGGTGGTCTCGTTCCAGTCCAGTTCGCGCAGCCGGTCGGCCGGGACGCCCCAGTGCTCCAGGTGCGCGCCGACGCCGAGCGGGACCGCGAAGACCGTGTCCGTACGGGCCAGCGCCTTGATCGTCGGCAGGTCGAGGTGGTCGTAGTGGTCGTGCGAGATGACCACGACGTCGACCGGCCCCAGCGCGGCCAGCGGAACCGGCACGGGGTGCAGTCGCTTGGGCCCGGCGAAGGGGAAGGGAGAGCACCGCTCACCCCACACCGGGTCGAACAGCACCCGGCGGCCGTCGATCTCCGCGAGGACGCTGGAGTGCCCCATCCAGGTCAGTCGCAGGCCGCTGACCGGCGGCTTCGCCAGGTCGGCCAGCGTGGTCGGATGCACCGGGACCGGCGCGCCGGGATTGCGCCGGACGCGCTGCTCCTTGTGGAAATAGATCTTGGCGAATTCCAGCATCGAGCCGGAGGGCCTGGTCCTGGCCCCGACCGGATTCTGGAAGACGCCGTCGGCGAAGTTCGGCGAGCGCAGGATCCGCTCCAGCCGAGCGCCGGACGGATCCGCGCCGAAGGCTTCGGGCCGCATGGCGCGCAGCCGTGGACGCAAGGGACGGGAGCCGGGGCCGGAGCCGGTCAAGGCGCCTCCAGAGAGGAAGTGGGCAGGGCGGGTCGTACGTGCTACCACCATGCCAACGCGCACCGGCCCCGAAGGATTCCGCTTCCCGCCCGTCGGCCTCCTGTCCCCCGCCCGGCCCCGTTACAGCGGCAGGAGGTCCGGCCGCTTCGCCTCCATGTGGTCACCGGAGGACTCGCCGCGCAGGCGCCGGCCGATCCACGGCACGAGGTACTCCCGCGCCCACTGGATGTTGTCCCGGGTCACCTCGGCCGAGCCGCGCGGCTGCTGCGGGGGCCACGGCTGGTCCGGGTCGGCGGGCACCTCCAACCCCAGCACCTGGGCGGCGCGCAGCGCGACCCGGGTGTGCCCCTCGGGCGAGAGGTGCAGCCGGTCGTCGTCCCAAGCCCGTCGGTCCTGGACGGACTTCAGCGACCAGAGGTCGAGCACGGGGCATTCGTACCGGTCGGCGATGGACCGCACGTGCGCCGAGTACGTCGCCACCTTGCCGCGGATGTGCTTGAGCACCGGCACGTCGCGGGTGTCGAAGCCGGTGGTGATCATCACCTGGCCGACGGACCCGACGAGGTCGGCCAGGGCCGCCTCGAACCGCTCCGCCACGTCATCGGGGTCGCTCCCGGGCCGGATGATGTCGTTGCCCCCGGCGCAGAAGGTGACCAGGTCGGGCGCCAGCTCCTTGGCCCGCGGCACCTGCTCCGCCACGATCTGGTCCAGGAGCTTGCCCCGCACGGCGAGGTTGGCGTACCGGAAGTCGTGCTCGTCGCGCTGATCGGCCAGGAGCACCGCGAGCCGGTCGGCCCAGCCCACGAAGATCTCCCCCGGGCCCGGATCCCCCACGCCCTCGGTGAAGCTGTCCCCGATCGCCGCGTACGAGCCGATGCCCTGGAGCGCCGTCTTCAGTGTCGTCGCGTTCGTGTTCGTCGCGTTCGTGTTCGCCGTGTTCGTCGTCGTCTGCGTCGTCTTCGTCGTCGTCTTTGTCGTCATCGCTGTCGTCGCTGCCACGAGAAGACATCCTTCACCCCAAGGCGTGACCTACGCCACCGTAGCCACCCCTTGACGGACCGTGATCTATACCACCCGGCGGGTAAGGAATAAGTGAGGCCCCTGTCAGGTACATGAAAGAGGGGCCGGGACCCCCCTCGGGTCCCGGCCCCTCTTCGTGCCGAACGGCGCTCGCCGGTCAGACGTTCACGCCCTTCGAGCGGAGGTAGGCCAGCGGGTCGACGTCCGTGCCGTAGCCGGCGCCCGTGCGGATCTCGAAGTGCAGGTGCGGGCCGGTGACGTTGCCCGTGGAACCGGACAGGCCGATGCTCTGGCCCGCGCCGACGCTCTGGCCGACCGACACCGACAGCTGGGACATGTGGCCGTACTGCGAGTAGCGGCCGTCCGCGTGCCGGATGACGACCTCGTTGCCGTACGCGCCGCCCCAACCCGCGGAGACCACGGTGCCCGCGCCGACCGCGCGAACGGTGGTGCCGGTGCCCACGGCGAAGTCGACACCGGTGTGGTGACCGCTGGACCACATGCTGCCGCTCGCCCCGTACCGGGTGGTGATGGAGGCGGAGACCGGAGCGACGAAGCCGGAGGCCGAGGCGGCGCCCGAACCGGAGCCCTTGCCCGTACCGCTACCGGTACCCTGCGCGGGCTTGCCGCTCGTACCCTCGTCGCTCGCGCCCTCGTCCCTCGCGCCCTCGTCCGACCCCGCGTCCGATCCCGCGTCCGCCGCCGGAGCGGATTCCTCGGTCGGAGCGGATTCCTCGACAGGAGCGGATTCCTCGGCCGGGGCCTGCTGCTGCGCCCGCGCCCCCAGGGTCAGCTTCAGCCCCGGGTGGATCAGCGACGGGTCGGCACCGACGGCCTCGCGGTTGTCCGCGTACACCTGCTGCCAGCCGCCGCTCAGGTGCCGCTCCGCGGCGATCTTCGAGAGGTAGTCGCCCGGGACCACGGTGTAGACCGCGGAGGTCCCCGGCGCGGCGGCCGGCGCCTGGGCCGGGGGCGCCTGGGTCGCAACAGCGGTGGCCGCGCCGGCCGTCGTAGCGGTCGTGGCCGTCGAGCCGGTCGCGGCGTGCGCGCCCGTGGCACCCATCAGCGGCAGCGCGAGCGCCGCGCTCCCGGTGCCGGCGACGACGAGTCCGCGGGCTATCGGGCTGGACTTCGGGCGGCGGTGCTTTCCCTTTGCGGGCATGGCGAATTCCTCTCCGTCGCCTGCGAGGTGAGCTGTCGGGTTCGGACTGGAGATGTCCGGCCGTACGCGTACGGCTTCACCCCGAGCCGTCCGGAGGAAAAGATCCATTCCGGTGACGGCGGCTTACCTGGTTCCCCCGCTCCTGCCGGGCGTGTGGATCGTCGGGTGCGGTTTCGGATGGTGGCAGGATTAGGCGGTCCATCCGGGTCGACGCGAAGGTATTCCGTCCGGCCCCCCGGAACAAGCCGCGAATTCCCCGCAGGAAAGGCCCGGGTGAGGGATCGACGGAATTCCGGTCACCCTCCGTCGAATCCGCCGCGACAACGGCCGCCCCCACAAGGCAATTCGACTTTCGTGATCACACACTCACGGTGACCGTATGATCCTGCTCACGGGGGCGATCCGATCTCCCCGTCCCTTGTGGCAAGTTGCGCTCAACTAGTGTAATTCGGACATGCCGCGACGATATGGAGGAGTCCTCGTGACCCAGCAGATACCCCAGGCCCCGTCCACGGAGCCGGAGCTGACCGGAGTGCGCAACTTCCGTGACGTGGGCGGGCTCCCGACCGCGGACGGACGGAGGGTCAGAGCGGGACAGGTCTTCCGAAGCGGACATCTGGCACATGCCACCGAAACCGATACGGAATTCCTCGCTTCGCTCGGGCTGCACACCATCTTCGACTTCCGCAACGCCGCGGACCACGCGCTCGAAGGCCCGGACGTCGAGCTGCCCGGGGTCCGCAACGTCAACCTCCCGCTCTCCGACCCGGCGGACGGTACGGAGTTCTGGCGGATGGTCCGCGACGGTGACCTCGACCAGCTGCGCCAGGTCCTCGGCGAGGGCAAGGCCGCGCTGCGTATGGCCAACTCCTACCGGGAGATCGTCACGACCCGCACCGCGGAGCACCGCCAGGTCGTCCAGGCGCTCGTCCAGGACCAGGTGCCGGTGCTGATGCACTGCGCGGCCGGGAAGGACCGGGCCGGCCTGTCGATCGCGGTCACCCTGCTCGCGCTCGGCGTCGAGCGCGAGGCGATCGTGGCGGACTACCTGGAGTCGAACGCCCCGCACCGGCGCTACCGGGTGCGCCGCAGCAGCGAGTCCGCCGAGGCCCGCTCGCCCGAGGTGATGGAGCTGCTCGCCCCGCTGTTCGACGCGCGCGCCGAGTACCTGCTCGCGGCCTTCGCCACCCTGGAGGAGATCTGGGGCAGCACCGACCGCTACCTCGCCGAGGGCCTCGGGCTCACGCCCGAGACCCTCGACCGACTGCGCGACCACTACCTCGAGTCACCGGCCTGACCGGCCGGGCAGGGCGGGCCGGGCGGGGCCGGGCCGTCAGCGGTTCGCGACGGCCTGCTTGACCAGGGTCCTGCCGAAGTCCCACATCAAGGAGCCCCCGCCGTGGGCGTCGTCCATGACCTCCCGGAAGGCGCCCACGAAGCGGTCCACGTCCGCCTCGTCCACGATCAGCGGCGGGATCAGCTTGATCACTTCCAGGTGATCGCCGGAGACCTGGGTCAGGATCCGGTGCTTCTGGAGCAGCGGTACGACGACCATCTGCGCGAAGAGCCCCTTGCGCGCGGCCTGGAGCATGGTCCACCGGCTGCGCAGGCCGAGCGAGGACGGGCGGCCGAACTCGATGCCGATCATCAGCCCCCGGCCGCGCACCTCGTGCAGCAGCTCGTACTCGTCCACCATCGCCGCGAGCCGCCCGCGCAGCAGGTCGCCCATGGCGCGGGCGTTCGCCACCACCGACTCGTTCTCCATGACGGAGAGCACCGCGAGCCCGGCCGCCATCGCCTGCGCGTTGGCACCGAAGCTGGCCGAGTGCACGAGCACCCGGTCCATGGACGAGTAGACCTTCTTGAAGATCCAGTCCTTGCCCAGGGTCGCCCCGACCGGCACGTAGCCGCCCGACAGCGCCTTGGCCACGCAGACCAGGTCCGGCTCCACTCCCGGCTCGTGCTGGTAGGCGTAGAACTCCCCGGTCCGGCCGAGGCCGGTCTGCACCTCGTCCGCGATGAGCAGCGCCTTGTGCCGGTGCAGCAGCTCCTGCGCGGCGCGCAGGAAGCCGGGCGGGGCCTGGAGGACCCCCTTGCCCTGGATCGGTTCGACGACGAAGGCGGCCACGTCACCGCGCGCCAGCTCGCGCTCCAGGGCCGCCAGATCCCCGAGCGCGATCTTCGTGTCGGGCAGCAGGGGGGCGAACCCGTCCCGGAAGCCCGCCTCCCCGTTCACCGACAGCGCGCCGGTGGTGAGCCCGTGGAAGGCGTGGTCGCAGTACAGGATCCTGGGTCGGCCCGTGGCGAAGCGGGCGAACTTGAGCGCGGTCTCGACGGCCTCGGTGCCGCTGTTGCCGAAGAAGACCCGCTCCAGGTGCGGGCTGTAGGACAGCAGCTTCTCCGCCAGCAGCCCGGGCAGCGGCTGGCAGTCGAAGCGGGTGAGGTCGGCGAGCTGCGCGTCGAGCACGTCGTGCAGCGCCCGCCGGACGACCGGGTGGTGGCGGCCCAGCCCCATCACGCCGAAGCCCGCCAGCATGTCGAGGTAGTCGTTGCCCTCGGCGTCCCAGAAGTGGGCGCCCTCGGCCCGCTCGTAGACCTTGTCGAATCCGATGGTGTGGAGCATCCGCGGCAGCTGGTGGTTGAGGTAGCGCGCGTGCAGTTCGTAGCGCTCGCCGCCCCGCTCGGCCAGCAGGGAGCCCAGGTCGAACTCCTTGCCCGGGCCCCCCGTGGCCGCCGTCACGGCCGCTTCTCCCGGTTGCCCCCCACCGTCTCCCGGGCCGCCCGCAGCGATTCCTTCAGCGAGCCCATGGTGGCGAGGACGGCGGTGGGTTCGTACCCGCAGTGCGCCATGCAATTCGCGCAGCGCGGGTCCTTTCCGCGGCCGTACTTGCTCCAGTCGGTGTCCTCGATCAGTTCCCGGTACGTCGGCACGTACCCGTCGCTCATCAGATAGCAGGGGCGCTGCCAGCCGAAGAGCGAGTAGTTGGGAATGGCCCACGCGGTGCAGGGGAAATCGGCCTTCCCTTCCAGGAAGTCCAGGAAGAGCGGCGAGTGGTTCAGCCGCCAGCGGGCGCGGTTCCCGCCCGAGAACGCCTTGCGGAAGAGTTCCCGGGTCTGTTCCACGCCCAGGAAGTGCTCCTGGTCGGGAGCCTTTTCGTAGGCGTAGGCGGGCGAGATCATCATCTCGTCGACCTGGAGGTCGTCATTGAGGTAGTTGAGCACCTCGATGATGGTCTGCGGGGTGTCGGTGTTGAAGAAGGTGGAGTTCGTGGTCACCCGGAACCCGCGCTTCTTCGCCTCCTTGATGGCCTCGACCGCCTCGTCGAAGACGCCTTCCTTCGCGACGGATTCGTCGTGCCGTTCGCGCAGGCCGTCGATGTGGACGGCGAAGGCGAAGTAGGGCGAGGGGGTGAACTTCGCCATCTTCTTGCGGAGCAGCAGCGCGTTGGTGCAGAGGAACACATACTTCCGCTTCGCCACCAACTGGCGCACGATCTCGTGGATCTGCGGGTGCATCAAGGGCTCGCCGCCCGCGATCGACACCATGGGGGCGCCGGACTCCAGTACGGCGCCGACCGCCTGGGCCACCGGCATGCGCTGCTTGAGCACCCCGGCCGGGTGCTGGATCTTCCCGCACCCCTCGCAGGCCAGGTTGCAGGCGTAGAGCGGCTCCAGCTCGACGATCAGCGGGAACTTCTCACGCTTGCGGAGCTTCTGTTCGATGAGATACGTCCCGACCCTGATGGACTGTCGCAACGGCATGGCCATCTGGCTCACCTCCTGGGGAGCAGCGAAGAACGGTGCCATTCATAAAATGCGGGTAGTACGGCACGCAATACACGGAAAGCCGATATTCCACCGCGTACGGTGCCGATGCGGACCAGCTCATGCTCCGGAGCGTCCACGATCACCCGGACGGCGGCAACCGGGCGCGGCCCGGTGCGGTCGCCGGTGTGGGCGGCGGTCCAGAGGGTGGCAGCCGATTCCATGTCGACCGCGATGGCGCCGGTGGCGCGCAGGTGGGCGCGCTCCTGGCCGCGGACGACGTGGTCGGAGCCGATCAGGGGGCCGGTGTGGACGGTCCGGCCGGGTACCGCCCGGGCGAGCGCCTCGGCGAGGTGCTCGGTGGCGACGCACTCGACGGCGCCGCGCGGGTCCCGGGTCTCGTCGGCGACCACCAGGTCGCCGGGGTGCATGCCGGGGACGAGCCCGGCGCAGAACCCGGTGGCGAGGACCGCCGCCCCGCGCATTCGGGGTGCCTCCAGCGAGCGGGCCACGGCCCGCTCGGCGGCGCGCGGCCCCATGCCGCTGCGCAGGACGGCGTACCCCTCGGGCGCGCCGCGGCGGTGGCCGCTGCGCAGGGCCAGCTCCTCGATGCGCAGGGCGCAGGCGATGAGGAGGGGGGCGTCGGTTTCGGGTCCGACGGCCCGGGCCGCCGTCATCGGGGTTCCCCGTCCGCGACGGCCGGGGCCTGACCCGGACCCGTGGCCGTCGCCCTGCCCCCCGCGTGGGCGGCCGCGCCGCCGGCCCCCGCGCCGAAGGGTTCGCCGTACAGGTAGCGGCCGAGTGCCGTCAGGGGGAACACCTGCCGGTAGAGGTGGTAGTTGATGGAGAAGTCCCAGGGGAAGCCGGTGCCGGTGAAGTAGGGCTCGTCCCAGGAGCCGTCGGCCCGCTGGGTCTCCACCAGGTAGGCGATCCCCCGCCGCACGGCCCCGCTCTCGCGCTCTCCGGCCGAGAGCAGGGCCATCAGGGCCCACGCGGTCTGCGATGCGGTGGAGGCGCCGCGCCCCGCCCAGGAGGGGTCCTGGTAGGAGCGCTGGTCCTCGCCCCAGCCCCCGTCCTCGTTCTGTACGGTCTCCAGCCAGGCCACCGCGCGCCGGATCGCGGGATGGGTGAGCGGTGTCCCGGCGGCGGTGAGCGCGGGGACCACCGACCCCGTTCCGTAGACGTAGTTGGTGCCCCAGCGGCCGAACCAGGCTCCGTAGGGCTCCTGTTCGGCGAGCAACCAGTCGATGCCGCGTCGCGTGCGGGGGTCCCCCGACCTGCCCTCGACGGCGAGCATCTCCACGACGTGGGCGGTGACGTCCGCCGAGGGCGGGTCGATGACCTCGCCGAAGTCGCAGAACGGCAGCCGGTTGGGCAGCACGCTGGTGTTGTCGGCGTCGAAGGCGCCCCAGGCCCCGTTGCGGGACTGCATGCCGAGGTTCCAGGACACCCCGCGGGCCACGGCCGCCTCCAGCCGCGCGGGGTCCGGGTGGCGGATCCGGCGCAGGGCGAGCACGACCTCGGCGGTGTCGTCGATGTCGGGGTAGTTGTCGTTGTGGAACTCGAACGCCCAACCCCCGGGGGCGAGTCCGGGGCGTTTGACGGCCCAGTCGCCGCTGCGGACGATCTCCTCGCCGAGCATCCAGTCGGCGGCCTTGACCAGGGCGGGGTGGTCGGGCGCCAGGCCGGCGTCGGCGAGGGCGATCGCGGCGAGGCAGGTGTCCCAGACCGGGGACTGGCAGGCCTCGATCATCCGTGCCCCGTCCTCGCGCCACACGGCGAACCGGTCGAGGGACTCCATCCCCGCGCGCATCACCGGGTGGCGCAGGTCGTAGCCGAGCAGGTGCAGCGCGATGACGGAGTACACGGCGGGCGGTTGGATGCCGCCCCAACAGCCGTCGTTCTCCTGGCGTTCGATGATCCAGCGGGCGGCCGCGTCCATGGCGGCCTTGCGCAACCGGCGCGGCGCGAACCGGCGGTAGAGGTGCAGGGCCCGGTCCATGCGCTGGAAGGCGCCGTCCCAACTGACGAGGCGGGCCAACTGCCGCGCGGGATACGGGTCCCGCGCGTCGGCGTGCAGTTCGTCGAGGGCGAAGGGCGCCGGGCGGACCGGCCGCTGGGCGGAGACGATCGTGAGCGGCACGATGGTCTGGCGGGCCCAGCAGCCGAAGTCGTAGATGTTGAGCGGCACCCACTTGGGCAGGAACACCAGCTCGGGCGGGAGTTCGGGCAGCTGGTCCCAGCTCCACCAGCCGAACAGGGCGAGCCAGATCCGGGTGAACACCCGGGCGGCCGCGATCCCGCCGTGGGCCCGGATCCAGGCCGAGGCGCGGGCCATGTGCTCCTCGCCCGGATCGTCGCCGGCCAGGCGCAGGGCGACGTACGCCTCGACGGTCGCGGACAGGTCGGACGGGCCGCCGTGGAAGGTGGCCCAGGTGCCGTCGGGGCCCTGCTCGCCGCGGATGAACAGCCCGGCCGCCCGGGTGGTGGCCTCGTCCTGGACGCCGAGGAACTGCCGCAGGAACAGGTCCTCGGCGTCCATGGTGACGTTGGTCTCCAGGTCGCCCTTCCACCAGCCCTCGGGGTCCTGGCGGTCCAGCAGGTTGCGGGTGGCCCGGTCCGCGGCCTCCCGGACGCGCTCGTCGGTGGCCCGCGCCGCGGCGCGCTCGGGGCCGGCGCCCCGGCCCGGCGGTGCGCCGCGCTGCGGGCGCGGCGGTGGTGCGGTGTCGCTGTCCGAGTCGGCGGGGCAGTCCCCACCGCCGCCGTCGGTCGTCGCTGTCATGGCTTCCCCTTACGTGGCAGTGTCCTCTGCTGTGCTGGGGTCCGCCGTCGGCCGGTGCGCGCTACCCGTGGGAAGCGGCTCCGGCCGGCGACTTGCGCGTCATATCCGCGTTCGGGTGGCGATCACCTCTTGCGCACGACGACGAAGTCGGCGAGGGCGACGAGCTGGTCGCGCACCCGCTGGGGCATGTCCACGTCGTCGAGCGCCTTGACGGCGATCACGTGCTGGCGGCGCGCCTCGTCGGCGGTCCACTGGCGACCGCCCGCCGCCTCGATGAGCGCGGCGCGGGCCGCGAACTCCTCCTCGGAGAAGTTCTCGAAGTCGTTGCTCTTCGCATCGGCGGCGAGGAGTTCGGCGAGCTCCTGGGAGGCCGGGCCGCCCGCGGCGAGCGCGGCGACCACGGGCAGGGACTTCTTGCGCTGGCGCAGGTCGCTCCAGGTCTGCTTGCCCGTGGACTCGGGGTCGCCCCAGATGCCGAGCAGGTCGTCGACGGCCTGGAAGGCGAGGCCGAGGTGGTAGCCGTACTCCTCCAGCTTGTCGGCCGTACGGTCGTCGGCGCCGCCGAGCACCGCGCCGATGGAGACCGCGCAGGCGAGCAGCGCACCGGTCTTGTTGCCCTCCATCTCCAGGCACTCCTCGACGCTGACGCGCTCGCGGTGCTCGTAGGAGATGTCCTGGGCCTGACCGTCGATCAGTTTGCGGCTGGCGGTGGTCAGTCGGAGCGCGGCGCGACCGGCCTCGACCGTGCCCAGTTCCAGCAGGAGCTCGTTGGCGAGCGCGAACAGCGCGTCGCCGACCAGGATCGCCAGGGCCGGGCCGTGCACCTTCCACACGGTGTCGCGGTGGCGGCGCTGCTCGTCGCCGTCCATCAGGTCGTCGTGCAGCAGGGAGAAGTTGTGCACCAGCTCGACGGCGACCGCGCCGGGGACGCCGACCTCGGCCGCCGCGCCCGCCGCCTCGGCGGAGAGCAGTGCGAGCGCGGGGCGCACGGCCTTGCCGCCGTCGCCGTCGGCCGGGTTGCCCTGGGCGTCGATCCAGCCGAAGTGGTAGGCGGCGACGGTGTCCATGGGTGGTGCGAGCCGCGAGACCGCCGCGCGCAGGACGGGAGTCGACAGGGTGCGGCCGCGCTCCAGGAGCGCGACGGTGTCCGTGCGCTCCGCTCCGCCGCGGGCCGCGCCCGCGGCGCTCGCTGCGCCCTCGGCCTGCTCGGCGCTCCCGACAGCCGGGTTCCCCGGATTCACTGGCTCTCCTCTGGTTCCTGTACGTGCGGTACCGGTCGTGCTGGTGATCGTCATGCCGCCTCCTGCAGCGGGTGTTCGCGGGGGCGGCCGAGGGCGGCGAGCGCGGCGTGGGCCGCGTTCAGTCCGCTCCGTACGGCGCTCTCCATGGTGGCGGGCCAGCCGGTGGCGGTCCACGCGCCGGCCAGGTACAGCCCGGGCGCGTCGGTGCGGGCCGCCGGTCGCAGCCGGCCGACGCCGGGCGTGGGGGCGAACGTGGCCGTCCGCTCCCGGGTGACGAAGAAGTCGCGGACCTTGGCGCCGCGGGCGGCGGGCAGCAGCCGCTCCAGCTCGGGCAGGTACTTCGCGCGCAGCACCGAGACGGGTTCGTCGATGTCGTCCTGGGCGACGGACTGGGACAGGGCCAGGTACTGGCCGCCGTCGGCCAGGCCGGAGCTGTCGGTCCGGTCGAAGACCCACTGGACCGGGGAGCCGAGCGCCGCGAAGAAGGGCCGCTTGAGCACCTTGCGGTCGTAGACGACGTGGACGTTGAGGATGGGCGCCGTGCCGATGTCGAGGAGCTTGTCGGGGTCTTCCAGGGCGCCGGTGGGCAGCAGGCCGTGGGCCTCGCGCTGCGGGACGGCGAGCACGACGGTGTCGGCGTCGATGCTCCGGTCCTCGGTGGCGACGCTCCAACCGCCCTCCGGGGTGCGGGTGATGTCGGTGACGCGGGCGCGCAGTTCGGTGCGGACGCCGGCCGCGTCGAGGGCCTTGCGGGCGAGGGTGTCGTGGAGTTCGCCGAGCGGCACCCGGGCCCAGCCGATGTCGGCCGCGCCGTTCTCGGAGAGCAGTCCGGTCTTGAAGACCATGGCGGCCAGTCCGAGCGAGGACTGTGCGGCGGTGGCGTTCAGGGTGGCGATGCCGACGAGGTCCCACAGGGCCTCGATGGCGCGCGGGGACTGTCCGTAGCGGCCGAGCCAGGTCGCGAAGTCCAGCCCGTCGAGCGCCGGGTCGGTCGGGTCGAGGCGGCGCAGCGCGAGGGCCGCCCGTCCCACGCTCGCCCGCTCGGCGAGGGAGAGGTGCGGGTAACGGGCCAGCGACGAGGCGAGGTGCAGGGGGACGGGCAGGGCGCTGCGGCGCAGCCGGCCCAGCCGCGGCCCGCCGGGGTGCGCGACGTCGAGGACGGGTACGTCGAGCCGGTCCTGCAGCGGGGCGAGGTCGGCGCCGTCGATCCGGTCCAGGAACCAGCGGTAGGCGGTGCAGCAGCGCAGGTAGACGTGCTGGCCGTTGTCGACGTCGAGGTCGCCGCGCTTGAAGGAGAAGGCGAGCCCGCCGAGCCGCGGGCGGCCTTCCAGCAGCGTCACGCGCATGCCGGCGTCGGCGAGCTGGAGCGCGGCGCTCACTCCGGCGAGGCCGCCCCCGATGACCACCGCTCGGTCCGCGGTCATTGATCCTCCTTGTTCGCCCCGACAGACGCCGAGGCGCCGCTCGGGGTTGCGCCGGTTCCCATCAGGGCCGCCTCCGGGTGCTTTGGCGCGAGATGGTCCGGGCGTCGAGGCCCGAGAGGCCGCGCACGGCGACGTACGCCTTTTCGCGGGCGGGCAGCGAGACGCGCCCGCGCAGCACCGCCTCGGGTTCGCGCTCGATCCGGTCGAGCAGGCGCCGGTAGATCCCGGCCATGGCGGCGACGCAGGCGCCGCTGCGCCGGTCGAGCATCGGCAGCAGCCGGTAGCCCTCGACGAACAGGGCGCGGGCGCGGCGCACTTCGTGGTGGACGAGCCCGGCGAAGTCCGCTCCGGCGGGGGCCCGGTCGCTGTGGAAGCCGTCGGAGCAGCCGAACTTGGCGAGGTCCTCGGCGGGCAGGTAGGTCCGCCCGTTGCCGGCGTCCTCGCGAACGTCGCGGAGGATGTTGGTGAGTTGCAGGGCGAGGCCGAGCGTGTCGGCGTACTCGCCCGCGCGTGCGGCGTCCGGCGCGCCGGGCGTGGTGCCGAACACGCCGAGGGAGAGCCGGCCGATGGCGCCCGCGACGCAGCGGCAGTAGACCTTGAGGTCGTCCCAGGTCTCGTAGCTCTCGCCGCGGACGTCCATCAGGACGCCGTCGATGAGTTCGTCGAGGCCGCCGAGGGGGATGGGGAAGCGGCGGGCGGCGTGGGCGAGGGCGACGGCGACCGGGTCGGTGTCGTCCTCGTCGACGGCGCCGTCGATGACCCGGGCGAGCAGGGCGCGGGTCTCCTCCAGCCGGGCGAACTTGGCTTCGGGCGGGAGCGTCCCGTCACCGATGTCGTCGACGCGCCGGGAGAAGGCGTACAGCGCGGACATCGCCTGCCGCTTGTCGGTGGGCAGCAGCCTGATGCCGTACGCGAAGTTGCGCGCCTGCGAGCCGGTGACGGCTTCGCAGTAGCTGTAGGCGGCGAGTACCGGTGCCGACGGGGCGGACGGTGCGGACGCGTGCGTGGGGCCCTCCACGTTCGGGCTCACCTCTTTCTCGGCGCTGTGCGCAGGACGGCGGCCACCTCGCGGAGCAGGCCGCTCTTGGTGGGCTTGGGCGGGCCGGGTGCCACGTCGAATCCGGCGGCTGCCACGGCGTTCAGGGCGGCGCGCCCGCCTCCCACGAAGCCCGCGAGCAGCACCCGGAGTCTGCCGTGCACGCTACCCACCAGGGGGGTGCCTTCATTCAGGAGGTGGCGGGCGCGTTCGGATTCGAACGCGACCAGGGAGCGGACGGACGCGTTCGCGACCGGGGCGCGCAGGTCGGCCTCGGTGACGTGGAAGCGGCGCATGTCCTGGGCCGGGAGGTAGATCCGGTCCCGGTCCAGGTCCTCGGTGATGTCCTGGAGGTGTTCGACGATCTGCAGGGCGGTGCAGATCTCGTCGGAACGGCGCACGCGTTCGGGTGTGCTGGTTCCGGTGAGGGAGAGCACGAGGCGGCCGACCGGGTTGGCGGACAGTTCGCAGTAGGCGAGCAGGTCCTCGTACGTCTCGTAGCGCGCCACCCGCTGGTCCTGCCGGTTGGCTTCGACGAGCCCGAGGAAGGGCTCGGGGGTGAGCGCGTGCGTGCGTACGACGGGCCGCAGCGCCTGGAGCAGCGGGTGGCGCGGGCCTTCGCCGGAGGAGGCGAAGACCCGGTGCAGGTCGGCCTCGAGGGCGTCCAGCATGGCGAGCCGGTCGTCGACCTGTTCGGGGTCGAGGCCCAGGAGCGCGGCGTCGCGCCCCCCGGGGGCGAGGTCGCCGTCGCCGATGTCGTCCACCAGGCGGGCGTAGCCGTAGACCGCGGTCAGGCCGTCGCGCCAGGCGCGGGGCAGGAAGGCGGGCGCGACGGGGAAGTTCTCCGCGGCGGCCTTGCGGAGGGTGGCGCGCGCGGGGTCGGTTTCCTCCCGGGGACGGGTGCGCTGCCCCGGGGTCACCGCCCGCCGCCCGGGGCGGGGACGGCCAAAACGCCTGGGGGCCGGAGAATTCCCGTAGCCATTGCCGTCACATCTCCCGTTCTACACTGCCGACCCAATACATCCTATTTCGGACACGCCGCCGGACTTTACCCGGGGTGGGCCGGGCCGTTCACCTGCGGGGAATCCGGCCCGCATACCGCGATTCAGGACCGGTCCAGCTTACGTTGTACAACGGCGCCGGGGCCTATCGGGTATTCGCCCCATTACGAGATGTCACAGCCGGGGAAATATCACCACTGCGCGCCCCTGCGGAACGGGTAGGAAGAGGACATCGCGAGTCCGCCCCGAGTCCGCCGCGACACGCCGAAGGCCCCCGCCTCTCAGCACGGCGGGGGCCTTCGGCGTGTCGCCCGGCGGATCCGGCGAGAGCGAAAGAGACGGCCTAGCTCCCGGTTTCCTTCTCGTAGGCGGAGACGACCTCTTCGGTCGGTCCGTCCATGAGGAGTTCGCCGCGCTCCAGCCAGAGCACCCGGTCACAGGTGTCGCGGATCGACTTGTTGCTGTGGCTGACGAGGAAGACCGTGCCAGCCTCCTTGCGCAGTTCCCGGATGCGCTCCTCGGAGCGGATCTGGAACTTCCGGTCTCCGGTGGCGAGCGCCTCGTCGATCATCAGGACGTCGTGGTCCTTGGCCGCGGCGATGGAAAAGCGCAGTCGGGCCGCCATGCCCGAGGAGTAGGTGCGCATCGGAAGGGAGATGAAGTCGCCCTTTTCGTTGATGCCGGAGAAGTCCACGATCCCCTCGTAGCGCTCCTTGATCTCCTCGCGGGACATACCCATCGCGAGGCCGCCGAGCATCACGTTGCGCTCGCCGGTCAGGTCGTTCATCAGCGCCGCGTTCACGCCGAGCAGCGAGGGCTGCCCGTCGGTGTAGACCTTGCCGGACTCGCAGGGCAGCAGCCCGGCGATGGCCCGCAGCAGGGTGGACTTGCCGGAGCCGTTGGAGCCGATCAGGCCGATGGCCTCGCCGCGGTACGCGGTGAAGGAGACGCCGCGCACCGCGTGCACCTTGCGCACCCCGGGCGCGTCGCCCTTGTTCTTGCGGCGGCGGATTATCTTGCTCAGGGCGGCGGTCGCGCTGCCCTTGCCCCCGCCGCCGGTGTTGACTCGGTAGACGATGTGCACATCGTCCGCGATGACGGTGGGGACCTGCCCCACGGTGATGTCAGCCACGGCCGTAACGCTCCTCGGACTTCCAGAAGTACACGAAGCCCAGCCCGCCGACGACGACCGCCCAGCCGAGCGCGAAGGCCCACACGTGCGGCGGCAGCTTGGCGGCGGTGTAGTTGTCGATCATCGCGTACCGGATGAGGTCCATGTAGATGGCCGCCGGGTTCCACTGCAGGACGTCCGAGATCCACTGCGGCTTGCTCCTGAGGAACTCCTCGATGGAGAACATCACGCCGGACGTGTACATCCAGGTGCGCAGCAGGAACGGCATCAGCTGGGCGAGGTCGGGGGTCTTCGAGCCCATCCGCGCGAAGACCAGCGCCAGCCCGGTGTTGAAGACGAACTGGAGCACCAGCACGGGCACCACCAGCAGCCAGGACAGCCGCGGGTAGTTGCCGAACCCGATGGTGATCACGACGATCACGATCATCGAGTACAGCAGCTGCTGGAGCTGCTGGAGCGAGAAGGAGATCGGCAGCGAGGCGCGCGGGAAGTGCAGGGCGCGCACCAGGCCGAGGTTGCCGGAGATCGCCCGGACCCCGGCCATCACGGAGCTCTGGGTGAAGGTGAAGACGAAGATCCCGATGACCAGGAAGGGGATGTACTCCTTCAGGGTCATGCCCTTGGACGCGCCGAGGATCACGCCGAAGATCAGCAGGTAGACACCGGCGTTCAGCAGCGGGGTCGCCACCTGCCAGATCTGGCCGAGCTTCGCCTGGCTGTACTGGGCCATCAGCTTGGCCTGGGAGAAGGCCATGATGAAGTGGCGACGTCCCCAGAGCTGCCGGACGTACTCGCCGAGCCCGGGCCGGGCACCGCTCACGGACAGGCCGTACTTCTTGGCCAGCTCCGCGGCCGTGAGGCCTTCGTCGGCTGACGGCGGCCTGCTCGTGGCGAGGGCGCCGTCGTGGGTTGTGTCACTCACAAGTTGAAACTTTCGTCTTCAAGATGCGGCAGGGGGCGTCGGGCCGGGGCGCCGAGTGCCAGGGATAGGCACCCATGCTCCCAGACCCGGCGTTGTCGTCGGATGACGGGTTGGTCGGCGCCGTCAGATGACGGGGGGCCGACCGAGCCTGGTCAGCCGCCATACGGTCCGCCACTTCATGGGGCGGCGGGGACCGCACGGGGTGACCCAGCCCTCCTTGAACCCGCCGAACCACGCCTTGAGGGCGCTCGCGGAGGGGCGGCGGGCCAGCGTCAGCAGCAGCCAGACGCCGACGTACACGGGAACGAGCGGGGCGGGCAGGTTGCGCCGGGCCAGCCACACCCGGTTGCGGGCCACCATCCGGTGGTAGACCGCGTGCCGGGAGGGGGCCGTCTTCGGGTGCAGGAGCACCATGTCGGCGCGGTAGTCGATCAGCCAGCCCGCGTCGAGCGCGCGCCAGGCCAGGTCGGTCTCCTCGTGCGCGTAGAAGAACTCCGCGGGCAGCGCTCCGACCTGCTCGAACACCTTCGTCCGTACGGCGTTGGCGCCGCCGAGGAAGGTGGTCACGCGGGAGGAGCGCATCGGGTCGGAAGCGCGCAGCCGGGGCACGTGCCGGCGCTGGGTCTCGCCGCTCTCCGGATCGGCGATCCGGAAGCTGACGATCCCCAGTTCCGGGTCCTCGGCGAAGGCCCGGCGGCACAGCTGCGCGGTGTCGGTGCGCTCCAGCAGCCCGTCGTCGTCGAGGAAGAGCAGGGCGTCCACGTCGCGGCCGCCGGGGCCGAAGGCCTCGATGCCGACGTTGCGGCCGCCGGGGATGCCCAGGTTCTCCGGCAGGTCGACGGTGCGGACCCCGTCGGGCAGGCCGGTGACCCGTACGCCCTGGCCCACGACGACCACCTCGACGGGGTCGCCCTCCTGTCGGGCCACGGAGTCGAGGAGCGCCTTCAGCTCGTCGGGCCGGTTGCCCATGGTGATGATCACGGCGCCCAGCCGCAGCGACGCGGTCACTTGAGCCTGCTGGAGGCCAGGATGGAGACCAGGTGCAGCACGGTCTGGAGCATCGCGATGCCCGCCAGCACGGCGACGCCGAGCCGGGAGAAGTACAGGTCGCCCCGGATCTGGTCCACGACGGCCAGCGCCAGGATCAGCAGGGACGCCTCGATGCCGAGGACCAGCCGGTGGAACTTGAGCGCGGCGGCGGCCTTGCGGGCCAGCGCCACGCCGGAGGAGCGCGGCTCGGCCGCCGCGTCCTTGACCACGGGCTTGCCGGCCTGGTGCCGGGCGACGCCGACCAGGTCGGTCTCGGCCTTGATCAGGATCGCGCCGAGCGCCGCCAGGGTGCCGAGGAAGGCCCACAGCCAATCGATCCGCCCGCCGCCCCACAGGTCGGCGGCGCGCAGGCCGAAGCCGACGAGGACGGCCGCGTCGCACAGGTAGGCGCCGACGCGGTCCAGGTAGACGCCGGAGAGCGAGAACTGCTTCTTCCAGCGGGCCACCTCGCCGTCGACGCAGTCGAGCAGCAGGTAGAGCTGGACCATGACCACGCCGAGGACGGCGCCCCAGACGCCCGGCAGCAGCAGCGCCGGGAGGGCGAGGACACCGGCGAGGGTCATCACGTAGGTCAGCTGGTTCGGCGTGACCTTGGTGGTGACCAGGAGGCGGGTGATGCGCAGGGAGATCTCGCGCATGTAGAGGCGCCCGCCCCAGTGCTCGCCGCTGACCCGGTCCTTGACGCCCGCCGGGTGAACGACGGGCCGGAGTTCAGCTACGGATGGTCTCTGCATAGTCGGAGTAGGCGTCCCTGATCTCGGCGGCGGACAGGTTGAGGTGCTCCAGGATGGTGAAACGTCCCGGTCGGGTCTGGGGTGCGTACTCCACGGCCGCGACGAACTCGTCCACGCTGAAACCGATCTCCTCGGGCAGCACGGGCAGCGCGTGGCGGCGCAGCACCTCGGCGAAGAGCCCGGCCTGCTCGGTGGCCCCGCGCAGGTGCATCGCGAAGGCCGCGCCGAGGCCGACCTGCTCGCCGTGGAGCGCGGAGCGTCCCGGGTACAGCAGGTCGAAGGCGTGGCTGATCTCGTGGCAGGCGCCGGAGGCCGGGCGGGTGTCCCCGCTGATCGACATGGCGATGCCGGTGAGCACCAGGGACTCGGAGAGCACGGTGAGGAACTCGTCGTCGCCGACCGTGCCGGGGTGGCGCAGTACGGCTTCGCCCGCCGTGCGGGCCATGGCGGCGGCCAGGCCGTCGACGGGCTCGTCGGTGATCTTGTGCGACAGCTCCCAGTCGGCGATGGCCGAGATGTTGGACAGCGCGTCGCCGATGCCGGAGCGGACGAACCGCACCGGGGCGTCGCGGACCACGTCCAGGTCGATGACCAGGGCGATCGGCGTGGGGACTCCGTAGGAGCCGCGGCCGTTGTCGTTGTCCAGCGTGGCGACCGGGGAGCAGATGCCGTCGTGCGAGAGGTTCGTGGCGACGGCCACCATGGGCAGGCCGACCCGCGCCGCGGCGTACTTCGCCACGTCGATGATCTTGCCGCCGCCCAGGCCCACGACGGCGTCGTAGCGGCGACCCTTTATGTCGTCGGACAGCTTGACGGCGGAATCGATCGTGCCGTCGACGACCGGGTACCAGTCGGCGTGCGGCAGGACGGGCTCCAGCTTGGCGCGCAGCGCCACCCCGGAGCCGCCGCTGATCGCGATCGCCAACTTCCCGGACGCGGAGATCCGCTGGTCGGCCAGCAGGCCGGCCAGGTCGTCCATGGCGCCGCGACTGATGTCGACGACGACCGGCGAGGGGATGAGCCGCGTCAGTACAGGCATGCGATCGTCCGGCCCTTGGCGAGGTCGTCGTGGTTGTCGATCTCGACCCACTTGACGTCACCGATGGGGGCCACGTCGATCGTGAAACCGTCGTTGACGAGCTGCTGGTAGCCGTCCTCGTAGTAGAGGTCGGGGTCGCGCTCGAAGGTGGTCTTCAGCGCCTCGGCCAGCGCCTCGGCGGCCTCCGGCTCGATCAGGGTGACGCCGATGTACTCGCCGGTCGCGGTGGCGGGGTCCATCAGCTTGGTGATCCGGCGCACGCCCTGCTCGCCGTCGGTGATGACCTTCATCTCCTCGTCGGCCAGGTGCTTGACCGTGTCGAGGGCGAGGATGATCTTCTGGCCCTGGCCGCGGGCGGCGAGCAGGGTCCGCTCGACGGAGACCGGGTGCACGGTGTCGCCGTTGGCGAGGATGACGCCCTGCTTCAGGACCTCACGGGCGCACCACAGGGAGTAGGCGTTGTTCCACTCCTCGGCCTTGTCGTTGTCGATCAGCGTGATCTTGACGCCGTACTTGGCCTCCAGGGCCTCGCGGCGCTCGTAGACGGCTTCCTTGCGGTAGCCGACGACGATCGCGACCTCGGTGAGGCCGACCTCGGCGAAGTTGCCGAGGGTCAGGTCGAGGACGGTGATGCTCTCCTCGTCGCCTGCGGGGCCGACGGGCACGAGGGCCTTGGGGAGGGTGTCGGTGTAGGGACGCAGGCGGCGTCCGGCACCGGCCGCGAGGACAAGGCCGATCATGCTGGTTCTCCTTCGTCATGTACGGCGGGTGCTCCCGAGGAGACCCAGAACCGGATGCTCTCCACGAGCACCACGAGTGCCACGAACACGGCCAGGGCCGTGAGCGCGACGGGGAAGTCCGTGGCGCGCTCCGCCAGGACGGCGGCCAGGACCGTGATCAGCAGGACCCGGCCCTCGTGGCCGCCCGTCGTCCGCACCAGCCAGTGCGGGGGCGCGCCGGTGCCGCCGCGGATGCGGTACACCGTGTCGTAGTGATGGTAGGCGACCGCCGCGACCAGTCCGAATGCCGCGGGAAGGGCTCCGGGGACGTCCGACTTCACGGCGAGCGCGAGGACGGTCACGTACTCGGCGAACCGGAAGAGCGGCGGGACGAGCCAGTCGAGGGCGCCCTTGAGGGGGTAGGAGACCGCCGCGCCCGCGAAGATGACGTAGCCCACGGCGGTCGTGACCAGCCAGGGGTCGCCGAAGTCCTGGGTGACGGCCCCCCCGGCCATCACCAGTGAGGAGCCGAGGGCCAGCCACAGCGAGGCGCGCGTCGGCTTGCGACGGGCGATCCGGCGGGTGTCGCGCCAGGCGCGCACCCCCGAGTCGGCCAGCTCGGCCAGGGCCTCGGCGGCCCGGTCGGTCCTCTTCACCTTGCGGGTCAGCGAGCGCAGCACCCGGCCCGCGGTGGTGTAGAGCGCGCCGAAGGCGCAGCCGACGAGCAGGGCGTAGAAGACGGTGCGGGGAGTGGTGACGGCGGTCAGGACCGCGATCATCGCCCAGCGCTCACCGATCGGCAGGATGATCATCCGGCGGACCCAGACCGTCCAGCCGACGCTGTCGAGCTTGTCGGACAGCGCGGCGGTGGGGCTCGTATTGGCGGTCGCGTCGTGGTTGGCCTCGTTGAAGGCGAAGTCCACGACGTGGCGGCAGGTCATCAGGATCATCGAGCCGAGGGCCAGGGCCCAGACGTCGTCCCCGTTACGGGCCGCGCCGAGCGCCAGACCCGCGTAGAAGGAGTACTCCTTCGCGCGGTCGAAGGTGGCGTCGAGCCAGGCGCCCATCGTCGAGTACTGGAGCGAGTAGCGGGCGAGCTGCCCGTCGGTGCAGTCCAGGACGAAGGAGACGAGGAGCAGGACGCCCGCGGCGACGTAGCCCCAGCGGTCCCCGGTCGCCGCGCAGCCCGCCGCGATCAGCGCGGTGATCAGCGAGGCGGTGGTGACCTGGTTCGGGGTCAGCCCCCGGCGCGCGCACCAGCGGGCGATGTAGCGCGAGTACGGGCTGATGAAGAAGGTGGTGAAGAACCCGTCGCGGGACTTCACGGCGGTGCGCAGCCGGACGGCCTCGTCGTCGACGGCGGCCACGGCGGCCTCGGCGGCCCGGCGCTCGTCGCCCGCCGCGGGGACGGCCGCGACGAGGCTGCCCAGCTCGGGGCGGTGGACGGGGGTGCCGGCGGCCTCGACGGACGCGGCGAGCCGGTCGGCGTAAGGAGCGGGGTCCGCTGCCGCGTCGCCGCCGTCGCCGGACGCGGCGGCCCGGGTGAGCGCGGCGCGGGCGCCGCTCTGCACGGCGAGCGCGCCCGGTACCGCGCAGGCGTCGAAGCGCGGGTCGGTGAGGGCCAGGCGCAGGGCGTGCAGGTGTCCGACGAATTCACTGTCGACGATCGCGACCCGCTGGTCGGCGGGTACGGCGGCCAGCGCGGCGGTGGCGCGTGCCGGGTCGGTCGCGGGCTCGACGTCGAAGCCGAGCGATCTCAGCTCGTCCGCGAGTGCTGAGCCGGGGACCGGCTGGCCGGTGAGGATGGCGGTCGGCAGACGAACTCACTCCTTGCGACGTACACACGGGACGGCCGCCACGTGGGGCGGCGGCACGTCGGCAGAGGCTATCGGATGAATGGAAGCGGGGGTTCACCCCCCGATCACAGCCCGACAATCCGATGATTACCGGGCGCGCGGACCCTTTCGGATCATCATTGACGATCGTGCCACGCTCACCAAACCGCCCGGATGTTAGGGTAATCGCTAGCGTGTACGAATCCCGTGAAAACGCCTTCTCACACGCCTTAACGCTTCTTGGCATCGAAAGAGCCGACTTATACGGAAAAGAGGTGGGGTTGATGACCGTCGTAGGGATCGCCGCTGTGCAGGGCGACCACCACCGGTACCCCACCATTCACCGGGTGTCCGGCCGAGCCTGATCGCCAGGCGTCGGCCGGAGCCCTTTTCCGAGGGTTCACGTTGACCGACAAGTCCTTCTCCCACGCCTCCACCCGCGCCTCCACCTGGCCGGCCCGGCCTGAGCTCCCTTCCGACGTGGCCGCGGTCCGCGCCGTCAACCTGGCCGCCTTCGAGTCCCCTCTGGAGGCGGACCTCGTGGACGCGCTGCGGCTCGACGACGCCTGGCTGCCCGGGCTCTCCTACGTCACCGAGGCCCCCGACGGCTCGATCGCCTCGCACGCCCTGCTCACCCGCTGCACGGTGGACGGCTCGCCCGCGCTCGCGCTCGCCCCGGTCGCGACCTCTCCCGCCCTCCAGCGCTCCGGCGCGGGCAGCGCGGTCGTGCGCGCCCTGCTCGCGGCGGCCCGGGAGCGCGCGGAACCGCTCGTTCTGGTGCTGGGGCACCCCGCGTACTACCCGCGCTTCGGATTCGTCCCCGCGTCGCGCTTCGGCATCCGTGCGCCGTTCGACGTACCCGACGACGCCATGATGGCTCTAGTGCTGGACGATTCCGTCCCTGTACCTATGGGCACGATCACGTATCCCGCCCCCTTCGGCGTCTGAGGCGTCCGACCCCTGCGGGCTGCCCTCCGCCGCATACCACGCGGTGGAGGGCAGCCCGGCACAGATCACCGAAGTGGGGACAAGCCGCTTTTGTGCGGCAGACTGAACGCCGAAGTCCGAAGCGAAGGATGGGTATGCCGACCACACCAGCCACCGCCGCGAACAGCGCGTCCACCGGCACCGGCACTCAAGAACCGATCATGCTCGAACTGGTCGACGAGTCCGGTCATACCGTCGGCACCGCCGAGAAGCTCGCCGCACATCAGGCGCCCGGCCTGCTGCACCGGGCCTTTTCCGTGTTCCTCTTCGACGGGCAGGGCCGACTGCTGCTCCAGCAGCGGGCACTGGGCAAGTACCACTCCCCCGGCGTCTGGTCGAACACCTGTTGCGGGCACCCCTACCCCGGGGAGTCGCCGTTCGCCGCGGCCGCCCGGCGCACCTACGAGGAGCTGGGCGTCTCGCCCTCGCTGCTCGCGGAGGCGGGGACCGTGCGCTACAACCACCCCGACCCCGCGTCGGGGCTGGTCGAGCAGGAGTACAACCACCTGTTCGTGGGACTCGCACAGGCGAGGCTTCGCCCGGACCCGGAAGAGGTCGGCGACACCGCCTTCGTCACGGCCGACGAACTGGTCAAGCGCCATGCCGAGGAGCCGTTCTCGGCCTGGTTCATGACCGTGCTGGACGCGGCGCGGCCGGCGATCCGCGAGCTGACCGGCGAGGCCGCGGGCTGGTAGGCCCCGAGCCGCCGCGCTCACCCAGCGCCGCCGCGGGCGACGACCGCAGACCGGTCAGCCCGCGGCGGTGAGCGGCAGGGCGGCCCAGATGACCTTGCCGCCGGTGGAGGTGTGCTCGACGTCGCACACCCCGCCCGCCTCCCGCGTGACCTCCCGGACCAACAGCAGGCCGCGCCCGTTGGTCTGCCCGAAGTCCGCTTCCAGCGCCTTGGGCCGGTAGGGGTGGTTGTCCTCGACCGCCACCCGGACCCACTCGCGGCCGATCGCGACCTCCACCGCCACCTCGGGCGAGAGCAGGGCCGCGTGCCGCACGGAGTTGGTGACCAGCTCGGAGACGATCAGCAGCAGCGCGTAGACCAGGTCCTGATCGGCCGGTACGCCCTGGCGCCCGAGCAGGTCGCGGACCGCCCGGCGCGCCTGCGGAACGGATTCTTCTAGCGAGGGCGCGGTGAACCGCCACACACCTTCGTAGGCGAGGGGACCGGCCGGGTCGTCCGGCGCGCTCCCCTCGACCGGCGGGACACTCCCGCTGACGTCCATTTCCCGGCCCCCGTCTTCACGCTCGATCGTCTCCACGCGTCAAGAGTGGGGACCGGGCTGGTCCGGACCGCGCCACTGACCACAAGTCAGCGTGATTCGGACACTATTTGACCGGCGACGCATGGCAGAGTCAGTTGTTCGACTGTTCCTGATCTTCCACGGACCGCTTGTCGGCCGCCTCCCGCGCCGCGGACGCCGCCTCCGGGGCCGTCGCCGCCGCCGTCGCGCCGTCGTCGTCCCTGACCAGGCCCAGGATCCGGCGCGCGCCCATGCCCAGCGCCACCAGACTCAGCCCGTCGAACAGCAGGGCGAGCGAGAAGAAGGTACCGATCACGTACTGACTGCTGCCGGGCCAACTCCACAACACCAGGATCCCCAGCAGCACCCCGAAGGCACCCTGGACCAGCGTCAGGACGAAGTTCGCACCGCGCACGACCAGGGCGCCCGCCAGTCGGAACACCCCGCCGGTCAGGAAGAGCAGCGCGGCGAACATCGTGAGCGCCTCGGCGCTCGCCTCGGGGCGCCGCAGGATCACGAAGCCCGCGGCGAGGTTGATGGCGGCGACGATCACGGCGAGCCAGAAGTAGTTGCTCTTGCGGGCCTGCACCGCCTGGAGGAGACCGACCAGACCGCCGACGAGCAACAGCCAGCCGAAGAGGAACATCGAGGTCAGCGTGGCGACCCCGGTGTAGATGAGGCCGACCAGACCGGCCAGCACGAGGATCACGCCGAGCAGGGCCAGTAGGCCGAAGCCCCGGCTCAGCTTCTCCTTGCCCTGCTTCTCCCGTCCGTTCTCGTCGATGCGGCGTGTGCGCTCTGCGGCCATGGACGTGCCTCCTCGTCGGCACCCCCCGGTCCCCCCGGACTCCCTTGATCATAGGATCGACGGCCCGGGATAGCATCCGGCGCATGGACGCGCAGCTACTGCACACCGTCGCGGACGGGGTCGCCACGGTCGTCATTTCGCACCCCGCCAAGCGCAACGCCATGACGGCCGCGATGTGGCGCGCGCTCCCGGAGCTGCTGGAGGGCCTCGCGGCCGATCCCGCGGTACGGGCGCTCGTGCTGACCGGGGCCGGGGACACCTTCTGTGCCGGCGCGGACATCTCCTCGCTGCGGGCGCCGCAGCGGCCCGCGGGGCCCGCGCACGGGGGCGCCGGCGCCACCGGGCCCGCGGAGGATCCGCAGACCTTGGCCGTGCGGGCCGAGGAGGCGCTCGCCGCGTTCCCCAAGCCCACCCTGGCCGCGATCCGCGGGTTCTGCGTGGGCGGCGGCAGCCAGCTCGCCGCCGCCTGCGATCTGCGGTTCGCCGAGGAGGGGTCGTCCTTCGGGGTGACCCCGGCCCGGCTCGGCATCGTCTACCCCGCGTCCTCGACCCGGCGCCTCGCCGCCCTGGTGGGTCCCGCGACCGCCAAGTACCTCTTGTTCTCCGCCGAGCTGATCGACGCGGACCGGGCGCTGCGGACCGGCCTGCTGGACGAGCTGCTGCCCGCGGGTCAGCTGGACAAGCGCGTCGCCGAGTTCACCCGGATCCTGGCCGGGCGTTCGCGGCTCACCCAGGCCGCGGCGAAGGAGTACGCGAACGGGCGCACGGACCGCGACGAGCACTGGGCGGCGCAGGCGCGCGGCAGCGGCGACACCGCCGAGGGGGTCGCCGCCTTCCTGGAGCGCCGCACTCCCGCCTTCACCTGGGCGGTCGGCGGGGACGCCGCGCCGGGCGCGGCTACTCCATGACGAAGCGGCTCTGCTCGCGCCACTCGGCCACCAGGTCCGCGGGGGCCTTCTCGGGCGAGCCCGCGTCGTAGGGCGGCTGGGGGTCGTACTCGGTGAGGAGCTGGACGGACTGGGCCAGCCGGTCCCCGCCGATCCGGCCGAGCAGGGTCAGGCCCATGTCGATGCCGGAGGACACCCCGGCCGCGGTCACGTACTTGCCGTCGGTGACGACCCGCTCCCCGGTGGGCTCGGCGCCGTACAACGGGAGCTGGTCCAGGGCCAGCCAGTGGCTGGTGGCGCGCCGGCCCCTGAGCAGTCCGGCGGCGGCGAGCAGCAGCGAGCCGGTGCACACCGAGGTGGTCCACTGCGTATGGGCGTCGGCGGTGCGCAGCCAGTCCAGGAGGACCTCGTTCTCCATCTGCGCGCTCTGGCCGGGGCCGCCGGGGACGAGCAGGATGTCCGGGGCCGGCACGTCGGCGAGGGAGCGCTCGGCGACGAGCGCGAGCTGGCCCGAGTCGTTGCGCACGGGCCCGGGGCGCTCCGCGACGAAGACGGTCTCGGCGCCGGGGAGGCGGCCGAGCGTGTCGAAGGGGCCGACGGCGTCGAGGGCGGTGAACCGGTCGAAGAGCAGGACGGCGATCTGCATGCGGTGTCCTCTGCGTGTGGGTCGGGTGAGTGCGTGGGAGGTCAGGCGGGCGCGCCGAAGCGGCGCCGGTATTCGGCGGGCGGTTGGCCGAGGGTCTTGACGAAGGCGCGCCGCAACGCTTCCGGGGTGCCGTAGCCGCAGGCCCGGGCGATCTGGGCGATGCCTTCGGAGGTGTCCTCCAGCAGCCTGCGGGCGTGCTCGACCCGGACCCGCTCGACGTAGCGGCCGGGCGTCGTGCCGGTCTCGGCGTGGAAGGCGCGGGCGAAGTGGCGCGGCGAGAGCCGGGCGCGGGCGGCGAGCGCCTCGACGGTCAACTCCGCGCCGGGGTGCCCGGTGATCCAGTGCTGCACCTCGCGCAGCGGCTCGCGCTGGGCGCTCTGGGCCGCGAGCAGCGCGCTGAACTGGGCCTGGTTGCCCGGCCTGCGCAGGTAGACCACCAGATGGCGGGCGATGTCGAGGGCGATGTCCCGGCCGTGGTCCTCCTCCACCAGGGCCAACGCGAGGTCGATCCCCGCGGTCACACCGGCCGAGGTGGCGACGTACCCGTCCCGTACGTAGATCGGCTCGGGCTCCACCCGCACCCGCGGGTAGTCCCGGGCCATCTGCGCGCAGGCGTTCCAGTGGCTGGTGGCGCGCCTGCCGTCCAGCAGCCCGGCCTCCGCGAGGAGCAGCGCGCCGGTGCAGACGGCCACGAGCCGGTCCGGCCGGGTGCCGTGCGCGCGCAGCCAGTCGGTGAGCCGGGGCTCGAAGTCCCCCCGGTACCGGCCGCCGGGCACCAGCACGGTGGTGCCCGGGCCCGGCTCGGCGCCCTCCAGCGGCCCGTCCGGGAGCAGGGTCAGCCCGCTGCTGGTCCGCACGGGTGCGCCGGCCGGGGACACCGTGCGGATCCGGTACCCCTCGCGGCCGGGGAAGCGGCCCACCCCCGCGAAGACCTCGACCGGGCCGGTCACGTCCAGGCTCTGGACGCCGTCGTAGAGGAGGACGAGCACGCTGTGCCGGGGCTCGGATGGCATGGATCCATCGTCGTGCGCCGCACCGGCGTCCGCAATGTCGGGCTCCCCACCTTTCCTGCCATCGACGTGCGGGCGGGCGCGCCGGGCACGGCCGATAGGATCGACGGATCATGACTGCAACCCTCGTCGCCAAGGAACTCGCCGCCGGACACGGCGCGCGCTCGCTCTTCACCGGTCTCGACCTGGTCGTCGCCCCCGGTGACGTCATCGGCCTCGTCGGCGTCAACGGCGCCGGGAAGTCGACGCTGCTGCGCCTGCTCGCCGGCCTGGACACGCCGGAGACCGGTGAGCTGCGGCTCTCCCCGCCCACCGCCACCGTCGGCCACCTGCCGCAGGAGCCGGAGCGCCGCCCCGGCGAGTCGATCCGGGAGTTCCTGGCCCGTCGGACCGGGGTGGCCACCGCGCAGACGGAGCTGGACGCGGCCACGCAGGGCCTGGTGGACGGGGTCGCGGGCGCGGACGACGCCTACGCGACCGCCCTGGACCGGTGGCTGGACCTCGGCGGGGCCGACCTGGACGAGCGGGCCGAGGAGGTCGCGGCCGACCTCGGGCTGTCCGTGGGCCTCGACCTGCCGATGACGGCGCTCTCCGGCGGCCAGGCCGCCCGCGCGGGCCTCGCCTCGCTGCTGCTGTCGCGCTACGACGTCTTCCTGCTCGACGAGCCGACGAACGACCTCGACCTGGAGGGCCTGGAGCGGCTGGAGTCCTTCGTGAAGGGGCTGCGCGCGGGCACGGTGGTGATCAGCCACGACCGCGAGTTCCTCACCCGGACGGTCACCAAGGTCCTCGAACTCGACCTGGCCCAGCAGGAGATCAACCTCTACGGTGGCGGGTACGACGCCTACCTGGAGGAGCGCGAGCGGGCCCGCACGCACGCCCGCGAGGAGTTCGACGAGTACGCCGACAAGCGCGCGGCCCTGGAGGGGCGCGCGCAGATGCAGCGCGGCTGGATGGACAAGGGCGTCAAGAACGCCCGGCGCAAGGCCACCGACAACGACAAGATCGGCAAGAAGTTCCGCAGCGAGGCCAGCGAGAAGCAGGCGTCGAAGGCGCGGCAGACGCAGCGCGCGATCGAGCGCCTCGACGTGGTCGACGAGCCCCGC
This sequence comes from Streptomyces sp. NPDC051555, assembly GCF_044454405.1. Taxonomy (NCBI): domain Bacteria; kingdom Bacillati; phylum Actinomycetota; class Actinomycetes; order Kitasatosporales; family Streptomycetaceae; genus Streptomyces; species Streptomyces sp. NPDC051555. The sequence goes on along the minus strand of NZ_JBITDP010000001.1, from coordinate 80,623 downwards.
AAGGAGTGGGAGCTGCGCATGGAGATCGCGGCGGCGCCGCGCTCCGGCTCGGTGGTCGCGACCCTGCGCGAAGCGAGCGTGCGGCGCGGGGAGTTCACCTTCGGGCCGGCCAGCCTCCAGCTGGACTGGGCGGACCGGGTGGCGATCACCGGGGCCAACGGCGCCGGGAAGTCCACGCTGCTCGCGGTGCTGCTCGGGCGGCTCGCGCCGGACTCCGGTTCGGCCACGCTCGGTTCGGGCGTGCTGGTGGGCGAAGTGGACCAGGCGCGCGGGCTGTTCCTCGGCGACGAGCCGCTGCTGGAGGCCTTCTGCGCGGCGGTGCCCGACACCGAGCCCGCGGAAGTCCGTACCCTGCTGGCGAAGTTCGGCCTGAAGGCGGCCCACGTGCTGCGCCCGGCGGGCACCCTGTCCCCGGGCGAGCGGACCCGGGCGGCGCTGGCCCTGCTCCAGGGCCGCGGGGTGAACCTGCTGGTGCTGGACGAGCCGACGAACCACCTGGACCTCCCCGCGATCGAGCAGCTGGAGTCCGCGCTGGAGGCGTACGAGGGCACCCTGCTGCTGGTCACGCACGACCGGCGGATGCTGGACGCGGTCCAGGTCACCCGCCGCTTGCGGGTGGCCGAGGGCCGGGTCACCGAGGAGTAGCGGCCGCGGCGCGGGCGGCCCGGTACCCGGGGCCCCACGCCGGGCGACCCGCACCGGGCCGGGCCTCGGGGCCGGCGGGCCGACGTCGCCTCCGGCGGCGCCTCAAACGCCGGCGAGGCTGAGGTCGGCCACCCACGAGACCGGGGTTGACCGGCTGACGCCGTCCGGGCAAGGGACGCATTCAGCCCCGCCGGCGTTTGAGGCGCCGCCGGAGGCAGGTTCCGGCCCCGCCGCCCACCACCGCACCACCCGGCGGAACCCGCCCTCGACGGGGCCGGGGGCCGCCCGAAGGACCAGGGTCAGTGGCCGGCGGGCGGGGCCGTCCGCTTGCGGGCCAGCCGGCCGGCCACCACGGTGCGCGGCAGGTGGCGCACGGCCAGGGCGTACGCCTTGTAGCGGCGCCCGGTGATGCTCAGCGGGCGGCGCCGGGCGAGGTCGCGCAGGGCCTGGGCCACCACGGCCTCGGGCTCCAGCCAGACCGCGTCGGACAGCTTGCTGACGTCCATGCCCGCCCGCTCCTGGAACTCGGTCCGGGTGAAGCCGGGGACCACCGCGAGCACCCGGACCCCGTACGGTGCCAGGTCCACCCGCAGCGATTCGCTGAAGGCGGTGATCCAGGCCTTGGCCGCGCCGTAGGTCCCGGTGGGCAGCAGGCCCGCGACCGAGGACACGTTCAGCACGGCCCCGCGGCGCCGCTCCCGCAGCCCCGGGACCAGCGCGTGGGTCAGTCGCAGCGGGACCTTGACCAGCAGGTCGAGCATCCGCTCCTCGTCCTCGACGGGGCTGTACGGGAAGGGCGCCGGGAGCCCGAAGCCCGCGTTGTTGACCAGGACGTCCACGGGCCGCGCGGTGTCCGCGAGCCGCGCGACGACACCGGCGCACTGTGCCGGGTCGAGCAGGTCGGCGGGCAGCACCTCGGCGGCCGCGCCGAAGTCCCGGCCCAGTTCCTTCGCGAGGGCGCCCAGGCGTTCCTCGTCCCGGGCGACGAGGACGAGGTCGCAGCCCTTGGCGGCGAAGCCGCGGGCGAAGGCGGCCCCCAGCCCGGCGCTGGCTCCGGTGATCAGAACGGTGGTTCGGTTGCTCACGTGCGTGTCACTTTCCGGCCGTTTCGGGCAGTTCAGGTGGTTCGGGCAGTTCAGGCGGTTCGGGCAGCTCGGGGGCGAAGGTCCGCGTGGCGGTGGATCCGTAGGCCTGGGCGACCTCGACGAGGAAGCTCTTCTCGTCCTCCAGGTCGCTGCCCTCGACGGTGCCCGTTGGTCCGTGCACCGAGGAGGGGACGTACAGCGGCTCGGCCCCGTCCGCCGACCGCCCGGCCGATCCGTCGAGCTTGGCCTGGCGTGCCTCCTTGAGGACGCAGGCCAGCGCGGCCGCGCCGCGGCGCGGGGCGGGCACCCCGGCGCCCACCACGTGGTGGCGGGCCAGCTCCGGGACGCCCGGGACGACGTACTCGTTCAGGATCAGGATCGCGTCGCGGGTCTCGATCACCTTCCGGTAGACCAGCAGGTCGCGCGGGACCGGCGGCCACAGGAACTCCACCACGCGCCCGGCACGCGGCTTCGTCAGCGCCACGTGCGGCACCGCCTCGACCAGGTCGCGCCACAGCGGCCACAGCCGCCAGGCGGTGCCGACGTCCGAGACGCTCCGGCGCAGTCCGAAGAGCACGGGCACGAGCAGGGCGGCGGCGCGCAGCAGCCCGTGCAGGTTCATCAGCAGCGGCAGCCAGGGCATGGCGGCGGTGGCGCCGAAGATCAGCTTCAACAGGTAGACGAACCAGAACGCCCCGGCGAGCGCGGTGCCGAGGCCGAACAGCCACAGTCCGGCGGCCAGTCCGCGGCTCTCGGTGCGCAGGCCGTAGCGCCAGCACAGCGCCACGCAGGCGGTGTTGGCGGCGAGGTGCGCCGAGATGAGCACGAGCCAGTACCCGAGGGAGGGCACCGGATCGCCGTGCGGCGGGATGGTGTGGGTGCCGTGTCCGGGGGCGGCCAGGTCGAGCAGGACCAGCGCGGTGAGCAGGCAGAAGGTGGTGACGGCGGCGCTCCGGCGCAGCAGACGGCCCCGGGTGGTGGCCGCGGCGACGAAGTAGAGGACGGCGCCCGCCGAGAAGACCCCGATGAGGTTGCGGACCAGTCCGACGGTGTGCGAGTACTGCGGATCGCGCATCGCGTAGCTGACCACGTCGGGCAGGTTCAGGGTCATCGCGGCGGCGGCGGTGGCGACGGCGAGCAGCAGTCCGCGCTGTTGCGGGGAGCGGACGGCGGCCGGGGAGCGCAGCAGCACCGCGAGCCACAGGCACACCACGCTGGGCACGGCCAGGGAGTCCCCGAAGGCGGCGATCGGGTCAGCCGCCATGCTGCACCCGCCGGTACCCCATGGCGGACTCCAGGCGGGCCAGGGTCCCGGCGGCCTCGTCGACCGGGGGCAGCCCCGCGCTGGTGCGGATCAGGCTGGCCAGCATCTCGGCCTCCTGCTCCTGGCGGTTGGTGTAGTTGGTGCGGCCGAGGATGACGGGGGCCCGGGCGCCGCTCTCCTCGCCCTCCAGGGAGTTGTGGCCGAAGAGGATGTGGCCCAGCTCGTGCAGGACGATGTGCTCGCGGTGCAGCGGGGAGGTCTGGGCCTCGTAGAAGACGTAGTCGATGCTCGTGGTGCCCACCCACAGGCCGCACACACCGGACTCGGCGGCTTCCTTGGGGAGCGGGTGCAGCCGGATGGGCCGGCCCCGCTGCTCGGCGATCCGCCCGCACAGGGCGTCGAGGGAGAACGGGTGCGGCAAGTCCAAACGACCGAGAATCGTCTCGCAGCGTTTGCGCAGGCTGAGTTGCCGATATGGCATGTGCTCCCTCTTCGGACCCTTTCCCGGGCAGCGTCGATAGGCAGGGGCTGATGTGGGCATGACGTCCTGAGGGGGGATCAGGGAAGCCCGCGCGCCGAATGGCGAACGGGCGTTCCCACATGCCTACAGATCGGGTGCCGGAGTTGGCAAGGTGCGCCCCCGGGCAGGGGGGTTATTCAGCCAGTCCTTCCTGCCCGGGCCTGCGACCTGCGACCTGCGACCTGCGACCTGCGACCTGCGACCTGCACATCAGACCCCGGCGCCGCCGGGGTCGTCGGGCGTCAGCGCCCGCGGCGCTCCTCCGGGCCGGTCAGACCGGCCCGGCGCAGGGCATCGGCCATGGCGCTGTTGGCCGGCGCCGGAGCGCTCTTGCCGGCGCCCTGACCTCCGCCCGCACCACCGCGGGCGCCGGACGCGCCCCGGGCGCCGCCGCCCGCGCCGCCGCCGTTGCCGCTCCTGCTCGCGCCTCCGTTGCCGCCTCCGTCGCCGCCTCCGTTGCCGGTGCCGGCTCCCTTGCCCGCGCCGCCGCGGCCCTGGCCGCCCTGGCCGCTTTGGCCGCCCTGACCGCTGCCGCGCTGCTGCGGCGGGCGCCCGCCGGCAGCCCGCTCGCCGCGCTCCTGGCGGGGCCGCGGGGCGCCCGCCGCGCGGTCCGCCCCTTCGTCCTCCAGCCGCAGGGTGAGCGAGATCCGCTTGCGCGGGATGTCCACGTCCATGACCTTCACCCGGACGATGTCACCCGGCTTGACCACGTCGCGGGGATCCTTGACGAAGGTCTTCGAGAGCGCCGAGACGTGCGCCAGGCCGTCCTGGTGGACGCCGATGTCGATGAACGCGCCGAAGGCCGCCACGTTGGTGACCACGCCCTCCAGGATCATCCCGGGGGCCAGGTCGCCGATCTTCTCCACGCCCTCCTTGAAGGTGGCCGTCTTGAAGGCGGGTCGCGGGTCGCGGCCCGGCTTCTCCAGCTCGCGCAGGATGTCCGAGACGGTCGGCAGGCCGAAGGCCTCCGTGACGAAGTCCGCGGGGCGCAGGGAGCGCAGTACGGCGGTGTTGCCGATCAGCGCGGCCACCTGGCCGCCCGCCGTCTTCCCCATCGCCCGGACCACCGGGTAGGACTCGGGGTGCACGCTGGAGGCGTCCAGCGGGTCCTCCCCGTCGCGGATCCGCAGGAAGCCGGCGCACTGCTCGTACGCCTTGGGGCCGAGCCGGGCCACGTCCTTGAGCGCCTTGCGGCTGCGGAAGGGGCCGTTGGCGTCGCGGTGGGCGACGATGTTCTCGGCGAGACCGCCGCTGATGCCCGAGACCCGGGAGAGCAGGGGCGCGGAGGCGGTGTTGACGTCCACGCCGACGCCGTTCACGCAGTCCTCGACGACCGCGTCGAGGGAGCGGGAGAGCTTCACCTCGGACAGGTCGTGCTGGTACTGGCCGACGCCGATCGACTTCGGGTCGATCTTCACCAGTTCGGCGAGCGGGTCCTGCAGCCGGCGGGCGATGGAGACGGCCCCGCGCAACGACACGTCCATGTCCGGGAGTTCCTGCGAGGCGAAGGCGGAGGCCGAGTACACGGAGGCGCCCGCCTCCGAGACCATCACCTTGGTCAGGTTCAGTTCGGGGTGCCGGGCGATCAGGTCAGCGGCGAGCTTGTCGGTCTCGCGCGAGGCGGTGCCGTTGCCGATGGCGACCAGGTCGACCGCGTGCTCGCGGGCGAGCCGGGCGAGCTTGGCGAGGGAGTCGTCCCACTTGTTGGCCGGCACGTGCGGGTAGATCACCTCGGTCGCCACGACCTTGCCGGTGGCGTCCACGACGGCGACCTTCACGCCGGTGCGGAAGCCCGGGTCCAGGCCCAGCGTGGCGCGGGTACCGGCGGGCGCCGCGAGCAGCAGGTCGCGCAGGTTGGACGCGAAGACGCGGACCGCCTCGTCCTCGGCGGCCTGGCGCAGCCGGGTGCGCAGGTCGAGCCCCAGGTGCACCTGGATCTTGGTGCGCCAGGCCCAACGGACGCTGTCGGCCAGCCACTTGTCCCCGGGCCGACCGCGGTCGGCGACGCCGAAGCGGCGGGCGACCATGCCCTCGTAGGTGGAGGTGCCGGGGGTCGCCGCGGCCGTGGAGTCCTCGGGGGCCTCGGGCTCCAGGGTGAGGTCGAGGACGTCCTCCTTCTCGCCGCGCAGCAGGGCGAGGACGCGGTGCGAGGGCAGCGCGGTGAGGGGCTCGGCGAAGTCGAAGTAGTCGGCGAACTTGGCGCCCGCCTCCTCCTGGCCGTCGCGCACCTTGGCGGCCATCCGGCCCCGGGTCCACATCCGTTCGCGCAGCTCGCCGATCAGGTCGGCGTCCTCGGCGAACCGCTCGGTGAGGATGGCGCGGGCGCCTTCGAGCGCGGCGGCCGGGTCGGCGACGCCCTTGTCGGCGTCGACGAACGCGCCGGCCGCGGCGATCGGATCCACCGAGGGGTCGGCGAGCAGCCCCGTGGCGAGCGGCTCCAGGCCCGCCTCGCGGGCGATCTGCGCCTTGGTGCGGCGCTTGGGCTTGAAGGGCAGGTAGATGTCCTCCAGCCGGGCCTTGGTGTCGGCCGCGTTGATCATGGCCGTCAGGGCGTCGTCGAGCTTGCCCTGTTCCCGCACGGACTCCAGGATCGCGGCGCGGCGATCCTCCAGCTCGCGCAGGTACCGCAGCCGCTCCTCCAGGGTGCGCAGCTGGGCGTCGTCGAGCAGCTCGGTCGCTTCCTTGCGGTAGCGCGCGATGAACGGCACGGTGGAGCCGCCGTCGAGCAGCTCGACGGCGGCCTTGACCTGCCGCTCCCGTACGCCGAGTTCCTCGGCGATCCTGCCTTCGATGGACGTCGTCACGTTCCGGTCCCGCCTTCGTCTGCACTGCCGCACTGCACTGGAAGCTGCCAATTGTGGCAGGTGGCGGTGGCGGAGGTCGGGAACCCTGCCGATCGACCGGCGGGGCCGGGCCGTTCCCCGGCGGCGTCAGCCCTTGCCGGTGAGGTCGGCCGGGAAGGCGCCGGCGCGGATGGCCCGGACGACGAGGGCGCCGCCCAGCTCGTGCAGACGGGCCAGGCCGGCCGCGCCGAGGTGCTCGTACGGGGCCGCGTCGATCCGGTCGGTGTCCGCCTCCAGCCGCTCGCGCAGCGCCGTACCGGCCTCGGTCAGCTCGTGGTCGGCGTCGAGGAGCCCGCGCTCGCGCAGCCGGTCCGCGGCGGCCGCCAGGTCGGCCGCGCTCCAGCCGCGGGTGGCCCGCAACCACTTCGAGGTCATGCCGTGGCCGGTGGCGTTGTGGCTGACCAGGGCCTCGACGGGATCGAGTCCGGCGATGAGCAGGGCGGCCAGGTGACCGTCACCGCGGTGCTCGCGCAGCAGGGTGGTGGCGTGCCACAGGCGCAGGTGCGGGGCCTCGGGGACCGGCAGGTCGGCGTGGGCGGAGTAGAGCGGGCGCCCGTGCCGGGTGCAGCCCTCGGTGGCGCGCATCGCCAGGTCGGCCGCCTCGGCGAGCTCCGCGGAGGCCAGGACCTCGGCGCCGAGCAGCCGGGTGAGGGTCGCGTCGACGGCCCGCAGCCGGGCGGCGATGACCTGCTCGGGGTCCGCCTTCTGCCACACCGCGGGGAAGAACTGGGCGAGGTGGGCGTGGCTGTAGTTGTAGAAGGTCGCGGCCACGGCGCCGGGGCCGACCGCGCCCAGGGCGGCGCTGCGGGTGCTCAGGGGCGCGGCCGAGCCCTCGATGCCGAGGAGGGCCAGTTCCCGGGCGAGATCCGGCGAGAAGTAGATGGTGGCGTGCAGCGGATTGATGGCAGCGTGCCAACAGCGGCGCGCGGCGAAGGGCGGGAGGGTGGAGAGCGTCATGCCCAGCACCCTACCGACTGATTGGTATGTACAACAGGTCGCTGGAGCCTGCCGCACGCCTGCCCGGCCGGCGCCCGACCGGTGGCCGCCGCGACCGCGACCGCGAGATCCGGCCGTTCTTCCCCGGCCATCGGCCCCGCCCCACCTGGCCGGGGGCCGTCCGGATGGCGTGGTGTGACGTCCGAATGGCGATCGTGTGACAGCAGGGGCCATGGACATGACGTGGGGCGCAGGGGTGAATACGGTCGAACACACAAGCCTTGATCCGAGCTGAACACCGCTCAGGAGAACCGTCTCCCCTACCCCTTGGAGTCCTTCGTGCGACGCAAAGTCATCGCCCCGAGCGTGCTCGCCGCCTCCCTGCTGCTGGTGATCCCGGCGTCGGCGGCGACCGCCGTTCCGGGCGCCCCGGGTATCGGCGATCCCTATTACCCGGCCAGCGGCAACGGTGGATACGACGTCTCGCACTACGACTTGAGACTCCAGTACCAGCCCAAGACCGACCTCTTGGAGGGCACGGCGACCCTCCTGACCACCGCCAAGCAGGACCTCTCCCGCTTCAACCTGGACTTCGGCCTCCAGGTGAGCGAGATCCGGGTCAACGGCGTGAAGGCGAAGTTCGCCAAGACCGGCACCCAGGAGCTGGAGGTGACCCCCGCGACCGCGCTGCAGAAGAACAAGCAGGCCTCGGTGGTCGTCAAGTACGCGGGCAAGCCCTCGGAGTTCAAGGTCGACGGCTGGTCGGCCTGGGCGCGCACCCCGGACGGCGCGGTCGCGGCCCAGGAGCCCGACTCGGCCATCTGGTGGTTCCCGAGCAATGACCACCCGCTGGACAAGGCGACGTTCGACGTCTCGATCAACGTCCCGGACGGGCTCCAGGCCATCAGCAACGGCGTGCTCCAGTCGCAGAGTTCGAAGCTCGGCTGGACCCGCTACAACTGGCGCTCCAACAAGCCGCAGGCCACCTACCTGGCCACCCTCGCCATCGGCAAGTTCGACATCACCACCGACAAGACCGCGAGCGGGCTGCCGGTGCTGAACGCCTACAGCGTGGACCTGGGGGACAACGCGGGCGCGGCGCGGGCGAGCGTCGAGCGCACGACCGAGGTCGCCGAATGGCTGGAGGGGGTCTTCGGCCCGTACCCCTTCAACGCGCTGGGCGGTTACGTGCCGAACGTGCCCAGCGGCTTCGCGCTGGAGACCCAGACCCGCCCCTTCTACAGCCCGCGCCAGTTCGCGAACGGGGCCAACGTCCAGGTCGTCGTGCACGAGCTGGCCCACCAGTGGTACGGCGACAGCGTCTCGGTGGACGGCTGGAAGGACATCTGGATCAACGAAGGCTTCGCCCGCTACAGCCAGTGGCTGTGGTCGGAGAAGGAGGGCGAGGGGACCGCCCAGGAGCTGGCCGACTGGACGTACGCGAACCGGCCCGCCGAGGACCCGTTCTGGCAGGTCAAGCCCGGGGACCCGGGCGCCGACAAGCAGTTCGACGCGGCCGTCTACGACCGCGGCGCGATCGCCGTCCAGGCGCTGCGCAACGAGGTCGGCGACGAGAAGTTCTTCAAGATCCTCAAGGGCTGGCCGACCGAGCGCGCCTACGGCAACGCCAAGGTGGGCGACTTCGTCCGCTACGCCGAGCGCGTCTCCGGCAAGCCGCTGGCGAACCTCTTCGAGACCTGGCTGTACACCCCGGGCAAGCCCGCCTTCTCCGCCCCGGCGGCGAAGGCGCCGGGCGCGACGGGTCGCTCGCTCGCGGCCCCGGCGCCCGCCGCGGCCCCGAAGGCGGAGCCGAAGTCCTGGAAGAAGATCGCCGCGACGAACAGCGTCCACGACACCGAGCAGGGCCTGACGCAGGGGCACGGCCACGGCCGCTGAGCCCGCCCGGCCGCTCGCCCGGCCGCTCCCGCGACCGCTCCCCCGGTCGCCGTACGGTCCCGCGCGCGCCGTCGCCCCTCAGTGGGCGGCGGCGCGCCACCGTGCCCGGGCCTCCCGGGCCACGGGCAGGTAGCGCAGCCGCTCGGGCAGCAGCGGTACGACGGTCCGCACGACCGCGCTGAAGCGGCGCAGCCTGCGCTCCTGGGCCGGGCTCCACTCCAGCCCGATGGCCGCCCGCGCCTCCGGCGGCATGTAGCCGACGGTGGCGAAGGCGCGGAAGCGCAGGAACAGGGTGCGCAGCAGCGGCCAGGCGAGCCGGGTGAGGACCCGCACCGGCAGCGGCCCGCCCGTGGGGCGGGGCAGCGGCACATCGGTGGCGACCAGTTCGCGGGCCACCGGGGTGGACTCGATCTCCTCGGCCAGCATCCGGTGGTAGTGCGGCCAGTACTCCTCGATGGTCGCCGGCATGTCCCGGTCGTGGATGCCGAGGATCCGGCCGACCTGGAGCCACTCGGTGTAGAGGGCCCGCTCCTGGGCGGGGGTGAACGCGCGGAAGAGGTACCGGGCGGCATAGAGGTAGACCGGGAAGCCGGAGGCATGCACCCACGCGTAGCAGGCCGGGTCGAGGGCGTGGTAGCGCCGCCCCCGGGTGTCGGTGCCCCGGATCTCCTTGTGCAGTCGGCGCACCCGGCGCCCCTCCTCCGCGGCCCCTTCGCCGCCGTACACCCACAGCTGGACGGAGCGGATCGAGCGCTCCCCGCGCCCCCAGGGATCGCTGCGGAAGACGGAGTACTGGTCCACACCCGCACCGATCGCCGGATGGGCGACCTGCATCGTGAAGGCGGGCGGCAGCATCAGCAGCGCGCGCACGTCTCCGGCGATGGTCCACAGCACCCCGCCGGGCGGCGGCGGGGCGATGTGACCACTGGTGTCGGAGTGACTTCCGGTGCTCTTGGATCGCGTGGGACTCATGGCACAAGTATGCGAGCGCAAGAAGTCCGTCCCCCCGTCGGAAAGTCTTGTCCTGGGTGTTACCCAGAGGTAACTGCAGATGATGTGATGGCGCAGCCGATCTTCCCCCCGCAGGAATGATGGAGTCCTCATGCTGCCCAGCACGCCCCGCCGCACCCGCCGCGCCAAGGCCGCCGCCACGGCCGTCGGCGCCCTGACGGCCGTCGCGCTCGCCGTCACCACCGCCCCGGCAGCCTCGGCCGTAGAGTCCGGCCAGTCCGCGGAGTCCGCGCAGGCCGCGACGCCGCGCCTGAACGTCCTGACGTACAACACCTTCCTGATGAGCACCAACCTCTACCCCAACTGGGGCCAGGACATCAGGGCCCGCGAGATCCCGAAGGCGTCCTTCTTCCAGGGGCACGACGTGGTCGTCCTCCAAGAGGCCTTCGACAACACCAACTCGGATGCGCTCAAGGCCAACGCCGCCGCGCAGTACCCCTACCAGACCCCGGTGGTCGGCCGCAGCAAGGACGGCTGGGACGCGACGAGCGGCGCGTACTCCTCCACCACCCCGGAGGACGGCGGCGTCACGGTCCTCAGCAAATGGCCGGTGCTGCGCAAGGAGCAGTACATATACAAGGACGCGTGCGGCGCCGACTGGTGGTCCAACAAGGGCTTCGCGTACGTCGTCCTGAACGTGAACGGCACCAAGGTGCACGTGGTGGGCACCCACGCGCAGTCCACCGACTCGGGCTGCAAGGCGGGCGAGGCGGCCCAGATGCGCAGCCGCCAGTTCAAGAACATCGACGCCTTCCTGGACGCCAAGAACATCCCGGCGGGCGAACAGGTCATCGTGACGGGCGACATGAACGTCGACTCGCGCAGCCCGGAGTACGCCTCCATGCTCGCGGACGCGGACCTGGCCGGCGCCGACTCGCGCACGGGCCACCCGTACTCCTTCGACACGGCCACCAACTCGATCGCGAACTACCGCTACCCGACCGACCCGCGCGAGGACCTCGACTACGTCCTCTACCGCAAGGGCAACGCCCGCCCGGCCAACTGGAACAACAACGTGGTCAAGGAGCAGTCCGCGCCCTGGACCGTCTCCAGCTGGGGCACCTCCTACACCTACACCAACCTCTCCGACCACTACCCCCTGATCGGCTCGTAACCGACCGCCGAACCGCCCCCTGCCACCCGCCCCTGCGGGTGGGGCAGGGGGCGCCCGCGTCACCCCTTCAGCGCCCCCACCAGCTGCGCGCGCTCGCCGAGGTCGCGCACGGCGCGGATGCTTCCGTGTGGACGGAGGCGAAGGTTCATGACCTCGAAGTGTTCGTCGCCGCGGGCCGATGACAGTGCCTCGTAGTCGTCCAGAAAGCGGCTCCACGACTCGCACGCCGCTTCGACGTGCCCGATCGAGAGCTGACGCTGGGCCAACACCCCGTACGCGTGCAAGCGGCCCTGCCGCTCGTTGGCGGGCTGGACGCGGATCGACTCGCGCAGGGTGCGCACGGACCCCGGCATGTCCTTCGTCTCGGCCTGGACGTGTGCGACGTGGAAGAGGTAGGCGGTGCGGTCGTAGCCGCCGACGCTCTCCCTACGGTCGTCGGCCCGCGCGAGCGCCTCCTCCGCCTCCCTCAGCCGGGTGAACGCCTGCCGCTTGTCCCCCACCATGGCGGCCCCGTGCGCCTGCTGGCCCCGAAGGAAGGCGACGAGCCGGGGCCCGGCGGCCGGGGCCGCCTCGGCGGCCGAGTCGGCGAGTTCCAGGGCGCGCCGCCCGTAGCCCAGGTTCGAGGCCTGCAAGGACATGCCGCGCAGGGTCCGGCAGTACGTCACGTGCTCCTCGGCCTCGCCCGCGAGCCTCAGCGCGGAGATGTAGTACTCCTGGCCGAGCCGGTGCCGACGCTCGTACATGGCCATCCACCCGGTGAGATAGACCAGGTCGGAGGCTGCCGCGAGCATGCTGCGCCGAACGGGGGCCGCGGCCTCGGCCTTCAGCCATGGGCCCACCGTGTTGACGAGGAACGCGGCGGCCATGGGCCGCGCGTGCCCGGCGCCCAGCTCGTCGAGGATGTCCGCGATCCGGTCCGTCATCGTCTCGACGGCAGCGACCTGCGCCGCCCCGACGCGGGTCGTGGCCTTCCCGGGCGCTATCGGCTCGGGACCGTCGGCGTGTGCCAGGGTCGGGAAGAGGGGGATGGCGAGCGCGGCTGAGAAGACGCCTGCGGCGATGATGCCGCGTCGGGACGGATCCATGTCTGCCTTTCCGAGGTCTACGAGGTCGCGGACGGTGTCCGGGCCCTCGGCGCCGGCCGGCGCCGTGAACCCCGCCTCGGCGAAGGTGACCGGTCGCCCCAACTTCCGCTCGAACGCCTCGACGATGATCGCCCTGACCTGAGGCCTCGGCTGGTGGCCCGCGATCCACTGGGACACCGCGGGTTGCCCGTACGTGAGAATGAGCCCCGCTTCCGCGCCGATGCGATCGACGATCATCGCGAGCTGCGTCCGGGACCAACCAGCCTGCTCAAGAAGGATCCTCAGGCCGGCATTCGGCGTGCGCGAGTGGTTCGCCATGTGCGACTCCCGACAAGTGCATGGCTTGCATGCTTCTCCGACCCTCCAACGGTACTCGCGGAGCGCCGAACGCGGTTCTCTCTTCACACGGAGCGGCGGAACCGATCCCGCCGACGAGGGAGGAGACCCGGGATGGAAGTGCGCGAGGGCAGGCCGGACGAGATCTACGGGTACGTCGACCACCCCTTCCTGCGTCAGTCGGTACGCGATCCGAGGACGCTGCGCGAGGGCGAACTGATGGCTGTCGTCGAGGAGTTCGTCGGCACGGTCGCCGGTGAGCGGACGTACACGCGGACCGCGTACGTCCGCGGGGCCGACGGCCTGGAGTTCACCGCGGCCCCGGACACCCTGGAGCGGTGGTGAGCACACCGGCGACGGCCGTCGGCCAGATCTGCGTGGTCTGCGACCGCCCCATCACGGCCGGAGGACACGAGTTCATCCGCCACTCGGCGTCCGGTGCCCGGCCCTCCAGCTGGGCCCACGACATCCGCGACCCGTCGTGCAAGCCCCTGCGCGCGGACGAGCGGTGACGTCCGGCCCCCTCAGCCTCCTCAGCCCCTCAGCCCCTCGGCGAACGTGCGCGCCGCGGCCAGGTCCGAGGGGTTCGGGCGCTGCTTGTTGAGGCCGCCGACCAGGGCGAAGGGCGCCCACGTGTCGAACGCCCGGCACACGAAGGCGGCCTCCACCGCGAAGCCCCGGGCTTCGAGGAGCCGGGTCACGGGTCGGGCGACGGGGGCCCACGGCGCCTCGGGGAGACCGCTGGTGGCGAACACGAACGCACGCCCCCGCCCGGCGGGAAGCGCCTCGACGAAGTCGATCAGGCTGCGGTGGAGCCTGCCGTAGAAGACGCCCGAGCCGAATCCCACGAGGTCGGCCTCGGCCAGCCGCGCCGGGTCGGCCCGCTCGGGCGACACGACCTCGGCTCCCAACACCCCGGCCATGGCGTCGGCGACGCGACGCGTATTGCCGTGCGACACGGAGGCGCACACGATGATGGTCTTCATCCTCACGTTCCCTTCTCTCGTTTCTCGCTCCTGTGGACAAGACAGCGCAGCCCCCTCGGATCTGACACCGTCCCGGCATGACCGCGCTCACATCGCGCGCGCGGAGTGAGTACGGTCTGGTCATGCAGAACTTGGGGCTGGAGCAGCGGGGGCACGTCCTCCTCATAGCGGGAGGTCCCGCGGTGCACCGCAGGACCGTGCAGGTGGCGCCGAGTGCCAATCTGGCCGCGCTGGGGGTGGTGCCGGTCTCGGCGCTGCTGAACAGCCGGGTGTCCAGTGACACGACCTACCTCGACGGGGCCCGGGACCCGAACCTGGTCCTGACCCGGCTGCGCGCGGCCGCGGCCACCCGGGGCCCGCTGCTGGTCTACCTGTCGGGCCGGTTGACGGTCGACCGCCGCAGTCGCCGGCTGCACCTGGCCCTGGCCACCACGACCGCCGGATCCGTGCGCTACACCGCGCTGCCCTGGGAGTGGCTGACCGCGGAACTCCGTGACAGACCGGCCGGGTTGACGACGGTGCTCCTCGATCTGGTCGCGGACAAGACGGCCTGGCCGCTGCTCCAGGAGTACGGGAGCCTGCCCGTCACCCCGTCGGCCGAGGTCTACGGGGTGGTGTCCCCGCCCGGCTTCGCCGGCAGCGGCAACACCGTGAGCGGTTACACCCGTTGCTGGATCGACCAGCTCGCCAGCAGCCCGGGCCGCCCGGCCAACCTCCAGCTGCACGCGCTCGCCCTGGGCGCGGCGGCGCTGCCACCGGGCACCGTGGTCCTGCCGACCGCCCGTGAACTCGCCGCGCCGGGGGCAGCATCGGCACCAGCACAGCCGTCCGCCCCCGCCGCTCCCGAAGCCCCGACCACGGCCACGCCCACACCCGCGCTCACGGATCCGCGGCCCCACATCCACGCCCTCGCGACCTCCGGCCGGCACACCGAGGCCGCCGCGCTCGCCCAGGCGTGGGAGGAGCACGTCGTCCAGCAGACCGGGCCCGGGTCGCCGGAGGCGACCCGTTGGCTGGAGATCCGCGCCGACCTGGCCAGAATGGCGGGGACCTTCGGGACCGCGACCCGGCTGTGGACCAGCGCCGGGCTGATCCGGCTGGCCCGCCAGTCCCCCGACGCGCCGGAGGTGCACGCCGCGGCGGCGGGCGCCCTGTACTGCTGGACGCAGCTCAGGGACCAGGGGACGGCCCTCGACACCGCCCCCGAACTGATCAGGTTCCTGCGTGCGCTACGGTCCTTCGACTCCCGGCACATCGAAATGGCCCAACAGCGGCTGGAGTTCCTGCACCGCGCGCCGAGCCGGAGCTGACCCCTCGGAGACGGTGTCCCGGCCCTTCGGGCTACGGAGCCCCGTGCGGCTCCGCGTAGAGGTCCTCGATCAGCGCCCCGTACTTCTCCCGCACGACGCGGCGGCGCAGTTTCAGCGACGGGGTCAACTCCCCCGATTCCGGGCCCCACTCCTCGGTGAGCAGCCGGTAGCGCTTGATCTGCTCCGTACGGTTGAGCCGCGCGTTGGCGGCCTCGACGGCGCGCGCGATCTCCCGCGCGATCTCCGGGTGTCCGGCCAGCTCGGCGGGGGTGGTGGCCGCGATGCCGTGGGCGGCGGCCCAGGCGGGGGCCAACTCCGCGTCGAGCACGAGCAGGGCGACCAGGTAGGAGCGGCCGTCGCCGTGCACCAGGGCCTGGCCGATCAGCGGGTGCTCCTTGACGGTGTTCTCCACCAGGGCGGGCGAGACGTTCTTGCCGTTCGAGGTGATGATCAGTTCCTTCTTCCGGTCGGTCAGCCAGAGGAACCCGTCCTCGTCGATCCGGCCGATGTCCCCGGTCGGGAACCACCCCTCGGCGTCGCTCGCGCTGTCCACCGTCCCGTCCGGGCGCAGGTAGCCGCTGAAGACGGTGGCGCCGCGGGTGAGGATCTCCCCGTCCTCGGCGAGCCGCAGTTCCAGCCCCTCGATGGGGCGGCCGACCGAGCCGAGCCGGAAGCCGTCGGCGCTGTTGACGGTGCACACGCCGGAGGTCTCGGTGAGCCCCCAGGCGTCCATGATGGTGATGCCCCAGCCCGCCCAGAAGCGGACCACGTCCAGCGGCATCGGTGCAGTGGCGCTGGCCGTCCAGACCAGCCGGTCGAGCCCGGCCATGACCAGCAGCGGATCCAGTACCCGCTCCTTGGCCAGGGCGTAGGCCGCCTCGACGGCGGCCGGGACCGCCTCGCCGCGCTCGCGGTGGCCCGCACGGGCCCGGGCGGTGTCGTTGGCGGCCTCGATGGCGCTCCGCTGCTCCTGCGGCAGCCCGGCGAGCACCGCCCGTACGGACGCGGCGAGCTTCTCCCAGACCCGGGGCACGCCGAAGAACTGCACCGGGTGCAGTTCGCGCACCGCCCCCGCGACGGCGGTGGGATCGGCGCACAGCCGTACGTGGGCGGCGCGCAGCAGCGGCAGGTAGATGCCCAGGACCCGCTCGGCGATGTGCGCGAAGGGCAGGTAGCAGATGTGCTCGGCGTGCTCGGGCAGGTCGACGTGGCGGTCGAGGCGGACGGTCTGGAGCATCAGGTTGCGATGGCTGAGCCGGACCCCTTTGGGGTCGCCGGTGGTCCCCGAGGTGTAGACGACGGTCAGCGGGTCCTCGGGGCGGGCCTCGCGCCAGCCCTTCTCGAAGGCGTCGGAGCGGAAGGTCCGGGCGCCGCCGGCGAACAGCGAGCCGTACGTCCGGTGCGCGCCGGCGTCGGCGGCCTCGGCCACCACGAGCCGTTCCAGGGGGACCTCCGGGTCCGCGAGCAGCGGCTCCCAGCCGGCGAGTTCCCGGGCCCCTTCGACGACGGCGAGGCGGGCCCGGCTGTGCCGGGCGATGTGGGCGATCTGTTCGGGTGCGGAGGTCCCGTAGACGGTGACGGGGACCGCGCCGAGGTGGACGAGGGCGAGGTCGCTGAGCCAGTGCTCGGGGCGGTTGCCCATCATCATCAGGACGTGGTCGCCGCGCTCGACGCCCAGGGCCGCGTAGCCGGCGGCGAGGACGCCCACCTTGCGGCGCGCCTCGGACCAGCTGAGGGTGGTCCAGCCGGGGCCCTCGCGCCAGGAGAGGGCGGGGAGGTCGCCGTGGTCGGTGGCGTTGCGGGCGAGCAGCGCGGGCAGGGTGATCCCGTCGGGGCTTCCGGGCAGTCGCAGGTTCGTCGTCATGGGCAGCTCCTGGCCGTTTCACATCGTTGGTGCGACAGCAATACTGTTGAACACGAACGGGCCGAACGTGAGCCGAATGCAACGTGCTGATCAGAGAGCGAGGCGCAGACCATGACCACCCAGGCGCCCGAGCCCACGCTCACCGTCGACGAGCTGGCGTCCCGGGCGGGCGTGACCGTCCGCACCGTACGTTTCTACAGCACGCGCGGGCTTTTGCCCCCTCCCGCGATCGGACCGCGGCGGGTCGGCCACTACGGGCCGGAACACCTCTACCGGCTCGCCCTGATCGAGGAGTTGCAGCACCAGGGCATGACCCTGTCGGCGATCGAGCGCTACCTCGACGCGCTCCCGAACGACCTCAGCGCGCACGATCTGGCGATCCACCGCGCGCTGGTGGCGACCTGGGCCCCCGACACGGCGCTGGAGTCCTCGCGCGAGGAGCTGGAGAAGCGGGTGGGGCGGCCCCTGTCGGACTCCGACGTCCAGCGGCTGACCGCCATGAACGTGCTGGCGCCGGCGCCGGACGGGGACGCCTTCCGGGTGGATCCGGGGCTGTTGCGACTCGGGGTCGCGCTGCTCGACGTACCGATCGCACACGAGACGATCATGACGGCGCGGACCGTGTTGATGGAGCACGCCCGGACCGCGGCGCACGAGCTGACCGCGCTGTTCCGGGACGAGGTCTGGGGGCCCTTCACCCAGGGCGAGAGCGATCCGGAGCGGGTCGAGGCGATGAAGTCGCTGTCCGCGCACATGCAACCGATGGTGGTCCAGGCCCTGGTGACGGCGTTCCAGCGCTCGCTCAAGGACGAGTTGCGGGCGGCGTTCACCGCGCCCGAGTGACCGGCGGGCCGGGACGGCAGTGAGGTGGGGCCGGGTACGGGGGCGCCGCCACGGCGGGGTAGCTTTCCTGCCATGGCGATCATCCACAGGACCACGATGGACCCCGGCAAGCTGGAGCTCCTCGCCGCATGGCTGCCGGAGCGACCCTGGTACACCGCGAGCGGGCGGCCCCCGGAGCTGCTCCGGGCGGGCGGTTTCCGGCTCGACGATCCGCAGGGCGAGGTGGGCATCGAGTTCATGGTGGTCACCGACGCCTCGGGCGGGCGCCCGATCTCCTACCACGTGCCGGTCACCTACCGCGGGGCGCCGCTCGAAGGGGCCGGGGCGGGCCTGATCGGCACCTCTGAGCACGGGGTGCTCGGGCTGCGCTGGGTGTACGACGGCGCGCACGACCCGGTGTGCGTGGCCCGGCTGCTCACCCTGCTCCAGGGCCGCGCCGAGGCGCAGCACCAGAGCCTCAGCGACGTCCCCGAGCCGGCCGTGAGCACGCGCTACGACGGCCCGGAGATCGCGGACTTCCCGCTCTCGCAGACCCCGGAGGTCATCGAGGGCGCCGGGGGCACCCGGGTCCTGCTGCCCGGCGGCGCGCGGCTCGGGCTGACGCGCGTGCTGCGCGAGAACGCCGACCCGACCGGGGTGGTGGCCGAGTGGACCGCCCCGGACGGCGCCGTACGCCGCGGCACCTTCGCCTCACTGGAGCTGACCGGAGCCTGAGGAGCCTGAAGCCCCGGCCGCCGACCACTGACCTCTGACGTCGCCCCGACGGTCGTCGTGGACCGTCGGGGCGCCCGGCGCGGTGGGGCCGGTGGGGCCGGTGCAGGCCGTCAGTCGGTGAAGGTCTCGCCGCGCTCGGCCTTCTCGACGAGCAGGGCGGGCGGGGCGAACCGCTCGCCGTAGGCCGCGGCGAGCTCGCGCGCGCGGGCCACGAAGCCGGGCAGGGCGCCTTCGTACCCGTTGATGTACTGGATCACGCCGCCGGTCCAGGCCGGGAAGCCGATGCCCATGATCGAGCCGATGTTGGCGTCGGCGACCGAGGTCAGCACGCCCTCCTCGAAGAGCCGGACGGTGTCGATGGCCTCGGAGAAGAGCATCCGCTCCTGCATGTCGACGAAGGGGATCTCCGTGCCCGGCTTCGTGAAGTGCTCGCGCAGGCCCGGCCAGATGCCGGCCCGCTTGCCCGCCTCGTCGTAGTCGTAGAAGCCCGCGCCACCGCTGCGGCCGGGGCGGCCGAACTCGTCCACCATCCGGTCGATGACGGTGTCCGCGGGGTGCGTCGCCCAGCTGCGCCCGGCCTCCTCGAAGGCCTTGCGGGTCTCGTTGCGGATCTTGCGGGGCAGGGTCAGGGTCAGCTCGTCCATCAGGGAGAGCACCTTCGCGGGGTAGCCGGCCTGGGCGGCCGCCTGCTCCACGGAGGCCGGCTCGATGCCCTCGCCGACCATCGCGACGCCCTCGTTGATGAACTGGCCGATCACCCGCGAGGTGAAGAAGCCGCGCGAGTCGTTGACCACGATCGGGGTCTTGTTGATCTGGCGGACCAGGTCGAAGGCGCGGGCCAGGGCCTCGTCCCCGGTGCGCTCGCCCTTGATGATCTCGACCAGCGGCATCTTGTCGACGGGCGAGAAGAAGTGCAGCCCGATGAAGTCGACGGGGCGCGAAACCCCTTCGGCCAGGCCCGTGATGGGCAGGGTGGAGGTGTTGGAGCAGAGCAGCGCGTCGGGCTCGATGACGTCCTGGATCTCCTGGAACACCTTGTGCTTGAGGGAGGTGTCCTCGAAGACGGCCTCGATGACGGCGTCGCAGCCGGCCAGGTCGGCGGGGTCGGCAGTGGGGGTGATCCGGGCGAGCAGTTCGGCGCGCTTGGCCTCGGTGGTGCGGCCCCGGGAGAGCGCCTTGTCCAGCAGCTTCTCGGAGTACGCCTTGCCCTTGGCGGCGGCCTCGGCGGTGACGTCCTTGAGGACGACCTCGATGCCCGCGCGGGCGCAGGAGTACGCGATGCCCGCGCCCATCATGCCCGCGCCGAGGACGGCGACCTTGCGGACCTTGCGCGGCGCGACGCCCTGGGGGCGGCTGGCACCGGAGTTGACGGCCTGGAGGTCGAAGAAGAACGCCTGGATCATGTTCTTGGCGGTCTGTCCGGTGACCAGCTCGGTGAAGTAGCGGGCCTCGATGGTCAGCGCGGTCTCGAAGTCGACCTGGGAGCCCTCGACGGCGCAGGCCAGGATGTTGCGCGGGGCCGGGTACGGGGCCCCGTTCAGCTGCTTCTTCAGGTTGGCCGGGAACGCCGGGAGGTTCGCGGCGAACTTCGGGTGGGACGGCGTACCGCCCGGGATCCGGTAGCCGGGGACGTCCCAGGGCTGCTGCGAGGCCGGGTTGGCGTCGATGAAGGCGCGGGCCTTGTCGAGCATCTCCTCGCGGGTGGCGGCCAGTTCGTGGACCAGACCGTTGTCCAGGGCGCGCTGCGGGGGGTACTGGGTGCCCTGGAGCAGCACCTTGAGGAGCGCATCGGTGATGCCCATGAGGCGCACGGTGCGGGTGACGCCACCACCCGCGGGGAGCAGGCCCAGGGTGACCTCGGGCAGGCCGATCTTGGAACCGGGGGCGTCGAGGGCGATCCGGTGGTGGCAGGCGAGCGCGATCTCGTAACCGCCGCCGAGCGCAGCGCCGTTGATGGCGGCGACCACGGGCTTGCCGAGGGTCTCGATCCGGCGCAGGGACGCCTTGATCGCGGTGCCGGTGTCGAAGGCGAGCTGGGCGTCCTCGGGGCGGAGCCGGATCATCTCCTTGAGGTCACCGCCCGCGAAGAAGGTCTTCTTGGCGGAGGTGAAGACGATGCCCCGGATGGAGTCCCGCTCGGCCTCGGCGCGCTCCGCGACGGCCGCGATGGAGTCCTTGAAGGCCTGGTTCATCGTGTTGGCGGACTGGTTGGGGTCGTCGAGGATCAGGGTGACGACGCCGCTCTCGTCCTGTTCCCAGCGGATCGTGGTGGACTCGCTCATTTTCGCTACTTCCGTGTGAGAAAGGGGGTGTGCCGGGGACGGGGACGGTCAGAGGCGCTCGACGACGGTGGCGACGCCCATGCCGCCGCCGACGCAGAGGGTGACGAGCCCGTAGCGCTTGTCCTGGCGCTCCAGCTCGTCGATGACGGTGCCGAGGATCATCGCGCCGGTCGCGCCGAGGGGGTGGCCGAGCGCGATGGCGCCGCCGTTGACGTTGACCTTGTCGAGGGAGACGCCCATGTCCGCGACGAAGCGCAGGACGACGCCCGCGAAGGCCTCGTTGATCTCGATGAGGTCGATGTCGTCGATGGTCAGTCCGGCCTTGGCGAGGGCCTTGCGGGTGGCCGGGGCGGGGCCGGTGAGCATGATGGTCGGCTCGGAACCGGAGACGGCGGCCGAGACGATCCGGGCGCGCGGCGCCAGCCCGTTGCGGTCCCCCGCCTCGCGGGAGCCGATCGCGACGAGCGAGGCGCCGTCGACGATGCCGGAGGAGTTGCCCGCGTGGTGGACGTGGTCGATCTTCTCGACCCAGTGGTACTTCTGCAGGGCGACGGCGTCGAAGCCGCCGAGTTCGCCGATGTCCGCGAAGGACGGCTTGAGCCTCGCGAGGCTGTCGGCCGTGGTGCCCGGGCGGACGAACTCGTCGTGGTCCAGGACGACCAGGCCGTTGCGGTCCGTGACCGGGACCACGGACTTGGCGAAGCGGCCGTCCTTGATGGCCGCGGCGGCCCGCTCCTGGGAGAGCGCGGCGTACTCGTCGACGTCACGCCGGGAGAAGCCGCCGAGGGTGGCGATCAGGTCGGCGCCGATGCCCTGCGGAACGAAGTTGGTGTCCCAGTTGGTCATCGGGTCGTTGAACCAGGCACCGCCGTCGGAGGCCATCGGGACGCGGGACATCGACTCGACGCCGCCGGCGAGCACCAGGTCCTCCCAGCCCGAACGGACCTTGGCGGCGGCCAGGTTGACCGCTTCCAGCCCGGAGGCACAGAAGCGGTTCTCCTGCAGGCCGGCCACCGTGTCCGGCAGCCCCGCGGCGATCGCCGCGATCCGCGCGATGTCCGAGCCCTGGTCGCCGACGGGGCCCACGACCCCGAGCACGATGTCGTCGATGGTCGCCGGGTCCAGGCCGGGGTTGCGCTCGCGCAGCGCGTGGATGAGGCCCACGACGAGGTCGATCGGCTTGGTGCCGTGCAGGGCCCCGTTGGCCTTGCCGCGGCCGCGCGGGGTGCGGATCGCGTCGTACACGTACGCTTCGGTGCTCACTGGTCAAGCCTTTCGAAGAAGGTGGGCCGGGGGAAGCGGGCCCGAGGGGAAGGGGCCCGATGAGGGGCCTGGATGAAGGGGCCGGGCGAAGGGGCCTGGGCGAAGGGGCCCGGGTGGTGCGTCAGCCGAGCAGGGAACGGCCGATGATCTCCTTCATGATCTCGGTCGTGCCGCCGTAGATGGTCTGGATGCGGCCGTCCACGAACGCCCGCGCGACCCGGTACTCACTCATGTATCCGTATCCGCCGTGCAGTTGCAGACAGCGGTCGGCGACCCGCTTCTGGAGTTCGGTCGCCCACCACTTGGCCATCGAGGCGTGGACGGCGTCCAACTCCCCGTTCGCGTGGTCGACGATGCAACGGTCGAGGAAGGTGCGGGTGACGGCGCACTCGGTCGCCATCTCCGCGATCTCGAAGCGGATGTGCTGGAGCTTGGCGAGCGGCCGCCCGAAGGCCTCGCGCTCCTTGACGTAGGCGGTGGTGATCTCCAGGAGGTGTTCGGCGGCGGCGATGCCGGCCATCGCGATGCCCATCCGCTCCTGGGCGAGGTTGGTCATCAGGTGGACGAAGGCGCCGTTCAGCTCGCCGAGCAGGTTCTCCTTGGGGACGCGCACGTCGTGGAAGAAGAGCTCCGCGGTGTCCTGCGCCTTCTGGCCGATCTTGTCGAGGTTGCGGCCGCGCTCGAAGCCCTCGGCGCCGCGCTCCACCACCAGCAGGGACAGGCCGTGCGCCCCGCCCTCGGGGGTGGTCCTCGCGACGACGATCACGAGGTCGGCCAGGATCCCGTTGGAGATGAAGGTCTTGGAACCGTTGAGCACCCAGTGGTCGCCGTGGTCCTCGGCGTGGGTGCGGATGCCCTGGAGGTCCGAGCCCGCACCCGGTTCGGTCATCGCGATGGCCGTGATGGTCTCGCCCGAGCAGAAGCCGGGCAGCCAGCGGCGCTTCTGCTCGTCGGTGGCCAGCGAGGTCAGGTACGGCCCGATGATGTCGTTGTGCAGGCCGATGGCCAGCCCGGCGGCGCCCGCCCGGGTGAACTCCTCGGCGATGACCGCCGCGTAGCGGAAGTCGGCGTTGCCGCCGCCGCCGAACTCCTCGGGCACCGCGAGGCCCAGCAGCCCCTGGCGTCCCGCGGCCCGCCAGGCTTCGCGGCTGACGATGCCCTCCTTCTCCCACTGCTCGTAGTGCGGCAGCACCTCCTTCGCGAGGAAGGTGCGGACGCTCTCGCGGAACGTCGCGTGCTCGGGCTCGAAGATCCGGCGCTTCACGGGTTCTCAGTCCTCCAGCGGGTACAGGGCCGGGACGTCCCAGTCGCGGGCCACGGATTCGGTGTGCGCGCCCGGCAGGGCGGGGCCACCGCGCACGGCGGCGGGGGTGGCGGAGAAACGGGGGGCGGGCGCCGGCTGGGTGATCCCGCCGAAGTCGGTGAAGGTGCCGCGGGCGGCGAGGTGCGGGTGCGCCGGGGCCTCGCGCAGCGACAGCACGGGGGCCACGCAGGCGTCCGTCCCGTCGAACACCTCGGTCCACTCCTGCCGGGTCCGGGTCCTGAAGCGGGCGGCGACGGCCTCCCGCAGCTCGCCCCAGCGGGCCAGGTCCTTGCGGGCGGGTGCCTGGTCCTTGATGCCGAGCAGGTCGATGAAGGCGTCGTAGAACTGCTGCTCCAGCGCCCCGACCGCCATGTAGCCGCCGTCGGAGGTCTCGTACGTCCCGTAGAAGGGGCAGCCGCCGTCGAGCAGGTTGGCCCCGCGCCGGTCCTGCCAGCCTCCGGCCGCCATCATCCCGTGGATCATCGACGTGAGGTGCGCGGTGCCGTCGACGATGGCCGCGTCGACGACCTGACCGGTGCCGGTGGTGCGCGCGTGCTGGAGGGCGGCGAGGACGCCGATGACCAGGTAGAGCGAGCCGCCCGCGTAGTCGCCGACCAGGTTGGCGGGGACCGCGGGCGGCCCGTCCGGGTCGCCGATCATGCCGAGGGCGCCGGTGACGGCGATGTAGGCGATGTCGTGGCCGGCGCTGTGGGCGAGGGGGCCCTCCTGGCCCCAGCCGGTCATCCGACCGTAGACCAGCCGGGGGTTGCGGGCGTGGCACTCGACCGGTCCGACGCCGAGCCGCTCGGCGACCCCGGGTCGGAACCCCTCGATGAGCACGTCGGCCCGCTGGACCAGGTCCAGGACGCGGGCGGGGCCATCGTCGGACTTGAGGTCCAGCAGGACCGAGCGCTTGTTGCGGTTGGTGATGTCGTAGGCGGGATCGACGGCCAGGCCGCCCCCGCCGGGCCGGTCCACGCGGACGACGTCCGCTCCCAGATCGGCGAGGAGCATGGCGGCGAACGGTCCCGGGCCGATGCCCGCCAGCTCGACGACGCGCACTCCGGCCAGCGGGCCGTTCCCTGTCACTGCCATCGAGCCCCCAGCATCCGTGGTACCCCTGTGTGACACAACTGATGTAACACCAGTGATGCTAGGAACGGGCACGGCTCAGCACAACCCCCTGGAGCGGTCGACCGAGCAAGCGCTTAGCCGCTCGCGCTCCCCCTTCCCGCCTACCCCTCGGCACCCGCGCGGTCAGCGGCCCCCGAGCGTTCGTCGAGCGCCTTCACGTGCCGCTTGAGGGCCACGGTCCGGTAGCTCTCCTCCACCCACTCGCAGACCACCTCGGCGCTCGGCGATCCTTTCTGCCCCAGCGGTACGGTGACCCAGCCCGAGCGGCCCAGCCCGTAGCCGGTGGGCGCGGCGCCCGGCACCGTCATCGCGTGGGCGTGCAGCGCCTCGTCCTTGAGCTTGACCGAGAGAGCGGGCGGCTCGGGGCCGTCGGCGTTGCCCAGGAAGACGAAGACCTTGCCGTTGACCTTCGCCACGGCGCGCTCCGGATCCCAGGGATGGTCCTCCCGCGCCTCCGGCAGCCCGAGGGCGAACTCCCGCACCACTTCCCACGTGCGTACCGCAGCCTTCATCGACGCCTCCCCTTCACCGCAGGTCCCACCTGCTCGCACGGACAGTCGATCCCCACGCTAGCCTCGGCGACCAGCAGCAGTCGGGAGGAGCGGTGATGAACAGCCGGAACAGCCGGAGCAGCGATCAGAACGCGCCAGAACAGCCGGAGCAGCGGGAGCCGCAGGACCACCGGACCGGGCGCGCCTACGACCTCGTGCTCTTCGGAGCCACCGGCTTCGTGGGCGCCCTGACCGCCGAGTACCTCGCCGCGCACGCGCCGGCCGGGTGCCGGTGGGCCCTTGCGGGACGGGACCCCGCCAAACTCGAACGGCTCCGCGAGCGGCTCACCGCCCTCGACCCCCGCTGCGCGGAGCTGCCGCTGCTGCGCGCGGACGCCGCCGATCCGCGGGCGGTGCGGGAACTCGCCGCCGCCACGCGGGTGCTGGCCACCACGGTGGGCCCGTACGTGCACCACGGCGCGGAGCTGGTCGCCGCCTGCGCCGAGAGCGGTACGGACTACCTGGACCTCACCGGGGAGCCGGAGTTCGTGGACCGGATGTACGTCGAGCACGACGCGCGGGCCCGGGAGAGCGGCGCCCGGATCGTGCACGCCTGCGGTTTCGACTCCATCCCGGCGGACCTCGGCGCGTACTTCACC
Organism: Streptomyces sp. NPDC051555; assembly: GCF_044454405.1. Lineage (NCBI taxonomy): Bacteria > Bacillati > Actinomycetota > Actinomycetes > Kitasatosporales > Streptomycetaceae > Streptomyces > Streptomyces sp. NPDC051555. Next base: position 55,039 of record NZ_JBITDP010000001.1, on the reverse strand, counting down.
GTCCGTCATCTGCCCGAGGGCGTACCGCTGACCGTGGACGGGTTCCTGCGCTCGCACGCCTCCTTCTCCGGCGGCACGCTGGCCTCGGCGCTCGGCGCCTTCGGGCGCGGGCCGCAGACACTGGCCGCCGCGCGGGAGCGCCGGCTGCACGAACCGCGGACGGTGGGCCGCCGGGCGCGGGGCCCGATCGGGGCACCCCGCTACAGCCGGGAGACCGGCACCTGGGCGCTGCCGCTGCCCACGCTGGACCCGCGGGTGGTGGCCCGCTCGGCCGCCGCCCTGGAGCGCTACGGTCCGGACTTCCGCTACCGGCACTACGCCTCCGTGCGCCACCTGCCGGTCGCGGCGGCCGGTGCGGGCGCGGTCGGGGCCACGGTCGCACTGGCCCAGATCCCGGCCGTGCGGCAGTGGCTCGGCGGGCTGTGGGAGCCGGGGCGCGGGCCGGACGCCGCGCGCAGGGCGCGCAGTTGGTTCACGGTCCGCTTCGTGGGCGAGGGCGGCGGACGGCGGGTGTTCACAGAGGTCTCGGGCGGCGACCCCGGCTACGGGGAGACGGCCAAGATGCTCGGGGAGTCCGCGCTGTCCCTGGCGTACGACCGGCTCCCGGCGACCTCCGGGCAGGTGACCACGGCGGTCGCGATGGGCGACGCGCTGCTGGAGCGGCTCCAGAAGGCGGGGATCCGCTTCCGGGTGGTGGACGAGCGGGCGGTGTGATCCCCCGCGCGGGCGCGGGCGGACGCTCGGGACGGCCGTGAGCGGGCGTTGGGGGGCGTTCGGGTCGGGCGCGTGCGGGCCCGCGGGCGCTGGGGGCGCGCCCGGGTCGCCTCAGCCGGCCTCGCGCAGGGCCCGGCGGCAGAGGGAGTCGGCGTGCCGGGTGGTCTCCGGGATCCGGAAGCGCGGACTCAGGGCCAGGGTGTGCGCGGCCGCGTTGTCGAGGGAGACCCGGTGGCCCACGGAGACGTACACCGGCTTGATCCCGTCCTGCGTGCGCAGTGCCCGGCCGACCACGGAGCCGTCGGCGGCGCGGAGGGGCGAGGAGTCCCCCCTCCTGGCGCCCGGTTCCTCGTAGGTGAAGGTGAATGGATTCTTCGCGACGCCGATGGTCGCCAGTCCCGTGACCACGCCGAGGTGGCAGGCGAGCCCGAAGCCGCGCGGGTGTGCGAGCCCGTAGCCGTCGCAGACGACCAGCCCGGGGGGCGAGGTCAGCGCGTCCAGGGCGGCCAGGACGGTGGGCAGTTCCCGGAAGGCGAGCAGGCCCGGGACGTACGGGAAGCTCACGTGCCCCACGGCGGTCGCCTCCTCGACGACCTCCAGCGTGCGCGCGTCGAGGACGACGGCCGCGGCGGCGACCAGGTCGCGCTCGTCGTCGTAGGCCACGTCGACACCGGTCACCAGGCCCTGCCCGACCGGCGGTCCGGCCTCGGTGAGCACGACCTGGTGGCGCAGTCGGTCCTGTATCGCCCGGGCCTCGGCCTCGTCCGCGGGGGTCTTCACACTCGTCATGAGGTGCGAGAGTAGCCTGGCGATCATGTTCGTCATGGAGTTGAGCTACACCGCGCCCGTCGAAGCCGTCGAAGAGCACATGGACGCGCACCTCGCGTGGTTGGGCGGCTACTACGCCTCGGGCGTCTTCCTCGCCTCGGGCCGCAAGGTGCCGCGCGACGGCGGTGTGATCCTGGCGGGCGGGGTCTCCCGGGCCGAGATCGAGAAGATCGCCGCCGAGGACCCCTTCACGGTGGCGGGCGTCTGCGCCTACCGGATCACCGAGTTCATCGCGACCAGGACCTCGGCCGACCTGGCCGCGGTCCGCGAGGCTCCGCTCGCGTAGGACCTCTCGTCCCCGGGCGTGCGGAACCTCGTCGGACACGCCCCAGTACCGTGACCGGAAAGGTTCACCGGGTCACGGCACTACGCGCGGTCGCCCGGTTCCAACCGGGCGACCCGGCCCTTCTCCCCCGCCGCCCAGCACGCCAGGTCCGCGGTGCAGTCGACGGTGTCGAAGGAACCCGTGGCCAGCGGGCGCCAGCTGCGGCCCGCGTCGAGCGTGACGTCCGTACCGGTCGGCCCGACCGCCAGGGCCACGGTCGCCGTGTACGGGACCCAGGCCACCCCGGAGCGGTAGGCGGGCGGCGCCGAGCCGGCCGGCCGCCAGGTGCGGCCCGCGTCGACGGAGAGCGCCCCGGCCAGCGGGGACGGCTGGCCGGTGCGGTAGTCGCCGCCCACCGCGAGGCCGTGCCCGCGGTCGCGGAAGGCGAGCCCGAAGACCCCCTTGGCGGGGTCGCCCGCCGGCACGGTGGAATCGGCCGCGCTCCAGGTCAGCCCGCGGTCGGCCGAGTGCAGCACGCGCGCGTTCGCGCCGCCGCCGGTGGCTAGCCAGACGTCGGCCGGACCCGAGCTGACCAGGCACTGCCCGCTCGCGGCGAACCCGGCCTCGCCGGGAAGCGCGTCCGGCATCCCGGCGTTCGGCAGCACCCGCCAACTGCGGCCGCCGTCCGCCGTGGACAGGATCCGGAACTTCCCGTCCACCGGGTCGCTCACGGCCAGCCCGTGCGCGGGGTCGAAGAAGGTCAGGCAGTCGTAGAAGGCGCGGGGGTCGGGGTTGCGGAAGGTCTCGGTCCAGCTGGCCCCGCCGTCCTCGGTCCGCCAGACCCGGGAGTCCTGGCCCTCGCCGATGGAGAGGGCGACCGCGCGCCGCGCGTCGAAGGCCTCGATGTCGCGCAGCTCCAGGCCGGCGGCGCCGGGGGGCGAGACGTCCGCCCAGCTGCGCCCGCCGTCCAGGGTGCGCAGCACCTTGCCCTGGGATCCGGAGACCCAGGCCGTCGAGCGGTTCACCGCGGCCAGCCCGCGGAACCGGGCGTCCGTGGCGGTGGCCTTGAGGGACCACTCCAGACCGGAAGGGGATCCGGAGGCGAGGGCGGCCGACGGGCCGGGCGGGGCCGACGGACCGGGTAAGGGGGTGGTCCGCGCCTGGGCGGGAGCGGCGAGCACCCCGACCAGGGCTGCCGCGCACATGCCAACTGTCAGAAGTCTCATGGCGCCGGAAGCTAACGCACCCCGCGGTGGCCGTCCAGGGTGCCTCGCACCACCCTCACGGAGGGTGTCCGTACGGCAACACGAGTGATCGGTTGCGCTCGCGGAGTGAGCGGGATCCAGCCTTAGTTGAACCACTGCACAGACCCCCGGGCGCACCACTTCCCCTTGCGCCCCATGACCACAGCGAGCGGACCGTACGATCACACGACGGTGTTCCGGCCATTCGGTGACACAGCTCACGCCCTCCGCGCATGCACGGATTCGCGATTTCCCGCGTCTATCCGGATGCCGGGCCCCAGCCACAGTCCGGCAACCGATCGCCGCAAGGGAGCGAGCCTTGATCACCATCATCGAGCAGGCCGTGCAGGCCCGTCTGGTCGCCGCAGCGCCGAAGGTCGAGACCGTCCCCGTCACCTTCCATTACGACCGCTCGGACCCCTTCGCCGTCCGCATGGCCTTCCCCGCTCCGGCGACCCTCGAAGGCATCGAGGTGTCGTGGACCTTCGCCCGCGAACTGTTGGAGGCGGGCCTGGACCGCCCTTGTGGTCACGGCGACGTGCGGGTGCGGCCGTACGGATCGGGCCGGACCGTGGTGGAGTTCCACGCTCCGGAGGGTGTCGCCATCGTCCTGATGGCCGCCGCCGAGCTGCGCCGCTTCCTGGAGCGGGCCGCGGCCGTGGTCCCGCCGGGGCTGGAACACCTGTACCTGGACGTGGACCACAGCCTGGCCGAGCTGATGCGCGACTCCTGTTGACGCCTCCTTTCGACGTCCGCCGCTGACGTCTCCTTTCGACGTCCGCCGTCGGCGTCCGCCCTTGACGTCGACCCCCGACGCCGGCCGTTCGGCTCCGGCCGGCGAAAACCGTTTGCGGGGGGCTGAGGCCCCCCGTAGCTTCGTAGACGCCCCATTGCCGCCGAAACGGAGCAGGACATTGCTCGTCTGAGGTCCGAGACACCGACCCCCACAAGCCCTTCGTCAGGAGCGCTCGTCGTCGGCTGTCTCCCCGCGTTGCACTGCACCATTCACGCAACCTGGAGGCCTCCATGAGCCATGCCCCTACGTTCGTCACGTGTTCCGCCCTGTCCTTCGACTGGCCCGACGGGACCCCCGTCTTCGACGGGCTCCAGCTCGCCGTCGGCCCCGGCCGCACCGGCCTGATCGGTCTCAACGGCTCGGGCAAGTCCACCCTGCTCAAACTGATCGCGGGTGAACTGACCGCGGGCGACGGCCAGATCGCCGTCGCCGGCACGGTCGGCCACCTCCCCCAAGGGGTCACCCTCGACACCACGCTGCGCGTGGACGAGGCGCTCGGAATCGCCGCGGTCCGCACCGCCCTGCACGCCATCGAGGCGGGCGAGGCCAACGAGGCCAACTTCACCGCGGTCGGCGACGACTGGGACGTGGAGGAGCGGGCGACCGCCACCCTCGACCAGCTGGGGCTGGGCCGGATCGACCTCGACCGCACGGTCGGCGAGTTGTCCGGCGGCGAGTCCGTGCTGCTGCGACTGGCGGCCCTGCTGATCGCGCGGCCGGACGTCCTGCTGCTCGACGAACCCACCAACAACCTGGACCTGCGGGCCCGACGCCGGCTCTACGCCGCCGTCGACTCCTGGACCGGCGTCCTGGTCCTGGTCAGCCACGACCGGGAACTGCTGGACCGGGTGGACCAGATCGCCGAACTGCGCGAGGGCGAGGTCCGCTGGTACGGCGGGAACTTCAGCGCGTACGAGGAGGTGCTGGCCGCCGAGCAGGAGACCGCCGAGAGGCTGGTCCGGGTCGCCGAGGCCGACGTACAGCGCCAGAAGCGCGAACTGTCCGACGCCCACGTCAAGTTGGCCCGCCGCAAGCGGTACGGCCAGAAGATGAACGACACCAAGCGCGAGCCCAAGATCGTGATGGGCGAGCGGAAGCGACAGGCCCAGGTGTCCGCGGGCAAGCACCGCATCATGCACACCGAGAAGCTCGCGCAGGCGCGCGAACGGCTCGACCAGGCCGTGGAGGCGGTGCGCGACGACGACGAGATCCGCATCGAACTGCCCGCCACCCTGGTTCCGCCCGGGCGCGGCGTGCTGACCCTGCGCGGCCTGCACCTGGCGCACGCCGGCTCACCGGCCGTCCCCGAGGCGTGGGAACTACGCGGGCCGGAGCGGATCGCCCTGGTCGGACGCAACGGTTCGGGCAAGACCACCCTGCTGCGCACGGTGGCCGGGCTGGTCCCGCCGGTGGCCGGGGAGGCGGTGACGCACGTACCGGCGCGCTTCCTGCCGCAGCGGCTCGACGTCCTCGACGACGGGCTGTCGGTGGTGGAGAACGTGGCCCGGTTCGCGCCGCAGGCCACGAACAACGGGATCCGGGCGCGGCTCGCGCACTTCCTCTTCCGCGGCGCCCGGGCGGACCGGCTCGCGGGCACCCTGTCGGGCGGCGAGCGCTTCCGGGCGGCGCTCGCGGCGCTGCTCCTGGCCCAGCCGGCTCCGCAGCTACTGATGCTGGACGAGCCGACGAACAACCTGGACCTGGCGAGCGTACGGCAGTTGACGGAGGCGTTGGATTCGTACGAGGGGGCGCTCATCGTGGCCAGCCACGACGTGCCGTTCCTGGAATCGATCGGCATCACCCGCTGGCTGCTGCTCGACGACGAACTGCGCCCGACCACGGCGCAGGAGGTCCGCGAGTCCATGTGGCAGGACTGATCAGCACCCGGTGGGATCGGGCGGGGCCGACCCGCTCCACCCGTCGACGCGCCCGGCGCTCCCCCCTCCCGGGGCGGGGCGGCGGGCGCCCGTCGTCGTACCGCCGAGCCTTCCGAGGGAGTCTTCCGGCACCGACAGGTCGCCGCGTGTGACACTTGCACTACTGAACGTAGCGTAAGTAGGTGCACAGTGCCACTAGCCGCATGACCGCCTACCGCTTTCTCAGGGCATTCCAGGAGAGGGGAACCGCGCCATGCCACCGAGGAGCACGCCGACCGCCCGGCAGCAGCGCCTGGGCGCCGAGCTGCGCAGACTCCGCGAGCGGTCGGGCACGACCGTGCAACAGGCCGCGGCGCTGCTGGGGGTGGACCGCACCCGCATCCCCAACATCGAGTCCGGCCGGCTCGGCATCACCGCGGAGCGGGTCCGCACGCTGGCCCACCACTACGCCTGCCCCGACGCCGCGCTCGTGGACCTGCTCGCGGGGATGACCCGGGAGCGCGACAAGGGGTGGTGGGAGGAGCATCGCGCCCTGCTACCGCCGGGGTTGCTCGACATCTGCGAACTGGAGCACCACAGCGTCGAGTTGCACACGGCCGTGACCGCGCACATACCCGGCCTGTTGCAGACCGAGGCCCACGCGCGGGCGGTCTTCGAAACCGCCGACCCGCCGCTCCCGGCGGCCGAGGTGCGGGCCCGGCTGGCGCTGCGCATGGGCCGGCGGCAGATCTTCGCGCGCGAGCGGCCCCCGACCTACGAAGCGGTGGTGCACGAAGCGGCGCTGCGCATGCGGTTCGGCGGGCCGGGAGCGGCCCGGGCGCAACTGGAGCACATCCTGGCGGAGTCGGAGCGCGAGCGCACGACGATCCGGGTGATCCCCTTCACCGCGGGCGGCCTGCCCGGCGCGGGCCAGTCGTTCACCTACGCCGCGGCGACGATGAGCCAGCTGGACACCGTGCAGCTCGACAGCGCGCACGGGTCGGCGCTCCTGGACTCGCAGGGGGAGCTGCTGCGCTACCGGGGGCTGCTGGAGCGGCTCCGGGGCCTGTCACTGACCGCGACCGCCTCCCGCGATGCCATCCGCGCGATCGCGCGGGACCTGTGAGGCCCGCGCGGAAGCGGTGAACCCGCCGCGCACGGGACCCGTGTGCGCACCGGAGGGACACCACAGGGCGCCACGCACACCACGAAGCATCACGAAGCACCACGCAGACCACGCATCACCGCGGACACGACGATGCACCACGAACGCGAACACCACCGACGCGAACACCACGGACACCGGAAGAAGGACGACATGAGCGCGACGACCACTGCGGCCACCGCGGCCACCGCCCCCGCCATCGACTGGGACCGGGCCTTCTGCAGCGAGGGCGCGAACTGCTTCCGCTTCGGCCTGGACGCCGACGGCAGGGCCTACATCGGCACGACCGGCTCCGCCGCCTACGTCTCGGACTCGACGGAAGCGCTCCGCGCGCTGATCACAGCGGTCAAGGGGGGCGCCGCGGATCACCTTCTGGTGTGACTTTGCGCGTCCCGGCGACGCCTAGAACTGCATACATAACCGGACGTAACCAGGCACCCCCAGGGGTGGGGCTTGGTTCCTCTTGATGCCGCGCTTAACCTACGGGTTCGTAGGCTACGGAACCGTAGGTATTCGCTTTGTCCCCAGGAGCACCCGTGACGATCACCTCTCCCCACCTCGGCAGCTCGGAGGCGTGGACCGACGCCAAGCTGCTGTTCGCGCTGGAAGAGGTGGTGGAGAAAGAGCTCAACCGTCACCTGAAGGTGACGAAGGACTGGATGCCCCACGAGTACGTTCCGTGGAGCGACGGGCGCAATTTCCCGGGGTTCTTCGAGGACGGCGAGGAGTGGGCGGTCGGCCAGTCCAAGGTCACCGACATCGGCCGCACGGCACTGGTGGTCAACCTCCTCACCGAGGACAACCTCCCCAGCTACCACCACGAGATCGCTTCCCTCTTCGGTCGCAACGGCGCCTGGGGCACCTGGGTGCACCGCTGGACCGCCGAGGAGGGGCGCCACGGCATCGTGATGCGCGACTACCTGCTCGCGTCCCGCGCGGTGGACCCGGACAAGCTCGAAGAGTTCCGGATGATGCACATGGCGGAGGGCTTCGAGTCCGACAACCGGCACTCGATGCTGCACTCGGTGGCGTACGTCGCCTTCCAGGAACTGGCCACCCGCATCTCGCACCGCAACACCGGCCACCAGTCGGGCGACCCGGTCTGCGACCGGATGCTCGCCCGCATCGCGGCCGACGAGAACCTGCACATGATCTTCTACCGCAACCTGCTCGGCGCCGCCTTCGAGCTGGCCCCGGACCTGACGATGCAGGCCGTGCGCGACGTGGTCGTCGACTTCCGGATGCCGGGACACGGCATGCCGGGCTTCGAGCGGGCCGCGGCGCAGATGGCCATCGGCGGCATCTACAACATGCGCATCCACCACGACGACGTACTGAGCCCCGTGCTCCGCTTCCTCAAGGTCATGGACATCGACGGCCTCGGCCCCGACGGCCGGCAGGCCCAGGACGAGCTGGGCATGTACATGGCCGGCCTGGACTCCGAGGCCCGCAAGTTCGACGAGCGCCTCGCCGCCCGCGCGGCGCGCATCGCGGCCCGCAAGGCCTGATCGCGAGCGGTCGGGGCGGCCGGGGCCCGGTCCCGCGCCGTGTGAAGTGTGAAGTGTGACGGCGGTCCCCCGGCAGAGCCCCGCTCTGCCGGGGGACCGCCGCGTTCGTGAGCGGAGCCGCCGGGCCGACGCGTCAACCGCGCGGGCGCAGGGCGTGGCGTTCACCCTCCGAGAGACCGCCCCAGACACCGAAGCGCTCATCGTTGGCCAGGGCGTACTCCAGGCAGGCGACCCGTCCCTCGCAGGCTCCGCACAGGCGCTTCGCGTCCCGCAGGGAGGACCCGGGCTCCGGGAAGAAGAAGCCGGGGCCCGTCTGCGCGCAGAGTGCCAGTTCGTACCAGGAGACGTCCGTCGTCGCCGTCGCCGTGCGTTCGCTCGTGTTCATCGACATGCGCAGATACTCACCGCGCCGGATGTACGTCCGATCAACGACCGATCAACAGGGCCGCACGGCGTCGTTGATCACCCCGGTCGGCGCCCCGGTCGGCGCCCCCGATCGGGGGCGCGTCAGTCCTCAGTCCTCAGTCCTCGTGCCGGGCGCGGCTCGGCTGGACCCGCTTCGGTTCGCCCGGCATCTTCGGGTGGTCCGGGGGGTAGGGCATGTCGCCCATGCCGCGCTCGTGCTCGTCGCGGTCCGCCAGGGCCAGGACCGCTTCCAGGCCGAAGGCGTGGTCGTCCATGTCCGCGTGGACGTCGCCCAGCTCGGCGAAGCGCTTCGGCATCGTCACGATGTCGAAGTCACGCGGCTCGGCCGCGTCCACCTCGTCCCAGCGCAGGGGCGCGGAGACCGGGGCGTGGGGGCGGGGCCGGACGGAGTAGGCCGAGGCGATGGTGCGGTCGCGCGCGGTCTGGTTGTAGTCGACGAAGATCCGCTCGCCCCGCTCCTCCTTCCACCAGGCGGTGGTGACCTTGCCGGGCATCCGGCGCTCCAGCTCCCGGCCCAGCGTGATCGCGCAGCGCCGGACCTCGGCGAAGGTCCAGCGGGGCTCGATCGGCACGAAGACGTGCAGGCCCCGGCCCCCCGACGTCTTGGGCCAGCCGCGCAGGCCCAGCTCTTCCAGCAGCGCGCGCAGCTCGTGGGCCACCGCCACCGCGTGGTGGTAGTCCGTCCCCGGTTGCGGATCGAGGTCGATGCGCAACTCGTCGGGACGGTCGGTGTCCGCGCGTCGCACCGGCCACGGGTGGAAGGTCAAGCAGCCGAGGTTCGCGGCCCAGAGCACGGCGGCCGGCTCGGTCGGGCAGATCTCGTCGGCCGTCCGCCCGCTGGGGAAGGCGATGTGGGCGGTCGGGATCCACTCGGGCAGGTTCTTCGGCGCGCGCTTCTGGAAGAAGGACTCGCCGTCCACCCCGTCCGGGAACCGCTCCAGGGTCGTCGGCCGGTCACGCAGGGCGCGCGTGATGCCCTCCGCCACGGCCAGGTAGTACTGGGCGACGTCCAGCTTGGTCAGACCTCGCTCGGGAAAGTAGACCTTGTCCGGGCTCGACAGCCGTACGGCCCGCCCGCCCGCTTCCAGCTCGATCGCCTTGCCCGCAGCACCCATGTGCGCCACGGTAGGCGGGCCCGGCACACCTCGCATACCGGGCGCGGCGGGACGTAGCGCCGCAGAATCGGTAGGGACGGGTCGTCCAGAAGGTCAGGACGACCGAGAAGACCAGGTGGAGGTGGCGTGGACCTGCCCGTGATGCCCCCGGTGAAGCCGATGCTCGCGAAGTCCGTGCCCGAGATTCCCGCGGGCATGCAGTACGAGGCGAAGTGGGACGGCTTCCGCGCCATCGTCCACCGGGACGGCGACGAGATCGAGATCGGCAGCCGCACCGGCAAGTCCCTGACCCGCTACTTCCCCGAACTGGTCACGGCGTTCCGGGAGGAGCTGCCCCCGCGCTGCGTCGTGGACGGGGAGATCGTCATCGTTCAGGGAGGACGGCTGGATTTCGACCGCCTGACCGAACGCATCCATCCCGCGGCGTCCCGCGTCACCCTACTGGCCGGTACCGCCCCGGCCAGCTTCATCGCCTTCGACCTGCTCGCGCTCGGCGACGAGGCCCTCCTCGACACCCCGCTCGCCGACCGGCGCACCGCACTCGCCCGCTCCCTGTCCACGGCCCGTCCCCCCGTTCATCTGGCGCCCGCGACCACCGACCGCGCGCTCGCGCAGGAGTGGTTCGAGCGGTTCGAGGGCGCCGGGCTCGACGGGGTGATCGCGAAACCGCTCGATCTGCCCTACCGGCCCGATGCCCGCCTCATGTTCAAGATCAAGCACGAGCGTACGGCCGACACCGTCGTCGCGGGTTTCCGTTTCCACAAGAGCGGTCCGATCATCGGATCGCTCCTGCTCGGCCTCCACGACGAGCACGGCGCGCTCCAACACGTGGGCGTCTGCGCCGCCTTCCCCATGAAGCGCCGCGCCGAAATGGTGGAGGAGCTGGCCCCCCTGCGCCTGCCGAGCCCCGAGGGCCACCCGTGGGCGGCCTGGGCCGAGGAGTCCGCCCACGAGAGCGCCCGCCTCCCGGGCGCCCAGAGCCGCTGGACCGGCAAGAAGGACCTCTCCTGGGTACCGTTGCGCCCGGAACACGTACTGGAGGTCGCGTACGACACCCTTTCCTACACCGCGACCCAGGCCCCCCGGTTCAGGCACACGGCCCGTTTCCGGCGCTGGCGCCCGGACCGTACCGCCGCATCGTGCACCTACGAGCAACTCGAAGAACCCGAGTACAACTTGGGCGACATCCTCCCCTCGTGACCTCGCCGTCCACCCGGTCAGCCGTCCCACGCCCAGGCCACCCGCACGTCACCACGGGGCGCGCCTCGCCTCCGAGCGGTACCGCGAGCCATAGCTTGTGGGCCATGACACGGACTCCGGGGACCGGGCGGCGAGCGGGCGCGGCTCTGGCGGTGGCGCTCGCGGCGCTCGCGGCGCTCGCGGCGATGGCGAGCGCACCGGGGGCCCTCGCGGCGCCGGCGCCGAACGCCTCCGCACAACTGGGCGCCTTCGCCTTCGCCTTCGCCTACGTCGCGAACCTCCGCTCCGACACCGTCTCGGTGATCGACACGCGTACCGACACGGTCGTGGACAGCGTTCGCGTGGGTGACGGGCCCGACAGCGTGGCCGTGACTCCCGACGGCGCGCAGGCGGTGACGCCGCGCGAGCGCGGTCCGGGAACCACGGGACAGTGATCCTCCGGCGCGCGTAGGGTCCCCACGACCGGGGACCCGCCCTGCTCGCCCCTCACGGCTCCGGGAGGGGCGAGGTGAGCTTCTCCCACTGCTCGCGGTCCGGGCCGGCCGTGCCGGGAGCGTAGTCGGGGCGCTGCGCCAACCACCGCGCGACCCGGGCCCGGATCTCCGGATCGGCGTAGGCCCGCTCCGGCGGGTCGACCAGGTGCCGCACCCGCGCCCGGGCCCGCATCACCTCCGGGTCGTCCAGGGCGCAGTCGAACAGCGCGGCCGTCTCGCGGGCCGTACCGGTGCGGCCGGCCCGGGTCGCGAACCGCTCCCCCACCGCCGCGTCCGCCACCACCTGGAAGTCGAACCACGGCTTGAGCGTGCGCACCGCCCACGCGTGGTGCTCGGCGGCGAAACGTGCCGACCCCGGGTCGCGGTGCGCCGTACGGGCCACGCGCAGCGCGGCCCACAGGGCGAGCGAGGTGCCCTGCGCCAGGGTCGGGTTGGTGTGGGTGATCGCGTCCCCGATCGGCACGAGCCCGCTGACCACCGGTCCCCGTTCGTCGACCAGCGCGCTCCACCGGTTGTCCAGGCCCGCCGTGGCCATGACCTCGGACAGCGGTTCGGCGCCCAGCTCCAGCCAGGCCGCACCGGGCGGGAAGGCCCGCGCCACGGCCTCGAAGACGGCCGGATCCCGCAGCGCGGTGCGGGTCTCGTCCTGCGTGTGGACGAAGAGGGTCACCGCGAACGTCCCGTTGTCGGCCGGGAAGACGGCGCATCCGGCGAAGGGGCCGCCGGTCACCGCCCACGGGCGGCGCGGGCCCTCCGGGCGCCCCTCGGGCAAGCGGTACCAGCGGCAGAAGTAGGCGATCCCCGTGCGGTGGCGCTCCACGACCGCCGGACGGCAGCCGACCGGCGCGAGCCAGCGTTCGACGCCGCCACGCCGCCCGCCCGCGTCGACGACGAGGTCGCCCTCGTACGCCCCCAGCGCCGTCTCCACCCCCGTCACCCGCACACAGGCCCCGGCCGGACCGGCCCCGGCCCCCGCTCTCGCCGCGCGCTCCGTCAGCAGCCCGGTGACCGGCTCGCCGTACCGCGTGACCACCCCGGACTCGCCGCGCAGCGCGGTGACCAGGGCGCTCTCCAGCACGATGCGCCGGGCCTGGAGCATGACGAGGTCCTCGTCCCCGGGCCGGGCGGGCGGGCGTTCGTCGAACCAGTCCAGTTCGTGCCGCTCCCGGGCACCGAGGCGGAGCATCTCCCGGTACACGTCCGGCAGTACGTCGCGCAGCAGCGTGCGCGCCGCCCCGAGCAGGACGTGGGGCTGCGTCGCCTGCGGTACGGAAGGGCGCCGCCAACCGAAGAAGTCCCGGTCCAGGGCGGTTCCCGGGGCCCGGCTGTCGCGCTCGAACAGCTCGGCCGTGTGCCCGTGCCGCGCCGCGAGCAGGGCGGTGGCCAACCCTCCGACACCGCCGCCGATGACCAGCACATGTGCCATTGCGTCCCCCAGAGCCGAAGGTGCGGAGCGAGCGGTACGACGATCAGATCGCCTCCAGAGCCTGTGCGGACCGGGCCCGAGCGAAACCCGCACACACGAGCGAGCGCCTGGTGGGAGGAGGCACACCGGGACCCACCGGACGCCGTCACCTCACCCGGTGGTCACTCCCGTCGCCGTCGCCCGGGCCTCCCCCACCCGGGCCTCCCCCGCACGAACCTCCGCCGCCCGGACCTCCGCCGCCGTCAGATCCGCGTTGATCTCCATCCCCGCGCGCACCCCCTGCGCGGCCGCGGCGATCACGGTGTCCGTCGGCGAGGTCACGTTGCCCGCCACCCACACCCGCGAGCGCCGTCGCCCCGCCCGGCCCCGCCTCGACCGCGGTGCCGAGGTCATGACCGTCGCGCTCCTGCCGTACGGCCGTGATCCCCAGGCTGCTGAGCACCCCCGAACGGGCCGTGAACCGCGGGGCCACGACCAGCGCCTCGCACACGACGGCCGCCCCGCCCGCCAGGGTCACGCCCGCCAGTCGGTCCTGCCCGGTCAGCGTGAGCCCCCGGACCTCCCCCTCCACCACCGCGACGCCCCGCGCGGCCAGCGCCGCCCGGTCGCCCTCCGGCACCCGCCAGGTGTGCGCGAGCAGGGTGACCCGCGGGGTCCACTGCCGCCACAGGTGTGCCTGGTGCACCGCGAGCGGACCGGTGGCCAGGACCGCGAGCGGGCGGTCCCGCCACTCCCAGCCGTCGCAGTAGGGACAGTGCAGTACGTCGCGGCCCCAGCGGGCGGCGAGGCCCGGTACCTCGGGCAGCTCGTCGCGCAGACCGGTGGCCACCAGGAGCCGCGCGGCGCGGACCGTGGAACCGTCGCCGAGGCGCACCAGGAAACCACCGCCGGGCAACCGGTCGGCGGCGATGGCCGTACCGGGAACGATCCGGGCGCCGTAGCCGATCGCCTCCGCCCGCCCCCGGGACAGCAGCTCCGCCGGGGGTACGCCGTCGTGGCCGAGATATCCGTGCATGTGTGCGGCCGGGGCGTTGCGGGGGCTGCCCGAGTCGATCACCAGGACCGAGCGCCGGGCGCGGGCCAGGGTCACCGCCGCGCCCAGCCCCGCGGCCCCGCCACCCACGACCACGACCTCCACGTCCACGTCCACCTCCGCCCCGGCCCCGGCCCCGTCCGCACCAGCACCCGCACCCGCACCCGCATCGTTCGTCCTCATGAGGTGAGGATGCGGGCCCGGAATCCCGCTTGACAAATGGTGTTGCCGAACCGGCAAATGGGATCATGGTTGCCGCCGAGAACGACGCGTCCGCGGGGTCCGACGAAGAGGACCTGGCACGGGTGCTCACCACCGTGGGACCACGCCTGCGCTCCCTGCGGCAGGAGCGCGGGACCACCCTCGCCCAGCTCAGCGAGGCCACCGGCATCTCCCTCTCCACGCTCTCCCGGCTGGAGTCCGGACGCCGCCGGCCCACCCTGGAGCTGCTGCTCCCGCTGGCCAAGGCCCACCGCGTCGCGCTCGACGAGCTGGTCGGCGCCCCGGACACCGGGGACCCGCGGGTCCGCCCGCGCCCCTTCGTCCGGCACGGGACCACGTACATCCCGCTGACCAGGAACTTCGGCGGGGTGCACGCCTTCAAGCAGATCCTCCCGCCCGCCACCGAGCCGGTCCGCAACCCGCGGCTGGGCGTGCACGAGGGCTACGAGTGGCTGTACGTCCTGTCCGGACGGTTGCGCCTGGTGCTCGGCGACCACGACCTGGTGCTCGGCGCCGGGGAGGCCGCCGAATTCGACACCCGCACCCCGCACGCCTTCTTCAACGCGGTCGCGCAACCCACCGAGTATCTGAGCCTGTTCGGGCCGCAGGGCGAGCGGATCCATGTGCGGGCCAGGCCCACCACGCGGGACAAGGACGCATCCTGACCGCGGCGCATAAGGCGCCTCCCCGACGCCTCCCCGACGCCTCCCCGACGTCCCGCCGAGGGCGGGTCACGTCAGGTCGAGCACGGCCTTGCCGTGGAGCCGGCGCCCCAGCAGGGCCGCGACCGCTTCCCCGGCCCGCTCCCAGCTTCCGCGCCAGGCGATCTGCGGGTCCAGTTCGCCCGACGCCACCAGGCCCGCCAGGCGGGTCAGGTCCGGGGCGAGGTCCGTGCAGGCGAGCAGGAAGAAGGTGGTGAGGGTGCGGTCGTGGCGTCCCTGGTCACCGAAGAAGGCACCGTACGGGAACGCCTCCCCCGTGTCCGTCGCGTGCCCCACGGACACCAGCGTGCCGCGCTCGGCCAACCGCGCGTAGGCATCGACCAGTTGACCGCCGCCCACCAGGTCGATGACGCCGTCGACCGGCTCGCCGACCGCCGCCGGGGCCGCCACCACCTCGTGCGCGCCGAGGGCCCGCAGGCCCGGGCCGTACGCGTCCGGGTCGCCGGTCGACGCGATGACGTGGGCGCCTCCGAGGCGGGCCAGCTGGAGGGCGTACCGGCCGACGCCGCCCGTGGCGCCGGTGACCAGCACCCGCCTGCCGAGGATCGGGCCGAGCCGGTGCAGGGCCCGCAGGGCGCTGGCGCCCGCCACGGGGACGGTGCTGAGGGCGCCCGGGTCCGCACCGGCGGGGGCCGGCCCCGTCAGGGCGGTGTCCACCGCCCTGAGTTCGGCCCACGCCCCCTCCGCGCCGAGCGTCACCACGGGGGTGCCGACGGGCGGGCCCGAGCCGTCGGCGGCGGCGCGTTCCACCACCCCGGCCGCGTCCCAGCCGAGCACCGCGCCGTCGGGAGCGCCATCGAGTCCGTGGCGCACCTCGCCGAAGTTGAGCGAGGTCGCGGTCACCCGGACGAGCGCCTGATGGGCGGCGGGACGGGGGTCGGGGGCCGTTCCGAGGCGCAGGCCTCCGGGAGCGGAACGGTCGACGAGCAGGGCGCGCATGGGTGTGGTGCCTTTCCTCCGGGACGGGTGGCCGCGGGTGCGGCCGCACCGGTGGCCCGCTTCGCGATTGCGCCACTCAGTGGCATAAACCTATAGGAGGCGTTCGCGTCTTGGTTACACTGGCCCCGATGACTACCGATTCTCCGCCGCACGCGGGCGCCGAGCGCCCCTCGCTGCGCGAACGCAAGAAGGCCCGCACCCGCCGGGCCCTGGTCGACGCGGCCCTGGACCTGTTCACGCGGCGCGGCTTCGACGGCGCGACCCTCGACGAGCTGTGCGACGCGGTCGACGTGTCCAAACGGACGTTCTTCCGCTACTTCAGCAGCAAGGAGGACGTGGCGATGGCGCCGACCCAGGACCTGTGGGCGGCCTTCCTCGACGACCTGGAGACCCGCGAACCCGGCGGCCGTCCCCTCCTGGAGATGCTCCAGGAGGCCCTGTCGGCCGCGCTCGCCTCGATGCCGGACGACGGCTGGCCGGAACAGGTCCGCCTCGGCCGCCGCCTCGCGGCCGACACCCCGTCGATGGGCGCGCACGGCCTGGCCTTCTGCGACCGCACCAGCCGTACGGCGCTCGCGACCCTGCACCGGCGGTTCGTCTTCGAGGACCCCGGCGACCCGCGCCCGCGGCTGGCCCTCGACGTCCTGGTGGCGGCGTTCCACTGCGCCCTGGAGTCCTGGACCGCCGCTACCGGGGCGCCCTCGCGCACCGCACTCGCCGCGCGCCTGCGCGAAGCCTTCGCCGCGGTCCCCGGCAGCCTGACCTTGACCGCCGCCCCACGCACCTCCCCCGCACCCGCACCCGCACCCGACGCCAGGGCCTGAGGGGCGCCGCGCACCCGCCCGCTACGACCGCACTGCCGCCCGCGGCGCGAAATTGCCCTCGCTCAGGTCCTCCGCCAGCAGCCGCTTCGCGATCGCGTCGGCCGCCACCCGCAGTTCGGCGCTGCGCGGCCGGCCGCGGTCGCGCTCCAGCTGGTCACCGAGCCAGTCGGCCCAGGCGGCGGAGATCACCCCGGCCTCGCGCGCACCGGCCGGGGTGTGCGAGAAGAAGCTGCCCTCCCGCGTCAGGTAGCCCTCCGCCACCATCCGGTCGAAGACGGGCACCAGCACCTCCGCGGGCAGCGAGCGACGGGAGGCGATCAGACCGAGGCTGGCGTAGCCGACCGTGCGGGTCAGCAGGTCCACCTGCATGACCGCCCACGCGCCCGCCATGTCGAGCCGGGTGTCGGAGGCGCTGACGATGCCCCGCGCCTGCTCCGGACCCATGGTCCGGACGATCCTGCCCACCGCCAGTTCCAGCAGCTTGGCCGAATCCCCGGAGGCCGTCACCGGTGAGGCGAAACCGTCGCCCATGTCGGTCGAGCCGGCCTTGGCGGTGTCGCGCAGCGCGACCTGCTTGAGGAAGAGCGCGACGACGAAGCCCACCGCCGCGACCGGCACCGTCCACAGGAAGACGGTCTGCAACGCGTCCGTGTACGCGGAGATCACCGGGGTGGCCGCGGCCGGCGGCAGCCCGTGCACGCCCTTCGGGTTCCCCGCCTGGGCGGCGATCTGTGCCGGGTCGCCGCCCGTGGCCCTGGCCGCCTCGGCCACGGCCGAGGTCAGGGCGGGCCCGAGGCTGTTGGCGTAGATGGTGCCGAAGACCGCGGTGCCGAAGGCACTGCCCAGGGTCCGGAAGAAGGTGACGCCCGAGGTGGCGGTACCGAGGTCGGCGTAGTCCACGGTGTTCTGCACGGCGATGGTCAGGACCTGCATCGACAGCCCGATCCCGACGCCGAGCACGAACATGTACAGCGATTCGAGGGCGACGCCGGTCCCCGGGCCCATCCGCGAGAGCAGGTAGAGCCCGATGCCCATGACCAGGGAACCCACGATGGGGAAGATCCGGTACCGCCCGGTCTTGCTCGTGACGTTGCCGCTGAAGACGGAGGCGATCAACAGGCCGAAGACCAGCGGCAGGGTCCGCACGCCCGAGATCGTGGCCGAATCCCCGTCCACGTACTGGAGGTAGGTCGGCAGGAAGGTCATCGCGCCCAGCATCGCGAAGCCGACGACGAAGCTCAGTACGGAGCACACCGTGAAGACCGGGTTGCGGAACAACCGCATGGGCAGCATCGGTTGGGCCGCGCGGGTCTCGGCCAGGCAGAACAGGGCGAGTGCGAGCACCCCGCCCACGAAGAGACCGATGATGGCCGGCGAACTCCAGGCGTACTCGTTGCCGCCCCAACTCGTCCCCAGGATCAGCGCGCTGGAGCCGATCGCGACGAGGGCGATGCCGAGGTAGTCGATCGCCGGCCGCGCGCCCGACCGTACCGAGGGGATCGTCCGGGCCGCGGCCACCACCACCAGGACGGCGATCGGCACATTGACGTAGAAGGCCCAGCGCCAGCTCAGGTGGTCGGTGAACAGCCCGCCCAACAGGGGCCCGATGACCGTCGCGACGCCGAACACGGCGCCGATCGCACCCTGGTACTTGCCCCGCTCGCGCAGCGGCACCACATCGGCGATCAGGGCCATGGAGGTGACCATCAGGCCGCCCGCACCGATGCCCTGCACGCCCCGCCACACGATGAGCAGGAGCATGTTGCTCGCCAGGCCGCAGAGGAACGAGCCGGTGATGAAGACGACCGCGGAGATCTGGAAGATGACCTTGCGCCCGAAGAGGTCGCCGAACTTGCCCACCAACACCGTGGCGACGGTCTCCGCGAGGAGGTACGAGGTCACCACCCAGGACATGTGGTCGCCGCCGCCGAGATCCGCCACGATCGTGGGCAGGGCGGTGCCCACGATCGTCTGGTCGAGGGCTGCCAACAGCACGCCGAGCATGATCGTGCCGAAGATGACGTTGCGCCGGCGCCGGTCGAGCACGGGCGGCGCGGCGGCTATCGCGGGAGCTGTGGTCACATCTCGCACTCTCACAGCGCCGCCGCCCGGCCGCATGCGGCGCTCGGCCGAACGGGTCACCCCGCAGACCCGGGCGCCGGCCCCCGAAAGGGATCGGCGCAGAGGGTCAGCGCAGGTAGGACAGGCCCGGATGGTCCTGCACGTAGCCGTCCAGCAGGCGCCGGGCCACCGCCACCGAGTCCACCAGCGGGTGCAGCGCGAAGGCCTTGACCGCGTCCCGGCGCGAGCCGCTGGCCGCGGCCGCCAGCACCTCCCGCTCGACGCCCTTGACCGCGGTCACCAGACCGACCGCGTGATAGGGCAGCGGATCGACGGCCACCGGATGCGCGCCGTTGGCGTCGACCAGGCAGGGCACCTCGATGACGGCCTGCGGGTCGAGCACCGACAGGGTGGTGCGGTTGCGGACGTTGAGGATCAGCGTGGCGCGCTCGTCCCTGGCGATGGCCCGCATCAGCGCGAGCGCGACCTTCTCGTACCCGCCGGACTCCAGGTCGCTCCCCTCCCGGTCCCCGGCGCCCGCCGCGTCACGGTTCTCGGCCATGTAGGTGGCCTCGCGCTCGGCCCGGGTGCGGTCCCACGCGGCGAGCGCCGCGCCGGGCCGCTGCCCGGGGCGCTCCGCCTCGGCGTAGAAGGCCCGCTGCTGGTCGCGCAGGAAGGCGCCGCGGGTCTGCCGGGCCTCCTGGTACGCCCGGACCGTCTCGCGGTTGAAGTAGTAGTAGTGCAGGTACTCGTTCGGGATCGCGCCGAGCGAGCGCAGCCACTCCGCGCCGAAGAGCCGCCCCTCCTCGAAGGACTCCAGGGCGGCGGTGTCGGCCAGCAGCCGGGGCAGCTCGTCGCGGCCGGCGACGTGCAGGCCGCGGACCCAGCCCAGGTGGTTGAGGCCGACGTAGTCGATCCAGGCCTCTTCGGGGCGGGCGCCGAGGAGCCGGGCGATCCGGCGCCCGAGGCCCACCGGGGAGTCGCAGATCCCGATGACCCGGTCGCCCAGCTCCTCGGCCATCGCCTCGGTGACGAGCCCGGCCGGATTGGTGAAGTTGATGACCCAGGCCCCGGGTGCGACGCGGGCCACCCGGCGCGCGATCTCCCGCGCCACCGGCACCGTGCGCAGGCCGTACGCGATCCCGCCCGCGCCGACGGTCTCCTGGCCCAGCACTCCCTCGGCCAGCGCGACCCGCTCGTCCGTGGCGCGCCCGTCCAGGCCGCCGACGCGGATGGCGGAGAAGACGAAGTCGGCCCCGCGCAGGGCCTCGTCGAGGTCCTTGGTCGCGATCACCTCCGGCGCGTCGGAGACCCCCGCGGCGGCGGCCTGGTCCGCGAGCACCCGGGCCATGGCGGCGAGGCGGCCGGGATCGGCGTCGTAGAGCGTCACGCGGGTCACCCGGCCCTCGGCATGGTCGCCGAGCAGGGCCCCGTACACCAGCGGTACCCGGAAACCGCCCCCGCCGAGGATCGTCAGCCGCACGCCCAACCGCCCTTCGCCCGCGCGGCGTCGCCCGCCGCGCTCCGGGCCCGGGCTCCGAGGAGCGCTCCGAGCCCGTACCAGCCGTCCCGTGCCACGCATCGTGACACGGCTCCCGCGCCACGCGTCCGTGCCACGTTCGGTGACACGGACGGCGGCGGGTGCGGCGCGGCCTTCCGTGCCACGTTCCGTGGCACCAGTGTCACCCGCTCGGTCAGTCGAGCGGCGACGGCACGGCGCGCAGTCGCGCCGAGGTCTGCGGCGGACGCCCGGCCGCGACCGGCGCGGGTCCGATCGGTACGCCCTGCGGCGCCGACAGGATCAGCGTGACCCGGGTCAGCCCCATCGCGTCCAACATACGGCCGGATTCCGCCACCATCCGGCAGCGTGCCACGCCCCACCGCGGGTCGGGGTGGCGCACGGAACGCACCGCTCCGTCGCGCTCGGCCGCATCGGCCCCGTAGGTGCTGAGCCAGTGCGGGACGCCGTAGCGGTAGGCGGCCTCCATGAACGGGTCGCGGGCCACCTCCTGGCGGATGCTCCGCAGCCCCTCGTCGTCGGGGCCGGCGGCCAGGCTGGTCGCGAACTGCGCGAGCAGCGGTACGCACCAGCCCGGTTCGTGGTCCTCCAGCACGGCCGCGGCGTCCGGGTGGAACAGCACGAAGCGCAGGAAGTTGTCGTCGGGCAGCGCCGTGGGATGCGGGCGAACGGCTTGGAAGAGCTGGTCGAAGGCCGAGTTCGTGAGCGCCACGTCCCAGCGGTGGTCGACCAGGAAGCTCGGGTAGGGCACCGCCTCCATGAGCGCGGCGTAGTCGCGCAGGTAGTCCCGCTGTGCCGGGTCGGCGGGCAGCCGGTTCTCCTCGGCGGCGCGCCAGGTCGGCGGCGGATCGCGGTCCACCATGACGCGGAAGAGCCAGAAGCACTGGCGCTCGCTCATCTCCAGCGCTTCGGCGAGGGCGAGCAGCTTGCGGTCCGTCCACTCCTTGACCAGGCCGCGTTCCCAATTCCCGTACGCACGGACGCTGATGCGCAGACGGGCGGCCATGTCCTCCTGGCTGAGGTTCAGCTCTTCGCGCCGCTGGCGCAAAATCTCCTTGCGTCGCTCCGACCGCACCGCGCCACGGACGGGCTCTTCACCCGTCAGGCGCCCCTCACCGGCTCGGGCGAGGCCATCGGACGGGCCCACCGCTGCGAGATGTGGCACCGAGAGCTCCCCCTTCCTCACGGTCTGGATCTTCATTTCCGTGTGGCGATCCTGCTACCGACTTCATTCGAGTGTCAACTATTGTGGCAATTCCAGCCTCGTGACGGCTCATTCACGCCACAGCTGTGGCAAGTTCTAGCCCTTCGATGGGAGAAGGGTTAGCCTCCAGGAGCCGACCATGTGCCCGAACCGACCTTCGCGCGATCTAGGAGAACCACTGGTGACAGACGGCTTCCCGGCTCCCGTCGCGGTGGCCAACGTGCCCTTGGCAGCCACCGTAACGCGCGTCGCCGAACTCGCGGGCAAGCTAGGACGCGACCAGAGCGAGGTCTTCGACCTCCGTCGCCTCTCGGAGGCCTCCGGGGTTCCGGCCGACGTGGTCAAGAGCCTGCTGGAGGGCCGCCCCACCGGCGAGCCCGACCTGCAGACCCGCTTCCTGCAACGCCTGGACCTGCTGCGTCGCACCCGCGTCAAGCCCAACGGACGCCGCTACACGCAGCAGGAGATCGCGGACGGCGCGGCCATGTCGCGTCAACAGGCCGGCGCCCTGATCAACGGCGACCGCCGGCCCACGATGGAGCACTGTGACGCGATCCAGCGCTTCTTCGGGGTGCACGCGGGCTTCCTGGCCGCCCACGACGCCGACGCCCTGACCGACGCACTGCTGCGCACCGAGCAGCAGTTGCTCCAGGATTTCGCGGCGCGGGAGCGACAGCTCGCCTCCGCGCAGGCTTCAACGGGCGATCCACTGGCAAGACTCCTCCAGGACCACGGCGTCCGGGGCATCGCCTGGCGCGCCGCCCAACTGCCCAGTGACAAACACCGGGACAAAGTGACGGAATGGCTGGACCTGCTCCTCGAAAGCGTCAAACCGACCCAATCATGACCCAGTCGAAAAGCTGGGTCTGACCCTTGAGTCCTGATCCGGATCCGCGCCGACGGGGAGAACGGTGAGCATAGGCAGAGAGCAGCGGCGGCTGTGCGGAGAGCTGGTGGCGGCCATCCGGCTGGCCGCCCCGGTGGAACCCGTGGACCTCTACACCACCCTGTGCAAGGGCATGAGCAAACACCGCGGGCGTCCGGTGGAGTTCCGCATGGCCTCGTTCCCCCCGGGGACGGCCAGCGGCCTGTGGCTGGACATGGAGGACCGTGACCTCGTCGTCGTGGAGGAACGCACCGCCCCGGACCACCAACTGGTGATCCTCGGCCACGAGCTGTGGCACATGAAGGCGGGCCACTGCAGCCACCACGTGGACGGCGCGGCCGTGGCCGCCCGACTGCTGTCCGAGGAGGCCGACCTGAGCGAAACGGTCCGCCGGGTCGCCGCGCGCACCCGCGCCGACGTCCAGGAGGAGACGGAGGCGGAGACCTTCGGCCTGCTGCTCGGCAGCAAGTGCCGTCCATGGCTCTCGGCCTCCCTGGGGCCGGGACCGACCCAACGCGACGAGCTGGCGGGACGCATCGAGGCGTCCCTCGGCTACCGAGGACCCCGAGGCTGAGAACGTGCTGAACCCTGGGCTGCGGCCACTGACATGGCTGAGAGCGGGCTGAACGAGTGAAGGGCCTGGACTTCTACATTCCGGCCGGCGTGCTGGTGATCGCCTTCACCTGCAAGCTGCCGGGCCTGATCCGGCACTGGCGCGATCCCCTGGTACGGGCCGTCAGCGTGCTCCTGCTCGTCGCCAGTTCGGTGTTCTTCTTCGCCGCTCCGCCCACGATCGCCGCCGTCAACCGGATCACCGGCATTCCCAACTTCTCCGCGCCGCTGGTCTACTGCATCCTCACCGCCTTCAGCGCGTCCTGCCTGCTGCTGCTGATCAACTGGCGGGGCGGCCCCGACGACCGCGCGCGCACCCTCTCCCGCTGGTGCGTGGGCTCGTACAGCGCCGTGATCCTGTCGCAGTTCTCCCTGTTCGCCATCGGTGGCGCCCCGGTGGAACGGCTGCGGGACTTCGACACGTACTACGCGAACACGCCCTACATCCGCGAGATGATCCTCATCTACCTCGTGGCGCACACCGTGGCCGCCGTCGTGATGACCGTGCTGTGCCGGCGCTGGTCCCTGCACGTGCGCGGTTCGCTGCGCTCGGGGCTGATCCTCATGGTCTGCGGGTTCATGCTCAACCTGGTCTTCGACGCGGCGAAGTTCGCCGCCGTGACGGCCCGCTGGGCCGGCCAGGACCTGGACGTGCTGAGCACCACCGTGGCCCCGCCCGTCGCCTCCTTCTCCGCCCTCCTGATCGGGACGGGCTTCGTGCTGCCGCTGGTCGTGCAGCGGCTGTCGGCCTTCTGGCAGACCTGGGCGACGTACCACCGGCTCGGACCGCTGTGGCGCGAACTGCACGCGGTCGTCCCGCACGGTTCGCGCGCCGTGCGGATCTCGTGGTGGTCGCCGGCCGACCTGCGCGTCACCCAACGGGTGGCCGACATCCACGACGGGATCCTCCACCTCGATCCCTACTTCGACCACGACCTGCGCGACCGCGCCCGGACCACCGCCCTCGCGGCGGGCGCGGGGACCGCCCAAGCCGATGCCACGGCCGAGGCGGTGATGGTCGCCGCCGCCGTCCGGGCGCGCGCGGCCGATCCGGAGGAGAAGGTCATCGGTTCGGCGGACGCCTACACCTCGCCGACCGCACAGGGCCCGCGCGATCTCGAACGCATCTCGCGCGCCCTGCGTTCCCCCGCAGTAGCACGGACCCGCCGGCACGCGGCCAGCACGGAAAGCAGTCACCCATGAGCGAGACCACGAGCGGCGACCGGTCCTGCGGTCCGAGACGGATACCGGCGCCGCGCACCGCGGCCGAGCCCCCGGCCCGGGGCGCGGCGATCGGTGGCCCGGCGGCCGGTAGCGCGGCGGTCGGTAACGCGGCGGTCGCCGGGAGCGGTACGCCGACCACGCGGCGGGAGGCCGTCGTGATCGGTGGCGGTCTGGCCGGAATGCTCGCCGCCGCGGCGCTCGCACCGTACGCCGACCGGGTCACCGTCATCGAGCGCGACGTCCTGCCCGCCACCCCCGCGGCCCGCGCCTTCCTCCCCCAGGCCCAGCACGCGCACCTGCTCTGGTCGGGCGGCGCCGAGGCGATCGAGGGCCTGCTGCCCGGCTTCTCCGAGCGGCTGCTCGCGGCGGGCGCGCACCGGATCCCGCTCACCTCGGGCATGGTGGCCCTCTCCCCCGGCGGCTGGTACCGCCGCTGGCGGCCCACCCACTACCTGTTCGCCGCGACCCGGGACCTGGTCGACTGGGCCGTGCGCGAGCAGGTCGCCGCGCTGGCCAACGTCCGCGTGGTCGAGGACACCCGGGTGCTGGGGCTGACCGGCGACGCCGGGCGGGTCACGGGGCTGCGGATCACCACAGCGGAGGGCGGCGAGGAGCGCCTCACGGCCGCCCTCGTCGTGGACGCGAGCGGCCGCGGCACCCGTACCCCGCAGTGGCTGCGCGAACTCGGCGTGCCGCCGGTGCGCGAGGAGCTGGTGGACTCGGGCCTGGTGTACGCGAGCCGCCTCTACCAGGCGCCGCCCGGTACCGAGAAGAACTTCCCCGTGGTCAACATCCAGTCCGTGGCCCACGATCCGCGGCCCGGCAAGACCGCGGTCATCATCCCCGTCGAGGGCGGCCGCTGGCTGGTCACCCTCTCCGGCACCAGGGGCGGCCAACCGACCGCGGACGGCGCCGCCTTCGAGAGCTTCGCCCGCTCCGTGCGCCATCCGGTCGTCGCGGAACTGATCCAGTACGCCGAGCCGTTGTCCGAGGTGGCCACCTTCGGCCACACCGCCAACCGGCGCCGCTACTTCGAGAAGTCCCGGGTCTGGCCCGAGGGGTACGTGGTCCTCGGCGACGCCGTGGCGTCCTACAACCCGGTGTACGGCCACGGAATGTCGGTGGCGGCCCAGGGTGCGCGGGCGCTGCGCCGGTCGTTGGTGGAGGGCGGCGGGCTGCGTGCGGCCGGGCTGTCCCGGCAGACCCAGCGGGCGGTGGCCGCGCCGGTGTCGGTGGCCTGGGACCTGGCGACCGGGCAGGACATCTTCTATCCGGACGCCGTCGGCAAGCGCCCCGGGGCCGCCGACAAGCTGCTCTCGCGCTACGTGGGCCGCCTGGTGCGGACCGCCACCGCGGACTTCGTGGTGGCGACCGCGCTCACCGAGGTGATGACACTGTCGGCGCCGATCACCACGCTGGTGCGGCCCCGGGTGCTGCTGCACGCGCTGCGCGGGCCGCGGATGCCCCAGCTCACCGGCCCGCCGTTGACGGAACGGGAGTTGGGCTTCACCCGGCGGACGGACCGGGCCGAGCGGCCCGGGGCGGATCGCGCCGGGCCGGTGGAGCCGATGGAGCCGGCCGGGACCTGACGGTCGCCCCGGCTCGGCCCGGCCCGGGCGGTTACTTGCCGAGGGCGAACGCCAGCGTGGGGAACAGGTCCTGGAACGGGGCCGCCGAATCGATTCCCTCCCGGCCGTAGGGGGCGTCGAAGCTCCACACCATGAACAGCAGGAAGACGATCAGCCCGCTGAAGAGGCCGGCCAGCAGCAGTTCCCGTCCGGAGCGGCGGATCTGCAGGGTGAAGATCAGCCCGATGGTGACGAGGCCGCCGGCGAGCAGCCCGAACCAGATCACGCCCGGCAGGGTGGCGCCCGAGCTCTGGGTGCGCGAGTGGCGGGCGTCGTCCGCGCTGGCGATCTGGTCCAGCAGCGGCTGGTAGGCCTGCGCCTGGAGTTCGTTCGCCGGGCTCTGGTGGGTGACGTCGCTGCGCAGGGCGCCCAGCAGGGTGGCGCCCTGCGGGGAGGAGTTCGCGCCGGAGGTCAGCAGCGGCCAGTCCACGTTGACGGTGTGCGTGACGTACGCGTCCACCTCGCCGCGGATCCGGTCGCGCACCGGCGTCGGGTAGACGTCGGCGCGCTGGGTCACCTCGTACAAGGACTGTGCCTCGCGGCGGACGTTGTCCTCGGCGGCGCCGCGCGCCTCCCAGACGCCCGCGATGGCCAGGCCGAGCACGATCGCGTAGACCACCCCGACCATCATCGTCATGTACTCGATGACGTCGGGGGTTTCGCTGGTGTCCTCGTCGGCGGCGACGCGGCGGTGCCGCAATGCGGTGCAGGCGAGGACGAGCGCGCAGACGAGCGCCATCGCGATGGCCAGGACCAGCCATTCGGACATGCGGGATCTCCCGTGGTGTGGATCGGTCGGTGGTTCGGTCGTGCCCGGGAGCCGGGGGCCGGCTCGGCGGCACTGTTCGGGCGGTGCGGCTGAGGGGCCACCGCTCGGGCGGTGCCGCTCAGGCGGTACCGCTGCGGCCGCTGCGGCCGCGCGGGCGCAGCGCGGCGGCCGCGAGGACGGCCGGGGTCGTGACGACGACCAGGAGCATCATGGTGGACATCCCGCCGGCGGCCCGTCGTTGGAGGGCCATCGGGTGGTACGGGCGCACGTGGAACCCGGCCGTCGGCAGCACCGCGGCCCGGGCGACGGGTGCGGGACCGGGCGCCGGGGGGCCCGGTGCGACCGGCGGTGGCTCCGGCCGCGCCGCTACGGTCGCGGGCCGGGGCACGGCGGCCCGGCTCGGGGTGACGGACGGCTCCGGCGCGGGCCGGGCCGGGTGCCGGACCGTCGGCCCGGCGGGACCCGGCAGGGTCCCGGGGACGACGGCCGCCCGGGAGGGTCGGGCCGTGGGCGTCGGCGGGGCCGCGGGCTCGTGCCGGGCGGGCACGCACAGGTCCACCCGGGCGCCCCCGGGCGGCACGTCCACGTGTCCCTGGAGCGGACAGCAGGCGACCACCAACCCGGCCCCGGCGAAGTACTGCCAAGCGGTCACCGCGCTGCCTCCCTGTCGTGAGTGCTCTCGGCTGAAGAAACGATTTCGGGACGGCTTCGATACGCGGTGGATCAGTCAAGATCGCCACCGCAGGGTCGACTTCCGGCCATCCGGACCGCGGGGCCCCCGCCGGGCCCGGCCCCGTTCACCCGCCCGGCCCATTCCGCCACGGCACCCCACCCGCCCCCGGCCCATCATCGAGGGAGCAGAACCGCAGCTCAGCGGGGATGAGAGGGACGGTGCCGGGTGGAAGCGAGCAGTCGGGAAGACCTCGGAGCGCGGGTCGATGCGCTGATGGACGGCTTGGTGGCCGATCTGGAACGGCTGGCGGCGATCCCCTCGATCGCCTTCCCCGGCTACCCGCCGGAACCGGTCGAGGAGGCGCACGACCTGATCGTCTCGCTGCTGCGGGACGCGGGCGTGACGAACGTGGAGCGCATCGACCTGCCCGACACCGCCCCGGTGATCTACGCCGAGATCCCGCCCCCCGACCCGGACGCCCCCACCGTGCTGCTCTACGGGCACTACGACGTCCAGCCCGCCGGCGCCCCGGGCCTGTGGCTGTCCCCGCCCTTCGAACCGACCCCGGTCCCCGGCGGTCTGCGGGCGCGCGGCATCGCCGACGACAAGTCCAACGTGATCGCACACCTGGGCATGTTGCGGGCCTACGAGGGCCGGCCGCCCGTCGGGATCAAGATGGTGATCGAGGGCCAGGAGGAGTACGGCAGCGCCTTCGACGACTACCCGCCCACCGACCCCGGCCGGTTCGCCTGCGACGCGATGGTGATCGCGGACCTCGGCAACCTGCGGCCCGGCACCCCCACCCTGACCACCGGGCTGCGCGGCGCCTGCGAGGTCACCGTGGAGGTCCGCACCCTCGCCGAGCCCCGGCACAGCGGGGAGTTCGGCGGCGCCGCCCCCGACGCGCTGCTGGTCCTGCTGCGGGCCCTGGGCACGCTGCACGACGACGCGGGTGACGTGGCCGTGCGCGGCCTGCGGCGGGACCCGTGGGACGGGACGACCTACACCGAGGAGGAGTTCCGGGACCTCGCCTCCGTCCGGGGCGACCTGCCGCTGATCGGTACGGGCTCGCTGGGCGAGCGGCTGTGGAGCGGACCCGCGATCACCGTGATCGGTCTGGACGCCCCGAGCGTGGACCACGCGGCCTCGGCCGTGGTCCCCTACGCCCGGGCCAAGCTGAACCTCCGCTTCCACCCGCACCAGGACCCGCTGGAGGCACGGGCCGCGCTGGTGTCGCACCTGCGCGCGCAGCGCCCCTTCGGCATCCCCCTCACCGTCACCCCCGGCGACACCGGCCCCGGTTTCGAGGCGCGCACCGGCGGCCCCGCCTACCGCGCGGCGCTGACCGCGCTGAAGGAGGCCTGGGGCGCGGAGGCCTCGTACGTCGCCACCGGCGGCTCGATCCCCCTGGTCAACGGCCTGGCCAAGGCGGCCCCCGGGGCCGAGGTGCTGCTCTTCGGCGCGCAGGACAGCATGTGCAACCTGCACGCGCCCAATGAGCGCGTGCTCTTCTCGGAGCTGCGCAACACCGTGGTCGCGATGGTCGCGTTCCTGCGCGAGTACGCCGCGGACCACCGCGCGGGAGGTGACCGGTGAGCGCCGCGAGCCCGGCCCCCACCCCCGCCGAGCCCGAGCTGGAGCCGGGGGCCGGCGGCGAACCGCCGCCCGCGCGGAAGTTCGCCTTCCCCAGCGCGCTGACCATCCTGGCCCTGGTCACGGTCGGGATCTGGCTGCTGGCCTTCCTCATCCCCTCCGGCCAGTACGACCGCAACGACAGCGGCGCCCCGGTCGCGGGCACCTACCACCGGGTCCCCGGCACGCAGAGCTTCGTCGACCGGCTGAACGACCTCTTCCTCGCCCCCGTCAACGGCCTCTACGGCCTCCAGGACACCACCACCGGCCAGGTCGGCCCGAGCCTGACGGGCGCGCTCTACGGCAGTGCGGGCGTCTTCCTCTTCGTCCTGGCGATCGGCGCCTTCATCACGGTGGTCTTCGCGACCGGCGCCCTCGACCGGGGCATCTCCCGCCTCGCCCACCGGCTGCGGGACCGTGGCGCGCTGCTGATCGCCGCCGTGATGGTGGTCTTCGCCGTGCTCGGCACGGTGGAGGGCTTCGCGGAGGAGACCCTCGGCTTCTACGGCCTGCTGGTGCCGATGATGCTGGCCCTCGGCTACGACCGCCTCGTGGCCGTCGGCGCCTCGATCCTGGGCGCGGGCATCGGCGTCCTGTGCTCCACGGTCAACCCGTTCGCGACCGGCGTGGCCTCCTCGGCCGCCGACATCTCCTTGGGCGACGGGATCGTGCTGCGGTTCCTGATGTGGATCGTGCTGACGACGGTGACGGTCCTCTACGTCATCCGCTACGCGAAGCGGGTCCAGAAGGACCCGACCACGTCCCTGTGCGGCTTCCTGCCCGGGGACCAGGAGCACAAGGCGACCGGCGACGAGGTGGCGGAGCCGGAGCTGACCCGGCTGCACAAGACGGTGCTGGTGCTGCTGGTCCTGGTCTTCGCCTTCATGATCTTCTCGGTGGTGCCCTGGTCGAGCGCGCTCACCGGCAAGGCGGACGCGACCCCGTACGGCTGGGAGCTGGACTGGTCCTTCCCGCAGCTCTCGGCGCTGTTCCTGTGCGCGGCCGTGCTGGTGGGCCTGGTGGCGCGGATGGGCGAGGCCGAGCTCAGCTCCACGATCATCCAGGGCGCCGCCGACTTCATCTCGCCCGCCCTGGTCATCATGCTGGCGCGCGGGGTCACCGTCATCATGAACAACTCGCAGATCACCGACACCGTGCTGCACTCCATCGAGGGCGTGGTCAAGGGCACCTCGTCCGGGGTCTTCGCGGTGATCGTCTTCCTGGTGAACCTGCCGCTGGCCTTCCTGATCCCGTCCACCTCGGGCCACGCCACGCTCGCCATGCCGATCCTGGCCCCGCTCGCCGACTTCGCGGGGGTCTCCCGCGCGGTGGTGGTGACGGCCTGGCAGTCGGCCAGCGGCTGGATGAACCTGTGGGTCCCGACCACCGCGGTGACCATCGGCGGCGTGGCCCTGGCGAAGGTCGGCTACGACAAGTACCTGCGGTTCGTGTGGCCGCTGCTGGCGATCCTCTTCGTCCTGATCTGCGGCTTCGTGGCACTGGGCGCGGCCCTGTAGGCCCAGCGGCCGGCCCGGCCCGGGCGCCGGCGCACGCGAAGGGGCGCGGCCACCGTGCGGTGGCCGCGCCCCTTCGCGTCGTGCGGGTCGTGCTACGGGCCTCAGGCCGCGGCGTCGGTGCCGCCGAAGCGCTCGCGGTAGGACTCCAGGTCCTCTTCCGTGATCTTCGCGAAGAGCACCGGCGGCACGGTGAACGGGGTGCCCGCCGGGACCGCGTCCAGCGACTTCGCCTGCTCCGGGGTCACCCAGGTCGCCGTGTCGTCGGCCAGCTGGAAGGCGGAGCGCATGGCGCGCGTCGAGGCGGGGATGAAGGGCTCGGAGACCACCGAGTAGAGGTGGATGAGGTTCATCGCGGTGCGCAGGGTGAGCGCCGCGCCGTCCAGGTCGGTCTTGACCTCCAGCCAGGGGGCCTTCTCGTCGAGGTAGGCGTTGCCCGCCGACCACAGGGCGCGCAGCGCGGCCGCGGCCTTGCGGTACTGGAGCGCCTCCATGTGGCCCTCGTACTCGGCCAGCAGTTCGGCGATCTGCTCGCCGAGGCGGGCCTCCGCCTCGCCGGCGGCGCTGCCCGCGGGGACCTCGTCGCCGAACTTCTTGCGCGAGAAGGTCAGCACGCGGTTGACGAAGTTGCCGAGGGTGCCGCCGAGGTCCTTGTTGACGGTGGAGGCGAAGTGCTCCCACGTGAAGGACGAGTCGTCGGACTCGGGGGCGTTGGCGATGAGGAAGTAGCGCCAGTAGTCGGCGGGCAGGATCTCCAGCGCCTGGTCGGTGAAGACGCCGCGCTTCTGCGAGGTGGAGAACTTGCCGCCGTAGTAGGTCAGCCAGTTGAAGGCCTTGACGTAGTCGACCATCTTCCACGGCTCGCGGACGCCCAGCTCGGTGGCGGGGAACATCACGGTGTGGAAGGGGACGTTGTCCTTGGCCATGAACTGCGTGTAGCGCACGTCCTCGGCCTGGTACCACCAGGACTTGTAGTCGCGGTTCGCCGGGTCGGCGTCCGCCCACTCCTTGGTCGCGGCGATGTACTCGATGGGGGCGTCGAACCAGACGTAGAAGACCTTGCCGTCGGCGGCCAGCTCCGGCCAGGTGTCGGCCGGGACCGGCACGCCCCAGTCGAGGTCACGGGTGATCGCGCGGTCGTGCAGGCCCTCGGTCAGCCACTTGCGGGCGATGGAGGAGGCCAGCTGCGGCCACTCCTCCTCGTGCTCGGCGACCCACGCCTCGACCTCGCCCTGGAGCTTGGACTGGAGCAGGAAGAGGTGCTTGGTCTCGCGGACCTCCAGCTCGGTGGAGCCGGAGATGGCCGAGCGCGGCTCGATCAGGTCCGTGGGGTCCAGGACGCGGGTGCAGTTCTCGCACTGGTCGCCGCGGGCCTTGTCGTAGCCGCAGTGCGGGCAGGTGCCCTCGACGTAGCGGTCCGGCAGGAAGCGGTCGTCGGCCGGCGAGAAGATCTGCCGGATCGCGCGCTCCTCGAGAAGGCCGTTCTCCTGGAGCCGGCGCGCGAAGTGCTGGGTGATCTCGCGGTTCTGCTCCGAGGAGCTGCGGCCGAAGTAGTCGAAGGACAGCTCGAAGCCGTCGTAGATCGCCTTCTGCGCATCGTGCGCCTGCGCGCAGAACTCGGCGACCGAGAGTCCGGCGGCCTTGGCGGCCAGCTCGGCGGGGGTGCCGTGTTCGTCCGTGGCGCAGATGTAGAGGACCTCGTGGCCGCGCTGGCGGAGGTACCGGGAGTACACGTCCGCCGGAAGCATCGACCCGACCATGTTGCCCAGGTGCTTGATCCCGTTGATGTAGGGAAGCGCGCTGGTGATCAGGTGTCGAGACATCCTCGGATGCTCCATTTCATACGTGCGGCGTGTGAAGGATCGTGAAGGGGCTCATCGTATCGAACCGACGAAACGCCACGTGCCGCATTTTCAAGGGGTGGGCCTTACACGAAAGCGAGGGCTGTGACCTCTGCGTCACCGCCCTCGCGCTCGCGGTCATGCTACAGGAGCGCTGATCACGCCCCGGCCGGCCAGGGACCGGCCGGGGAGGGGGTCGGGCCGCGCGACCGGAGCCGCGCGGCAGCGGAATCCCGGTCAGTCGCGGCCGCCGCCGGCGCCGTCGAGGGCCGTGATGCGGGCGCCGCTCGCGAGGCGGGCGGTCAGGGTCACCGGCGCTCCCTCGGGGCCGGCCGGGGCGGTGAGGCTGCGGCCGGCCGCCTCCGCGCGGACCGCGCCGGTGGCCGTGATGGCCGCCACCTCCCGACTGCCGGCGGCCAGTTCGTACCAGTGTCCGGCGGCCGTCTGCCACCGGGTGCCGACCAGAAGGTGCTGGCCGAAGCGGCCGCAGGCGGCGGTGGAGCGGGCCCGGGCCACGTCCTGCGCCGGGCCCGCGGGCGGCCGCAGCCGGACGAGCACGTCGCCGGGCCCGGCCCAGCCGGAGGCGCGGGTGCAGGACCAGACGGCCCGGCCGCCGCCTTCGGGCAGCTCGGACGCGGCGAAGTCCCAGACGTTGACGGCCCGCACCGCGCCCCCGCGGAGCTCCCGCAGCCCGCAGGCGAGCGGCGCCCACGCGGCGCGGGCCGCGGGACCGGTCGCCTCCCTGGGCTGGCGGGCGGGCACGGCGTTCGGCCCGTCCGGCAGGGGCGTGTAGGTCAGGTGTACGGGCGCCAGCGCGCCGAGGTCGGCGAGCACGAAGGAGTGCTTCTCGACGATGCGGGTGGACGAGGTCAGTACGAGGACGGGCCAGCTCGCGCAATCCGCGGCGGCCCCGGCGACCGCGGGCACCGCCGCGGCGGCGGTGACCCCGTCGGCGGCCACGGCCAGCGGCTGCCCGGCGTCCGCCGGCCGCAGCAGGTCCGAGGTGGCGGCCGTGGCGATCCAGGGGGCCAGCAGGTAGCGGACCCGGCCGCCCGCCCGGCTCACCGCGAGGGCGCCCGCGGTGGTCACCCCGGCCTCGTCGGTACGGGCGAAGTCGAGCGCCCGCTCCCGCGGCCCGCCGGCGGCTTCGCCGTAGCGCACCACCCGGTCGGCGTCGAGCAGCAGCACCACCGCCCTGCCCTCGACGTCCCCGGCGTACAGCAGTTGCGGCGGCCGCCCCGGCGGGTCCGTCGGGGTCCCGGGCGCGGCGCTCACCGGCACCTGCGCGGACCTGCTCGCCCAGGCCCCCAGCGCCCGCGCGAGCAGGCCCCGGTCCCCGGCCCGCGCGCCGCGGGCGGGCCAGGCGGTGAAGTCGACCCGGGCGGTGTCGGACCAGGCGGCGGCCGGGATCCGCACCAGCCGGTCCGGGTCGAGCGCCCCGGCGGCCACGGCTCCGGCGGCGGGCCGCACGTCCGGCCCGGGCGGCGCCCCGTCGGCCACCGCGACCCCGGCGACCAGGGCCAGTACGGCCGCGGCCGCCCATCCGACCCGCACCCGGCGGCGTCGGCGCAGCAGGTCGGTGGGCCGGGTGTTGACCACGCAGGCGTCGAACTCCGTGGACCGCAAAAGCGTTTCGCCGACGGGCAGGGCCAGGGCCAGGCGCACGCTCTCCGCCGGATCCGCCACTCCCGCGGCGGCCAGCACCCGGACCGTCCCCGCCTCGGCGAGCCCGTCCAGCCGGTGCAGCACGAAGGCCGCGCGGACCGCCGCGGGCACCCCGCCGAGCAGCCGGGCCGTCTCGTCGATCCCGCCCGCCGGGGGCCAGAGCCTGAGCCCCCACACGAAGGGGGGCGCGGGTGGCCACCCCCACCGGGCCAGGGCCGTCCCGGGCCGGCCGCCGGGGGCCAGCGCGGCCCGCAGCACGCGGGCCCGCACCTCACCGAGCGGCCCGCCGGAGCCGGGGGGTGCGCCCGGGCCGCCGGGGTCGCCGGGGTCGGGCGGCGCCCCCGGGCCGTCGGGTGCGCCCCCCGGACGCTCCAGCTCGTCACCGGCGCGTGCCCGGGGCAACCCCCGCTGCACCGCCCGGTGCGCGCGCAGCACCCGGGCGTGCCGCCCGAGGCCGTCGGGGAGCGTCAGGTAGGCGAGCCGTACCAGGTGGGGGTACTGCTCGACGAGGACCGCCTCGGCTGCTTCGACGGCGGTGGAGCCGAATCGCTGTGATGTGCCCACGGTCAGACAAACGAGTGAATCTTGGGATGGTCACACGCCGCGCCCACAGCCCTACGGGCCGGTTGCCGGCGCCCTGCGGGAGAGCGCCCCGGAAGGCGCCCCGGAGCCGCCGGTCCGGCGCCGACCGGCCCCGACCACGGGAAACGTTCGTCGGCATATGCGGAACCGACAGTTCGTCGCCGTGCCGATCGAAGTCGATCACGAATCGCTCCGCATCGGACGGGCCGTCAACAGCTTTCCCCCGCTTTGCCGGCGGCCTTCTCGCGGCCGCGCGAACGCTGGCAGGGTGGGGGCGAGCACCTCCAGTGCCATGAGGGGGAGAGGTGGAGCGGTGAGCGATGGCGGACCGGAGGAATCCGGTGGGGCGGTGGGTCTGCCCAGCCGACGGCAGCGGCCGGCGACGCCGATGAGCCAGTGGGACACGCGGGCGCGCCTGTCGTACTGGGCCTTCCACACCGATCGGCGGCCCTCCTACATGAGATTCGCGTACCTCCAGCTGGGCTCCGACGCGGACGCGGAGAACGCCGTCGACGCCACCTTCGACGCGATCATGAACGAGTGGCTCCGGATGCTCCACATGGACCGGCTGGAGGCGTACGCCTGGACCGTCCTCAAACACCGCATCGTCGACCAACAGGGCAAGCGCGACCAGCGGCCGCGACCCATGGACATCAGCGCCTTCGAGGCCGCGCTCAAGGACACCGCCGTCGATCCGTACGACGTGCTGACCGACAGCATCCAGTTCTACTCGGCGGTCTCCCGGCTGGCCGAGCGGCAGCGCGACGCCGTGCTGCTGCGCTACGGACTGCACTGCACCACCGGCGAGGCCGCCCACGTGATGGGCGTCGAGGAAGCCACCGTCCGCTCCCACCTCACCCAGGCGCGCCGCAGGCTCACCCGGCTCCTCGCCGGAGAGGGCGGCGCGCCATGAGCCACCACGGCGAGCACGCGGACCCCGCCGAACTCCCGGGTCCCGCCGAACTCCCGGACCGGGCGGACCGCGGGGCCGGCGACCGCGGCGACCCCGCCCGCCCCCTGGAGCACTTCCTGGCCCGGGCCCGGGTCCCGGACCGCTATCCGCACTACGACCTCGGCGCCGCCGAGACCCGGCTGCTGCTGCGGACCCGGGCCGCGGCCCGGGCCGCCGACGCCCGCGCCCGCCCGGGGCCGCCCGGCTGGAGCGATCCCGCGCGGGACCGGCCCGTGGAGGCCGAACAGGCCCGGCGCGACCTCAAGGCGGTCAGCCTGGCCGTGGTCTGCGGGCCCGGAGCCGCCGCCCGGCTGGGCGAGTTCATCGCGACCCGGCACGGCGACCCGCCCGGCGCCCTGGTCTTCGGCTGCCTGCTGCACCTCGCCGGACTCCGGGACGGCGCCCGCTTCTGGTGGCAGTTCGCGGCCGGTTCCGGCGCCGCGCACACCGGATCCGCCGCCTACTGCCTCTTCCTCGACCACTCCCGGCGCGGCGAACACCAGGACGCCCGGGTCTGGGCGGCCGAGCTCGCCCGCTCCGGCTACCTGCCCGGGGGGCCGCGCGACCTGCGGGAGATCCGACTCTGCGCGCAGGCCCGGGTGCTGCGCCACGTCGACCAGTTCGAGGACGTCGACCTGGGCCCGGTGCCGCTGCCCCGCCCCGGCCTGCCCGAGGTGCTGCCCGCCTTCCTGCCCACGGCCCCGGCCCGGGAGCCGGACCCGGCGAGCGGGTCCGAACCGCAGCCGTCCCCCCGGGCCCGGGCGGACGGCGATCCCGCTCCCCTGCCCCTTCCGGTACGCCGCCCCCCGCCGCCACCACCGGCCGCGCGGCGCCGCGGGTCGGACCCCGCGGACCCGGACGCCACCGGCGCGCTGGCGCAGGCGCGGCGCGCGCTGGCCGTCGTGGGCGTCCTCGAACGGCACCCGCTCGGTGTCGACGCCGCCCGGATCGGGCGGGAGGCGGCTCTGGTCGCCGCGGAACTCGGCCCGGTGCTGGCCATGCTGTGCGAGGAGGGGTACGCCTGCCGCCCCGCGGCGGGCGTCTACGGGCGGGGCCCCGCACTCGACCGGCTCGGCGCCCCCGGCGGGCACGGACTCGCCGCCCAGCTCCAGCACACCCTGGCGCTGGCCCGGGACAGCGCGGGCGCCGCCTTCTACTTGAGCCGCTACGCCGAGGGCGAGGTCCGCATCACGCAGGTGGCCGAGGGGCCCGGCACCCCGCCCGTCGACGAATGGGTCGACTTCCGCGCGGCGGCCCACGCCAGCGCGGTCGGCAAGTGCCTGCTCACCCAACTCGACCGGGACGGTCGGGCCGACCACGTGGCGCGCCACCGTCCCACCCGGCTCACCGCGCGGACCATCACGGACAGCCGGGTGCTCTTCCACGCCCTGGACGCGCTGGGCCCGGGAGAGCCGGTCTTCGACCTCAACGAGTACGCCCCCGGCGTGGTCTGTTCGGCGGTCGCGCTCGCGACCGGCGGCGCGGCGAGCAGTCTGGCCCTGTCCCTGCCCGCGGGGCACGCCCACCGGCTGGGCGCCGCCACCGCCACCCTGCGCCGCAAGGCGGTACCGGTGTTGCTCGCGCTGCTCCTGTCCGGCGCGATCCCCCCGGACGGGGCGGCCGCGGCGATCGACCCGGATTCGCCCGCACGGACCCTGCGCCACCTGCGCAGCGTCTTCCGCACCCCGCACACGCGCGCCACCGTCTCGCCGGGGCCCCACCTGGTCAGCGATCCGGCCACCGAGGCGGCCTACCTCTTCGACGCGAGCCCCCGTCCGACGGGCTGCGGCGGCCCTGCCCTCGCCCTCCCCCGCACCTTCGCGCCCCTGCCGCCGCTGGGGCCGGGCGGCGACCTCGTCGTCCTGCACACCTGACCGGGTCCGCCGGTCACCCCGGGTAGGGTGTCGGATTGTGGCTGACCGTCGAACATCGATCATGGAGGGTGCCGCGCGGGTGATCGCCCGACGCGGTGTGCGCGGGCTGCGCGTGGAGGAACTCGCCGCCGAGGCGGGCGTGTCCACCGCGTTGATCTACTACCACTTCAAGGACCGCGCCGGAATCCTGCGCGCGACGCTGGAGTTCATCAACGACCGCGCGGGCCGCTACACGACGGAGCGCTCGCCCGACCTCCCCCCGCTCGACGCCCGCGGCGAGCTGGAGCAGACGCTCCTGCTCGAACTCCAGGACGCGCCCGACGTCCGGGAGAACAGCACGGCCTGGGGCGAACTGCGGGCGTGCGCCGTCTTCGACCCCGACCTGCGGGACGATCTCGCCCGGGCGACCCGGGTGTGGGTGCGGGAGGTCGCCGAACTGGTCGGCCAGGTCCAGCCGATGGCCTCCGAGGCGGCCCTGTCCGGTGCCGCCGAGCGGCTGACGGCTCTGGTGGAGGGGCTCAGTTCGCGCTGGCTCAGCGGAAGCCTCCCGCTGCCGCACGCCCGCGACCTGATGTCCTCGGCCATCACCGCCGAGTTGGACCGCCTGGTGTAGGCCGTCTCTTTCGGATCTTGTTATCGTGCGCCGATGTCCATGATCAAGCAGTTCCAAGTGACCTTCGACTGCGCGGACCCCGTGCGCCTCGCCGACTTCTGGTGCGAGGTGCTGGGGTACGTCGTGCCGCCGGTCCCGGAGGGTTTCACCACGTGGGCGGAGTACCAGAACTCGTTGCCGCCCGAGGACGAGGCCTACTTCGCGTGCACCGATCCCTCGGGTGTGGGCCCGCGCGTGCTCTTCCAGCGGGTCCCCGAAGGCAAGGTCGTCAAGAACCGGCTGCATCTCGACGTGCGGGTCGGTACGGGGCTCGTGGGTGACGAGCGCCTGGCCACGCTCGAGGCCGAATGCGCGAGGCTGATGGCGCTCGGCGGGCACCACGTGCTGACGCAGCGCGCCGATGGCGTCGACGAGTCGTGCATCACGATGCAGGACATCGAGGGCAACGAGTTCTGCCTCGCCTGATCCCCGCGCAGCCGCTCGGCGGGCCCTCCCCGCGGAACGCGACGCCGGGGACCGTCCCACGGGGCCCGCCCGGCGCCGGGAACCTCAGGCCGCCGCCGGGCGGGGGAGGCGGTAGAGCACGTTCGGGCGGAGCGGGCCTTCGGGTGCGTCGGGGTCGTCGAAGTCGTCGGCCGGGTCTCGGGTCATGCCGATCCTGCGCATCACCGCCTGGGAGCGGAGGTTGGTGGCCGTCGTCACGGCGAGCACCTCGGGAAGTTCCAGCGCGTCGAAGGCGTGGGCCAGTACGGTCAGCGCGGCCTCGGTGGCGTAGCCGTGACCCCAGGCCGACCGGGCGAGGCGCCAGCCGATCTCCACTCCGGCGAACGGCAACCCCGCGTCCACCTCGTCCAGGCCGGCGAAGCCGATGAACTCGCCCGTGGCCCGGACCTCGACGGCCCACCAGCCGTAGCCGCGCCGCTCGAAGCCGGACTCGAAACGCGCCACGGAGGCGTCGCTCCCCTCCCGGGTGAGCACCTCGCCCAGGTGCTCGCGGACCGCGGGATCGGCGTTCATCGCCGCCCACGGTTCCAGGTCGGTGTCGCGCCAGCGGCGCAGGGTGAGGCGGTCGGTGTGCAGTGCGTGCGATGTGTCCATGCCGCCCAGCCAACGCGATCCGCCGCTGCGCGCCAAATGGTTTCCCCAGCTGGGGCCGTGTCGGACGGCGCCTCCAGGGCTCGGCTCGACCGCCGGCGGGGCTGGTGGCTGCCGGGCTTCCGCACTCGGCTACTCTGCCGTAGCCGCGCGCCCGGGGGGGGCCGCCGGGGAGAGGCGATCATGGAGCACGACAGCGCGGTCAGGACATCCACGGGGCGAGCGTGCCCCGAGTGCGGGCAGCCGCTCGACGCCACCGACGAGCGGTTCACCGTGTGGTGCGCCGCCTGCGACTGGAATGTGGACCCGGCCGTCCCGGACCCCGAGCCCGGCCGGATCGCCGCGGTGCGCCGGCGGCTGGCGCGCCGGCACGGCGAGGAACTCGCCGCCACCATGTCCGGCGGGGACCCCGGTCCGGCGCGCGGCGACGCGGCGTCGCTGCTCGCCCTGGGGATCGCGCTGCTGGTGCACGGCCTGACGCTGGTGCTGGCGGTCGCGGGGGCGCTGCTGATCGCCCTGGGGTGGGACACCGGGGTCCAGCCGGTCGCGGGCGTGGTCCTGCTGGTGGTGGCCTTCGTGCTGCGGCCGCGGTTCGGCCGACTGCCCCGGCACGGGCCGGCGCTCCACCGGGCCGACGCGCCCCGGCTGTTCGAGCTGATCGACGAGGTGGCCGGGGTCACGGGCACGACCGGGGTGCACGCCGTGGTGATCGACGGCGCCTTCAACGCCGCGGTGACCTCGTACGGCCCGCGGCAGCGCCGCGTGCTGATCCTGGGACTCGGGCTGTGGGAAGTGCTCGCACCGCAGGAGCGCGTCGCCCTGCTCGGCCACGAACTGGGGCACTTCGCGGGCGGCGACGTCCGGCACGGCCTGGCCATCGGACAGGCGCTGCGCACCCTGGTCCTCTGGCTGGACACGCTGGCCCCCAGCCGCGCGCACTCGGTCTGGGACACCCTGTTCAACGTCGTGACGTACCTCCCGCGGTGCGCGGCGTACGGCCTGCTCCTCCTGCTGGACCGGTTGACGCTGCGCGCCACGCAGCGCGCCGAGTACCGGGCGGACCTGAGTGCGGCGCGGGCCGGTTCGACGGCGGGCGCGGTGGGGCTGATGGAACGGCTGCTCGTCGCGGGGTCGGTCGAGGACGCGCTGCGCCGGGAGCGGGTGAACGCCCAGATGAGGGGGGGCGCCGCCGGGCGGGAGGTCCGGGAGGCCACCGAGCGGGAACTCTGGGAGCGGATCGCCGTCCACGCGTCCTCCGTACCGGCCCGTGAGTACGAGCGGCTGCTCCGGGTCGCCGCACGACGCGGGCACGGCGTCGACGACACGCATCCGCCGACGCACCTGCGGCGCCACTGCCTGGCGCTCGGCGATCCGCTCCCGGCGCGGGTGGACTACGACGACGCGCGGGCCACGGCGGTGGCCGCGGAGCTCGCTCCGGCGCGTGCGGTGGTGGCGCGCCTGTTCGTCCGCGGCGACGCGTACTGACGCGACGGTCCGCCGGTCGACCGGCCCCGTCCCGGGTCGACCGGCCTCGTCCCGGGTCGATGCGCCTAGGCGGACAGTTCGTGTTCGATCGCGTCCGTCAGGAGCTGCCGGGCGTGGTCCAGCGGCAGCGAACCGCTGAGCCAGCGGACGCTGAGGCCCTCCAGGAGCGCGGTGAGCCGCTCCGCCGCGGCCGCGTGCGCGGGCGCCGTGCCCAGCGGGCGGGCGTGGGCCAGTAGGTCCGCGATCTCGTGGACCCAGGTGTGCGTGGCCTTGGCGACGTCCTCGCGCAGCTCGGGGTCGAAGACGGCGCTGGCCCGCAGCTCCCCCCAGG
The DNA here is from genome assembly GCF_044454405.1 of Streptomyces sp. NPDC051555. NCBI lineage: Bacteria > Bacillati > Actinomycetota > Actinomycetes > Kitasatosporales > Streptomycetaceae > Streptomyces > Streptomyces sp. NPDC051555. Next base: position 14,102 of record NZ_JBITDP010000001.1, on the reverse strand, counting down.
CCGTGCTGTTCTCGCGCACCTCGGGGGTGTCCTGGAGCTCCAGGAGCAGGACCTGCGTCAGCTCCGTACGGGGATCCTCCGGGTCCTGCCCGGGATCGCGCTCGGCGGTGTAGCGGTCGGCGCGGTCGCTGATGAACTCCAGGGTCCGGCGGAGGATCCCCGCGCGATCGGTGAAGTGGTAGTAGATCAGCGAGGTGGACACGCCGGCTTCGGCGGCCAACTCGCCCACGCGCAGCCCGCGCACGCCGCGTCGCGCGATCACTCGCGTGGCGGCCCTGAGTATCTCTGTTCGACGGTCTGACACGAGGGATCACTCTACCCGTGGCCGGATCCATAACTCCTTGGCCAGAAGCATTGACTGAATTTTCAGTTCGGAGGAGGATGCGGGACACATCACCGTTACATCCTTCCCCACCCTCCCTTCCGCTTCCTGCTGACTGAATATTCAAACAGGAGAGATCATGACGCGTTTCCGGATGCCTGCCGAGTGGACCCCGCACGAGCGCTGCCTGATGGCTTGGCCCACCCGGCAGGATCTGTGGGGTGCGGTCTTCGACACCGTCAAGTACGAATACGCGCAGGTCGCGACTGCCATCGCCGCCTTCGAGCCGGTCACCATGGTGGCCCTGCCCGGCAGCGGGGCCGAGGCCCGGGAGCTCTGCGGCGCAGGAGTGGAAGTGATCGAGCTCCCCCTGGACGACTCCTGGTTCCGCGATTCCGGACCGGTCTTCGTGCTCGGGCCCGACGGGGAGCGGGCGGGCGTCGACTTCCGCTTCAACGCCTGGGGCGGCAAGCACCACCCGTACGACACCGATGACAAGATCTCCTCGGCCCTGCTGGACCACCTCGACGTGGAGCGCGTCGACTCGCGGATGATCCTCGAAGGCGGCTCCATCACCGTCGACGGCGAAGGAACGCTGATCACCACCGAACAGTGCCTGCTCCACCCGAACCGCAATCCGGGGATGAGCAAGCAGGAGATCGAAGCGGAGCTGATCGCCCGCCTCGGCGTCACCAAGGTCATCTGGCTGCCGTACGGCGGGCTGCTGGACACCGAGACCGACGGCCACGTGGACGGCGTCTGCGCCTTCGTCGCCCCCGGCAAGGTGCTGGTCCAGCTCCCGGACGACCCCACCCACCCCGACTACGAGCGGATGCGCGCGAACCGCGCCGTGCTGGAGGCCGCCACCGATGCCGCGGGCCGCGGGCTGGAGATCCTGGACCTGCCGCAGAGCGCCTTCGTCCAGGTCGACGGCAAGGAGACCGAGGTCGGCTACCTGAACTTCTACATCGCCAACGGCGGCGTGGTGGTCCCGGTCGCCGGCCTGCCCGGGGACGAGGACGCGCTCGCCGTCATCGCCGCCGCCCTGCCCGGCCGCAAGGTGGTCGGCGTCCGCACCCGGGTGATCGCCTACGGCGGCGGTGGCGTCCACTGCATCACCCAGCAGGTACCGTCGGCGGTCCCCCTCCCCGCCTGACCTGCTCCTCCCTCCCCCGCGTCCGGGCCCGCACGCCTGCGGCCCGCAGCGCGCCCAACCGTCGGCTCAGCCGCCACCTCCCCCGTTGAGCATGGAAGAGAGAGCACCGATGTCCCGGTCCCGACCCCTGCCCCGGTCCAGCGCCCGCAGGTCCCCGCGCAGCCGCTCCGCGCTCCCCGTCGCGGCGCTCGCCGCGCTCGCCCTCATCACCGCCTGTTCGGGTCCGCCCAAGAACGACGGCGCCGCGGCGGCCGCCCCGTACAAGCTCTCCGCCGGCACGCCGGCCGCCGCCGGGCCGCTGGACTCCTTCACCTGGGCCGTGTACGCCGAGCCGCCCACGCTGGACTACATCTCGGCCTTCGACTACCCGCAGAACACGATCCTGTCGAACGTCTGCGAGAGCCTGACGCGGTGGACCCCGCAGCTCACCACGGCCCCGGGGCTGGCCGAGAAGGCCACCAACCCCGATCCGAAGACCTGGGTGTACGACCTGCGCGCCGGGGTGCACTTCCACGACGGCGGGGTGATGAGCGCCGACGACGTCGTGTTCAGCCTCGGCCGTCAGATGAACCCGGACAACGGCGCGGCCTGGAACAGCGAGTTCGTCAACGTCGAGAGCGTGACCAAGACCGGTCCGCTCCAGGTGACGGTCAAGCTCAAGCAGCCCGACGCCATGTTCCCGCAGTACATGGCCACCGCCGCCGGCGTCGTGGCCTCCCGCGCCGGGGTGGAGAAGGCGGGCAAGGACTACGGCACCTCCGGCAGCCTGGACTGCACCGGCCCCTTCAAGCTGGGCACCTGGAACAAGGGCCAGTCGATCGAGCTCCAGCGCTTCGACGGCTACTGGGGCACCAAGGCCAAGTCGGCCAAGGCCGTCTTCACCTTCCTCACCGACCCGTCCGCCCGGACGAACGCGCTGCTGAACGGCGAGGCGGACGGCGGCTACCTGATCCCCACCGAGAGCTACGACCGACTGGGCAGGAGCGGGGTCGGGACGCTCTACTTCGGCGAGGGCCTCAGCACGGTCAACGTCAACATGACCAACATGAAGGGAGCGCTCGGCGACGTCCGCGTCCGGCGTGCGCTCTCCCTGGCCCTGGACCGCCGCGGCTTCGTCAAGGCGGGCCTCGGCGGCGCGGGCACCGCCACCTCCTCGCTCACCACCAAGGCCGTCTGGGCCGCGGCCCCCGAGAAGGTCCGCGACTCCGCCTTCGCCGGCCTCCCCTCCCCCGACCAGAACGTCGAGGCCGCGAAGCGGCTGATCGAGGAGGCGGGCGCCACCGGCAAGACGGTGGTCATGGCCACGAGCTCGATCGGGCAGGACGTCTCGCTGCTGGCGACCGCGGTCCAGGACGCGGGCACCCGGATCGGGCTGAAGGTCCAGCTCAAGACGATCGCCCCGAACGCCTTCACCTCGCTGTTCACCGACCCCGCGGCGCGCGAGGGCATCGACATGTTCCCCGAGACGTACTACGACTCCGTCACCGACCCGATGGACCTGCTGAGCAACTTCCAGACCGGGGCCTACCAGAACTACGCGGGCTACAGCGACCCGGCCTACGACGCGCTCGTCGACAAGGCGAAGTCCACCTACGACACGGCCGAGCGCATGACGACCGCCGCCGAGCTGCAGAAGAAGGCGGCCGACCAGCTGCTGTGGATCCCCGTCGCCGAGTGGCCCACCGCGGTCTTCCTCAACAAGCGGATCACCGGGGCGCCGACCACCATCTCCTACCTCTACTACCCGTGGGCGGCCGACGTCGGGGCGGCCGCGCGATGAGCTTCCTCAGATTCGCCGTACGACGGCTGGCCGAGATGGCGGCCACCCTGCTCTGCGCCTCCTTCGTGATCTTCGGTGCCATGTACCTGGCGCCGGGCAATCCGGCGAGCTTCCTGCTGGGCGGCCGCTCCGCCTCCCCGGAGACGCTGAAGGCGATCAACGCGCAGTACCACCTGGACGACCCCTTCGCCGAGCAGTACGTCCGCTGGCTCGGCCAGGTGCTGCACGGCGACTTCGGCCGCTCGATCACCTACCGCACCGACGTGTCCCGACTGCTGGCCGACCGGCTGCCCAACACCCTGATGCTGATCTCCATGGCGCTGGTGCTCGTCGTGGTCCTCGGGCTGCTGCTCGGCTGGATCGGCGCGGTGCGCGGCGGCGGCGCCGACGCGACGATCCTGGTCACGACCACCTTCGCCATCGGCACCCCGTCGTTCGTCGCGGCGGTCCTGCTCCAGGGCCTGTTCGCGGTGAAGCTGCACTGGTTCCCCACCGGGGGCAGCGGCGACGGCCCGCTCGACATGATGTGGCACCTGGCGCTGCCCGCGATCGCGCTCGCCCTCTACCTGATCGGCATGCTCGCCCGCGTCACCCGCGCCTCGATGCTCGACGTGCTCGGGCAGGAACACGTCACGGTCGCCCGCAGCCGCGGCGTGTCCGAGGGGCAGGTCATCCGGCGGCACGTGTTCCGCAACGCCCTGGGCACCGTGCTCACCACCGGCGGGCTCATCGTCTCCACCCTGCTCGTCTGCACCGTCCTGGTGGAGACGGCGTTCAGCGTGGGCGGCATCGGCCAGCTCCTCGAACTCTCCACCACCACCAAGGACTTCCCCACCGTGCAGGCCATCTCCCTCATCATGGTCGGGCTGTTCATGACGGTGAACCTCCTCGTCGACCTGATCCACCCGCTGGTCGATCCCCGGGTCTCCCTCGGTCCCGGGAGGTCCGCCGCATGACCACCACCTTGATCCGCCGCCCGGGCCTGGCCCGGATCCGGACCAGCCGGGCCCCGCTCTCGCTGCTCTGCCTGGGCTTCGTCGCCGTCGTCGTCTGCCTCGCGGTGCTCGCCCCCTGGATCGCCCCGTACGACCCCAACGCCGTCGACCTGGGCAACGCCCTCGCCGGCCCCTCCGCCGACCACCTCCTCGGGGTGGACGCGTCCGGTCGCGACACCTTCTCGCGGCTGGTGCTGGGGGCCCGTACCTCGCTCCTCGGGCCGCTCGGGGTGGTCTTCTTCTCCACCGTCGTGGGCGTCGCCATCGGTACGGCCGCCGCCTGGCGCGGGGGCTGGCTGGACTCCGTCCTGTCCCGCAGCACCGAGCTGGTCTTCGCCTTCCCCGGCATGCTGCTGGCCATCCTGATCGTCTCGGTCTACGGCGAGGGGCTGCTCGCCCCCGTCATCGCCCTGGCCATCGCCTACCTCCCCTACGTCAGCCGGCTCACCCGTTCCCTCGTGCTCGCGGAACGCGCCCGGCCGTACGTGGAGGCCTACCAGGTGCAGGGCCACTCGGGGCTCCAGATCTGTCTGCGCCACGTCGTCCCCGCCGTCGCGCCGGTGGTCCTCGCGCAGTCGACGGTCAACTTCGGCTACGCCCTCATCGACCTCGCCGGCCTCTCCTTCCTGGGGCTGGGCGTGCCCGCCCTCACCCCCGACTGGGGCCGCATGGTCTTCGACGGCAACCCGGCCATCCAATCCGGCTACCCGCTCTCCGCGATCATCCCCTGCGTGACCATCGTGCTGACGGTGGTCGCCTTCAACGTCGTCGGCGAGCGCTGGGCCGACAAGGTCGCCAGGAGGGACCGATGAACACCCTCGACATCCAGGGGCTGCGGCTGCACCTGCCGAACACCGCGAGGCCGGTGCTCGACGGCGTCGACCTGACCGTGGGCGTGCGCGAGACCGTGGCCCTGGTCGGCGAGTCCGGCTCCGGCAAGACGCTCACCTCGCGCAGCGTGCTGCGGCTGCTGCCCCCGGGCGCCCGCACGGAAGGGTCCGTACGGGTCGTCGGCGACGACGTCCTCACGATGTCCTCCGGCAGGCTGCGCGCCCTGCGCACCAGCACGGTGGCGATGATCTTCCAGGACCCGCGGGCCGCCATCAACCCGATGCGCCGCGTCGGCGACTTCCTGACCGAGAGCCTGCGGCTCACCGCCAGGATGCCCAAGCGGGCCGCCGAGGAGCGGGCGGTCACGATGCTGGACGCCGTCGGCCTCACGGCCGACCTGCTGCGCAAGTACCCCGGCCAACTCTCCGGCGGCATGCTGCAACGGGTCATGATCGCGGCCGCCCTGATGGGCGACCCGGCCCTGATCCTCGCCGACGAACCGACCACCGCCCTCGACGTCACCTCCCAGGCCGAAGTCGTCTCGCTCCTGGGCGACCTGCGCGAACGCTTCGGGACGGGGCTGCTCTTCGTCACCCACGACCTCGGGCTCGCCGCCGCGATCAGCGACCGGGTCTACGTGATGTACGCGGGCCGGATCGTCGAGACCGGACCCGCGGAGGCGCTGTTCGCCTCGCCCCGCCACCCGTACACGGCGGCGCTGCTCGACTCCACCCCGCGCCTGGACGCACCGCAGGGGCGGCTCGCCGCCATCGAGGGCCGGCCGCCCGGCCTGCGCGAGGAGCTGACCGGTTGCCCCTTCGCCGCGCGCTGCGCGTACGCCACCGAGGTGTGCACCGAGCGGGCGCCGGCCCTGCTGCCGGTCGCCGGTGAACCGGCCCGCGGCACGTCCTGCCATCACAGCGAGCAGCTCGCGGGAAAGGTCGGTCATGGCTGAGACGGTGGTGAAGGTGGTGACGGCCGCGCGGGGCGCCGCGGCACCCGACCCGAAAGGAGAGCCGCCGATGAGCGGGAACACCGACGGACACGTCCTGGAGGTCGTGGACCTGCGCCGGACCTACGGGGGCGTGCAGGCCGTGGACGACGTGTCGTTCGCCCTGGACGCGGGCCGATCACTGGGCATCGTCGGGGAATCGGGGTCGGGCAAGACGACGACCGCCCGCATCGTCGTGGGCCTGGAGCGGGCGGACAGCGGGCGCGTGCTGATCAACGGCCGGGACCGCGGCGGCCACCGGCGCGGCGCGGCCGCCCGGCTGGCCCGGGCCCGCGAGGTGCAGATGGTCTTCCAGGACCCCTTCCTCTCCCTCGATCCGCGCACCACCGTGGGCGGTGCGCTCCGCGAGACCCTGCGGTTGCACTTCCCCGGTACAGACCACGCACGGCGGATCGCCGAGCTGCTGGAGCAGGTCGGCCTCGGCGCGCGGGAGGCGGACGCGTTGCCCCGGCAGCTGTCCGGCGGACAGCGCCAACGGGTGGCCATCGCCCGGGCGCTCGCCGTCGAACCGGCCGTCCTCGTCCTCGACGAGGCGGTGGCCGCGCTGGACGTGTCGGTGCAGGCGCAGATCCTCAACCTGCTCTTCGACATCCGCGCGGAGACCGGGATCGGGTACCTGTTCATCACGCACGATCTGGGCGTGGTGCGCTGCGTGACCGACGAGGTCATCGTGATGCGTCGCGGCCGGATCGTCGAGGCGGGTCCGACGGCGCAGGTGCTCGCCGACCCCCAGCACCCCTACACCCGGCTGCTGTTGGAGTCCGTGCCCCGGCCCGGCTGGGATCCGCGACGGATCGCGGCGGCCCGGCGCGCCTTGTGAGGGGCGCGCGGTAAGGGGGGCGGCGTTCGGGGGGCTCGGTCGTCGGATCCGGTCAGGGGCGCAGGGCCACCGCGGTCAGGCCGTCGACCAACGCCCGTACGGCCGCCTCGGCCTCGACCCGGGAGTCCAGTGACTGGATCGCGGCCAGGCCGTCGGCCGCGGCGGCGAGCGCCGTGCCGAGCGGGACCGGGTCGACGACGCCGCCGTGCTCCTCGGAGAGCACCCGGAACAGCCGGACGAAGCAGTCGCGCCACCGCTGGTACTCGGCGTCCAGGGCGACCCGGACCCGCTCGTCGTTCAGCGCGAACCAGTGGAGCGCGGAGTGCAGGCGGGAGAGGTCCGGGCCCTCCGGCCGGTTCAACCGTACGACGACCCGCTCGGCGCGTTCGGCGAAGGAGCCGGGGGCGTCGACCGCGAGCTCCATCGGGGTGATCCACTCGCCCCGGATGTCTTCGACGACCGCGACGATCAGGTCGGTGCGGTCGTGGAAGTGGTAGTGGCACATCCCGTGCGAGATCCCGCAGAGCGCGGCGACATTGCGGGTGCTGAAGCGTGCGAACCCCTCGCCCGCGAGGAGGGTCCGGGCCGCGGCGATCAGTTTCGCGCGGGTCTGGGCGCCCTTCGCCGAGGTGCGGGACCTGCTGGTCCTCGCGTCGGCCGGGCGGGGTTCGGGCGTACCGGGGTGATCGTCCTGAGCTGCTGCTGCCACGCGGTCACTGTAACGACTGCGGGTGCGCGGCACGGGCCCGGCGATCAACTGGGGCCGTACCCCTCGCCGTTTCCGGCCGGGATGTTCCTCTTCATCATGGTTCGTCATGCACGTATCCAAAATTATTGACCGAGCGCTCGGTCAGTAATACGTTCCCGCCCATCGGCGGAGCGCGATCCGCCCAGGCTGACCGGAGGTCAGAAATGAACGACCACGCTGGAACGCAGGAAGGGGCCGGGGCGACCCGGGAAACCTCCCGCCGGACGCTGGACCGCAGAGGCTTCCTGACCGCGGCCGGACTCACGGCCGCCGGAGCCGCGCTGGCCGCGGTCGGCGGGGAGGCCTTCGCGGCCGCCCGTCCCGCACTCCGGGGCAACGCCGTCGCCGGGGCCGCCGCCGCCGGGGGCTTCGCCGTCCCGATCGACACCGTCCGGCACACCCGGACCTGGATGGCCTGGCCCGACAGCTCGGCCATCTGGGGCCGTTCGCTCTCCGGCGTCCAGGCGAACATCGCACTGATCGCCAAGACCGTCGCGAAGTACGAGCCCGTGATCATGTGCGCCAACTCCGCCTCCGCCGCGAAGGCCCGCAGCGCCTGCGGATCGGCCGTCACCGTGATCACCACGATCCCCGTCGACGACTGCTGGATGCGCGACAGCGGTCCGGTGTTCCGCACCAACGGCGCGGGCGGCCTCGACGCGGTGGGCCTGAACTTCAACGGCTGGGGCAACCAGCAGACCCACGCCAAGGACGCCCTGGTCGCCGGGCGAATCGCGGCCTACGTCGGAGCCTCCTTCAGCACGGCCGCCTTCATCGGCGAGGGCGGCGCGGTCGAGACCGACGGCGCGGGCACGCTCATGGCCACGCGCAGCAGCATCATCAACCCGGACCGCAATCCGAACCTCTCCCAGGCCCAGATCGAGGCGGCCATGTGCAGCGCCTTCGGCGCCTCGAAGGTCGTCTGGTTCAAGGGGGTGCTCGGCCGGGACATCACCGACGACCACGTCGACGCCACCTCGCGCTTCCTCGCGGAGGGGGCCGGGCTGGTCCAGATGCCGTTGGCGAGCGACACCGACGCCTGGTCGAACGACGCGCGCCAGCAGTACCAGATCCTCTCCTCCACCACCAACGCCCAGGGCCACCCGGTCGCCGTCACCAAGCTCCAGGGCCCCGACTACAACAAGATCCGGTCCACCAACCCCGACTTCGTGGGCGCCTACGCCAACTACTACGTGTGCAACGGCGCCGTCATAGCGCCCCAGTTCGGCGACAGCGGCGCGGACGCCGCGGCCAAGGCCACCCTCCAGCGGGCCTTCCCCGGCCGGGTCGTCGAGCAGCTGAACATCGACAGCCTCGGCGGGGGCGGCGGCGGGATCCACTGCGTCACCCAGCAGCAGCCCGTCCCGTAACCCTCCCCCTCACTCCCCTCCCTTCCGCACTCCTCTCCTCTCCTCTCCTCCCCTTCCCCTCCTCCCTTCTCCTGCGAAGGCCCCCGGCGAACCGTCGGGGGCCTTCGCGCGTGTCACTCCGGATCGTTCCGGAGGCTCGTCACGCGCTCCCGCCACTACCTTGTCGACGGCGTCCGCCAGAGAGACCAGCCCGGAGCCCGGGGAGCAGCGATGCAGCCGAACGCCACCGCCACCGCCACCGTCACCGCCGTCGCCACCGCTGTCGCCGGAAGCCGGCCGCCCGCCCCCGTCCCCGCGCTCGTGGCCCTGGAGCGCGAGGTGCTCCGGCGGGTGGGTTGCGGGCTGCGGGACGACGAGATCGCAGCCGCCCTCGCCCTCCCCGAGCACGCCGTGGCCGGGCACCTGGCGCGGATCCTGGTGAAGTGCGGGCTGCGCGACCGGGCCGCCGCCATCGTCCACGCCTTCGACCGCGGCCTGGTCCTTCCCGGCCTCGGTCCCCGCACGCGGACGGTCGGCGCGGCGGCACAGGGGGCACGGCCAGGCGGCTCCCGGGCGGTCGGACCGAGGGTACGGATCTGCGTACTGGGCCCCTTGCAGGCCTGGCAGGACGGACGGCCGCTGGACCTGGGACATCTGCGCCAACAAGCCGTGCTGGCGGCGCTGGCCCTGTGCGCCGGGCGGACCCTGAGCCAACAGGAGCTGCGCGACGGCGTCTGGGGGACGGAGCCGCCGGTCACGAATGTGGTGCCGGTGTACGTCTACCGGCTGCGCAAGACCCTGCGCCTCGGGGACGACCCCCTGCGCCGGGCGGGCCTCGACGGCCCCGACGGCCCGGACCCGGTCATCGCGCACGACCGGCGCGGCTACCGGCTGGTGCCCGGCGCGGTCGATGTGGACGTCGCCCGCATGGAGGAACTGGTCGCGGAGGTCGAGGCGGCGGACCGGGCGGGCGAACCGGCCGAGGTGGTACGCCTGTGTTCCCGGGCGCTGGACCTCTTCCGCGGCGAGCCCCTGGCCGGCCTGCCCGGGCCGCTCGCCGAGCTGGAGCGAATGCGGCTCACCGAGCGCCGGATCGCGCTCGCGCAGCGCAAGTCGCAGTGGCAGCAGCGGCTGGGCCGGCACTCCGAGGCCATCGCCGAGCTGTTCGCCCTGTCCGCGGCGCATCCGCTCGACGAACCGGTGGCCGCGATGCTGATGCGCGCGCTGTACCGCACCGGCCGACGGGCCGATGCGGTGACCGCCTTCGACCGCACCCGCCGCCGGCTGGCCGAGGACCTCGGAGTTCCGCCGAGCCGGATGCTGCGGCGGACCTACGAGTCGATCCTGCGTGGGGACGAGGTCGCCCTCGCCCCCACCAGGTCGCTTCGGTGAACGGTCAGGCGGCGAAGGCCCGTTCCAGCCGGGGGATCAGGTCCCGCAGGTCCTGCTCCCAACAGCCCGCGTTGTGGCCGCCGTTGCACTGGGTTCCCCACGCGGAACCGTCGCCGTAGTCGACGTAGTAGTAGGGAATGCCCCGGGCGTCCAGGGCCTCCTTGGCGTGCTTGGCCGCGCCCTCGACCCAGAACTCCAGATCGCCGGGCGAACCGCCGCCGTTGCCGACGTAGATGGAGACCCCGACTCCGGCGAGCTTGTCCATGTGCTGGCCGGGATCGACCTCGTTGAACCGCCAGTCGGCGTTGAAGACGGGGTAGGGCGAGCCGAAGGCGGCGTCACTGTCGACGCTGGGCTCGTAGGCGACGAGGGAGGCGACGACGGCCATCCGCAGGTCCATGGACTTCACCGACAGGTCGATGTCCCCCGACAGGGACGCGGTCTGGCCGAACAGGTCGGGCCGGACCTGGGCGTAGTGCAGGGCCCCGAACCCGCCCATGGAGACGCCCGCGACGGCGCGCGACTTCTTGGCGGCGATGGTGCGCAGGTTCGCGTCGATGAAGGGGATCACCTGCTTCAGGTGGAAGTTCTCCCAGTTCTGGGCGCCGGCCGCGGTGCGCTGGTTGAGCCAGTTGGCGTACCAACCGCGGGCACCGCCGTCCGGGATGACGGTGATCATCTCGTTCGAGGTGGTCAGCGCCGGATAGTTCTGCTGGATCGGGTCGTCGGGCGAACCGTGCAGGAAGTACAGCACCGGGTAGCGCTTGGCCGGGGCGTCGTAGTAGCCGCTCGGCAGGATGATCTTGATGTGGTGCTTGCCCGAGACCTCGGGCGTGGTCACCGTGATGTAGAAGTTGGTGGCGCCGCCGACCGTGGTGTCGACCTGGGTCAGGCCGAAGCCGTCCGTCATCCTCGGCGGCTCGGTGCCGTCGGCGGCCTGCGCCGCTCCCGCCGGCACCGCCCATCCCACCACCGCGACCATCAGGGCCACCCACAGGCGCCATCGGATCGATGTCCTCGTCACAGCACGCTCCTTCGTGAGATCGTTCGTGAGATCGTTCGTCTTCAGTTCAGGACCTTGATCTCCAGCTCGGGCGAGGCCGCGATGTCGTCCTCGGTGAAGCGCTCGGTCACCCACCGGCCCGCCGAGAAGAGCTTGGTCTGGTCCGCGTAGTGCGGTGAGTTCGGGTCGGCCGACTGCGAGTACGCCAGTACCGAGGATGTCCGCGGCGGCCCGTCGGCGGTGAAGCTCACCTGCTGGATGAAGCTGGACCCGAAGGTGATGTCGAGCTTTCCGTCGACCGGGCCGGGGGTGACCACGTTCAGCACGCCCAACTCCGATATCGAGCCGTGGATCGGGATCGACTCGCCGTTGCGGGTGATCTTCTGTACGTCCGACAGCGGCGCGTTCAGCGGAACTCCCGCATTGCGCAGCGCGAGGACCGCACGGCCGAAGGCGTCACGGACGGCGGAGCTTCCGGAATCGAGCGAATTCGGCGTGTGCACCGGGTCCTTGGGGTCGAAGGGGACCCGCCACGGCAGCTTCTCGATCGACTGGCCGTTCAGCAGGAACGCCCAGTAGTTCTCGAACAGCCACGAACCCCGGCTGCCCGCCGTGAAGTCGTGGTCCTTCCACGCCGCCAGGATCGGACACGCCTCGCTGACGTTGACGAGGTTGCCGTCCACCAGGATGAGCCCGAAGGGGAGGCCCTGGCACATCCGCACCGTGGCGTCGAGGGCCAGGTCGGCCGCCCTGCTGTTGTCGGCGAAGAGCAACTGCCGCATGTTCTCCGGCGTGAAGCCCCTGCCGGGCAGGCCGTCGGTGCCGTTGATCCGGTTCTGCGCGGTCAGGATCAGCTCCTGGGTGCGCAGCGAACGCGGCGCCGCCGTGTCGCCCATCACCCGGGGGAAGGCCAGCGGTTGCTCCGGATTGGCCAGCCAGGCGCTGTCGTTGGCGTTGCCCACGAAGTCGGACCGGATCAGGCGCGGCTGCTTGTGCGGGTCCAGCAGCCCCGGCGCCACCGCGTTCGGGTCGTCGGGCCAGGCGCAGGCGCTGCGCTTGCCGTCGAAGATCGAGACGGGCGGTACGTTCGGTAGCCGTAACACCTGGTTGAACAGGAGCTTCCCGGTCTCGGTGAGGCAGGACTGCGCGTGCGCGTCGGTGATGTTCGGGGTGGCCTGGATGTCCGCGTAGAGCGCCTTGCCCTTGCGGTCGGCGGCGACGGTGTTGAAGAAGGGGACGCCCTCGGTGGTCTCCAGCGTGTTCACCACCTCGCCCACGTCCTTGGCCTGGTCGAGGCGGAACCAGGTGTTCAGGGCCCGCAGGTTGCCCATGTTCGCGTCGCGCACCGCGTGCGCGCTGACCACCCAGGGCAGCGGGTTGCCCAGGATGGAGGTGGTGATCGGGCCGTACCGGGTGGACCACAGGGTCCTGGTGACCTTGCCGAGGGAGCCGTCCGCCTTCAGCACGTCGACGCCGACCTGCTGCGAGGTCATCGACTGCCAGGCACCGTCGACCAGGTACTTCGTCGGGTTGAAGGGGTCGACCTGTACGTCGAACAGCCCGAAGGGCGCCACCGTGGCGACCGTGTGGCTCCAGGCGACGTCGTCGTTGTGCCCGATGTTCACCGCGGGAAAGCCGAGCAGGCTGGCTCCGGAGACGTTCAGCCGCCCCGGGATCGTCAGCTGGCTCTGCCACATCCGGTTCTTGCCCTGCCAGGGGAAGTGCGGGTTGGCCAGCAGCATGGCGGTGCCCCCGGACACCCCCTGCGAACCGACCGCCAGGGCGTTGCTCCCCATGCTCTGCTGCCGGCTGACGGCCAGGGCGTCGCGGATCTTCGTCGCGGTCTCCTCGGGCGAGGAGGCCGGCTGCGCGGCGGCCCCCGCTCCCGGCGGCGCCGCGTTCACCTCGCCGTCCAGCAGGGGGTCGGCGCTGCCCATGATGATCTCTGCGTGCGCGTGCCGGTAGACGTCCAGTTCCGTGATCGGTCGCACCCAGGCCGCCCCGCGGCAGGCCGGGTCGGAGATGTTGTCCACCCCGGTCTCGGCCAGGTACCTGTTGTACCCCTGGACGTAGCCGCGGATGGCCTCCTTGACCTCGGGCTCCGGCCCGTCGGGGGCGGGCCGGTCGATCTGCCGCTCCACCACGCGGTCGTCGTTGATCCGCTGGAAGTACAGGTCGCTGTTGAGGTTGGTGGTGACGTTCTGGTTCTCGCCGGGACTCGCCCGGCCGTCGGGGCCCAGGTAGCGGGACCGCTGGGCGCCCACCATCAGGTAGGTGCCGGCCAGCGTGCAGATGTTGTCCTTGGCCGCCGCATAGCCGTACCCCGTGCCCAGCCCCGTCCAGTTCGAGGCGACGATGTGCGGGATCCCGTACTCGGTGTACCGGATCGTCGGCTTGTCCGGCCCCGCCGCCCGCGCATGGCCGGCCGCGGGTGAGCCTGCGGCCGCCATGGTGCTCATCACCGCTACCACGACCGCGGCCGCCACCGGCAGCCTCGCCCCGAATCTCCGCGCCATCGAGCCGTCCTTCCCCTGCGCTGCGCACTCCCGTCCGAACGCGGCCACGCTAAGGAGGCACGATGAAATCCCGATGACACCGGCGCTCGCGGGGGGGGGGGGGGGGGGCCGGGGGGGGCGGCGGCGGCACCGTGAAAATGGCCGCCGGGCGGGCCGGCCCCCGCAGCCCGGGGGGCCG